>DASXYG010000056.1:0-1713 GCA_036502625.1 Streptosporangiaceae bacterium
GCTCTACCTCGGCGGGGTCATGGAGCACATCGAGGAGGCGGGCATCCACTCCGGCGACTCCGCCTGCGCGCTGCCGCCGATCACCCTCGGGCGCAGCGACATCGTGCAGATCCGCGCGGCCACCGAGGCGATCGCCGCCGGAGTGGGCGTCCGCGGCCTCCTCAACGTGCAGTACGCGCTGGCCGGGGGAGTGCTGTACGTGCTCGAGGCCAACCCGCGGGCGTCGCGCACGGTCCCGTTCGTGTCCAAGGCCACGGCGGTGCCGCTGGCCAAGGCGGCGGCCCGGATCATGCTCGGCGCCACCGTCGCCGCACTGCGCGCGGAGGGGATGCTGCGGGCCGCCGGGGACGGCGGCCAGCTGCCGCTCGACGCGCCGGTGGCGGTCAAGGAAGCCGTGCTGCCGTTCGGGCGCTTCCGCGATCTGGCCGGGCAGGGCGTGGACACCGTGCTCGGCCCGGAGATGCGCTCCACCGGCGAGGTGATGGGCATCGACTCGGCGTTCGGCACCGCGTACGCGAAAGCCCAGGCGGCAGTGTACGGGTCGCTGCCGGTCAAGGGACGGGCGTTCGTCTCGGTCGCCAACCGGGACAAGCGGTCGATGATCTTCCCGGTCAAGCGCCTGGCCGACCTGGGTTTCGAGATCTGGGCGACCGAGGGAACCGCGGAGGTGCTGCGCCGTAACGGGGTTCGTGCCAAGATCGTGCGAAAGCACGGTGACGGACCCGGACCTGACGGCGAGCCGACCGTGGTGACACGCATACTCGCCGGTGAGGTGGACCTGATCGTGAATACGCCGTTCGGCAGCCCAGGGCAGTCCGGGCCGCGCCTCGACGGCTACGAGATCCGCACCGCCGCGGTCCGCCGCGGCATCCCCTGCGTCACCACGGCCGCGGGGCTCGCCGCCGCCGTGCACGGCATCGAGGCCATCATCCGCGGCGAGGTCGGCGTGCGGTCGCTGCAAGAGCACGCCGCCCAGATCAGGGGGGTCGCGCCCCCTGGTGAAAACTGATGCCGGTTCAGATCAAGGGAACCGTGCTGACCCTGCGGCGGGTCGACGCCTACCACGCGCTGACCCTCGTCGCGCCGGCCATCGCGACCAAGTTCCGGCCGGGCCAGTTCGTCACGATCGCGGTCGGCGGCCCGGAGACGTCCATGCTCGGACGGCGGGCCTTCGCGGTCCATGACGTGCGCCCGGATCACGGCGGCACGGTGGAGATCGTGTTCGAGGCCCGCGGGCCGGGTACGCGCTGGCTGGCGTCGCTGCGCGCCCGGGACACGCTCGACACGGTCGGGCCGCTGGGCCGGCCCTTCCCCATTCCCCGGGATCCGTCGAGCTGCCTGCTGATCGGCGTCGGCTACGGCAGCGCGCCGCTGTTCGGCCTGGCGGCGCGGCTGCGGGAACGCGGCTGCAGCATCGACTACCTGCTCGGCGGCGACAGCGCGGACCGGGTGTTCGGCGCGCTGACCGCCCGGCGGAACGGGCGCAGCGCGGCCGTCGCGACCACCGACGGGTCGTTCGGCGCGCGCGGCGCGGTGACCGGGCTGATGGAGCAGATCATCCGCGAGGCGCGTACCGACGTGATCTACGCGTGCGCGCCCGTCCCGGTCCTGCGGGAGGTCGCGGCGATCGCCGGCCGGTACGACATCCCGGTGCAGGCGTCGGTGGACGTGCCGATGGCGTGCGGGACCGGGGTCTGCATGGGATGCGTGCTG
>DASXYG010000057.1:0-17553 GCA_036502625.1 Streptosporangiaceae bacterium
AATATCGTGCTGTACATCGTTTGCTTCCTGGCGCTGCCGTTCCTCTACGAATGGCTGATGCTGAAGTCCAAGGGGCAGACGTTCGGCAAGATGGCGATGAAGATCCAGCCGGTCAACGCCGACACCCGGCAGCCGCTGACCAGCGGCGAGGCGGCCAAGCGCGCGGCGTTCTACCCCGTACTGACCGGCGTCGTCGGCGGCATCACCTGCGGCATCGCCAGCCTCCTCGACGGCCTCTGGCCCCTGTGGGACAAGCCGCTCCAGCAGGCCATCCACGACAAGGCCGCGCGCACGGTGGTCATCAAGACCGACCTCCCCGGCGCCGGCGGCATGCCCGGATACGGCCAGCAGCCGCAGTACGGCTACGGCCAGCAGCAGCAGGGCTACGGGCAGCAGCAGGGCTACGGCCAGCAGCCGGGTTACGGCCAGCAGGGTTACGGGCAGCAGTACGGCGGCCAGCAGTACTGACCGGTTTGCCCGTCCGGGCGCGTCGGGTTGTGCGGCTACGTCAGGATTGACGTCGTGACGTACCAACATCCCGGCCCGCCCCGGCCGGTCCCGATGGAGCCGGCGACCGACCCGACGATCGCCGAGTGGTGGCAGCGCCTCGTCGCGCGCATCATCGACGGCTTCGCCATCTCGCTGCTCGCGTCGCCGGTGTACATCGCCTACTTCGCGTGGATGTTCAGCCGGATGTTCGACGCGATCGACAAGTCCATGCAGTATGGGACCGGCCAGCAGCCGCATGTCCCGATGTTCATCTCGCCGCTCGCCATATTCGGCATGAGCTTCGGCATCGCCGCCGCGGTGAACCTCATCGGCTTCGGCTACGACTGGCTGTGCCACGGCAAGTGGGGCATGACCATCGGCAAGCGCATCATGCGCCTGAAGGTCGTCCACGCCACCGACCGCTCGAGGATCACCGGCACGATGGCCGCCAAGCGCGCCCTCGCCTACCCCGGCGCCGCCATAGTCCCCTTCGTAGGCTCCCTGTTCGGCCTGGTAGACGCGATCTGGTGGTTCAACGACAAGCCCCTCCACCAGTGCCTGCACGACAAGTTCGGCGAAACCATCGTCATCCGCACCGACCCCCCACGCCCGCCGTACGCCCCACCCCACCACCCCGCCTACGCGGGCCCCCCTGGCTACCCCCAACACCAGGGCCCACCCCAAGGCCCCTGGCAAGCCCCACCACAAGGCCCACGGCAAGCCCCACCCCAAGGCTCAACCCAAGGTCCGTGGCAAGCCCCACCCCAAGGCCCGCGGCAATCACCCCACCCGAGCCAGCCCCAGAGCCCGTACGAAGGCCCACCCCAGGGCCAGCCGCAGTACCCACACCCGGCTCCGCCCCAGGGAACGCCGCAGGGCTCCACCCAGAGCCCGCCTCAGGCGCAGCAGCAGAGCCCAGCGCAGGCGCCATCCTGGGATGCGCCGCAGCCCCAGGGCCAGGAGGCGCCGCACGACCCCGGCCATGCGGCCGATCAGGACGAGTACGGCACGCCGCCGGGCACGGATCCGGCACCGGGCGACGAGCGGTGAACCAACGGGCCGCCACGCCCGGCGCCGCACGCGCGGCGTCCGGGCAACGGCGGCGGCCCCCATGCACCGGGCCACCGATCGCCCCGTACAGGGCGGAACCCCGTGAACCACCGCCCCCGGCGGTCTGGCGCGCACCAGGCCCCGGGACACCGAACGCGCCACAGCGAACCACCTGCGGCACCCACCGGGCGCCCGGGGCACCACCCAGCGAAGCGCGATCACCCCGGAGTTCCGGGGAGCTGGCGCTCGGGACACGATCAAGCGGCGCGCGGCCATCCCTGGCCCCCACCGGACCGGCGGCCCGCCAGGCGTCCGAGGCCACGGCCGAAGACGACACGGTGCGCCACGCCCCCACGTCCCGAGCACCCGGGACACCACCGGGTGGAGCGCCCCCACCTCCTGGTCCCCCACGGGATGCGGCGCGCGAAACGCCACCCCTTGGAGACGCCCGCTCCGTCAGGCACACGGCCGGGCGAACGCGGACAGCCACCCGCGCCGCGAAGACGCCCCGCCGCCGGATATCCCGCACAGCAGGACGAGCCACGGACGGACCGCCGCAGAGGACGGGCACCCGCCGGGCGCCCCGGGACTCCCGCCTCGGGATGCCGCCTCGGGATACCGCCTCGGGATACCGCCGCGCGGGACACGCCCATGCGGGGTGGAGCGGGGCGCAGCACCCGCACCCCTCGGGGCATCGTGTGTCCGGGACGCGGCGGGACGGGGTGTGCATGCCGGGGTCTCTGGAGCGGGCGCGGGACGCGGCAGGGCGGGGCATGCGGGGTCTCAGGGGGCGCGCGGGGCGCGGCGGAGCTTGCGGCCGCCCCCACCTCCGCCAACCAGGAGCGGCGGCCCAGCATGGAAGACGCAGAACTCAGATCGCGCGAAGGCAATCGCACGCAGCACGGCCTGCCCGAGAACACCCCGAACCGCGCCAGCCAAGGGCGAAGCCCCGCGGCCCAACCCCGAAAACGCAGCACTGAAGTCGCGGGAAAACAGTCGCGCGCAGCGCGGCCTTTGCGGGGCGGCACGCCCCACCCCACACCCCCGCCGCACCCACGCGAGGCGCGGGACGCGAGGCGCGAGGCGCGAGGCGCGAGGCGCGAGGCGCGAGGCGCGAGGCGCGAGGCGCGAGGCGCGAGGCGCGAGGCGCGAGGCGCGAGGCGCGAGGCGCGGCGGAGCTTACGGCCGCAGCGCCGCCCCACCCGAGAACACCCCGAACCCCGCCGACCAAGAGCGAAGCCCCGCGGCCCAACCACGAGAACGCAGAACTGAAGACGCGGGAAAACAGTCGCGCGCAGCGCGGCCTTTATCTGCGCGGGACCCACCACCCCCAGCCCCAGCCACGCGGGAGCGCGAGGACGCGGGAGCGCGGAGCGCCGGGCGCGGGGCACGGGAGGGCGCGGGGCGCGAGGGCGCGGGACGCGGGGCGCGAGGGCGCGGGGCGCGAGGGCGCGGGGCGCGAGGGCGCGGGACGCGGGGCGCGGGGCGCGGGGACGCGGGGACGCGAGGACGCGGGGCGCGGGGACGCGGGGACGCGAGGACGCGGGGCGCGGGGACGCGGGGACGCGAGGACACGGGGCGCGGGGACGCGGGGACGCGAGGACACGGGGCGCGGGGACACGGGGACACGGGGACACGGGGACACGGGGACGCGAGGACACGGGGACGCGAGGACACGGGGCGACGGACTGTGGACGGTGGCGCCCGGTGATCCGGGGTTCCACCAGATGTTCGGGGTTTCGGTGTACAACCGTGGCGGGATGACCTTGGTCGCGCTTCGCGAGAAGATCGGGCAGGCTTCGTTCACACGTCTGCCGCGCACCTGGGTCAGACGGCACCAGTACGGCAACGCGACGACGGAGGACTTCATGCGGCTCGCCGGTGAGATCTCCGGACGCGGCCTGGGGCCGTTCTTCCGCACGTGGCTGTACGACCGGGCCGAGCCCCGGAACTGGTAGGTATCCAAGCGCAGGGCGACGCCCTGGAGAAAGGTCGGTTGCATGCGTTACCGGACGGCGATGACCGCCGCGCTCGCCGCGGGCGTGCTCGTGCTCGCGTTCGTGCCCTCGGCCGACGCGCGGCACGCCGTGTACGGCCCTGGCGCGTCCGGCGTCGGCGACTCGTACTTCCCGAAGGCGGGCAACGGCGGCTACGACGTCCAGCACTACGACGTACGCCTGGCCTACTCCGCGAAGGCGAAGAGCATCGACGCGACCGCGCGCATCCTCGCCCGCGCCACGCAGAACCTCTCGCGCTTCGACCTCGACTACCGCGGCCCGGCGATCAAGGGCCTCACGATCAACGGGCGCCGCGCGTCGTTCAAGCGGTCCGGCCAGGAGCTGGTCGTCACCCCGCCGCACGGGCTGCGCCGCTGGTCGGCGTTCCAGGTCGCGGTCCATTACGCGGGGAAGCCGAAGCCCATCAACGACCCGTCGCTGGGCCTCGAGGGCTGGGTTCCGACGAAGGACGGCGCCACGGTGGTGTCCGAGCCGGACGGCGCGCCGACCTGGCTGCCGAGCAACGACCACCCCACCGACAAGGCGTCGTACACCATGCGGGTGACCGTGCCGAAGGGGCTGCAGGCGCTGGCCAACGGCCGCATGGTGGGCAAGCGCACCCGCGCGGGCCGCACCACGTACTCCTGGTACGAGGGCCGCCCGATGTCGACGTACCTCGCCATGGTGGCGATCGGGAAGTTCGACGTCACGTCCGACCGCACGCCCGGCGGCATCCCGAACCTCACGGCGGTGTCGACGAACCACAAGAAGCAGGCGAAGTTCCTGCACAGCGCCACCGCGAAGGCCATCGACTGGGAGAACAAGACGTTCGGCCCGTACCCGTTCGCCTCCACGGGCGGCATCCGGGTGAACGCCGAGCTCGGCTACTCCCTGGAGACGCAGACGCGGCCGGTCTACGCCTACTCGCCGGACCGCGCGACGATCGTGCACGAGCTGTCCCACCAGTGGTTCGGCGACAGCGTGGGGCTGGCCCGCTGGCAGGACATCTGGCTGAACGAGGGCTTCGCGACGTACGCCGAGTGGCTGTACGCCGAGCAGCACGGCGGCCAGTCCGTGGCGTCGCGGTTCAAGGCGGGCCTCAAACAGCCGAAGAACTCGCTGATCTGGAGCCCGGCGCCGGGCGCGCCGGGGCGCAACAGCCTGTTCGCCACCTCGGTGTACGAACGCGGTGCGCTGACGCTGCAGGCCCTGCGGCAGCGCATCGGCGACCGGGCGTTCTTCTCGCTGCTGAAGCAGTGGCCGGCCCGCTACCGCTACGGCAACGCCACCACGAAGGACTTCATCGCGATGGCCGAGCAGGTCTCCGGCAAGAACCTGGACGGCCTCTTCCACACCTGGCTGTACACCAAGGGCAAGGTCACGAAGTGGTGAGCCGCTAGCTGAACGTCAGGGTGTAGCCGCGGGCGCGCAGCCGGCCGAGCACCTCGTCGCAGTGGTCGGGGCCGCGGGTCTCCATCTGGAGGAAGACCTCGGCCTCGTCCAGGCTCAGCCGCGCGGACGTACGGCCGTGGATGACGTCGAGGACGTTCACGCCGAGGTCGGCAAGCTCGCGCAGGAGCGTGGCGAGCGCCCCGGGGTGGTCGGGCAGGCGGCAGCGCAGCGCGAGGTAGCGCCCAGCCGCGGCCATGCCGTGGCGCAGCACCTTGAGGATGAGCAGCGGGTCGATGTTGCCGCCGGACAGCACCACGACGATCGGCGGGGTGAACGCGCGCGGGTGGTCGAGCAGCGCGGCGACGCCGGCCGCGCCCGCGGGCTCCACGACCTGCTTCGACCGCTCCAGGCAGAGCAGCAGCGCCCGCGACAGCGACTCCTCCGACACCGTGACCACGGCGTCGACGTACTTCGCGACCATCGGGAACGTGATGTCGCCGGGACGCCCGACCGCGATGCCGTCGGCCATCGTGGACGCGGGTGAGATCGTCACGGGGCTCCCCGCCTCGAGCGACGCGGGGAACGCGGCGGCCTTCTCGGCCTGCACGCCGACGACCCGTACGCCGGGCCGCATCGCCTTGGCGGCGAGCGCCACCCCGGCGGCGAGTCCGCCGCCGCCGATGCCGACCACGATCGTGCCGACGTCCGGGCACTGCTCGACGATCTCCATGCCGAGGGTGGCCTGGCCGGCGACGACGTCCGGGTGGTCGAACGGGTGGATGAACACCGAACCGGTGGCCTCGGCGTGGCGCCGCGCGGCGGCCAGGGTCTCGTCGACGATCTCGCCGTCGAGCACGACGTCGGCGCCGTAGCCGCGGGTGGCGGCGATCTTGGGCAGCGGCGCGCCGGTGGGCATGAACACGGTCGCCTTGCCGCCCAGGAGGTCCGCGGCCAGCGCCACGCCCTGGGCGTGGTTGCCCGCGCTCGCCGCGACGACGCCGGCGGCCCGCTCGGCGTCGGTGAGCCGGGCGATGCGGACGTACGCGCCGCGGATCTTGAACGAACCCGCGCGCTGCAGGTTCTCGCACTTGAGCAACACCGGCCCGCCGACCTTCTCCGACAGCACGCGCGACCGGAGCAGCGGTGTGTCGATCAGGACGTCGTCGAGCAGCGTGCGCGCCTGGACGACGTCGTCCAGCCCGAGCTCAGCCATGCCCCGAGTCTGGCACGCGCGGGCGCTCCCCCGGACCACGCTCAGCCGTCGAGGAACGCCAGGTCGAGGCCGCCGATGCGGGCACGGTCCAGGAGCAGGTCGATCTCCGCGACGCGCCCGTCCACGACGAGGAAGCTCATGACCGAGACCGGGCGCCCCCCGGACAGGTTGACCAGCCCGGCGGCGCCGTTGACGAGCGCGGGCCGCGACTCCTCGGCCCCGCCGCTGCGGAACGCGCGCGCCTGCCGGGCGACGTTCTCGGCGCCGCGGACCTCCAGCAGGCCGGGCGCCACGCCGGTGTCGGCGCGCAGCACCACGTCGGGGTGGAGCACCGCGACGAGGTCGTCGAACTCGCCGAACCGGGCGGCCTGGAGGAACGCGTCCACGACGGCGCGCTGCCGCCCCGGGTCGGGGTCGGGTGCGGGCGCGGCCCCGCGTACGCGGCGCCGTGCGCGGCTGGCGAGCTGCCGCGCCGCCGCCGGGTTGCGCCCGATGACCGGCGCGATCTCCTCGAACGGCACGCCGAACATGTCGTGCAGGACGAACGCGAGCCGCTCGGCCGGCGCGAGCGACTCCAGCACGACCAGCAGCGCCAGGCCCACGGAGTCGGCCGTGAGCGCGGCGTGCTCGGGGTCGGCGTCCGGCCGGGTCACCACGGGGTCGGGCAGCCGGGCGTCCAGCGGCTCCTCGCGCCGCGACGTACGGGAGCGCAGCATGTCCAGGCAGACGCGGCCGACGATCGTGGTCAGCCAGCCGCCCAGGTTCGCCACGTCCGCGGTGTCGGCGCGGACGACCTTGAGCCACGCCTCCTGCACCGCGTCGTCGGCGTCGCTCAGCGAGCCGAGCATGCGGTACGCCACCGACCTCAGGTGGCCGCGGTGCGCCTCGAACCGCTCGGCGAGGTACTCGTTCTCGTCCATCTGTCACATTCTCCGTCCGCGAGCCGTCATGGGGGTGACGGATCGAACCGGCCCGATGTGACGGGCCGCGCTGAGAGGACGACACGATGGAAGCGCGCATTTCCAACCCCGCGGCCTACCTGCCCGGCGCGGCGGAGGGCATCCAGGCCGTGATCAAGTCGGCGAACCAGGCCGGGCTGCCGCACCAGACGATGGAGCTGGTGCACCAGCGGACCAGCCAGATCAACGGCTGCGCCTGGTGCCTCAACTACGGGGCGAAGGACGCCAAGAACAACGGCGAGACCGACGAACGGCTGGCGCTCGTGGCCGGATGGCGCGAGGCCCACTGCTACACCGACGCGGAGAAGGCCGCGCTCGCGCTCGCCGAGTCGATGACCCGGCTGGCCGACGGCGCGGGCGTGCCGGACGACATCTGGGACGAGGCGGCCGCGCATTTCGACGAGAAGCAGCTCTCCGGGCTGGTGCTGTGGATCGCGACGACGAACCTGTTCAACCGGGTCAACGTCACGATCCGCCAGCCGGCGAACACCCCGATGGGCTGAACGGCTGACACGTCGGCGGCGCCGGTGCCCGTACGGGGGCGCCGGCGCCGCCGCGTGTCACTCGCCGGAGCGGCAGACGCGCAGGGTCTGCTTGTCCGAGGAGCTCAGGTAGGCGTGCGGTACGTAGATGCGCGGGCCGATGTGGTCCCACAGGGTGCCGGCGCCGTAGCGGCCGCGCGCCTTGGTGCCGCGCACCTGGCAGGTCACGCCGACCTGGACGCCGTCGACCGCGTAGCCGACGAACGCGGACGCGCGCGTCGGCCCGCGGTACAGCGTGACCTTGCGCCAGCCCTTCATCGCGTGCACCATCGCGTTCCGCGGGTACGCGCCGGTCCAGACGTACGTGACGCGCACCCAGCCGCCGTCGCCGACGCCGAGGCTCTCGCGTGCGGTGCCGTCGCCGAGGTCGATGCCGGCCGGGTTGCGCACCTGCCGGCCGAAGCCGTCGCGACCGCCGTTGAACTTCTTCTGGTACGCCGCCTGCGCCTGCGGGAGGCCGCGCTTGAGCTGGTTCCACTGGTCGCGGGGGCGGAACCAGTGGTTGTCGCGGATGTTCCACGGCCCGACGTCCCACACCGGGGCGTAGTCGCACTTGTTGTGGGCGCAGACGCGCACCGTGTAGTCGCCGGTGCCGCGGCTGGACAGCGCGCGCCGGGACGGCAGCGCCACGAAGTGGTCGTTGCTCTTGATCACGTAGCCGTTCGCGGTGCGCCCGCCGACCAGGCCCTCGCGGGTGGCGAAGATGCGGGCGCCGTACGCCGGGTGCGCGGCCGGGGCGCGCATCGGGATACGGGTGGGCTTCGCCGTGACGGACACCCCGCGTACGCCGGGGCGCGCGCCGCGCAGGCCGGGCGTCAGGACGGCGCGGACCTGCACGGTGTTCACGGGTGCGGGCAGCTTGACGGTGCCGCCCGGCGATGCGGGCGTCCACTCGGTCCAGAATCCGTGGCCGGCCCGGCCGCGCAGCTCGGTGCCGACGTCGGCGCCGGCCGGCAGCGCCGCGTCGGTGGCGACCTTGAACGCGCGCGCCGGGTGGGCGAGCGCGTGCGGCGCGAACTGGGCGCTGCCCTCGGTCGCGGCGTCCGGCGAGTGGCCGCCGTCGTTCTCGCGCAGCCGCCGCCGGATCGGGTCGAACCAGGCGCGGTCGCCGGACAGCCGCGCGGCGGCGAGCGCGGTACCGCCGTCCACGCGCTGGGTCCAGGTCTCCGGCCGGGCGGCCGCGGCCGCGCGGTGGGCCGCGGTGCCGTTGGCGGCGACGGCCGCGGTGTTCGTGCCCGTACGGCCGCTGTGGGCCAGCGTCGCGCCGGTCACCGCGATGCCGGCTACCGCGAGGATCGAGACCCCCGCGTACCTGCCCCCGAATCTGCGCATCCGTCTCCTCGAAGACCCCGATCGGGCGGCGCCGTGACCAGCCGCTTCGGACTCGCACTAGCGAGTGCCCCTAGAGTCTCAGAAGAAAACACGAAACGCATGCGTAACACTCCGTACGGTGAACACCGGGCGGGAATGCCCGTTCACTCCCAGTCGGGCACCTCGACGGGCGTGCCGAACGCGAGGATCGACGCGGTGTAGCTGTGCACGTGGTTGCGGCCGCCGACCGGGCCGATCTCCCCCGACGCGAAGAACCCGGCGACCCGGCGGGTGCCGAGCCGGCGGCGGACCGCGCGGACGTCGTGATCCGCGGTGACGAACATGTCGGCGCCGCGGCCGGTGCAGGAGAACAGCAGGGCGCCCTCGACCGGGCCGAAGTCCTCGTCGTCGAGGAACGTCGCGAGGAGGCGGCCGAGGTCCTGGTCGGCGGTGTCGGGGTCGCGGACCTGGAACCGGACGGTCTGCCCGACGTCGATGACGTCGCCCACGGTCAGCGAGCCGGTGTCGGCGTCGATGTCGACGACGCCGCGGACGAGGAAGTCGCCGCGGTCGTGCTCGTCGGCGTACTCGTCCATGACGATGCCGATCTGCAGGCCGTCGGCGATGGCCGGGCGGTCCTCGTCGGGGAGGTCGCCGACGATCTGCTCCAGCTTGGCCAGCGCGGGCGTGCCGGCCAGCTCGGTGATGACGTTGCCCTCGCAGCCGGTGACCGTCATCGTCGGGCCGATCGGCCGGCATCCCTGGCTGACCAGGGTGCTGACGCTGAGGTTGCCGCCGAGCAGCACGCCGACCGCGCCCGCGTCGGTGGACAGCCCGCCCGCGAACATCTGGACGTCCTCGGACTCGCCGCCCGCGAGGCCGCCCACGAACGCGAGGCCGTCGAAGACGTCGGCCGACCGCTCGATGAACGCGTCGACGGGGAAGGTGTACGGGTCGGCGAGCAGCAGCGCGACCTGGTCGTCGGGGTTCGGCTCGGCCATGCCGGTGACGATGAGCCGGTCGGCGGCGCGGCCCGTGCGCAACTCGAACGGTGTGATGCGGGCGCCGGGAAGTGACGCGGCCCACACACTGACCGCGTTGGGCAGCTCCACGCCGCGGCCGTCGCCGATGACGCCGCCGGTGCTGCACCCGAGCGTCACGGCGCCGCCCGCGCGGGCCATCGCGGCCTCGCCGGCGCGGCGGACGTCCTCGGGGTCGTCGCCGCAGACGAACACGCACACCAGGTCGGGCCGGTTCCCGAGTGCGTCAAGGGCCTGGGCGGTGGCGGAGCGCGCGGCCGCCACGAGATCCGGGCCGACGGCCAGGCCGTCACCGATCAGCGTCACCCCTCGATTCTGTCGGCCCAGCCGCGCAGAGCAAACCCGGGGACGTTCGCGCAGGACAATCCCGTACGGAATTGACGTATGCACGCACGCTCCGGGCGACGTAGTGTCGGCGGGGTGAGTGCTTTTTCCGGACCGCCGCGCGCGGCGACGTTGGGGGAACTGCGCGCGTCCGGTCATGAAGCCCGCTCCGTCAAGGCGGAGATCCGAGACAACCTGCTCGCCCGGCTGAAGTCGGGCGAGTCGCGATTTCCCGGCATCGTCGGTTTCGACGACACCGTGCTCCCCCATCTGGAGCGCGCGCTGCTCGCCGGGCACGACGTCGTCCTTCTCGGCGAGCGCGGCCAGGGCAAGACGCGGCTGATCCGCGGCCTGGTGTCGCTGCTCGACGAATGGACGCCCGTCGTCGAGGGCTGCGAGATCAACGACCATCCGTACCACCCCGTGTGCGGGCGCTGCCGCGCGCTGGCCGCCGAGCGCGGCGACGACCTCCCCGTGGCGTGGCTGCACCAAAGCGACCGCTACGGCGAGAAGCTCGCCACGCCGGACACCAGCGTCGGCGACCTCATCGGCGACGTCGACCCCGTGAAGGTCGCCGAGGGCCGCACGCTCGGCGACCCCGAGACCGTCCACTACGGCCTCGTGCCCCGGACCAACCGCGGCGTGTTCTGCGTCAACGAGCTGCCCGACCTGGCCGAGCGCATCCAGGTGTCGCTGCTGAACGTCCTCGAGGAGCGCGACATCCAGGTGCGCGGCTACGCCCTGCGGCTCCCGCTCGACGTCGTGCTCGTGGCCAGCGCCAACCCGGAGGACTACACCAACCGCGGGCGGATCATCTCGCCGCTGAAGGACCGCTTCGGCGCGGAGATCCGCACCCACTACCCGTACGACCTGGACGACGAGCTCGCGCTGATCCGCCAGGAGGCGTTCGCCAAGTGGGGCGCCGGCGACGGCGCGCCGGGCCTGTCCGCCGCGCTGCCCGGCCACCTGGTCGAGGTGATCGCCAGGTTCACCCGGCTGGTCCGCGAGTCGCCGGCGGTGGACGCCAGGTCCGGCGTGTCCGCGCGGTTCGCGATCGCCGCGGCGGAGACGCTCACCGCGTCCGCGCTGCGCCGCGCCGCGCTCACCGGGGAGGACACCCCCGTCGCGCGGGCGTGCGACCTCCCGTCCATCGTGCCGACGCTGCTCGGCAAGGTGGAGTTCGAGGTGAGCGAGGAGGGCCGCGAGGAGGAGGTGCTCGGCCACCTGCTGCGCCGCGCCACCGCCGAGACCTTCCGGCAGCACCTCGGCATGGTCGACATGTCCGGGCTGCTGGCCAGGTTCGACGAGGGCGACGAGGTGGAGACCGGCGAGATGGTCGGCTCCGGTGAGCTGCTGCGCCGCCTCGGCCCCGTAACCGGCCTGGCCCGCATCATGGAGGGGCTGGACATGGACGAGGCCGGCGAGTCCCCGGGCCACGCGGCCGCCGCGGCCGAGTTCGCGCTGGAGGGCCTGTACCTCATGCGCCGCCTGTCCAAGGACACCGTCGACGGCACGAACATCTACCGGACGTGAACGCGGCAGGGGGATCATGAGCACCTATCGGTACGGCGAGTACCACGAGGGGCCCGATCCGCTGGCGCCCCCGTACGACGTGCGCGACGCCCTCGACGAGATGGGCGACGACGTCCTCAACGGCGCGAACCCCGGCGAGGCGCTGCGCGATCTGCTGCGCCGCGGCCTCCCGGGGCGCGAGCGCGACCCGGGCGCGCGCGGGCTCGACGACATGCTGCGCAACGTGCGCCGCCGCCGCGAGGAGCTGCGCCGCAGCGGCCGCCTCGACGGCACGCTGGAGGAGGCGCGCGCGCTGCTCGACACCGCGGTCGGGCAGGAGCGCGCCGAGCTGTTCCCCGACCCGAGCGACGACGCGCGGCTGCGGGAGTCCGAGCTGGACTCCCTGCCGGAGGACACGGCGCGT
This sequence comes from Streptosporangiaceae bacterium, assembly GCA_036502625.1. Classification (GTDB taxonomy): domain Bacteria; phylum Actinomycetota; class Actinomycetes; order Streptosporangiales; family Streptosporangiaceae; genus DASXYG01. Next base: position 12,254 of record DASXYG010000057.1, read on the forward strand.
GCCGTACGGCAGCTCGGCGACTACGACTGGCGGTCCGACACCGCCAGGCAGACGTTCGAGAAGCTGCGCGACCTGCTGCGCCGCGAGGTGCTGGACAGCCAGTTCCGCGGCATGAAGCAGGCGCTGGACAACCCCGACCCGGCGCAGATGCAGCGGGTCAAGGACATGATGTCGGCGCTGAACGACATGCTCGACGCCGACGCGCGCGGCGAGCACACCCAGGCCGACTTCGACTCCTTCATGGGCGACTACGGCGACTTCTTCCCCGACAACCCGCAGAACCTCGAGGAGCTGGTCGACGAACTGGCCAGGCGCGCGGCCGCCGCCCAGCGCATGCTCGCGTCCATGACGCCCGAGCAGCGCGCCGAGCTGTCCGGCCTGATGGAGCAGGCCATGCGCGACTCGGGGCTGGACGAGCAGATGGGCCGGCTGTCCGACGCGCTGTACGCCCGGCGCCCCGACCTCGACTGGGGCAGCTCCGAGCGGATGTCCGGCGAGGAGCCGATGGGCATGGGCGACGCCACCACGGCGCTGGCCGAGCTGTCCGACCTCGCCGAGCTCGAGCAGGCGCTGCGCCAGGACTACCCCGGCGCACGGATGGACGACATCGACGAGTCGGCCGTACGCCGGGCGCTCGGCCGCCAGGCCGTCGACGACCTGCGTGAGCTGCGCCGCCTGGAGCGCGAGCTGGAGCGCCAGGGCTACCTGAAGCGGTCGGGCGGCAAGATGGAGCTGACCCCGAAGGCGGTGCGCCGCCTCGGCGACAGCGCGCTGCGCAAGGTGTTCGCGCAGCTCTCGTCGGGCCGCCGCGGCGACCACGACACCCGCGACGCCGGGCAGGCCGGCGAGCTGACCGGCTCCACACGCGCGTGGCACTTCGGCGACGAACAGCCGCTCGACGTCGTCCGCACGATCGTCAACGCGGTGCGCCGTACGGGCCCGGGGCCGATCCGGCTGTCCGTGGACGACTTCGAGGTGGCCGAGACCGAGCGGCGCTCGGCCGCGGCCGTCTGCCTGCTCGTCGACCTCTCCTACTCCATGGCGCTGCGCGGCACGTGGGGCATCGCCAAGCAGACGGCGCTCGCGCTGCACTCCCTGGTGACCACCCGCTTCCCGCAGGACGCCATCCAGGTGATCGGGTTCAGCAACTACGCGCGCACCCTCCAGCCGACCGAGCTCGCCTCACTCGACTGGGACATGGTGCAGGGCACGAACCTGCACCACGCGCTGATGATCGCCGGCCGCCATCTGGACACCCATCCGGAGCACGAACCCGTCGTGCTGGTCGTCACCGACGGCGAGCCGACCGCCCACCTGATGCGCGACGGCCGCTCGTACTTCGACTGGCCGCCGTCGCGCGAGACGGTCGAGCTGACGCTCTCCGAGGTCGACAAGATGACCAGGCGCGGCGCCACGCTGAACGTCTTCATGCTGGCCGACGACGACCGCCTGGTGTCGTTCGTCGACGAGGTGGCGCGGCGCAACGGCGGCCGGGTGTTCTGCCCGGACGCCGACCGGCTCGGCGAGTACGTCGTCAGCGACTTCCTGCGGGCGCGGCGCGGCCGCGGGGGCCGCCGCGGCGCCGCGTGAGCGCCACGCGGGGAGTTGGCGGGACGTCGGAGGGTATGCGCAATAGGCTCCCCGCATGGCCTTCACCGACAAGCTGCTGCTGTGGCTGCACATCGCGTTCGCGATCTTCACGATCGGCCCGGTCACCGTGACCACCTCGTTCACGCCGAGGTACATCAGGTCCGGTGACGTCCCGGTCCTGCGGTTCCTGAACCGGACGACCCGCATCTTCGGGCTGCTCACGATCGGCGTGTTCCTGTTCGGCGCCGTCCTGGGCCGCGAGCGGATGGCCCAGGCGTGGCTGACCATCTCGATGACGCTGTTCATCGTGGCGTTCGCGCTGCTGTTCGCCCTGGTGGAGCGCGACCAGCGCAAGGCGATCCAGAAGCTGCTCGCCAAGCAGGCCGCTGAGGCGGCCGCTGAGGCGGCGGCGCCCGCGGCGGCCGAGAGCGCGGACGCGTCCGAGGCCGCCGAGGAGAAGGCCGAGACGCCGGGCGAGAAGGCCGCGAGGAAGGTCAAGGACACCGACGTCCGGGTGCAGACGGCCCGCATCGCGTCGATGTCCGGGGTGATCGCGCTGCTCTGGCTGGTCATCCTGGTGCTCATGGTCTGGTTCGCCTGAGCGGGGAACCGTGCGCCGGGTGTTGTCGTTAATCACTTGGTAAAGGACTCGTCTCTGCGGACCGCTACGACGGAGGAATGATGCGCAGCAGCAACCCGATCCTCACGCGGGAGGGCGCGTTCGGGCGGGCCGCTCCGCCCAGCGCGGACCAGTTGTCGCAGATGTACAACGCGCCCTCGTACGCCGGCCCGCCGCTGGCCGCCGAGCGCCGCATGACCATCGACGACGTGGTGCTGCGCACGGCCGCCACGCTCGGCACGATCCTGGTGGTCGGCGCCGCCGCCTGGGCGCTGGACCTCGGCATCGGCTTCGCGGTGCTCGGCGCGATCGCCGGGTTCGCGCTGGCCATGGTGAACATCTTCAAGCGCAAGGTCAGCCCGCCGCTGATCCTCGCGTACGCCGCGTGTGAAGGCCTGTTCCTCGGCGTCATCAGCCACTTCTTCAACACGCAGTTCAGCTCGGGCAACCCGCTGGTCGGCAGCATCGTCACGCAGGCGGTCATCGGCACCACCCTGGCGTTCGTCGGCGTGCTGGCCGCGTACTCCCTGCGCGTCGTGCGGGTGACGCAGAAGTTCACCCGCTACGTCGTCGGCGCGGGCATCGCGCTCGTCGGCCTCATGGTCGTGAACCTGCTGGCCGGCCTGTTCATCCCCGGCGGCCTCGGCCTGCGCTCCGGCGGCACCGCCTCGATCATCTTCAGCGTGATCGCCATCGCGGTCGGCTGCCTGTTCCTGCTGCTCGACTTCAACGAGATCGAGCAGGGCGTCCGCATGGGCGCGCCGAAGTCCTACGCCTGGATGTGCGCGTTCGGCCTCACCGTCACGCTGGTCTGGATCTACCTGGAGATCCTGCGCCTCCTGTCGTACTTCCGGCAGTGAGGCGCGCGGCCGGTCAGCCCGACACGTTCGGCCCGGCGCGCGTGAGGGAGATCCGCACGAGAACGCGGCGTTCGCGTTCCATGGCGGCGCGGTAGTCCGACCAGTCGGGGTGCTCGCCGCCCGTACGCCGGTAGTAGTCGATGAGGCCGTCCATGGCCGCCGGCAGCGCCACCACCGTGGCGTCGCCCTCGACCTGGGCCCACGCGCCGAAGAAGCCGTCGTTCACGACGCACAGGGCGGCGCGCGGGTCGCGGCGGAGGTTGCGCGTCTTCACGGCGGTCTCGCGGGTGCTGATGAGCACGTCGCCGGTGTCGTCGACGGCGCACAGCACCGGCGACATCTGCGGGCGCCCGTCGGCGCGGAACGTCGCGAGCACGGCGCGGTGGTGCGCGGCGATGAACGCGCGGGCCTCGGCAAGATCCATGGGCCCAACGATGCACCGCCGCCGATCGGAGGCGCAACGGCCGCCGTTCCGCTCTACGCGGACCGGCGGCCGGACTCTGGCTGCACGGGCTGGATCAAGAGATCAAGCGGGTGGCCCTGCGGCGCTCGTACTCGTGGACGATGGCGCTGGCGTAGCCGTGGGAGAGCGCGTGCTCGTCGGCAAGCCAGTTCACTCGTTCCTCGCATCGGAGGAAGGCCGGGCCCTCGTCGATGCTCTCGAACCACTCGGGGAGTTGGCGCCCGGTGACGACCGGGATTCGCGCGATCAGGTTCTTGTGCGTCTCCGGCGAGAGGTTCAGAGACATCGGCACCTCCAGTGGGTGGGCTGCTCTTGGTGTGAGACTGCATGACCGGCGGCGACATGACAAGCCCCCGACGTCCACGAATTCGCGCCGTCAGGTAGATCCTTTGGCACCGGGCGCTGTCAGAGCGGTACGAACCGTCACCAGAACGCGGCCCCGGCGGTGGTTCCGCCGGGGCCGCGTCTCAGATGCTGGTACGGATCAGGACAGCCGCTCGAAGATCATCGCCATGCCCTGGCCGCCGCCGACGCACATCGTCTCCAGGCCGAACGTCTTGTCGTGGTGGGCCAGGGAGTTCAGCAGCGTGGACGTGATACGCGCGCCGGTCATGCCGAACGGGTGGCCGAGCGCGATGGCGCCGCCGTTGACGTTCAGCTTGTCGATGTCGATGCCGAGCTCCCGGTACGACGGGATGACCTGCGCGGCGAACGCCTCGTTGATCTCGACGAGGTCGATGTCGTCGATGGACATGCCGGCGCGGGCCAGCGCCTGCTTGGACGCCTCGACCGGGCCGAGGCCCATGATCTCCGGGGACAGGCCCGTCACGCCGGTGGACACGATGCGGGCCAGCGGGGTCAGGCCGAGCTCGGCGGCCTTCGTGTCGGACATGACGACCACCGCGGCGCCGCCGTCGTTCAGCGGGCAGCAGTTGCCGGCCGTGACCGTGCCGTCGGGCCGGAAGACCGGCTTGAGCTGGGACACCTTCTCCAGGGTGGTGCCCGCGCGGGGGCCGTCGTCGTTACTGACGACCGTGCCGTCCGGCAGCGTCACCGGGGTGATGTCCTTGGCGAAGAAGCCGTCGGCGATGGCCTTCTCGGCGAGGTTCTGCGAGCGCACGCCGAACGCGTCCTGGTCGGCGCGGCTGACGTCCTTGAGGCCGGCGACGTTCTCGGCGGTCTGGCCCATCGCGATGTAGACGTCCGGGATCTGGCCGTCCTCGCGCGGGTCGTGCCAGACGCCGCCGCCGCCCTCGGCGGTCTTGGCCGCACGGGCCTGCGCGTCCGCGTAGATCGGGTTCTGCGTCTCGGGCAGGCTGTCGCTGTTGCCCTTGACGAAGCGGGAGACGGCCTCGACGCCCGCGGAGATGAAGACGTCGCCCTCGCCGGCCTTGATCGCGTGGAAGGCCATGCGGGTCGTCTGGAGCGACGAGGAGCAGTAGCGGGTGATGGTCGTGCCGGGCAGCGTGTCGAAGCCGAGCGCCACGGCCACCGAGCGCGCCATGTTGAAGCCCTGCTCGCCGCCGGGCAGGCCGCAGCCGAGCATGAGGTCGTCGATCTGGCCCGGGTCGAGCTGCGGGACCTTGTCCAGCGCGGCCCGCACGATGGTCGCGGCGAGGTCGTCGGGCCGGATGTCCTTGAGCGACCCCTTGAAGGCGCGACCGATGGGGGAGCGCGCGGTCGCGACGATGACGGCTTCGGGCATGGGTCCTCCACGGTGAGGCGGGTTCCGGGACGCAGGTCGCCGGACGACTGTCCCCGCGAAAGT
>DASXYG010000058.1:0-12499 GCA_036502625.1 Streptosporangiaceae bacterium
CCCCGCGCCCAGCGGCGGTGCGCCCGATGGCCGCGCGCCAGCCGTCCCCGTCCCCACCCCCGCCCCCGGCGGCGGTGCGCTCGATGGCCGCGCGCCAGCCGTCCCCACCCCCGCCCCCGGCGGCGGTGCTCCCGATGGCTGCGCGCCAGCCGTCCCCGCCCCCACCCCCACCCTCGCCCCCGGCGGCGGCGGTGCGCCAGCCGCCCCCGCCCCCGCCGCCGCGCCCAGCGGCGGTGCCCCTGATGGTGACGCGTTCGAGGATCTTGTGGGGCGGGTGCTGCGGGCGGCGCGGGCGGGTTGACCTTCGGGTGGGTCGAAGGGGGACGGTCGGGGGCATGCCGGAAACCGATGCGACCATTGACCCCGCCAACCCCGTCGCGGCGCTGTGCGCCGAGGGCATGCGCGCCGAGGCGGAGGGCCGACCCGGCGACGCGCGCGCCCTGTTCGGCCGCGCCTGGGACGCCGCCGCCGACGACTACGAGGCCTGCCTGGCCGCCCACTACGTCGCCCGCCACCAGACCACCCCTGCGGACCGGCTGCGGTGGAACGCCGAATGCCTGGACCGGGCCGACCGCGTCGGCGACGACCGCGTCCGCGCGTTCTACCCGTCGCTGCACCTGAACCTGGCCCGCGCGCACGCCGACCTCGGCGACCCGGACGCCGCACGCGACCACTACCGCCGCGCCGCCGGCCGCCTGGACGCCCTCCCGCCCGGCCCGTACCGCGACTGGGTCGTCTACGCGGTCGCCGCCGGGCTGCGCGAGCCCGGCCCCGATCCCGTACGCGACCTGATCGACCGGCTCTGCGACCGGCGCGCGCACGGCCCCCTGGCGCTCCTGCTCCCGCGCCACGCCGCGGCCCCGCTCGCCGCCGACCGCACGGACCTGGTCACCGCCCTGCGCATGGTGCACGCCTCACCGGACCTGGACGACCGCACCCGCGACCTCGTACGGGCGGCCCTCGCCGCCGGATAGCCGCCACCGCGCCGTGCCCGTACGGCGGCCACGGCCGCGGCGCCGCCCTGACCCGTACGGCTCAGCCCCAGACGCGGGCGATCTCCGCGGCCGCGGCCGCGCCCTGGGCGAGGCCCGCCGCGAACGACGGGCGGCCCACGGCGGGGTCGAGGACGCCGGCGCCGAACGCCTTCTCGGACGCGGCGTCCGGGCCGACGACCAGCACGCGTGCGCCGTCGAGCGCGGCCAGCTCGCGCTGGAGCGGCTCCGGTGGGCGCAGGTTGGCCAGCGGCTCGATGATGACGACCGTGGCGGCGCCCTTGGCGAGGTCGGCGTTCGTGGCCGAGCGCACGCCGCCGTCCATGTACCGGTGGCCGTTGATGGACACGGGCGGGAACGCGCACGGTACGGCGCAGCTCGACGCGATGGCGTCCGACAGCGCGACGCCGGACTCGGAGTCCCACACGGTGAACGCGCCGTCCGCGGTGTCCACCGCCGTGACGAGCAGCCGCCGCGCCGGCCAGTCCGTACGCGGCAGGAGCGCGCGGACCCCGCCGGCGGGGTCGGGCGTGTCCGGCGGGGTGAACTCCAGCGCCAGCTTGCCGACCCGGGTGCGCGCGTCGCGCGGCTCCAGCGACGCGTCGAACGTCAGCGCCATGGCCTCCATCACGCGGTTCATGTCGACCGCCATTGCGGCGCGGTCGGGCGAGGCCTCCATCCGGTCCACCGCGCCGGACGTGCCAAGCCCGTGCGCGACGTACGCCCCGACGACCGAGCCCGCCGACGTGCCGATGACGACGTCCGCGCGGCCCAGGTCGATCCCGGCCTCGGCGGCCCCGGCGAGGATCCCGGCCTCCCAGCCGATGCCCGCCACACCGCCGCCGCCGAGCACCAGCGCACGTTCCACGTCCATCGCGACCTCCCGGGGCCAGTCCGTACGGCGGGGCGCGCCGCCGAACGCCATTCGATACGACGCGCCGCCATAAGGGAAGTGCCGCGGGCTACCCGGCGGCGCGGACGGTCGCGACGACGCCGCGTACGGAGCCGCCGTCCGGCAGCGTCCACGGCGCGGCCACATGCCCGAGCGCCGCCGGGTCGGCGTCGCCCGGGACGAGCACCCGGTGCACGCGCACGGCCAGCCGCACGCCGCGCACCGTCGCGGTGACCTCGGTCCCGTCCGCGAGGTCCGCCGCCTCCGCGGGTCCCGGCTCGCCCGCCTCGCCCGTGAACACCGCGACCACGCTCGGGTCGGGGGTCTCGTTGACGCTCTGCGCCTGCGGTTCCGCGGTGCCGAGGACCAGGGCGAACAGCCGCTCCTGCACCACCGGGTCGCGGGTGCCGTCGTAGACCCAGCGGCGGCCGAGCACACCGTGCTCGGTGGTCCCGATCAGCGCGTCGTCGTGCCCGTCGAGCGGCGCGCCCCGGTACGCCAGCGGCGCCAGGTACGCGACGGGACGGGCACCGGAGGAGTCGGTGACCACCATGAACTCGATGCCGACCGCGCCGTCGGGGTCGTCGAGCCGGAACCCGCCGGCCTTCACCGGCTCGGGCGCCCGTCCGTCGCCGGCGTACCAGGGCCGGGTCGGGAGCCACGCGGCGAGCAGCTCCAGCTTGGTCGGCTCCAGTGTGGTGCGGTGGATGATGGCCATGGACGTGTCCCTCCCGGTGAGCGGACGCCATCGTCTCAGACCAGCGGCAGCTCGTCGCGGCCCGCGACCTCCTCGGCGTAGCCGGCCAGGCCGAGGAGGCGGCGTACGAGCGCCAGCCGGTGCTCCGACCGCGCGAGCTCGGCGATGTCGGGGTCGGCCGAGGCGGCGGCGTCGGCGAGGGCGCGGCCGTCACGCGGCGTGATGTAGCGCAGCGCGCCGGACCGCACGCACGACGACATGTTCACCCGGTCGGCCAGCACCGACAGCCACGTCTCCACGTCGCCGGTGACCAGCCAGTCCGCACCGGGATCCGCGCCCGGCTCGACCTCGGTGACCGTGCGCGCGGCCGGGCGCACCCGCCAGCACCGCGCGAGCCGGTGCTCGTCGGCGTGGTACGCGACGAGGTCGAACGTGCCGGCGCCGTCCGGCGGCGCGATCCGCGGCAGCCCGGCGGCCATGCGGGCGTAGAAGACGTCGCCGATCTTCTCCAGCAGCGTCCGCGCCACCTCGCCGCCCAGCGACCTGGACCCGCCGTTGCCCGCCGTACGGTCGCCGTCCGCGCCGGCCAGCAGCACGGGCGGGCACGGGCTGTCCCGCCACGCGTCGTCGACGGGCGTGTAGCCAAGCTCGGTGAGCAGGTGGTTGACCATGATGAGCTGCGCCGCCGGGATGAGCCCCACCGGGATGCGCACACCGCGGCCCACGGAGTCCGCGGTGATCCGCCCGGTCGACCTGATCTTGTGGTCGCCCGGCCCGAGCGCGGACGGCGGGCCGCCGAAGCAGCGCGCCGTGATGCCCGGCTCCGGGCGGGCGCCGAGCGCGGCGAACACCTCGGCCGCGGCCGTCTCCGGGTCGGCGACCAGCCGCTCGTAGTGGACCCGTACGCAGCGGTCGGCGTGCGCGCGCTCGAACTCCCTGATCCGCCGGGTGTGCTCCACCCAGTACGCGGTCAGCGCGGAGACGCTGTTCGTGCCGCGCACCCCGGCGAACTGCTCGAACCCGTAGCCGACCAGCCCCCACGGCGAGGCCTCCAGGCCGCTGTGCACGACGTCCATGCAGTGCCGGTACAGGCAGACGAACCGCGCCTTGGGGTACAGCTTCAGCAGCCATTCCGCGAACGGCGCCGTGCCGAGCGACTTGTCGCACCAGCGGACCTTGCCGCGCTTGCTGAGGTAGTCGCCGAACAGCCGCGCCACGACGTCCTGGATGGCCTCGCGGGCCGGCGCGGGCAGGTCGTCGCCCGCGTACTCCCCGGTCGCGCCGAACGCGCCGGCGATCTGCGCGCACGTCTTCACGATGTTGGTCTCCGGTGGGCAGGCGAGGTCCGGATGGGTGTCGAGGATCTGCCTGAGCAGCGTCGACCCGGAGCGCGCGCCGGTGAGGACGATGACCGGCTCGTCGAGCGCGGGCTCCCTCATGACGCGCTCACCCGCGGCCGCGGGTCGCCGCCGCGCGGCAGCGTGAGCTCGCCGGTGAGCCGACCGCCGGTGTACGCGCGGACCGTGAGGGTCCTGCCGTACGTGGCGAGGGCCAGGCCGGCGACGCCGCCGTTCGCGCCGTGGACGACGACGAGCGTCCGGGCCGCGCGGGCCGGCCGTACGGTCACGACCGGCGCGTCCGCGCAGCCGCCGGTGCGCACCATCTCCAGGCCGGTGCCCGGCGGCGGTGTCGGCGACGCGGCCGGGAGGACCGACCGCGCCGGGCCGCGCCCGCTCCCGGCGGCCGGGCGCAGCGGCCACGCGGCGCGCGCCTCGACGCCGGTGTACAGCGTCGTGCCGCAGATCGTCGTACGGACCTGGATGTGGCGGCTTCCGGTGCCGGGCCCGCAGCCGGTGGCCGCCGTGGCGAGCACGGCGGCGGACACCAGCGTTGTCGGTGGTCGTTTCATTGGCGGTTCCTGTCGCGGCGGTGCGCCTACGGGTTGACCTTGATGCCGGGGGAGATGACCTCGTAGACGCCGGCGAGGCTCGCCGTGTCGCCGTTCGCGATGCCGGCCGGGCCGCATCCGGCGCCCGTGGCGTTGGAGACGGCGAGGTCCGCACCGGTGATGTGCAGCAGGTCGGGGTTCTGGTACGACGCCTTTCCCTTGGGGACGTCGCCGGTGACGCGGAACGCGCACTGGCCGCCGGAGTAGAAGCCGGTCACGTCGGCGGAGATGCCGCTGATGTCGCTGGACGTACTGCCGTCCGTGCCCGGGACGTCGCCGGTGATCCGCCACGTGGTGTTCGCGGTGTGCGACACGGACCAGCTCCCGCCGTTCAGGTCGGAGCAGCTCGTGAGGTCGCCGCCGGTGACGGTGCCGATCAGCGCGGTGGACGCGTCCTGCGAGGCGTCGCCCGTCGTGCCGTTCAGGGTGGCGTTCTCGCAGGTGATGATGCGGTTCGCGGTGGTGTCGGTGAGCTGGATGGAGCTGCCGCCCGCGTTGGTCGCGCGGTACGACTCGCCGCCCGGGTCGATCTTCCACGTGCAGTTGACCGAGTCGGCCTGGCCCACGCTGCGCCACGCCTCCGTGAAGTCGCCCGTGCCGTTGACGTCGGCGGCGGGCTTGCCGATCGGCGGATCCGACGACTCGACGAGGAAGCTCGCGCACGTCATGAGGTCGACGGGGTGGTAGGTGCCGAGCGCGCCGATGTACTGGCTGGTCGTGGTGCCGCCCGCCGTCTTGTCGGCGGCGCCGTTCTTGACGGACTCCGTGCCGAAGTTCATCAGCGGCGTGTAGACGCAGGTCGACCCGCACGAGACCGGCCGCTCCACGATCCACTCCGCGGTGCTGCCGCTCGGGCCCGTCGTGACCTGCCGCGTGATGGGCGCGGTCATGTCCCCGGTCGTGTAGTTGACGAGGAAGAACACCGCGTTCTTCGAGCCCGGGTCCCAGGCGGCGTCCGCGGCCATGTCGTCGCCCGCGTGCACCGGGAAGCCGCTGATCTCGATCTCGTTCTCGTTCGGCACGATCTCGGTCCACGCGTAGATGTCGCTGCCGCCGCCCGCGTGGTGCTGCGTCTCCGTGCCGGCCTGTACGAGCACGTTGCCGCTGCCGCCGTCGCCGCCGATGCCCGGCCAGATCGTCACGTGCGCCTCGACGTCCGGCGACGGCGCGACGGGCGCCGGGACCTTCCACTCCATGGACGCGCCGGTGAAGCTCCCGTCCTCGCTCTCGAAACCCGACCAGTTGGCGGACTGCGTCGCCGGTCCCGCCGCGGCCGGGGACACCGGGCCCGCCGCCGTACGTGCGTTCGTGCGCGCGCCGGTACGTGCGGGGCGCGCGGCACGGCCGGACGGCGCGGCGGAGCTGTTCGTGCGCTTGCAGCCGGTCGGCGTGACCCAGCGGAACGGCCCGCGGCGGCCCGCCAGCATGCGGGACAGCGTGGCGCCGAACGCCGTACGCCCCCGCGCCGACAGCGCGCTCGGGGCGACCGCGCCGGGATCGGCCGCCGCCGCGTCCGCCGCCGCGACGTGCGGCGTCCAGAACCGCATGGCGGCCGGGCAGCTCGGCCCGGCGGCGGCCGGGCTCGGCGGATCGGGCGTGGCCGCCGCCGCGGGGGCGGTGAACGCCGGGACCAGCGCGGCGACCGTCACCAGGGCCGTGAGAAGCAGGAGTAAGTGCCTGACGCGGACACCTGCGCGCACGCCGACCACCGCCATTTCGCCACCGGCACGATTTCGACCGGAAGCTAACACGCCGTACGCGCCGTTCCCGGCCGGTGACAGCGGCGCGGGAGAGCGGTGACAGGGACATGAGACAGCCGCTGTCTACGGTCGTACTGGAATCTCCGCGACGAATTCGGTACGGGAAAGGAACGGTATCGACATGCCCCGCGGAATCACGCGCGTCCTGGCCGCCGTCGCCCTGTTAGCCGCCGCGGTCCTGGCGTCCGCGGCGCCCGCGGCCGCGCGCCCGGCCGCGCCCGCGCCCACGAACGCCGCGCCGCCGCTGGCCGCCGACCTGCACCGCGCCTGCGCGTGGCCGCCGAAGCCCGGCACCGCCGCCTGCATGGCGATCGGCCGCACCGACACCAAGAAGAGCCTGGGCGCACGGCCCGCCGTGGCCGCGCTCGACCAGGGCTACGGCCCGGCGGACCTCCGCGACGCCTACAACCTGCCGTCGTCGTCGGCCAAGCCCGGCCAGACCGTGGCGATCGTGGACGCCTTCGACGACCCCACGGCGGAGTCGGACATGGCCGTCTACCGCGCGCAGTACGGGCTGCCCGCCTGCACCACCGGGAACGGCTGCTTCAAGAAGGTCCTGATGGCCAACTCGCCGCCGCCCGCCGACGGCGGCTGGTCCACCGAGATGGCCCTCGACCTCGACATGGTGTCCGCGATCTGCCCCGACTGCCACATCGTCCTCGTCGAGGCCAACTCCAACGGCCAGGCCGACCTCGGCGACGCCGAGGCCGCGGCCATGCAGAGCTCCGGCGTCCACTACGTCTCCAACAGTTGGGGCATGCCGGAGGGCAGCGCCGAGGTCGGCCTCTACCCGTTCGGCTCCCAGCAGGGCATCGCCGTCACCGTGTCCTCCGGCGACAGCGGCTACGGCGCGGAGTTCCCGGCGTCCGACCCGTACGTCACCGCGGTCGGCGGTACCTCGCTGCTGCACGCCACCAACGCGCGCGGCTGGGACGAGATCGCCTGGATCGGCGGCGGCTCCGGCTGCTCGGGCATCTCCGCGGGCGGCAAGCCGCCCTGGCAGGCCGACAGCGGCTGCGGCAACCGCACGGAGGCGGACGTCGCCGCGGACGCGGACCCGTACACCGGCGTCTACACGTACAACACGCAGGCCAACGACAGTTGCGTCGGCTGGTGCGTGTGGGGCGGCACCAGCGCGGCCGCGCCGATCATCGCCGCCGTCTACGCGCTGGCCGGCCCCCCGGCGGACAACGACCCCGCCTACTCGCTGTACGCCCACACCGACAAGCTCAACGACATCGTGGGCGGCACCAACTCCTACGACCCCTGCTCACCGGACTACCTGTGCAACGCCGGACCCGGCTACGACGGGCCCACCGGCCTCGGCACCCCGAACGGGACCGGCGCCTTCGTGGCCACCAAGGGGCCATGGGACTACTGGCCGTGAGCCGTACGCGGGCGGCGGCCGCCGGAGCGGCGGCCCTGCTCGCGTCGGGCTGCGGCGCGCCCGGCCGCTCCTGCCCGGGGATCGTGGCGCGCAGCGGCGTCCAGGTCGACGCGACGAAGTTCGCCGGCGCGCATCCGGACGCGCGGCGGTGGTGCGTGAACGGGGTGTGCGCGGCCGTACGCCGAGGGCCCGCCGTACGGCTGGTGCCGCCCGGCGGCGGGACCGGCCCGGTGACGGTGCGGGTCACGGTGACCGGGCGTGGCGGTGCGCGGCTGCTCGCCGTCACCCGTACGGTCGCCCTGCGCCACCCGGACGTCGGCGACTGCCCCGGCGGCAGGGCGCTGACCGGCCACCTGACCGTCCGCGCCGACGGCTCGACCGCGACGTCCTGACCGGCGGCTATACGACCGAGCCGCTGGTGCGGAGCGTCGCCACCGAGAGCATCTTGGCGTGCACCTCCTGGAACACCGCGGACGTGTTCATGTAGTCGACGATCTGCTGGCGGCCCATCCCCACGCACGGCTGGAGGATGTCCTGGAACAGCGCCCAGGCGGCGGCCGACTCCGAGGCCGTGGTCATCCCGGTGCCGCCCGTCGACGGCGGCGCCGTCAGGCCGAACAGGATGCTCCCCGCCGTGTTGATGTCCGACGACGTGACCACGTCCGTCGGGCTCGCGCTGTCGATCAGCCGCTTCGCGAGGTCGTGGTACTGCGAGTACAGCGCCTGCGCGCGGGCCTGCGCCTGCGCCTGGTTGTGCGCGGAGCCGGTCTGGCTGCTGAGCCTGTCGATGATCATCTGGGCGTTCAGGTACACCGCGCCGATGATCAACTGCCCGGTGCTGCTCTCCGCGAGGAACGTGTCCCGCAGGTGGTCGGCGAGCTCGTTGTCGTCGGTGCTGTTCACCGGGATGTCGTAGTACGTCGCGAGCGCCTCGAGCAGCGCGCACGTACCGGACGTGCACTGCTCGGGCAGCGGCGCGAACGTGCGCCCGTCGCCGCCCTGGCACGCCACGGAACCGGAGTCGCCCGGGGTGTGGAACGCCTGCGTCCAGATCATGTCCGACAGGGTGATCTCGCCGAGGGGCGCCCAGGTGACCTTCACGATCGCGCCGGTCGCGGCGATCGTGCTCGACGTGTAGCCGGTCGACCTGCCGACCTTCTCGATGTGCATGCCGACCTGCGGCGCGACGACCGAGCCGCTCCCGGCCAGCATCGTGACGCCGAGCTGGTTGATCGTGCTGTCCATACGGGTCAGGAAGCAGTTGCGCGAACAGCTCCCCGAGTCGTCGGCCACCACCATGGCCACCGCCGGGTGGCCGGACGAGATCGGCGACATCAGGCCGCCCGCCACGTTCTGGGAGATGTGGTTCTGGTCGGTGAGCTGGGCGATGGCCGCGTCGATGGTGTTCGTGCCCGTCGTCAGCTTGATGGACCGCTTGAGCGCCGCGATGCCGAGCGCCTCGGAGCCGCCGTCCGTGGCGCCCGGCTGGATGATCAGCTCGTTCGCCTTCGCCTGGCTCACGCGGGCCAGCACGTGGTTGCTGGACAGGACGCAGATGGTGCCGTCGGAGTCGCGTACGAGGCAGCCGAGCGTGCCGGTGGTGCCGGCGTTGATGTTCGAGATGCTCGCGCCCTGCAGCGGCGGGCGGTACGTGCCGGTGATCGGCCCGGAGACGTCCGGCTTCACGGTGCGGGTGTCGGCGGGGGCGGCGCTGAACGACAGCGGGCCGACCTCCACGACGTCCACGCCCCAGTCGCGGCCGGCCACGTTGACCGTCTCCGGCAGCAGCCGCCGCCGCGAGACGATCCCCTCGGGGCGCTTGTTCACGACCATCGCGACGGCTACGGGTTCGTCGGTCTGCCGTCCCGCGCGGCGCCGGAACCCGATCCCGCAGCCGGTGAAGTTCGCGTCGCCGTGGTGCGCGCCGTAGATCTGCCGCGCCGCGTGTCCGATAGCCGCTTCCGCGTGAGCGTCGAGCTGCACCTGATCTCCCGTTTCGCTGGAGGGGATACCGCCGGCCGCTCCGCACGCTAGCCGCGCCCGATCCCGTACCGCTGTCACGCCTCTCCCGCCGGGAGCACCACGGGAGAGCCATGACAGCGCGAGTTGCTGCAATGAGCGCGGCAGGACCGTACGAAAGGGGCACCCGTGCGCGACGACGAGAACCGGTACGGCGACGATTCCGCGGGTCCCGCCGGTTCCGCGGGTTCCGGGGCCTCCCCCGAATCCGCGGCCTCCGCGGGTTCCGCGCGGCTTTCGCGGCGGGGGTTCCTCGGCGCGACCGGCGCCGTCGGGTCCGCGGTCGCGGCGACCTCCGTGCTCGCGGCGGGGCCCGCGTCCGCCGCGCCGGCCGCGACGCGCGCCCAGGAACGCGCGATGCTGCTGCGCATCGCGGCGCTCGGCGCGGTCTTCCCCCTCCGCGTACCGCTGCGCGGCGAGTCCGGCCCGCCCGCGGCCCGCCACAGCCTCGCCGCACTGCGCGCCGTCCAGCGCCGCAACCCCGGCAAGGTCGTCGCCCTGGGCGACCGGCACACCGCCACCATGAGCACCCTGGTCGCCGCCGAACGCCGCCTCACCGCGACCCGGCTGGCCGAGGCCCGCGCCGCCGCCGACGCCCTGATCGCCCGCGGCCACCTCGCCACCGGCCAGGCTGCCCTGGTCACCGCCATCGCGGAGCGCGCCCGCACCCCCGACCGCGCCGGCCTCCTCGCCGCGATCGCCCTCGCCGTAGCCGCCGCGTACCCGGGCTCCGCGTCCATGTACACCGCGACCGCCACCCAGTGGCTCGACCTGGTAGCCACCCTCCACCAGCGCGGCACCCTCCAGGCCGCCACCCGCCACCAGGGCCTGAGGTGACCCGAACCCCACCCGCGGACCACCCCTGATGACCATTCCTGACGATCCGGAGCCCCCGGGCCCTGCCGCGTCCGCCGCGCCGCCCTCGGGTCTTGCCGCGCCGCCTCCGTGCCCTGCCGCGTCCGCCGAGCGTGCGGGCGGGTTCGGGGCGTTTGTCGCGCAGGTGGGGGACCGGGTGGACCGGCTCGCGGCCGGGCTGCCCGCCGCGCTCGGCGCCCCCGTACGCGACCTCGCCGCGCGCCCGGGGAAGCGCCTGCGGCCGCTGCTGCTCGCCGCGTGCGCCGGGTTCGGCGACCCCGACCCCGCCCGGCTCGTACGCCTCGGCGCCCTCGTGGAGCTGCTGCACCTGGCGTCGCTGCTGCACGACGACGTGATCGACCGCGCGGACGAGCGCCGCGGCGGCCCGGCGGCGCACACGGTGGTGGGCGCCGAGGTGGCCACCCTGGCCGGGCTCGCGTGCCTGGCGCTGGTCGGCACCGAGGCCGCGGATCTCGGCGGCGGCCTCGACCGCCTGGTCAGCCGTACGGTCGCGGAGCTGTCGTACGGCGAGCTCCTGGACGTGGAACGCGCCTTCGACACCGCCCTCCCCCTGCCCGACTACCTGGAGCTCGTCGCCCGCAAGACCGCCGACCTGTTCCGCCTGAGCTGTCTCCTCGGCGCCGCCGAGGCCCGCGTCACCCCCGAGGCCGCGGCCGCCCTCGCCGCGTTCGGCCGCGAGCTCGGCATCGC
Source organism: Streptosporangiaceae bacterium (assembly GCA_036502625.1). Lineage (GTDB taxonomy): Bacteria > Actinomycetota > Actinomycetes > Streptosporangiales > Streptosporangiaceae > DASXYG01. The sequence continues at coordinate 11,262 of DASXYG010000058.1, forward strand.
GTTCCAGATCCGCGACGACTGCCTCGACCTGTCCACCACCGCGACGGGCAAGCCCACCGGCACCGACCACCTCCTCGGCCTGTTCGGCGCCCCCACCCTGTACGCGCTGGCCGCCGCCCCGGACGACGCCCTGGCCGAACTCCTCCTGTCCCCGGACCTGGACGCGTCCGCCATCCCCAGGATCCGCACCCTGGTAGCCGAACACGGCGGCTTCACCTCCGCCACGTCCCTAGCCGAGTCCCGCTACGCCGAGGCCCTGACCTCCCTGAACGCCGTCCCGCCAGGCCCCGCCCGTACGACCCTCACCCGCATAGCCGCATCCTCCTGGCAGGCCCCCCAGTGACGCCCCCGGAGCAGATCGAGGTCCTAATAGCAGGCGCAGGCCCGGCAGGCTCCACCGCCGCGATCTCCCTAGCCCGCCAAGGAATCCCCACCCTCCTGGTAGACCCCGCCCTCCCCGCAGACCCCACCCTCCCCGCAGACCCCGACCTCCCCGCGAACCCCGGGCTCCCCATCGACCCCGACCTCCCCGCAGACCCAGGCCCTCCCATAGCCCCGGACCGTCCCGCGAAGGCCGCGCTCTCCGCAGCCACCGCCCGTCCCGTGGACGCCGCCCTCCCCGCTGAGGCCGCCTACGACATCCTCGTGACCGGCCCCGCCCTGCGCGGCCTGGCCTCGATCGGGGTGCGCGCCCCCGCCGCGGCCCGCCCAGCGGACGCGATCGACATCCGCTTCGCCCCCGGCACACGCCACATCGTCGACGGCGCCGAGGCGATCATCTGCGACCGCGACGCCTTCCGCCACGCCCTCCACCAAGCCGCCACAGACGCCGGCGCCACCCCCCTAAGCGGCACCGTCACCGCGCTGACCCCAACGGACACTGGCCACGACGCAGAGATCACCACCCCGCACGGCCCCGTACGCATCAAGGCCCGCCACGTCATCCTCGCGGTCGGCTCCGCCAGCCCCCTGACCCCACCCGCCCTCCCCCACGCGTCCGGCACCACCACCGTCCAACGCTTCACCCCCACCCCGCCCCACTCACCGCTACCTCAGCCACTCCTGCCGCACCCGACCCTGGCCCTCCCCGCCCCCGAACCCACCCGCACCCCCACGGCCTCCTGCGTCTGGGCCCTCCCCGCCCCCAACGGCGACCTCACCATCGGCACCACCCACCTAGGCCCCCCATCACCCCCAGAAACCCTGATCGCAACCGCCCTCCAAACCCTCACCACCAC
>DASXYG010000059.1:0-77359 GCA_036502625.1 Streptosporangiaceae bacterium
CTCCCGCCCGGGGTGCCCGCCTCCCGCCCGGGGTGCCCGCCTCCCGCCCGGGGCGCCCGCCTCCCGCCCGGGGCGCCCGCCTCCCGCCCGGGGCGCCCGCTGGATGCCCCACCCCACCTTCCCTGCCTCTCTGGACCGGGCGAGGGCGCGGGGCAACCCCGCCCCCACCCCCCACTGGCCCTGCCTCTGCCAGGGCGGGGCGCGGGTAACTCCACCCTCACACCCCACCCCCGCTCTGGCTCATGGCCTAGGCCGCCCGGCCCGGGGCGCCCGCCTCCCGGCCCGAGGGCGTTCGCTGGGTGGCCCGCCTCTACCCTGCCTCTCGGGCGAGGACGGGGGCGGGCAACTCCACTCTCACCCCGCCACCCCGCTCTGGCTCGTGGCCTCGGCCGCTCTGCCCGGGACGCCCGTCTCTATGCCCGGGCGCTCGCTGGGTGGTCTGTGGCCTTGGCCTCGCTGCTCGGGGTGCCCGCCTCCCTGCCCGGGACGCTCGCTGGGTAGCCCGTGGCCTCGGTCTCGGGCCAGGGCGAGGGCGCGAGTACCCCACCCCCGCCCCTGCATCTCGGGCCGGGCGCGGGTACCCCCCACTCGGTTCCGGTCCGTGTCCGGTCGCTTGGTGGTGGTTCTGGGGGGCGGGGGCGCAGGGCAACCCCACCCCCCGCTGGCCCTGCCTCCGCCATGGCGGGGGGTGCGGGTGACTCCGCCCCCGCTCTGGCTCGTGGCCGGGCGCTCGGTGGTGGTTCCGGGGGGCGGGGGGCGCGAGTAACTCCCGTCCCCACCCCCGCTCTGGCTCGTATCCGGGCGCTCGGTGGTGGTTCCGGGGGCAGGGGCGCGGGGTGACCCCCACCCCCCACTGGCTCGTGGTCGGGCGGTGGGGGGTGCGGGGCCCGCCGTACCTCGGCTAGGTGGGTTGTGGTGTGCGGTGGAGGCGCCAGCCTGTGGCTAGCCAGGTGAGGCCCCAGAGGAGGAAGAACGGGGACCACAAGGTGAGGTCCCAAAGCGCCAGGTAGCGGGAGAGGGTGGCGTAGCGGGCGGGGGGTGGGCGTACGCCGGTCAGGGTCAGGGTGTCGCCTACGAATCCGAACCCGACCGGGCCGAGTGAGCGGAGGACCATGAGGGCGCCGATGGACATCGTGACGGCGACCAGGAGGCGGCGCGGTACCCGTCCCCACGGCCGCAGGGTGGCCAGGGCCAGGAGGACGCCGGCTACCGCGGCGGTGAACATGACCCAGTGCGCGGCTACGAACAGCGGATCGCGGGCGAGCAGGCGCGCCCGCAGGTCGGGGCGCATCGGGTCGGTGCCCACCAGGGCGCTCGCGCCGAGCGCCTGGGCCAGCTTCATGAGGCCGTACGCGGACGTGAGCGCGCACGTGCCGTACACCGGCCACGTGCGGGAGATCACGGTCACGTGCGTCCAACGGCCGGACGCGGTGGATCGTTCGACGCGCTGGATGCGACGCCGGTGCACGTACGACGTTCGCGGCGCCCGGTGCGACACCGGTGAACGTGGGACGGTGGTAGCGTGCGCGGCATGAGTGAGGGGCTGGCGACGCGGGTCGCCACGCCGGAAACCTGGGCGGACGTGGACGAACTGCTGGGGCCGTCCGGCATCGGCGGGTGCTGGTGCCTGTTCTGGCGGCTGCCGGGGCCGGAGTTCAAGGCCGGGACCGGCGACGGCAACCGGGAGAGGCTGCGGGAGCTGGTGACCGCGGGCGCGGAGCCGGCGGTCGTGGCGTACGAGGGCGGGCGGCCGGTGGGCTGGGTGGCGGTCGCGCCGCGCGAGGAGCACCGGCGGCTCGAGCGGTCGCCGCTGCGCGCCGGGCTGGCGGACGGGGCGGGCGTGTGGACGGTGTCCTGCTTCTACCTGGCGCGTGAGGCACGCGGCAGGGGGGTGCCCGCCACGCTGCTCGACGCCGCGGTGGCGCATGCCGCGCGGCGCGGCGCGCGCGCCGTGGAGGGGTTCCCGAAGGACACGGGGACGCGGATCAGCCGCGCCGAACTGTACGTGGGGTGGCCGGGGCTGTTCACCGGCGCCGGGTTCCGCGAGGTGGCCAGGCCCCTCCCGCACCGCCCCATCATGCGCCGCGACCTCTGAGGGCGACGAGGGAGGCGTGGAGGCGGGCCGCGCAGGCGCCCGCGTGGAGTGCGCCGCCAGTTCAGGCGCCAGGGGCGGGCGCCGTCAGGTCAGGCGCCGGAGGTGGGGTGCCGGGCGGTCGTCAGCCCAGGCGGTGGAGGTGTACGTCGTGGATGGCGCCTTGGTCCAGGCGCAGGGTGAGGTACGTGTGGTGGGGCTGGCGGCGGCGGTCCGTGGGGGAGCCGGGGTTCAGGAGGCGGAGGCCGCCGGGGGTTGTGGAGTCCCATGGGATGTGCGAGTGGCCGAAGACCAGGAGGTCGGTGTCCGGGTACGCGCGGGCGCAGCGGGACTCGCGGCCCTTGGCGTCGCCGGTCTCGTGGACGACGGCGAGGCGGACACCGCCGAGCTCCGCGCGGGCTACCTCGGGTAGGCGCCCGCGGAGGTCGTCGCCGTCATTGTTGCCGTAAACGCCGATGAGCCGCCGGGAACGGCGGCTCAACCCATTCAGCGTGGCCAGGTCGCACCAGTCGCCCACCCGTCGCCCGACCGCCACCCCAATCGCGACGCTTCGCGTCACAGTGTTTCCGCGGGGAGTACCACGTCGGACGCCTCGACCTCCTCCCACACCTGCCGCGGCAGGTCCTTCGCCCGCCGCGGTACGTGCGTGTCAGAGATCGCGAGCAGCCGCATGGCCTGGTCAGGCGTCCGCGGCCTCGGATGCGCCGCCGCGGGTGCGCCGCCGCCTGCGACGCGGCTGGTCACTCGCCGTGTCGTCCGGCATGTCGGCCGCCGGGGCGGTCTCGACGGGCTCGGGCGCCATGAACTTCACCGACACCGGACCGGTCTCGGCCGGGACGGGCCGCGCCGCGACGGGCTCGGCGGCAACGGGCACCGCCGTGACGGGCCGTGGCGTGACGGGCTGTGCCGCGACGGGCTCGGCCGCTACGGGCACCGCCGTGACGGGCCGCCGCGCGGCGCGCCCAGCGGTTGCAGGCTCGGCCGCGACGGTCTCAGCCGTTGCGGGCTCGGCCTTGGCGGGCTTCGCCGTTACGGGCTCGGCCTTGGCCGTTGCGGATACAGCCGCGACGGGCTCGGCCGCGGCGGCCTTGGCCGTTGCCTGCTCGGCGGCGGGTGCCGTCGTTGCGGGCTCGGGTGTGGTTGGTTCCGGCTTGCGGGTGCGGCGGGAGCGGGGCGCGCGGGCCTTCTCCTTGGCCGGCTCCGTGGCCGGGGCGGACTCGGACTCGGCCGGCGCGGGGCCGGTCTCGTCGAGGGGCTTGCCGCCTCGGGTGCGCTTGCGGTCGCCGGACTTGCGGCGCGGGCGGCGGGCCTTCTCGGCGCGCTCGGCGCGCGGGCTGCGCGCCTTGCCCGTCTCCCCGATGTCCTCCACCTGCTCGGCGTTGAGGCCCTCGCGACTGCGCTTGTCGGTCGGGAGGACGCTCTTCGCGTCGGCGGGGATGCCGAGGTCGGTCCGGATGTGCTCGGACGAGGAGTACGTCTCGACGAGGTCGTCGAACGGCCCGCCGAGCATGCCGTTGACCAGCTTCCAGCGCGGCATGTCCTCCCAGTCGACGAACGTGACCGAGGTGCCGGTGCGGCCCGCGCGGCCGGTGCGGCCGATGCGGTGGACGTAGGTGTCCGCGCTGTCCGGGCATTCGTAGTTGATGACGTGGGTGACGTCGTCGACGTCGAGGCCGCGGGCGGCCACGTCGGTGGCGACGAGGACGTCGACCTTGCCGGACCGGAACGCGCGCAGCGCCCGCTCCCGCATGCCCTGCCCGAGGTCGCCGTGCACGGCGGCGGCGGCGAACCCGCGCTGGCCGAGGTCGTCGACGACCCGGTCGCAGGCGCGCTTGGTCTGGCAGAACACCATCGTCAGCCCGCGGCCCTCGGCCTGGAGCACCCGGGCGAGCAGCTCGGGCTTGTCCATCCGGTGGGCGCGGTAGACGTACTGCACGGTGGATCCGGTGTCGTCCGGCGAGTCGTCGGGCGCGGCCACGTGCGTCGGGTGGTTGAGGTAGCGCCGCGACAGCGCCACGATGTCGCCCGGCATGGTGGCCGAGAACAGCATCGTCTGGCTGCGGTCGGGCGAGAGGTCGAGGATGCGCTCGATGTCGGGCAGGAAGCCCAGGTCGAGCATCTTGTCGGCCTCGTCGAGCACGAGGATCTCGACCTTCGAGAGGTCGAGGTAGCGCTGGCCGGCGAGGTCGAGCAGCCGGCCGGGTGTGCCGACCACGACGTCGACGCCATCGCGCAACGCCTTGATCTGCGGTTCGTAGGCGCGCCCGCCGTAAACGGTGAGCAGCCGCGTGCCCAACTTGCCGGACGCGGCGACCAGGTCATCAGTGACCTGGACCGCGAGCTCGCGTGTTGGGACGACGACCAGAGCACGCGGCGCGTTGCCGATCCGGGTGATCCGCTGGAGCAGCGGGATCCCGAACGCGAGCGTCTTGCCGGTGCCGGTGCGCGCCTGGCCGATGACGTCGTGACCGTCAAGGGCGATGGGCAGGGCTAGGTTCTGGATGGCGAAGGGTTCGATGATCCCTTCGGCTTCTAGTGCGTCGGCGATCTCTGAGATCGTGCCGAGTTCGCGAAACGTTGTCAGGGCTTTCAGCCTCCATCTGGCGGGGGCCTGCTCTCCCGGAGCGTGGAGATTTCGGGGTACCACGCCCGCACGGGAGGGGCCAGCCGGCCGTGATCTGATGTGAGTGATCCCGTACGGTCACACTCAGCAGCTCAGTGTACCCGATGCGGTGGTGCCCCCGCTCGATACGCTTGGCGCATGACCGATCAAGCCGAATCCGTCGATGACGCGCGGGCTACCCGCGAACTGCTCGGGGTGCTCGCCTACGCCGAGCTCACCGCGTCCTTCCGGCTCGCCGAGGACGCATCGGGCGCCCCGACACTGGCCGACAAGTCGGCCCTGGGAGCGATGGCGGTGGCGGAGTTCGGCCATTTCCAGAAGCTCAGCGGTCGGCTGACCGAGCTCGGTGCGGACCCCGAGGCGGAGACGGGCCCGTTCGCCGCGGCGCTCGACGACTGGCACGCCCTGACCGCGCCGAAAGACTGGCTGGAGAGCCTGGTCAAGGCGTACGTCGGCGACGGCATCGCGGCCGACTTCTACCGCGAGGTCGCGGGCGGGCTCGACTCCTCCACCCATGACCTGGTGCTCGAGGTGCTCGCCGACACCGGCCACGCCGACTTCGCGGTCGAGCACGTCCGCGCGGCGATCGAGGCGGACCCGTCGTTGACGGGGCGGCTGGCGCTGTGGGCGCGGCGGCTCGTGGGCGAGGCGCTGGCGCAGGCGCAGCGGGTGGCCGCCGACCATCCGGCGCTGGCGACGCTGGTGATCCGCGGCCCGGGCGTGGCCGAATCCGGCCAAGGCGCGCAGGAGGGCGACCTCGCGGAGATCACCCGGTTGTTCGCGCGGCTGACGGACCGCCACGCGGAGCGGATGAAGCGGCTCGGCCTGTCCACCTGAGGTGTACGGGCGTACGGGCATGCGAAGGGGCGCGGCGGACGGCCGCGCCCCTTCGTGCTCGTTCGTGCCCTAGACCCTGCTGCGCCGGCTCTGCATGTTGCCGACCACCACGACCAGGATCGCGGCGACCACCACGGCCAGGATGTAGTGGAGCAGGCCGCCGAAGAAGATGCCGCCGACGATCGACCCCACGACGCCCAGCACCATGGTCAGCCACCACGGCATCGGGTTGCGCCCGGGGACGACGAAACGGCCGATCGCGCCGATGACGAGCCCGATGATGAGGAGCCACAGAAGACTGAACATTGGCCACCGCCCTTTCGCTAGCTGTGCCAGCGGCTCGTTCGTACCCCACCGCCGCGTGGCCCATACGCGATACTACGCGATTTCACCGAAGACGCGATAGTACGTGTTGATCGCGGAGCGTCAGAACGAGTTGAACCCCACGCGGCGCTGCTCCGCGCCGCCGATCTCGACGTACCCCACCTGCGCGGCCGGCACCATGACGTGGCCGCCCTTGTCGTCGGGGACCTCGAGAACGCCGCCGGACGACAGCGCGTCGGCCAGCGCCTGGCGCAGGTCGTCCGCGCTCAGGGACGTCTCGACGACGATCTCGCGCGGCACGGACCGCACACCGATCTTGACCTCCATGGAACCCCTTCACTGGTTCGCCGGGTCCCCCGTTGGCCCCGGCACGGGTCGTGCGCACGGCGGGCGCGTGGCTCAGGCGGTGCCGTCCTGCGGGCGGCGTACGTTCTCCCAGCCGCTGATGCCGCGCCACGCCAGCCTGGCCATCATGTCCTCCGCGGCGGCCTGCGGGATCTCGCCGCGGTGGCCGAGCCAGTAGCGCGCGCTGGTCTCCGCCATGCCGACCAGGCCCATGCCGAGCAGGTGGGCGTCCTCGCTCGGGATGTCGGTGTCGGCCTGGATGACCTGGCTGACGGCGTCGGCGCACTTGCTCAGCGTCTCCTCGAGCCGCGCGCGTACGGCGGGGACGTTGCGGAGGTCGGACTCGAACAGCAGGCGGTACGCCTCGCCCTCGCTCGTGACGTACTGGAAGAACGCCTTGAACGTGGCGGCCACGCGGTGCTTGTTGTCCTCGGTGGAGGCCAGCGCCGACTGGACGGTGTTGACGAGGTCGTCCGTGTGCTGTTCGAGAAGCGCGAGGTAGAGCTCCATTTTGCCGGGGAAGTGCTGGTAGAGCACCGGCTTGCTGACCCCGGCGCGTTCCGCGATCTCGTCCATCGCGGCGGCGTGGTACCCCTGGGCGACGAAGACCTCCTGCGCCGCGCCGAGCAACTGCTTGCGCCGGGCCGTCCGGGGCAGGCGGGTGCCCCGGGGGCGGGCGTCCGGGGTTGTGGTCACCGCTATCTCCGATTCGTGGGTCCACTCGGGCGCTGTCGCCCGCCATCTTAGGCTCGCATCCGCCGGGCCACCGGAGCCGGAGCCCCGACGATCACACAAGAGTACTCACCGGTAGTCGTCATCATCCAGATCGACGTCGATGTGCTGCTCGATCACGTCGGCCTCGGGGGCCTCGAGGCTCAGGTCGTCCTCTTCGGGCGCGTCCTCGTCCTCGTCGTCGCCCTCGGCCCATTCCTCGGCGCGTTCCGCGGCGCGCGGATCCATCTCGGTCATTGCTGTCTCCCTCAGGGGGGTGCGTCCCTGGGACGGTCGCGTTCCGGCTTGGTCGTACCCGCCCGTGCCCCGGTTCAGGCCGTTTCCGGGAGGTGCGGGCGGTCGGCGGCGAGCAGCGGCGCGAACAGGTCGCCGTCTGCCTCGACGCGGTCGCGCACCTCGTTCGCGGTGAAGCGCAGATCGGCCGGTGCCGTGGCGTTCTCGACCTCCGCCCAGGTCAGCGGCGCGGACACGGTGGGGGTGTCGGCGGCGCGCAGGGAGTAGACGGCGACGGTGGTCTTGGCAGGGTTGTTCTGGCTCCAGTCGATGAGCACCTTTCCGGGGCGCAGCCGCTTCTCCATGCGCGCCACCACGAGGTCGGGATGCTCCTCGGTCAGCCGTTCGGCGAGCGACTTGGCGTATTCGGACGTACGGCCGGACGCCGCGGGATGGATCGGGACGTAGAGCTGCATGCCCTTCTTGCCGCTCGACTTCGGGTAGGCGTCGAGGCCGTCGGCGGCGAGCACGTCGCGCAGCAGCATGGCCACGCGGGCGCACTCGACGGCGGTGGCGGGCGTGCCCGGGTCGAGGTCGAAGACCAGGAGGTCGGCGCCGTGCGCGCCGCCGCGCGGGCCGACCGTCCACTGGGGGACGTGCAGTTCGAGGGCGGCCAGGTTGGCGAGCCAGACGAGCGTGGGCAGGCCCTCGACGACGATGAAGTCGATCTCGTCGCGGTCCATGGTGCTGCCGGGGACGGGCAGGCGCACGGTGCGGACCCACGGCGGCTTGTGGCGCGGCGCGTTCTTCTCGAAGAACGACTTGCCGTCGACGCCGTCGGGGAAGCGCTTGACGGTCAGCGGGCGGCCGTCGAGGTGCGGCAGCAGCACCGGGGCGATCGCCTGGTAGTAGTCGATGACCTCGGCCTTCGTGACGCCGTCGGCCGGGTAGAGCACCTTGTGCAGGTTGGACAGCTTGAGGTTGCGGTCCTCGACGGTGACCTGGACGGTGTCGGCCATGCCGGTCAGCCTTCCCGGAAATCCGTGCGGCGTACCTGCCGCGGTCTGTCAGGTATGCGGGGGAGCATCGGTGACGCGCGAACGAGAGATACCAGCGTACGGAGGGACATACCGAGATGGCGGACACCAAGGGAACGGGCGTCGGCGAGCTGATCATGGTGACGCTCGACTGCGCGCGCCCGCCGGCCCAGGCCGAGTTCTACAGCCGGCTGCTCGGCTGGGACATCCTGCACAGCCAGGACGAGTACTCCATGATCGGCAACGGGCACGCGTCGATCGGCTTCGGCCAGATCCCCGGCTACACGCCGCCGGCGTGGCCGGACCCGGACGGCGTCAAGCGCTACCACATCGACACGTACGTCGACGATCTCGACGAGGCCGAGGCGGAGTGCCTGAAGCTGGGCGCCACGAAGCCGGAGTTCCAGCCGGGCGAGACGTGGCGCGTGCTGCTCGACCCCGACGGGCAGCCGTTCGACATCTGCCAGCGGAGCTGACGGGTCAGCGCTCCTCGCGGACCTCGTCCGGGCTCTTGTCCGGGCGGAGTCCGCGCCAGGACGGGGCGCGCAGGCGGTGGTCGGGCGTCCAGTCGGTGAACTCGACCTCGCCGACGACCGTAGGCTCCGTCCACACCGCGTCCTTGGCGTACTGGCGCGGCACCTCGTCGGCGTACGGGCTGGTCGGTCGGGTCAGCGGGCGCAGCATGGCGAGCAGGTCGTCGAGCATGGCGTCGGTGAAGCCGGTGCCCACGTGGCCGACGTACCGCAGGCCCGTCTCGTCGGGCACGCCGATCAGCAGGGAGCCGATGCCGCCCGCGCGGCGGCCCTGGCCCGGCTTCCAGCCCGCGATCACCACTTCCTGGGTGCGGGTGTTCTTGATCTTCAGCCAGAAGTCGGCGCGCGCGCCCGGCCGGTACGGCGTGTCGAGCCGCTTGGCGACCAGCCCCTCCAGGCCCTCGCGCGCGGTCGCGTCGAGCAGCGCGCGGGCCTGCGCGCGGGTGGCGGCGCGCAGGTACGGCGGCACGTGCACGCCGGGGCCCGTGACGTCGCCGTCGCCGGCGTCGAGGCCGTCGAGGAGCTCGCGGCGGTCGGTGTACGGCAGGTCGAACAGCGTGCTGCCGTCGAAGTACAGCAGGTCGAAGACCATGTAGCCGATCGGGACCATCCGCGTGAGGCCGCGTTCGGCGGGGTTCGTGACGTGCATGCGGCGTTGCAGCTCCGCGAAGCTCGGCCGGCCCGCCGCGTCGAAGGCGACGACCTCGCCGTCCACGACCGCCGGCCGGCCGCCGAACCGCGCGGCGATGGCCGCGAGCTCGGGATAGGTCGCGGTGATGTCGGTGCCGCGCCTGCCGGTGACCTCGACGGACCCGGCGGCGTCGGCGTAGGCGACGGCGCGTACGCCGTCCCACTTCACCTCGTAGGCGTACCGGTCCGCCTCGTGGTCGGCGGGCAGCTCGCCGGGCACCGCCAGCATCGGCTCGATGCGGCGCGGCGGCGGCACGCGGTTCGGTGATCCGGTGGCCATGCGGGTGAGCATTCCCCAAGGGCCGCTACTTGACATCGGTGCGCAAGTACTTGACGATGTGCGTCAAGTACAGGGAGGTCCGATGCGCGCGAGCACCGATGAGCATGTCGCGCTGGCCGGGCAGCTCGTGGCGCTCGCGGAGAGCCGGCTGCTCGACCCGCTGGAGATCCTCACCGAGGACCCCGAGGTCGTACGCGCGCTGCGCGAGCGGATCCGGGCGGACGCGGAGATGTGGGCCGCGCAGCTCCTCGGGGAGGACGACGCGCTGGCCCGGCACACCGGCGCGCGGATGATCAGCGCGTTCTACCCCGGTGACGCGCCGTTCGAGATGCCGGCGCCGTGGTGGCGCACCCCGCTGGGGCGCGCGGTCGCGCTGCGGATGGGGCATCCGTCGGCGGACATCGTGCCGTACGCGGTGGCCGCGGCGATGCTCGGCATCACCCGGCAGGGCGTGCACGACCTGGTGCGCCGCGGCAAGCTCGCCCGCGACGACGCCGGCGTCACCACGGCGTCCGTACGGGCGCGGCTGCGGGCACGGACGGACGACCACGGAAACAGGCGGTGAACCCCATGCGGGACGAGACGATCACGACGCGACCGGTGCCGGTCGCATACCGCGACTTCGGCGGCGACGGCACGCCGGTCGTGCTGCTGCACGGGCTCGGCGGCACGGCCGCCGACTGGAACCGGTTCGCGTCGCGGCTGCCCGGCCATCGCGTGGTCGCGGTGGACCTGCGCGGCCACGGCGGCTCCGGCGACGGCCCGTGGGAGTGGGACGCCGTGCTCGACGACATCGAGGCGGTGGTCGGCCACCTGGGGCTCGACGCGCCCGCGGTCGTCGGCATGTCGCTCGGCGGCTGGGTGGCCGCGATGTGGGGGCTGCGGCATCCGGAGTGCCCGGCGGTCGTCGACCTGGACGGGCACCGCAGCGCGCTCACGCGGCCCGAGCACTACCTTGGCATCGACCCGGCCACGCGCGACGCCGAGCTGGCGCGGCTGCGCGAGATGTTCCTGACCCCGCAGGAGGGGCCGTACGACCCGGACACCGTGGCCACGCTGCGCGGCCATCACGTGGCCGCGGCCGCGGCGTTCGGCGGCGACGGGGAGCAGGCGGGCGAGTCGTTCGACCGGCAGCTCGTGACCCGCGACGGCGCGACGTACGTACGGCCGAAGTGGCCGCTGCTCGAACAGGTGCGCGCCGCCCTGGACGCGATCGACATGTTCCCTCAGTTCGCTGCGCTGCGCTGCCCGTTCCTGCTGGTCGTCGGCACCGAGATGATGCCGGCGCAGGAGGCGTTCGCGGAGCTGACCCGCGCGCACCAGCGGGGGATCGCCGAGGCCGTACGGCGGCTCACGGCGGCGCGGCCGGACCTCCGGGTGGAGTGGATCAAGGCGAGCCACGCGATGCTCGTGGAGCGCCCGGACGACCTCGCGGAGCTGACGCTCGGCATGCTGGATCACTGATCGCGAGGTGAATTCTCACTTTTCGGTAATGTGTTCGAACATGGCGTGAGGTGGACTCCCTTGTCTACGCTGGTAGCCGGGCGAGCGAGGGTAGGGAGTCCGCATGCGCAGCATCTGGAAGGGTGCCATTTCCTTCGGCCTGGTGACCATCCCGGTCAAGCTCTACTCGGCGACCGAGCAACGCGACGTGACGTTCCATCAGGTCCACCGCACCGACGGCGGGCGCATCCGGTTCCGCCGGGTCTGCACGATCGACGGCGAAGAGGTGCCGTACGCCGACATCGCCAAGGGCTATGAGCTGGCCACCGGCGAGGAGGTCGTGCTGACCGACGACGACTTCGCCGACCTGCCGCTGTCCAGCAGCCGTACGGTCGAGGTGCTCCAGTTCGCGCCGGCGGAGCAGGTCGACCCGATCTTCTTCAACAAGAGCTACTACCTGGAGCCCGAGGCCGCGGGCACGAAGCCGTACGCCCTGCTGCGCGAGGCCCTCGAGCGCTCGGGCAAGGTCGCCGTCGTGAAGATCGCGCTGCGGCAGCGCGAGTCGCTCGGCACACTGCGGGTGCGCGACGGGGTGTTCGTCCTGGAGACCATGCTGTGGCCGGACGAGGTGCGCACACCGGAGTTCGAGTTCCTCGACGAGGACATCGACGTGCGGGCGCAGGAGCTGAAGATGGCCACGTCGCTGATCTCGGAGATGACGGAGGACTTCGACCCCACGCAGTACCACGACGAGTACCGCGAGGCGCTGCAGAAGGTGATCGACGCGAAGATCGCCGGCCGCGAGGTGGTGCAGCCCGAGGCGCCGGAGACCGAGGCGGGCCCGGCGGTCGACCTCATGTCCGCGCTGCGCGCCAGCGTGGACGCCGCGAAGAAGAACCGCGAGAGCCCGTCGGCGGACGGATCGGGCGCGGCGAAGAAGGGCGGCGGCCGGGGCACCGGGAAGAAGAGCGCATCGGGGTCCGGGAAGAAGAGCACGCCGGAGTCCGGCAAGAAGACCACCCGCAAGTCGGCCTGAGCGGCCCGCCCGTACGACACGGTTGCGCAACGTTCCGCCGTACGGGCTGGTTGCGGTCGGCCGCCGCGTTGTGGGGTTGGGGCGGACACGAGGAGTACGCCCCATGGAACCGATCGACGCCGCCGAGATCCACCGGCTGCGGCGGCGCTGCGACTTCGCCGAGGCACGGCGGCTGCTGGCGCCGCACCTGTCCGTCCCCGAGCCCGCCGCCGCGGCGCTGGTGCTCGCCGGGCGGATCGACCTCCAGGCCGACGATCCCGTCTCCGCGCTCGGGCGCTTCGACGCGGCCGTCGCGGCGGCGCCCGGCGAGCCGCACGCCTTCCCGTGGCGGGTCGCCGCGCTGCACCACCTGAGCCGGTGGGAGGAGGCCGAGTCGGCCGCCGTCGCGGCGACCGAGGCGTTCCCGGGCGACGCGCGTGTGCACGTGGCGTACGGGATGCTGCTGAGCGACCGGCTGCGCCGCAAGGAGGCGCTGTCCGCGATGGAGACCGCCGTACGGCTGGCGCCGGACGACCCGGTGGCGGCCGAGTGGCGGATCACCATGCTGCGCCAGCTCTTCCGCTACGCCGAGGCCGAGGAGGCCGCGCGCGACGCCGTGCGCCGCATGCCGGACGAGCCGGACCTCCACGCCGAGCTCGGCAGCGTGCTGAGCGGACTGGGCCGCTACCCCGAGGCGCTCGACGCGTACACCGACGCCGAGGCGGCCGGTCCTGACCGTCCGGAGTTCCCCGGCAGGCGCGCCATCCGGATGCGCTGGCTCGGCCGCTACGACGAGGCCGAGGAGACGCTGCGCGCCGCGGTCGAGCGGTTCCCGAACGCGGCGCAACCGTGCCTGCGGCTGTCGGACCTCGTGTTCGACATGGGCCGCGAGACGGAGGCGCTCGACCTCTGCGACGAGGCCGTGCGCCGCGCGCCCGCGGACTCGGAGGTGCTGCACGAACGCGCCCTCACGCTCGCGGCGATGCGCCGCAGGGACGAGGCGGAGGAGGTGCTGCGCACGGCGATCGGCATGACGCCGTGGGAGCCGGAGCTGTGGGTGGTCCTGGCGTCGCTGCTCGCCCGGATGGACCGCGACGACGAGGCGCTCGCCGCCTGCGACAAGGCGCTTGAGATCCAGCCGGAGTACATCGGGGCCATGCAGGAGCGGGTGGACGCGCTGGTCGCGCTCGGCCGTGACGACGACGCGCGCGCCGCCGTCGAGGGCTACGCGCGCCGCTACCCGGACGAATCGGGGCTGCAGTGGAAGCTCGCGCAGTTCCGCTGGCTGCACAACCGCGACGCGCAGGCGCTGCGCGGCTTCGAACGCGTGCTGGAGATCAACCCGTATGGCATCGCGGCGCTGCGCGGCCGCGTGTCGGCGCTGCGCTACCTCAACCGGAGCGCCGACGCGCTGCGGTTCGCCGAGCACGCGCAGACGCTGCGCCCGTACGACATCGAGTTCGGCGACGACCGCGCCGTATGCCTGTGGGATCTCGGGGAGCACGCCGACGCGCTGGCGCAGCTCGACGACGTCCTGCGCGTGGACCCGTACAACGAGGGGCTGCTGGAGCGCCGGGTGGGCTGGCTGCGCTCGCTCGGGCGGCTGGCGGAGGCCGAGTCGTCCGCGCGGGCCGCGCTGGACTTCCGGCCGGAGAGCGACTCGCTGGTCGCGGCGCTGGCCCTGGTGCTGCGCGAGCGCGGCGACGCCGAGGCGGCGGTCGCCACGCTGACCGGGGGGATCGAGCGGTTCGGGCCGAGCCACCTGTCGTACTTCGGGTCCTACCTGTTCGGCCCGCTCGTCGACCTGGGCCGGATCGACGACGCGGTCGCCTGGGCGGAGAAGATCACCGCCGCGTACCCGGGCCAGGAGAACGACCAGGCGTGGCTGGTGAACGTGCTGCGGTCCGGCCGCCGCTACGCCGAGGCGGAGGAGCGGGCGACCGCGTTCCTCGCGCGGCGGCCCACGTCCGTCGACGTCCTCACCGAGCTCGTCTGGCTCTACGACGACCTCGACCGGTTCGCCGACGCCCTGGCCCGGATCGAGGAGGTGCTCGCGCTCGCGCCGGACAACTGGACGGCGTGGTCGACGAAGCTGCTCCTGCTGCGCCGCCTGCACCGCTACGACGACGCCGAGGCGGACGCGCGGGCCGGCATCGACCGCTATCCGCACGCGACGGTGTTCCACCGGGAGCTGGGGTGGACGCTCGACTGGCGCGGGCGCCACGAGGAGGCGCTGGCCGCGTTCGACGCCGCGCTGGCCGTCGACCCGCGGGACATCGCGGCCGTGCAGAGCCGGATCACGATGCTCGTCCGGCTGCACCGCCTGGACGACGCCGCCGAGGCGGCCACCGAGGCGATGGCCGAGCACCCGAACGCCCGCGGCGTCCTGCTGCACGCGATGGCCGACGTCCACGACGCGGCGCGGCGGTACGACGAGGCCATACGGTGCCTCGACGAGGCGCGCGCGGCCGATCCGTACGACCTGGTCGCGGTCGTGGCGAAGGCCGACGCGCTGCGGTCGGCGCGGCGGTTCGACGAGGCGGAGCGGCTGCTCGTGCCGCTGGCCGAGCGGTACCCGCACGACCAGGGCATCCGCGCGGCGCTCGGGTGGACGCGGCGCGACCAGGGCCGGCCCGCCGAGGCCGCGGCCGACTTCGAACGGCTGCTCGCCGACGCCGCGTGCCCCACCGAGAGGGCGGCCGCGCTGCACGCTCTCGGCTGGCTGGACCTCGACCGGCGCGATACGGACCGGGCGCGCGACCGGTTCCGGCACGCGCTCGACGCCCGGCCGACGTCCGACAACGCGCGCCAGGGGCTGGCGTGGGCGCTCGTGCGCGCCGAGGACGCGGGCCTGCTCGACGAGGCGGAGGAGCTGTGCCTGGCGGTGCTGGCGCAGCGGCCGCGCGACGTCGAGGCGTGCGTCTGCCTCGGCGTGATCGGCTTCCGCCGCGGGCGGTACGCGCAGGCCGAGTACTACCTGCGGCGGTCCATCGACACCGATCCGCACGGCGGCAGCCATGTGGACCTCGGCGCGCTGTACGTCCAGCTCGGCCGCTACGACGAGGCGCGCGCGCAGCTCGACGCGGCGCTGGCCCGCGACTGGTACGACGTGCAGGCGCACGTCGAGGCGGGCAATCTCGTGCTGAAGCGGCTCGCGGAAGAAGAGGGCGCGGACGGCGCGTCGGGGGCGGCGGCCGCGCGGCACTTCCGGCAGGCGCTGGTCATCGAGCCGTCGAGCGGCGCCGCCACGATCGGGCTCGCGCTGGCGCTCGCGCAGGGCGGCGAGGGCGGGCTGGCGGCGGCGGAGAACGTCCTGCGGCGGTCACTGCGCGGGCCGTGCGACCACCCCGCGTGGCAGCTCAGGCTGACGCTGGCGCGGCTGCTCATCGAGAACGGCGACGCGACGCAGCGGCCGGAGATGTACGAGGACGCGCTGACCGAGGCGCAGGCCGCGATCGAGTTGAAGCCGGACGAGCACGAGCCGTACTTCGTCGCCGGCGTCGCGGAGTACAAGATCGGGCAGGGCGGCGCCGACCTGCCCGCGCGCTCGCTGCACCGCCATCGGGCGCGCGCCCATCTGCGGCGCTACCGCACGCTGCGGCCCGCGGACGTGGAGGCGCGGCGGGTGCTGCGGCTGATCGAGCAGGACGCGAGCGCCGCGCGCCGGTCGGCGTACAGCAGCGTCACGCTGAGCGGTATCTCCGCGGTGCTGCTCGTCGCGCTGTGGGCGGCGTTCCTGCTCACCGACCGGGTCACGCCGACGATGATCATGACGCTGACGCCGGTGATGATCGGCCTCGTGGCGCTCGGGCTTGTGCTGCCGCTGCTGATCCGGTTGAAGCTGCCCGGCGGTGTGGAGGCCGACCTCGCCGCGAGCCTCAGCCAGATCTCCTCGGGGCCGCCGGGCACGCCCGACCCGTCCGGCGCGTCCGCCGGGTTCGGGCGCGGCGACATCGCCGTCAGCCCGGGTCCGCACGGCGCGGTCGGCCGCCGGGGATAGGCGCGGCGTGTCCGTACGACCGCGCCGGGTGCGTACGGGCGGCCGAATGTGGACGACGAATGTGAACGCGTTGCCGGACCCCGAGACCCCGTGATTAGTGTCCTCGGTGACCGGATTGCGCCGATTCGTTGATCGGCCCTCCAGGGGGTGACCCAGGAGGGGACGGAATGTGCCGGCGCCGCACGACGCCGTTGCGCGGGCCGTGGGGGACGGGCCGCGGTACGGGGCGGCGCCGGCACATTCCGCGGGGCCGCCCGCCTGGTTGCGCGGCCGCGCCGGTTACTGTGCGCCTAGACCAGGCAACTGGAGGCGTGTGGTGGTACCGATCCCGCCGTGGCCCGGGGAGCCCATCGAGGTGGGCGACCGCGTCGTCTACGTACGGCACGCCCCGTCCACGGCCGCCGACCCCGAGCCCGCCGTCTTCGTGCACGGCCTCGGCGGGTCGTCCACGAACTGGACCGACCTCATGGACGAGCTGCGCGACCTGCTCGACGGCTACGCGCTCGACCTGTCCGGGTTCGGCGAGTCGCCGCCACCGCCGTCCGGCGACTACTCGGTGAGCGGGCACACGACGGCGGTGATCGAGCTGATCGAGGCGACCACGGCCGGGCCGGTCCACCTGTTCGGCAACTCGCTCGGCGGCGCGGTGGCCACCCGGCTCGCGGCGCTGCGCCCGGACCTCGTCCGCAGCCTCACGCTCGTCTCGCCCGCGCTGCCCGACCTGTGGCCGCGGCTTGGCCCCGTGCGCATGGCGGCGGCGAGCCTCCTGGGCTCGGTGCTGCTGCGGCGGCTGCGGCACGTGCCCGCCGAGCGCCGCGTGCGCGCCACCTTCGAGAGCGTCTACGCCGACCCGTCGCGGGTGCCGGCCGAGCGGCTGCGCGAGGCCGTGGACGACACGCTCCGCGCCGACGAGCGCGAACACGGCGTCACCGCGCTCGGCAGGTCGCTGCGCGGCATCGTCGCGGAGTACTTCCGCCCGCCCGGCCCGTACACCCTGTGGCGGCAGGCGCGCGAGGTGACGGCGCCGGCGCTGCTGGTGTACGGGCGGCACGACCGGCTCGTCGACCCGCGCATGGCGCGCCGCGCCCGCCGTACGTTCCCGCACGCGCGGGTCGCGGTCTTCGGGGGGTCGGGGCACGTCGCCCAGATGGAGCAGCCCGCCGAGACGGCGCGGGTCTTCCGTACGTTCCGCGCCGCCCTGGCGGGCGCCGAAGGGGTCAGACCAGCAGGGGGAGCCGGCTGACGCCGGTCATGGCGGGCGTCGGCACGAACACCGGCGGTTCGTCGGGGATCGTGCGCAGGCCGGGCAGCCGGTCGAGCAGGATGTTCATCGCCACGCGGCCCTCCAGGCGGGCCAGCGGCGCGCCGGCGCAGAAGTGGATGCCGCGGCCGAACGCGACGTGCGGGTTCGGGTCGCGGGTCGAGTCGTAGACGTCGGCGCGGGCGAACGTGCGGGGGTCGCGGTTGGCGGCCGCGACCCACGCCATGATCAGCGTGTCGGCCGGGATGCGCACGCCGCCGAGCTCCACGTCGGTCATCGTGGCGCGGCCGACCGCGGCGAACGGGCTGAAGAACCGCAGCGACTCCTCGATCGCGGCGGGCACCCGCGACCGGTCCGCGCGTACGGCGGCGAGCTGCTCGGGGTGGGTGTCCAGGCAGAGGACCGTGTTGCCGAGCAGCATGGTGGTGGTGATGTGGCCGGCGATCAGCAGGACCATCGCGAAGTTCGCGACCTCGGCGTCGGTGAGCCGCTCGCCGTCGACCTCCGCCTCGACCAGCTTGGTGAGCAGGTCGTCGCGGGCGTGCGTACGGCGGTCGGTGATGTGGCTCGCGAAGTAGTCGGCGAGGTTCTTCGCCTGCTCCATGGCGTTCCGTGCGTAGTCGAGCTGCTCCTCGCTGTCGTCGTTCAGCGAGAACTGCTTGGAGCTGCTGAGCATGCCGTCGACCCACTTCTTGAACAGCGGGCGGTCGGCGGCGGGCACGCCGAGCAGCTCGGCGATGACGATCACCGGCAGCGGGTACGCCAGGTCGGCCACCAGCTCCATGCGGCCGCCCCCGGTGGCGGCGTCGAGCAGCTCGTTGGTGAGCTCGGCGATGCGCGGCTCGAGGTTCGCCACGACCTTCGGGGTGAACGCGTGGCTGACCAGCTTGCGCAGCTTGGTGTGGTCCGGCGGGTCGACGTTGATGAGGTTGCCTTCGGTGAGCGCGCCCGCGTCGCCGACCCCGGTGTCCTTCGGCACCACGCGCTGGGTGTCGGAGGAGAACGTCTTCGGGTCGGTGAACATCTCGATGATCTCGGGGTGGCCGTAGACGTTCCAGAAGCCGGTCGCCTCGTCGTACACGACGGGCGCGGACGGGTGCTCGCCGCGCAGCCAGAACTGCGCCGGGTTCAGCCCCCATTTCTCGGCCATGTTCTCCGTGTTCTCCGCACTGGCGGTCATGCGCTGCCCTTCTTCCGGTCGCGGGGCCGGGATCCGGCCGGCTCCTGGTAATAGATCCACGCCCGGTAGGGCGGGATCAGGTCCTCGAAGACCTCGATGAGCGCGCCCGCCGCGCCGACCAGGACGGAGCGGCGCGGCCGGCGCGCGGGTTCGAACGCGGCGCGGACGACGTGGGCGAGCGCGTCGGCGCCGGCCTCCGGGCCGAGCGCGGACTCCGGGTCGACGCGGTCGAGGACGTAGAAGCCGCCCGTCGCGCCGCGCAGCGCGTACGGCAGGTTCGGGATGTCGTCGCGCAGCAGCCCGTAGTCGGTGAGCACGTCGTAGAACCGGTCGTTGGTGGCGGCGCCGACCTCGTTGATCTCGGTCTCCGCCATCCGCCCGAGGATCTCCGTGTCGCCGGTGACGATCGCGAGCAGCAGCGGCTTGCGCAGCGCCGCGAGGTACGTCATGCGCATGAGCCGGTGCGGGAGCACCTCTTCGGGGTCGGCGCGCAGCCGGGCCGCGACGTCCTCCACCATGCGGACGCTCTCGCGCGCCAGGAGCGCCATGAAGAGGTCGTCCTTGGTGCGCCAGTGGAGGTAGACGGTGCCCTTGCCGATCTTCGCGCCCCGCGCGACGTCCTCGATCGTCACCTTGCGGTAGCCGTGGCGCAGCATCAGCTCCCCGGCGGAGTCGAGGATGCGGTCGGCGCGCGCGACGAACGCGTCGGTCGGCCCGTCCTGCTCGGCCATGGTGCGCGGCCCCTTCCGTACTCGTTGACCAGATTTCAAATCCGGTCAACGAGTACGCTACGACCGTGCGCCCGTACGGGCAAGGCGGTTCGGTGAAGTCGTCCGCGAGCAGGCGGATCGGGTGCGGGAATGCGGGCGGCGCTTCGTTAGGTTGGGGGAGAAGGCGGTCAGGCCCGGCCGCCGCCCAGCCTCACCCGTGGAGTTGTCGTGTCCTTGCCACCGCTGGTCGAGCCCGCCCCCGAGCTCACCGTCGACGAGGTCCGGAGGTATTCCCGGCACCTGATCATTCCCGACGTGGGGATGGACGGCCAGAAACGCCTGAAGAACTCGAAGGTGCTGGTCGTCGGGGCCGGCGGACTCGGATCGCCGGCGCTGCTCTACCTCGCCGCCGCCGGTGTGGGCACGCTCGGCATCATCGACTTCGACGTCGTCGACGAGTCCAACCTCCAGCGCCAGGTGATCCACGGCCAGTCCGACGTGGGCCGGCCGAAGGCGGAGTCCGCGCGCGACTCCATCCGCGAGATCAACCCGCTGGTCCAGGTGAACCTGCACGAGGAGCGGCTCGACTCCTCCAACGCGATGGAGATCTTCGAGCCGTACGACCTCATCGTCGACGGCACCGACAATTTCGCCACCCGCTACCTGGTCAACGACGCCTGCGTGCTCCTCGGCAAGCCGTACGTCTGGGGTTCGATCTACCGCTTCGACGGCCAGGCGTCGGTGTTCTGGTCCGAGTACGGGCCCTGCTACCGCTGCCTCTACCCCGAGCCCCCGCCGCCCGGCATGGTGCCGTCGTGCGCCGAGGGCGGCGTGCTCGGCGTGCTGTGCGCCTCGATCGGGTCGATCCAGGTCAACGAGGCCATCAAGCTGCTCGCCGGGTTCGGCGACCCGCTGGTCGGCCGGCTGATGATCTACGACGCCCTCGAGATGACGTACCGCACGGTCAAGGCGCGCAAGGACCCCGAGTGCCCGCTGTGCGGCAAGAACCCCACGATCACCGAGCTGATCGACTACGAGGCGTTCTGCGGCACGGTCTCCGACGAGGCGCAGGAGGCCGCGCTCGGCTCCACCATCACCGCGACCGAGCTCAAGGAGATGATGGACCGCGGCGACGACTTCTACCTGGTCGACGTCCGTGAGCCGAACGAGTACGAGATCGTCAGCATCCCCGGCGCCACGCTGATCCCGAAGGGCGAGATCCTCTCGGGCGCGGCGCTGGCCACGCTCCCGCAGAACAAGCCGATCGTGCTGCACTGCAAGTCCGGTGCGCGCTCGGCCGAGGCGCTCGCCGCGCTGAAGGACGCCGGGTTCGCCGACGCAAAGCACGTGCAAGGCGGGGTTCTGGCCTGGATCAAGCAGATCGACCCGTCGCTGCCCGAGTACTAGGCTCGCAGGTGCCCGATATGTCCGCGCGGGTGCGGTCACCCGCGCGGGCACGGGGGCTCCTGGGGAGGGGCCGGAGTTTCGTACGACGGCAAGGCGGGGGAGCACGACGGCTTGGTTTACGACGTTCATCTGACCCGCGCGGCCGACTGGGCCGACGCGGGCCGCATGCCGATCCGCGTCGGCGACCTCCGCGCCCTGATCGAGGCCGAGCGGCTGCGCCTCATCCCGACCGGCGTCATGAACGACCACGACGTCTACGTCATGGTCGGCCGCCGCGCCGAGCCCCTCGGCCTGTGGAGCGGCGGGGAGATCATGCTCCGTGAGCCGCGCCCCTGGCACCTCGCCCGCGCCACCCACCTCGCCGGGCGCCTCGAGGCGTACGCCATCGGCACCGACGAGATGCGCTACCGCATCACCGACGGCGAGCTGCGCCGCTCGGGCGTCGGCCTCGACGAGAGCCTCGGCCGCATCGACGCCCTGCTCGCCGCGGGCCCGGACACCAAGTGGCCGGTCGCGCCGTGGGCTGATCCCGCCGCGCGGCCCCGGCGTACCGGCTGGCGGCGGCTCTTCCACCGCGGCTGACCTGCCGATCTTTTTACGCGCCGCGCGCGGCGCCCGCCGTACGCCCGTGTGATGCTGGGCACGCCGGGGCACGGTCGTGCGGGGGTGGTGGCATGAAGGGGCGCGTGATCGCGGTGGTGTTCGCGATCGGCGTGGTGGTGATCGCGCTGCGGGGCGCCTCGGACGGCCGGGCCTCACCCGCCTCCGCGTCACCGAGCCCGAGCGCCGCGCCGCAGGTGCCGAAGGTCGCCGCGCCGCCGGCGGCACGGCCGCGGCTGACCGGGAACCCGCCGATCGTCGACCACATCCCGACGAAGAAGCCGGTCGTGTTCCTCACCATCGACGACGGCTGGACCCAGGACCCCGCGTTCCCCGCGCTGCTCCGCCGCCTGCGCGTCCCCGTCACGCTGTTCCTCACCGACAAGGCCATCGCCGGCAAGTACGCGTACTTCCGGCAGTTGCGGGACGCCGGGGCGGTCATCGAGGACCACACGCTGACCCACCACCGCCTCACCACGCTCGACGCGGCCGGCCAGCGGCGGGAGATCTGCGGCGCCGCCGACACGTACGAGAAGCGGTTCGGCCGCCGTCCCACCCTGTTCCGCCCGCCCGGCGGCCGCTACGACGCGGCCACCCTCGCCGAGGCGCGCGGCTGCGGCATCAAAGGCATCGTCCTGTGGCGCGACAGCGTCCAGCTCAAGGGCAGGATCGCCTACCAGGAAGGCCGCCTGCGCCCCGGCGACGTCATCCTCATGCACTTCCGCCCCGGCCTCGCCCACGACTTCCCGATCGTCCTGTCGCGGATCCGCCACCAGGGCCTGGAGCTCGGGCGGCTCACCGACTACGTGGGGTGACGCGGTCAGCGCGGCGCCGAGGAGGCCAGGTGGGCGGCCATGGCGTCCGCCGCGGCCTCCGGGTCGCCGGCCGCCAGGGCCTCGATGACCGTCTCGTGCTCGGCGGCTATGCGGGTGAGCAGGGGGTCGGACGGGTCGGTGCCGCGTACGGCCAGGCGGGTGAGCGCCAGCAGGCGGCGGAGGGTGTCGGCGGCGAGGTGGTGGTGGAGGGCGTGCGGGATGTGCAGGTGGAAGTCGTCGTCGCAGTCGAGGAAGGCGTTCACGTCGCCGGCGTCGGCGGCGCGGCGCGCGCGGATCATGATCAGCCTGAGCTGGTCGACGTCCGAGACGTCCATGCGCTCCGCGGCGCGGCGGGCCAGCACCGGCTCCAGGGCGTCGCGCATGAGCACGATCTCGGCGAGGAGCTCGGGCGACGGGTCGGCGATCACCACCTGGCGCCGCGCCCCCTCCGCCAGGATCCCCTGGTTCAGCAGCTCGGCGAACGCCTCGCGTACGGGCGTGCGGGAGACGCCGAGCATGGTGCCGACCCGCGTCTCACCGAGGCTGGTGCCCGGCGCGAACTCGCCGTGCAGGATCGCGCGGCGCAGCTCCTCGTAGACCCGCTTGCTCGACAGCGTCTTGTCCGCCCCCGAACGGGCCGGCTGCGGGCGGAAGCCCTTCATGCGTTACCCCCGTCGGATGCCAGAACGCGGCAGCACAACCGCGCGGCGCGGGTGCCGCCCACGATGAGCGACTGCTCCATACGCCGGAACCCCCGTGCCAGCCAAGGATCCTCGCCCGTGCCCGGGTGCGGTGCGTACCTGGGGAACTCCGAGGCGCTCAGGTCGAGCCGGAGCCGGTGGCCGGGGCGCATCCGGTAGCCGGTGGAGCCGAGGTCGACGGCGACCTCGGCGGGCCACGGGCCCTCGGCGCGCGCCGCGCCGTCGAGGATCTTGAACGCGGTGCCGTCCGGCGCGACGTCGCTGACCCGGGCCATGACGTGCGCGGACGGGGCGTCGGCCGCCAGCCACAGGCGCACCTCGGCCGGGCCCGCCAGGTCGTACGGCTCGCGGAACGGCTCGGTGTCGTAGCCGAGGACGTCGTCGCGGGCGGCGTCGCCGCGCTGGTCGGCGGGTTCGATCAGCGGGTGGTACGCGTGGGCGCGGCTCGGCACCGGGTCGCCGGGGTCGTGCGTCCACCGCACGGTGCGCTCGCCGCGGTCCGGCTCGGGCGCGAGGCCGCCGCGCCGACCTTCGCCGGACGGGTACCAGGTGGCCGGGCGGCTCTCCGGCGGCGGCCACGCGTCGCTGGTGCGCGGGCCGGCGTGGGCGAGCGCCCAGCGCACCGGCGGAGCGGTGCACGGGCCGTCGCCGGACAGGAAGTGGTGGAGGAACTCCTCGACGGGGTTCAGGTACGCGTCGAGGAAGCGGGCCATCGTGCGGGTGTCGGTGCGCGGGTCGGTGTACGGCTCGCCCGGCTCGCGCAGCGCCGTCCAGCCGTGGTCGGTGGCGTCCATGACCAGGAACTGCGGTGCGCGGTCCGCGGCGCGTGCCGCGTCGTACGTGGCGAGCTGGCCGCGCTGCGCGATGTCCCACCAGCCGCCGATGTGCAGGGCCGGGATGTCGCCGCGTACGGGCAGCCGCGCGGCCGGGTCGAGGCGCCCGGCGCCGGTCTCGTCGAGGAACCGCGAGCGGCGCCCGCCGAGCGCCGTGGGCACGACCTCCGACAGCGGCCGCACCGACCAGTCGAGCCGGCCCTCGTAGTCGTACAGCGCCTCGTCGACCCAGGTCTCGAACGCCCACAGCGCGCACACCTCGAGCGCGAACACGCCCTGCGTCGCGGCGATCATGCCGAAGTCGGCGGCGATCACCCGGGGCGCGATGGCCCGCAGCGCCGGGTGGCCGGACGCGGCGGCGGCCCACTGCGTCCAGCCGAAGTAGGAGTCGCCGAACATGCCGACCGGGCCGCCGCACCAGCTCTGCGCGGTGATCCAGTCGAGCGTGTCGTAGCCGTCGACGATCTCGGCGCGAAAGGGCGCGAGCGGCCCGTCGGAGCGCAGCTTCCCGCGGACGTCCTGCACGACGACGGCGTAGCCGCGCGCGGTGAACCACCGGGCGATGTCCGGCATGAAGCACTCGTCGCCGGCCTTGTCGTACGGCAGCCGGGACAGCAGCACCGGCCAGCGGCCGCCGCGGCGCGGCAGGTACACGTCGGTCGCGAGCCTGATGCCGTCGCGCATCCGCACCGCGTACGGACGGGCGTCGTCCGGAACGTCGGCGAAGCGCCGCCTGACGGCGCCGGACCGGGAGGCCGTGCGTAGGCGGGCGTACGCCGCCCGGTTCGTGGTGTCCACGGCGGAAGAGTACCAATGCGCCTTTCGTATACATATGGCCGTGTGGTGTACTAGCGACCCCCCGGCGCTGAGGAGACGTATATGGAGATCCGGCTACCGGCGATGCTGTCCGCGCCAGCCATCGACCAGCCGAAACCGTTGTGGCTGACGAACGCCCGGCTGTTCGACGGCACCGGCGACCCGGTCCGCGACGGCGCGGCCGTGCTCGTCGAGGACGGCCGGATCGTGCGGGTCGGCTCGGCCGGAGACGCGGTGCCCGAGGGCGCCGTGACCGTCGACCTTGCCGGCCGTACGCTCCTGCCGGGGCTGATCAACGGCCACCTGCACGCCATCGGGCAGGACCCGCGGCCCGGCTTCGGCGCGCAGCCGCTGCTGCCCGGCGTGACCACCCACACCCTCGGCGCCCACCTGCGCGAGTTCCTCCGCTACGGCGTGACCACCGTGCGCGACATGGGCACGTACGGCGACCAGGTGCTGGAGAACCGGCAGGCCATGCGCTACGGCGCCTACCGCGGGGCGCGCATCCTGACCTGCGGCCTGATCATTTCGAGCACGGCGCCGGGCACCGCGATCTTCGACGGGATGTACCGCGAGGCCGACGGCGCCGACGAGGTGCGCAAGGCGGTGCGCGAGCAGATCGCCCGCGGCGCCGACTTCATCAAGCTGATGACCACCGGCGCGCGCTCCGTCGAGCTGGAGGCGGGCATCCGGATGGACACCTGCGGCGCCGCGCACGAACAGCCCAACCAGCTCACGCGCGACGAGATGGCGGTCGCCGTCGAGGAGTCGCACCGCAACGGCTACGCGGTGGTCGCGCACGCCGAGGGCATCGAGGGCTGCGAGTCCGCGGTCGACCTCGGCATGCGCACCGTCGAGCACGGCTTCTACCTGAACCGGCGGCCCGACGTCCTCGACCGCATGGCCGAGCAGGGCATCGCGCTCGTGCCGACCTTCTCCAGCCAGTACGTCTTCGCCGGCCGCGACCTCCAGGTCGGCACCGACGCCGCGACCGTGCCGTACTGTACGCCCGAGCTCGAGCGGCTGGCCGAGACGAACATCCACGAGGCCGAGCTGACCCTCGACGCCGCGCGCGCCGCCGGAACCCCGATCATGCTGGGCGGCGACGACCTGGAGCTGCGCCGCGGCGGCGCGTGGATCGAGCTGCTGCGCATGGTCCACCACGGCATGCCGGCGCGCGAGGCCCTGGTGTCCGCGACGTCCGCGGCGGCCAACGCGCTCGGCCTGTCCGACCTCGGCGTGATCGCCCCGGGCAAGCTCGCCGACATCGCGGTCGTCGACGGCGACCCGCTCGCCGACCCGGCCGTCCTCGGCGACCGCGACCGCATCTGGCTCGTGCTCCAGGCCGGCACGCCCGTCGCGGGCGCGGCGCTGGAGGTCGACCCCGCCGACCTGGGCGCGACGCGGTGATGCGATGAGCTTCACCGAGTACCTGAGCCTCCGCTGGCCGGAGATCGCGCTCCGCGCCTTCCAGCATTTCGAGGTCGTGATGATCGCGGTGATCATCGCGACCGTCATCGCGGTGGTCCTCGCCGTGGCCTGCCAGCGGCACCCGCTCGTGCAGCGGATCGCGCTCGGCACGACCGGCACGATGCTGACGATCCCGTCGTTCGCGCTGTTCGGCCTGCTGATCCCGATCCTCCAGCTCGGCGCCGTGCCGTCGATCGTCGCGCTGGTCTTCTACGCGATCTTCCCGATCCTGCGCAACGCGGTCACCGGCCTGGAGTCGGTGCCCGCCGAGATCGAGGACGCCGCGCGCGGCATGGGCCTGTCCCGTATGAGCCTGCTGTTCCGCGTGCGCGCGCCGCTGGCCTGGCCGGTCGTGCTCAACGGCATCAGGATCGCGACGATCATGAGCATCGCGATCGCGGCCATCGCGGCGTCGGTGGCCGGGCCCGGCCTCGGCCGGCTGATCTTCGACGGCCTGGCGCGCATCGGCGGCGCCAACTCCCTCAATGACACGCTCGCGGGCGTCCTGGGCGTCGCGGTCCTCGCGCTGGTCCTCGACCTGCTCTTCGTCCTGGTCTCCCGCCTGACGACCCCGCGAGGCATCCGTGGCTGACGACGACACCCGTACGATGATCCGGCTCGACCGGGTCAGCAAGTCCTACCCCGGCCAGGCCGAACCGGCCATCGCCGACCTCACCCTGGAGGTCCGCGCCGGGGAGATCGTGGTGCTGCTCGGGCCGTCGGGGTGCGGCAAGACGACCACCATGCGGATGATCAACCGGCTGATCGAGCCCACCGGCGGGCGGGTGTACTTCGACGGCGAGGACGTCACCGCCGTCAACGCCGACCACCTGCGGCGCCGCATCGGCTACGTCATCCAGCAGATCGGCCTGCTCCCGCACCTGACCGTCGGCGCGAACATCGCGATGGTGCCGCGCGCGCTCGGCTGGGACAAGAAGCGCACCACCGCGCGGGTCACCGAGCTGCTCGACCTGCTCGGCCTGGACCCCCGCACGTACCGCAAGCGCTATCCGAAGCAGCTCTCCGGCGGCGAGCAGCAGCGGGTGGGCGTCGCGCGCGCCCTCGCGGCCGACCCGCCGGTGATGCTGATGGACGAGCCGTTCGGCGCGCTCGACCCGATCATCCGCGACCGCCTGCAGGACGAGTTCCTGGCGTTGCAGAAGAAGATCCAGAAGACGATCGTGTTCGTCACGCACGACATCGAGGAGGCGGTCAAGCTCGGCGACCGCATCGCGATCTTCGGCACCGGCGGGCGCATCGCCCAGTTCGACACCCCGGCGAAGCTGCTCACCGAGCCCGCCGACGACTTCGTGGCCTCGTTCATCGGCTCCGGCGGCGCCGTGCGCCTGCTCGGTCTCAGCCAGGTCGCCGACCTGCCGATCGAGGACGTCCGCACCGTCGCGTCCGCCGACGCCTCGTCGGGACCCGACGGCGCGCTCACGCTGCTCGTCGACGACGGCGGCGCCCCCGTACGGTGGCTGCGCGGCGCGTCCGGCGTGGCCGGCCGGCCCGCGGTCGTACGGCCGTCGCAGAGCCTGTACGAGGCGCTGGACGCCATGCTCGCCGCGCACGACGACCTCGCGGTGGTCGTCGACGACGACGGCGCCGTACGCGGCGGGCTGCGCTGGGCCGCGGTGCTGCACGGCACGGGCACCGAGGCCGGGAGCCGTACGTGACGGCCGCCACCGTACGGACGACCGCGCCCGCACGCGACGGGCGGCTGCGCGGCTGGGCGGGCACGGTCGTGACGCCGCTCCTGCTGCTCGCCGTCGTGGCGGGGCTCTACGCGTACCTGCACGCCCAGAACCTCGACGACATCGAGCGGCGGTCGCTCGACCGCGACGTCATCCTGCGCCTGCTCCTCCAGCACGTGGAGCTCGTCGCCGTCTCCAGCGTCGTCGTGATCGCCGTCGCGGTGCCGC
Organism: Streptosporangiaceae bacterium; assembly: GCA_036502625.1. Classification (GTDB taxonomy): domain Bacteria; phylum Actinomycetota; class Actinomycetes; order Streptosporangiales; family Streptosporangiaceae; genus DASXYG01. The sequence continues at coordinate 27,880 of DASXYG010000059.1, forward strand.
TCGGCGTACTGCTGACGCGTCCGGGGCTGCGGGTCGCGGCGACGCCGATCCTCGCGGTCGCCAACCTCGGCCAGGCCGTCCCGTCCATCGGCGTGCTCGTCCTGCTGGCGGTGACCGTGGGCACCGGCTTCCGGATGGCCACGCTCGCGCTCGTCCTCGTCGCCCTGCTGTCCGTGCTGCGCAACACGATGGTCGGGCTGACCGGCGTGGACCGGGCGCTCATCGACGCGGCGCGCGGCATGGGGCTCACGCGGACCACCGTGCTGTTCCGCGTCGAGCTGCCGCTCGCGGTCCCGGTGATGCTCGCCGGGGTGCGCGTCGCGCTGATCCTCAACGTCGGCAACGCCGCGCTCGCGACGTACACCAACGCCGGCGGCCTCGGCACGCTCATCCAGGCCGGGATCGCGCTGAACCGGCTGCCCGTGCTGCTCACCGGCAGCATCCTCACGGCCGTGCTCGCCCTCGCCGTCGACTGGTTCGCCGGTGTCGTGGAGCGCGTCGTACGCCCGCGCGGCCTGTGACGCACGTACCCGTACGCCCTCGAAAGGAAGAAGCCATGCGATCCATCGGAACCCGGACGCGGAAGGCCGCCGCGGTGACCGCGGCGCTGGCCCTGCTGACCGGCGGGTGCGCGCTCGGCGCGGACAGCGACGCCGGCTCGTCGCAGAAGGCCGCGCCCGGCAGCCTCGCGAAGCTCGCCTCGCTGAAAGGGGTGAAGGTCACCGTCGGGTCCAAGGAGTTCACCGAGCAGTTGATCCTCTGCGAGATCACCGCGCAGGCGCTCCAGTCGGCGGGCGCGACCGTGCAGCGCAAGTGCGGGCTGTCCGGCAGCGACACCACGCGCAAGGCGCTGACCTCCGGAAACATCGACATGTACTGGGAGTACACCGGCACCGCGTGGATCAGCTACCTCAAGCACACCAAGCCGGTCGCGGGCGCCGACGCGCAGTACAAGGCGGTCGCGGACGAGGACAAGGCGAAGAACAAGATCGTCTGGCTGGACCGCGCGCCGTTCAACAACACGTACGCGATCGCCGCGTCCGGGAAGGTCGCCCAGCGTACGGGCGTCACGTCGCTGTCGGCGTACGCCAAGCTGGCGAAGTCCAAGCCGGCCGACGCCTCGCTGTGCGTCAACGGGGAGTTCAGCTCCCGTGACGACGGCCTGCCGGGCGTGCAGAAGGCGTACGGGTTCAAGCTCCCGGCCAGCTCGGTCAAGACGCTCGAAGAGGGCGCGATCTACAACGCGATCGGCAAGAGCGACCCGTGCAACTTCGGCATGGTCGCCACCACGGACGGGCGCATCAAGGGGCTCAAGCTCACGGTGCTGAAGGACGACAAGGCGTTCTTCCCCGTCTACAACCCGGCCGTGAACATCCGCGAGCAGGTGCTCGACGCCCACCCGGGCATCGCGAAGGTGCTGAACCCGATCGCGAAGTCGCTGGACACCGACCTGATGCAGAGCCTCAACACCCAGGTGGACGTCAAGGGCCTGCGGCCGCCGGAGACCGCGACCAAGTGGCTGAAGAGCAAGGGGTTCATCGGCTGACCCGCGGAATGGGAGATAATCCGGCGGGTGTACGGCGAGCCGAGTGAGTACGCGGAGCGGGTTCTCGATGTCGTCGACCGGATCCCGCCCGGCCGGGTGATGGCGTACGGCGACATCGCCGCCTACCTCCAGGAGGGCGGGCCGCGGCAGGTCGGGCGGGTGATGGCGCTGTGGGGCGGCGGCGTGACCTGGTGGCGGGTGATCCGCGCGGACGGGTCGCCGCCGCTGGGCCACGACGCCGAGGCGATGCGCCACTACCGCGAGGAGGGCACGCCGCTGCGCGCCGGGCTCGGCCGGGTGGACATCCGGATCGCCAGGTGGGACGGCGCCTGAGATCCCTTCCTATTGGATAATGATGGTTATTCAATAGGAAGGGGTGCGGCATGGCGGGTCGCCCGCGCACCATCAGCGACGAACGGCTGCTCGACGCGGTCGGCACCGCGATCGGCCGGGTCGGCCCGGCCAGGCTGACGCTGGCCGACGTCGCGCGCGAGGCCGGCGTGACGACCGGCGCGCTCGTGCAGCGGTTCGGGTCCAAGCGCGGCCTGCTGCTGGCGTTCGCGCGGCGCGGCACCGACGCGTTCGTCACCGCGATGCGCGAGGTGTACGACCGGGCGCCCGACCCCGTCGAGGGGCTGGTCTCGGTGCTGGTCGCGCTGGTGGGCGAGGAGATGTCGCCGAACGAGTTCGCCCACCACCTGGCGTACCTCAACATGGAGATGGCCGACGACGAGCTGCGGCCGCCGCTGGTCGCCGGGCGCGCGCGGTTCCGCGAGGCGCTCGCCGCGTACATCGCCGACGGCATCGGCGCCGGTCTGCTGCGCGTGCCGGACGTCGCGGCGCTGGTCGAGGTCCTCGACGCGCTGTGGCACGGCACGCAGATCTCCTGGGCGCTGTTCCGCGACGGCACCCGCGCCGAGCGGATGCGCGCCGCGGTGGCCACCGTGCTCGCGCCGTACCGGGTGGCCAATTAGATAATGCTCGTTTAGTATTGAATGGTGACTGAGGACGACACGTACGGGAACGCGCCGCTGAGCGGCAAGGTGGCACTGGTCGCGGGCGCGACGCGCGGCGCGGGGCGCGGCATCGCGACCCGGCTCGGCGCGGCGGGCGCCACCGTCTACTGCACGGGACGCACGACACGCGCGGGCCGGTCCGACCAGAACCGGCCGGAGACCATCGAGGAGACCGCCGACCTGGTAACGGCGGCCGGCGGCACCGGCATCGCCGTCCGCGTCGACCACCTGGAGCGCGACCAGGTCCGCGACCTCGTCGCGCGCATCGACGCCGACCACGGCCGGCTCGACATCCTGGTCAACGACATCTGGGGCGGCGAACAGCTCACCGCCTGGGACAAGAAGCTGTGGGAGCACCCCCTCGACGACGGGCTGCGGCTGCTGCGGCTGGCCATCGACACCCACATCATCACCAGCTCCTACGCCCTGCCGCTGCTCATCAGGCGGCCGGGCGGACTGGTCGTCGAGGTGACCGACGGCACGGAGGTCGGCGACTACCGCGGCAGCTTCTACTACGACATCGCGAAGACGACCGTGATCAGGCTCGCGGTCGCGCAGGCCGCCGAGCTGAAGGAGCACGGCGGCACCGCGGTGTCCGTCACGCCGGGCTTCCTGCGGTCGGAGGAGATGCTGGACGGCTTCGGCGTCACCGAGGGCACCTGGCGCGACGGCATCGCCAAGGACCCGCATTTCTGCATGGCCGAGAGCCCGGCGTACGTGGGGCGCGCGGTCGCCGCGCTGGCCGCCGACCCGGACGTGCTCCGGTGGTCCGGCAAGGCGCTGTCGTCCTGGGGGCTGGCCCGGGAGTACGGGTTCATCGACACGGACGGGACCCGTCCGGACTGGGGCCGGTACTTCGCCGAGGTCTACCTGGAAGGACGCGCGCCGTCGGACGTCGGCTACCGCTGAACCTCCGCGTCCACGGGCCCGTTGGCAATTCCCGACCAAGATCATTTCCAAGCGATTTAGCCGGTGGGCGTCCGTATCGTTACGCTAACGCGCATGACCCCACTGGAACCCAGCGCCGTCCTCGAGGGCCGGACCTCCAACCGGCACTCGATCCCCCTGATCATCGGGTTGGCCGTCTCCGGCTTCTGCCTGCTGATCGCGCTGGTCATCTACATGTTCCTCGGCGGGCCGCTGTCCACCGTCCTCGGCCTGATCCTCGCGCTGCCGACGACCGTGGTGATGGTCGGCCTCGTGCTGCTGATCGACCGGCTCGAACCCGAGCCGCTGTTGAAGCTGGCGTTCGTGTTCCTGTGGGGTGCGGGCGTCGCGATCCTCGTCGCGCTCGTCGTCAACACGGCGGGCGCGTCGTTCTTCTGGATCCCCGTGTTCGGCGCCCAGCAGGGCAACTACTTCGCCGCCGCGTTCGGCGCGCCGCTGGTCGAGGAGACCTGCAAGGGATCCGTGCTGTTCCTGCTGCTGTGGCGGCGGCGCGACGAGATCGACGGCCCCACCGACGGCATCGTCTACGCCGCGATGGTGGGCCTCGGCTTCGCGCTGATCGAGAACGTCCTCTACTACATGAAGGTCATGCCGGCGGGCCCGTCCGCCGTGCTGTTCACGGTGGGGCTGCGCGGTGTGCTCTCGCCGCTGTGCCACCCGCTGTTCACGTCCATGACCGGCCTCGGCATCGCGTTCGCGGCCAACAGGCGCGACGCCATCGGCTACCTGGCGGTCGCCGGCGGGTGGATCGGCGCGATGCTCCTCCACTTCACCTGGAACTTCTCCAGCGGCTTCGGCTTCGCCGGGCTCGGTGTCGCCTACCTCATCCTGGCGTGCGTGCTGGGCGGGCTGATCTTCGTCCTGGTGAAGGACCGGCGGCGGATCATCGGGCTGATCCAGAAGTACCTCCCGATGTACGACCGGCTCGGCATCGTCACGCCGTCCGACGTCACGATGCTGAGCCAGTTGAAAACGCGCCGCAACGCGCGCCGGTGGGCGGCGAGCCAGCTCGGCCGGCAGGGGTCGCGGGCGATGGGCGACTACCAGCTCGCCGCGACGGAACTGGCGATGCTGCACTCGCACGCCGAGACGCAGACCGTCGACCCGCAGCGGTTCAGCATGCGCCGCGACGCCCTGGTCGGGCTGATGCGCGTCACGCACAACCTGTTCGCGCCGCGCGGCCAGCAGCCGCCGCCGCAGGCTCCCCCCGGCTACGGCGCGCCGCAGGGACAGCCGCAGGGGGCGCCGCAGGGTCAGCCGCAGGGTCAGCCGTATCCGCAGGGCCAGCCCCAGGGGCCGCCGCCGGGCCAGCCGTACCCGCAGGGACCGCCGCAGGGGCAGCCGCCGCAAGGTCCGCCTCCGGGCCAGCCTCCGCAGGGGCCGCCTCCGGGGCAGCAGCCGTACCCGCCGCAGCAGCCGGGCTACGGGCAGCCGCCGAACCAGCCGCCGCCCGGCCAGCCCCCGAACCAGCCACCGTACGGGCAGCCGCCGCAGGGTCCGCCGCGCGGCTGGTAGCGGCGTGCCGAACACACCGACGCCGGCCATCCGGAGTTGGGAGCTCCGTCGGGAGCTCCGGCGGCTGAGGGAGGAACGGCACCGGTCTCTCAGTGACGTCGGGAAGGCCGTCGGGCTGTCTCAGCCCCTACTCAGCCGCATGGAGAACGGCATCCGCAGGTTCCTGCCCCGGACCGTCCGCCTGCTCTGCTACGAGTACGGCCTCGATGACGCCACCCGGGACCGCTTGGTCAGCCTGGCGGAAGAAGCGGAGCCGCCCGGCCTATGGGAACGCGCGGGGGAGGCGGTGCCCGAGGGGTTCATGCGATACCTCGGGCTCGAAACAGAAGCGGACTGGATTCACGTCTGGCAGGCCGAGGTCGTCCCCGAGCTGCTGCAGACCGAGGGGTACGCGCGCGGCCTCTACCCGGCCGGGCGATGCACCGGCCGGCCGGATGAGATCGAGAAGCGCATCCGGCTGCGCATGGCACGGCAGGAGCGGTTCGATTCCGACGACCCGCCCAGGTTCTGCTGCGTCCTCGGCGAGACCGCGCTCCGCCAGCAGATCGGCGGCGCCGACACGCTGCGCCGCCAGCTCGACCATCTCGTCCGCATGGCCGGCCACCCGAGCGTCACTTTGCAGGTCCTTCCGTACCGCGCCGGTGGGCACGCCGCCGTGAACGGCTCGTTCACGCGGCTGGGAGCCGACACCAGCCCGCCCTTGCAGGTCGCCTACGTCGAGCACAACACCGGCAACCTGTACCTGGACGGACCGGGCGACGTGGCAACGTACGCGGCGATCTTCGAGATCCAACGAACGACCGCCCTGTCGCCCGCCCAGTCTCTGGCGTTCATCCACGAGCTGGCGGAGGACCGACCCCGCTAGCGCGTCCGGCCCGCCCCGCTCAGGCCAGCAGGGCGGCGCCCTCGGCCATGAGGCGCAGGCCGTCGCGCCAGTCGCCGTTGTCCGGGCCGGTGACGACGCGGTCGGCGCCCGCGGCCGCGTACGCCGCGGCGACCTCGGCGAACTCCGCGGGTTCCCGCGCGATCATCGGGACCCTCTCCGCGGTGTCGCGCGGCATCCCGCGCCACTCGACGAGCGTGCGCACGAACGACTCGCGCGCCTCACGCGCGGACGCGTCGTCGCCCACGATGAGGTGGCCGCCGACGGTCACGGTGGGCATCGGACGGTCCGCCGCCTCCGCGCGCTCCCGCAGCCGCGCGACGGCCACCGCCAGGTCGTCCGGCGCGATCAGTGAGGGCACCATCCGCCGTGCTCGACGGCCCGGCGCATCGCGACGCCGGAGTTGCCGCCGACCAGCACGGGCGGCATCGCCGCGCTCGGGGCCAGCGTCACCGGCGGCAGCCCCTCGCCGAGGACCACCGGCTTCCCGGCCAGCAGGTCCGGCAGGGCGCGCAGTGTGGCGTCCGTACGGGGCCCGCGTTCCGCGCCGGGGACGCCCACCGCCTGCCAGAACGGCGAGTCCGGGAAGCCGCCGCTGCCGACGCCGAGCAGCACCCGGCCGCCGGACAGCCGCTGGAGGGTGGCGACCTGCGTGGCCAGCCACGCGGCCGGGCGCAGCGCGGCGGTGAGCACACCGGTGCCGATGCCGACGCGTTCGGTGACGGCGGCCGCGGCGGCCAGCGCGAGCATCGGGTCGAGCGCGGGCGTGCCGTCGCCGATGAGCACCTCCGGCATCCACAGCGACTCGAACCCCAGGTCTTCGGCGAACCGCGCGCCGTCCATGGCCGTCGGTTCCGGGTGTGCCACGCCGACGGGAAGGCCGACGCCGATCTTGATCGATGTCATGGCCCCACCGTGCAACCTGAACCAAGCTAGAGGTCAACTCGGTCAGTCGGTGACGTGCGCGCCCTTCTCGTGGACCGGGCAGCAGGACGCCACCGGGCACGTACGGCATCCGTCGTTGACGCGGGCCTCGAAGACCGCGCCCGACATGCCGCGGGCGACCGTGTCGACCAGGCGCTCGGCCCACTTCGGATCGTCGTCGTCGCCGAGCGGCCGCTGGCGCTGGATGCGCACCTCGGCCTTCAGCGCCTTCTTGCCGACCTGGACGAGCTCCGCGCCGCCCGGCTCCACCAGGCCGTGCTTCTCGAACGCGTTGAGCAGCACGGCGAGCTGGTAGACGCCGAGCTGGGGATGGCGGTCGAGGTCGTCGGCCTTCGGCATGGAGGCGCCGGTCTTGAGGTCGACGACCACGCCGCGGCCGTCGTCGTCGGACTCCACGCGGTCGACGCGGCCGGTGATGCGCACCTGGCCGACGGTCGCGGCGAAGCCCTCCTCGACGGCGACCAGCTTGCGCGGGTTCGTGCGGTGCCAGGCCAGGAACTTGCGCACCATTTCGTCGGCCACCTGGCGCTGCTTCTCGCCGTACCACCGGCCGCCGAAGTCGAGCTCGGACCAGATCTCGTCGAGCTTGCGGCCCAGCGCCGTCTCGTCGAGCGCGTCGTCGGTGGCGGCGAGGGCGGCCACCGCGTGGATCACCGAGCCGAGCTGGTTCACGACGTCGGGACGGCGGGCGCCGACCGCGGCTTCCAGGAGCCACCGCAGCCCGCACTTCGTGAACTGCTCGACCTGCGACGGCGACACGCGCACGATCTCGTCGTCGGTGACCACCGGGCGGTCGTCGGACGTACGGGTCAGGGCGTACCACTCGTCCGGATGGGCGCCGCGGACGCCCGCCGCGGCGAGCCGGGCGAGCCGGGCCGCGGCCGTACGCCGTAGCGGCTCGGGGCGCGCCGGGTCGGTGACGACCGAGCGGAGGTCGGCGACCAGGGCGGGCAGCGCGAGCCAGCGCAGGCCGTCGGCGGCGAGCTCGGGCTCGGTCTTCGGGGCCAGCTCGGTGAGGAACCGCGACGGGCGCTCCTCGGCGTCGTCGCCGCCGACGGCGGTGAGGATCAGCTTCCGCTTGGCGCGGGTGCAGGCGACGTAGAACAGCCGCCGCTCCTCGTCGAGCAGCTTGGACGTGATGGCCTCGGGGCCGGTGGCCACGCCCGCGGACGCGTCGACGAGGTCGTCGGCGCCGAGCAGGGAGCCGCGCAGCCGGAGGTCGGGCCAGACGCCCTCCTGGAGGCCCGCGACGATCACGACGTCCCACTCCAGGCCCTTGGAGCGGTGGGCGGTGAGGATGCGCACGGCGTCGCCCGTGGGGGCCTGCTCGGCGAGGCTGTCGCCGGGGATCTCCTGGCCGTCGAGCGTCTCCAGGAAGACCTCGGGACCGGCGTACGGCAGGCGGTCGACGAAGCGGGCCACGGCGTCGAACAGCGCCACCACGGCGTCGAGGTCGCGGTCGGCGGCGGCGCCGCGTGTGCCGCCCGCGGACGAGGTGGACGGCCAGCGGTCGGCCAGGCCGGAGCTCTGCCAGATCGTCCACAGGACGTCTTCGGCGGTGCCGCCCTCGGCGGCGCGCCCGCGTGCGGCCTCCAGGACGGCGACGATGCGGTCGACGGGTTCCCGCACCTCGGCGCTGACCAGCGCGAGCACCCGGGGGTCGCGCAGGGCGTCGGCCAGGGGGGTGCCGCCGCGGTGGCCGGCGGCCTGGTCGATCTCGCGCAGCGCACGGACGAGACGGCGCAGCCCGAGCGCGTCGGACCCGCCGACCGGGCCGGTGAGCAGGTCGGACGCGGACTCCTCGGTGATCTCGCCCGGACGCACCGCGGCCTTCAGCAGGGCGAGCAGCGGCACCACCCCGCGTTCGTCCTTCAGCGGCGTCTCGTCGCCCGCGACGACGACCGGCACCCCGGCGGCGATCAGCGCGCGCCGGACGACCGGGACCTGCCGCGCCGCCGAGCGGACGAGCACCGCCATGCGCGACCACGGCACGCCGTCGAGCAGGTGGGCGCGGCGCAGGACGTCGGCGACGAGGCCGGCCTCCTGGGTGGCCGTCGCCGCGATGAGCTTGCGGATCTCGCCGGGCTCGGTGCCGTCCACGGCGTCGAGGTTGCGGTGGTGGCCGGCGCCCGGCACGGCGGGCAGCCGCCGCGCGACGCCGCGCGTGGCCTCCAGCAGCACCGCGCCGCTGCGCCGGCACGTGCGCAGCGCGACGATCGGGGCGTCGCGCCCGCCGGCGGCCGGGAAGCGGCTCGGGAACTGGAGGATGTTCCGGACGTCGGTACCGCGGAAGCCGTAGATCGACTGGTCGGGGTCGCCGACGGCGATGAGGTCGCGGCCGTCTCCGGCCAGCGCGCGCAACAGCGCCTCCTGCGCCGGATCGGTGTCCTGGTATTCGTCGACGAAGACGACCTCGTGCTCGGACCGCTGCCGGGCGCGGATCTCCGGGTCGGCCAGCATGCCCCCGGCGACCTGGACCAGCTCGGAGTAGTCGTGCGCGGGCACCGGGTCGAGGACGAAGCGGGCGTCGTAGCGGCGCAGGAAACCGCCGGCGGCCACCCAGTCGTCACGGCCGTGGGCGCGGCCGAGGCGCGCCAGGTCGGCCGGGCCGAGGCCGCGCTCCGCGGCGCGGGACAGCAGGGCGCGCAGTTCGTCGGCGAACCCGCGGGTGGCCAGCGCGGGGCGCAGCGGCTCCGGCCACGCGGCGGCGTTGTCGTGCGCCTCGCCGGCGAGCAGCTCGCGCACCTCGTGCAATTGCTCGGGGCCGGACATCAGGCGTGGCGGCAGCTCGCCCGACCTGGCGTACTCCCGGCGGACGAGGGCGAAGGCGTACGAATGGAAGGTCAGCGCGAGCGGGTGGCGCAGGGTGGCGCCGAGCCGCCCGGCGATGCGCTCGCGCAGCTCTTCGGCGGCCTTGCGGCTGAACGTGAGCACGAGGATCTTCTCGGGGTCGACGCCGCGCCGCTCGATGCGGTCGACGACGGCCTCGACGATCGTGGTGGTCTTGCCCGTTCCGGGGCCGGCGAGGACGAGCAGCGGGCCGCCCGGATGCTCGACCACCTGCCGCTGCCGGTCGTCGAGCACCGGCGCGGACGGGCGGGCGCGCATGCCGCGGCGCACCAGCCGGTAGCCGGTGCCGCTCGCCCCCCTCGCCTCACTCACCCGATCCATTCCACCAGACCCGGCAGCCCCGCACGCCGTTATCCACAGGTCGGAGATTCGGGGTCGTGCGGGCGGGCGGGGAGCGGGACCATGGTCGGCGGGGGATGACCGGTCTCGTGGGAGGGGGCGTGGTGCGCGAGGGGTATCGGATCGATCCGGTTTCGCTGGCCGGGCTGCTCGGGCAGTCGGCGCCGACGGCGGAGCAGGCGGCCATCATCGCGGGGCCGCTGGAGCCGACCGTGGTGATCGCGGGCGCCGGGTCGGGGAAGAGCGAGACGATGGCCGCGCGGGTGGTCTGGCTGGTGGCCAACGGGCTCGTCCGGCCCGACCGGGTGCTCGGCCTCACCTTCACCCGCAAGGCCGCGGCGGAGCTGGCCACCCGGGTGCGCACCCGGCTCGGGCAGCTCCGCGCCACGGGGTTCCTCGGCAGCGCGGAGACCGCCGCCGTCGCCGGCGACCCGGGCGAGCCCGCCGCCGCGAGCCTGCTCGACGCCGAGCCGATCGTGTCGACGTACCACTCCTATGCCGCGCGCCTCGTCGGCGACCACGCGCTGCGCGAGGCCATGGAGCCCACCATGCGGCTCATCACCCCGGCGGTGGAGTGGCAGCTCGCCAGCGGCGTGGTCGCCGCGTACGACGGGCCGATGGACCACGTGGAGATGACGCCCGCTTCGGTGACGAAGGCGGTGCTCGACCTCGCCGGCGAGCTGTCGGAACACCTCCGCGGTCCTGATGACGTGCGCCGCGTCGGCGCGTGGCTGCGCGAGCGGCGCGACGCCCTGCCGAAGGTGCTCGCCCCCGTCCGGCAGATCATCGCGAAACACGACGCGCGCGAGCAGTTGCTGCCGATGGTCGAGCGCTACCGTGCGCTGCGCGCCGCCCGCGAGGTGATGGACCACGGCGACCAGGTGGCGCTCGCCGCGCGCATCGCGTCGCGCCATCCGGAGGTCGGCGCCATCGAGCGCTCCCGCTACTCGGTGGTCCTGCTCGACGAGTATCAGGACACCAGCCATGCCCAGCTCGTCCTGCTGCGCGCGCTGTTCGGGGTGGGCGCGGCCGGCGGGGTGGGCCATCCGGTGACCGCCGTGGGCGACCCCTGCCAGTCGATCTACGGCTGGCGCGGCGCCAGCGCCGGCAACCTCCTGCGCTTCCGGCAGGACTTCCCGGCCCGCCGCGGCCACCCCGCCCGGCTGGCCAAGCTCGCCACCAGCTTCCGCAACGGGGAGTACATCCTCGGCGCCGCCAACGCCCTGTCCCACGACCTCAGGGCAGACGCGCCGGAGCTCCCCGTCCTGGAGTCGAGCACCGCGCGCGACGAACGCGGCCGCGTGGTTTGCGCCCTGTTCGACACGGCCGAGTCGGAGGCCGGGTGGCTCGCCGACGAGATCGCCGCCGCCCTGGCCGTGCGCGAAGGGGTCGCGCCCGACGGCGGTCCCTGGCCCGATTCCGCCCTCCACCCCAGTGACGTGGCGATCCTCTGCCGCAAGCGCGCCCAGTTCCCCGCCATCCGCCAGGCCCTCGAGGAGCGCGGCGTGCCGGTCGAGGTCGTCGGCCTCGGCGGCCTGCTGACCGTCCCCGAGGTGGCCGACATCGTGGCCACCCTGCGCGTCATGCACGACCCCACGTCCGGCGACGCGCTCGTACGGCTGCTGACGGGGCCGCGCTGGCGCCTCGGCCCGCGCGACCTCGTGGCGCTCGGCCGCCGCGCCCGCGAGCTCGCGAAGGACACCCGTCGCGACGTCGACCTGCCCGACGGCGCGCCCGAGCCCGCGCCCGACGACGCGCTCCGCCAGGTCATCACCGACCTCGCCGCCGAGAGCGGCAGCCTCATCGACGCGCTCGACGACCTCGGCGAGCCCGCGCGCTACTCCGCCACCGGCTTCGGCCGCATGGCCCGGCTCGCCGCCGAGGTCCGCGGCCTGCGCGAGCAGGTCGGCCAGCCGCTGCCCGACCTCGTGACCGAGGTGGAGCGGGTGATCGGGCTCGACGTCGAGGTGGCCGCGCGGCCCGGCGCCGAGGCCGCGTCCGCCCGCGCCGACCTCGACGCCTTCGCCGACGCCGCGGCCCGGTTCGCGGGCAGCGCCGAGGAGCCCACGCTCGGCGCGTTCCTCGCCTACCTCAACGCCGCGGAAGACCAGGAGTTCGGCCTGGAGGCCGGCCGCATCGGCGATACCGACAGCGTGAAGCTGATGACCGTCCACGCCGCGAAGGGCCTCCAGTGGCCGGTCGTCGCCGTGCCCGGCCTGTCCGCGGGCAAGAGCGCCCAGGTCTTCCCGGCCCGTCCGACCGTCTCCACGAAGTGGACCACCAACCCGCGCGCGCTCCCGTTCCCGCTCCGCGGCGACGTGGCCGACCTCCCCGCCCTGCGCGACCTCGACCCCGCGTCCCGCGAGGCGTTCGACGAGGCGTGCCTGCTCCGCGAGGAACGCGAGGAACGCCGCCTGGCGTACGTAGCGGTCACCCGCGCGTCCTACCTTTTGCTCGCCTCCGGCTACTGGTGGGGGGCCACCGGCAGCACCCGCATGGGCCCATCGGTCTTCCTCCGGGAGATCCACGCCGTCTGCGAGGCGCACCCCCGCCACCCGGGCTACGCCATCGCCCACTGGACCCCCGAACCCCCCGAGGAGGCCACGAACCCGCTCCTGGCCGAGCCCCCGTCCGCCCCGTGGCCCCCGGCGGCGACCGCGTCCGGCGAGGGGACGCCGGCCGGCGCGTCTGGCCCGGCGACGCTGTTCGGCGTCGAGAACCTGGAGGCCGCCGCGGCCGCCCCCGGCGGCGCGCGCCATTCCGCGGTCGTCGAGGGCGCGCGGCTGGTCTCCGCGGCGCTGGAGGGCGCCGCGGAATCCTGGCTGCACGCGTCCGACGACGTGCCGCTCGACGACGCCGACCGCTCCCGTCCCGCGGGCTGGGAGCTCGACGAACGGCTGCTGCTGGCCGAGCGCGCCGCCCACCGCCGCACCAACGGCCACGACGTTGAGCTGCCCGCCCACCTGTCCGTGTCCACGCTGGTGGCCATGGCCCGCGACGCGGGCGAGGTGGCCCGGCGCATCCGCCGCCCCATGCCCCGCCCGCCGGCGCCCCACCTGCGCCGCGGCACCGCGTTCCACCGCTGGCTGGAACAGGAGTACGGCCAGCAGCGCCTGCTCGACACCGACGAGCTCCCCGGCGCCGCCGACGACGAGGCCGCCGCCGATACCGACCTCGACGCCCTCCGCGCCGCGTTCACCGCGAGCGCCTGGGCCGACCGGGTGCCCATCGAGGTGGAGGTGCCCTTCGAGACCCGGCTGGCCGACCGCCTCATCCGCGGCCGGATCGACGCCGTCTTCCGCGAACCCGACGGGTCCTACACGGTGGTCGACTGGAAGACCGGCCGCCCCCCGCGCGACGAAGCGGAGAGCCGGGTCGTCGCCGTCCAACTCGCCGCCTACCGCCTGGCCTGGTCCCGCCTGATGGCCGTCGGCGTCGACCGGGTCAGCGCCGCGTTCCACTACGTCAAGGCCAACACCACGATCCGCCCCACCGACCTCCTGGACGAATCCGCCCTCGAACGCCTGATCACCGCCATCCCCGAGCGATCGCCCTAGGGCGTGCCCGGCGCGAGCGTCGCGAAGAAGGCCTCCGCGGCGGCGGAGACCCGGTCGCGGTCGCCGGTCGTGAGCAGGTCGAGGAGGAGCCCGCGGATCGCGGCGATGAGGAGCGTCGCCGTACGTTCGGCGTCGCCGTCCGCCGCGCCGCCGAAGGCGTTCAGCGGTTCGGCGACGACGTGGTCGAGGAAGTCCGCGAACGTGCCGGGCGCCTGGAGGGCCTGCCCGTAGACGGCGAAGAACAGGCGGAACTCGCCGTCGCGCGCGGGGTCCGAGACGCGCGCCCACACGCGCCGCGCGTAGCTGGGAAGGTCCGCGTCGTCCGCGCCGGAGGGCGCCGTCTCGGCGAGGATCCGTTCGCGCAGCCGCTGCTGTACGGCCTCGATCATCCGCTCCTTGCTGTGGAAACGGTGCACGAGGGTCGTCGGCGTGACGCCGAGCGCCGTCGCCAGCGGGCGCCAGGTCATCCCGGCGAAACCGTGGTCGACGGCGTAGCCCACGACGGCGTCGAGGAGCTCGTCGCGCCGCTGCTGGTTCACGGGTCTGCCTGCCATGCGCCCATCCTGCCCGCTTGAATTTCTTGTACGATCGTACCAATAATTAGGCACTGGCCCCGGTTCGGCAGGAGGATGCCATGCATGTTTTCGTCACCGGCGGGTCCGGGTGGGTCGGTTCCGGCCTCGTCCCCGACCTGCTCGCGCATGGCCACACGGTCGCGGCGCTCGCCCGGTCGGACCCGTCCGCGGCCGCGCTGCGGTCCGCCGGGGCGGAGGCCGTGCCGGGAACGCTGGACGACCTCGGTGTCCTCGGCGACGCGGCGGCGTCCGCGGACGCGGTCGTGCACCTGGGGTTCAAGCACGACATCGCGTTCGCGGGCGACTACGGCCGGGCGGCGCGGGACGACCGTACGGTGATCGACGCGTTCGCGGAGAGGCTCGCCGGCACCGGCAAGGCGTTCGTGGTCGCGTCGGGGGTGCTCGGGGTCGTCGGTGTCGGCTCGGGTGTCGTCGCGACCGAGCGGGACGGCCGCGCGGCGCATGAGGCGGCCGGGCCGATCAGCGGCGGCGGCGACCGGTCGGCCACCGCGCGGCACATCCTCGCGCTCGCGGACCGCGGGATCCGGGCGAGCGTCGTGCGGCTCCCGCCGGCCACCCACGGCGCCGGCGACAACGGATTCACCGCCGCCGCGGTCGCCGCCGCGCGGAAGGCGGGCGCCTCGGCGTACGTCGGGGACGGGGCCAACCGGTGGCCCGCGGTCCACCGCGACGACGCGGCCGCGCTGTTCCGCCTGGCCGCCGAGTCCGCCCCGGCCGGCGCGGTCCTGCACGCCGTCGCCGAGGAGGGCGTGCCGATCCGCAAGGTGGCCGAGGCGATCGCGGCCGGCCTCGGCGTCCCCGCGGTCTCCGTCCCCGCGTCCGACGCCGGACGCTACCTCGGGTTCCTCGGCACCTTCTGGTCCACGGACGGGCCGGCGTCCGCGCGGCTCACCAGGGATCTCCTCGGCTGGAACCCGACCGGCCCGACCTGGCTCGACGACCTCCGGACGGACGCGTACTACCGCGCCTGACCGCGTTCCGTACGGCGGCCGCTGCTCACGGGGCGGGCGCGCTCGGCTTCGCCGAGGCCTGCCGGGAACCGTTCGGTGAGGGCTCGTTCGTGCTGGAGGTGGGCTTCGCGGAGGGCGAGTTGTGGTCGTTCTTGCCGCCGTTCCCGCCGGTCGTGTCGCCGCCGCTCGCGCTGGTGCTGGGGGCGTGCGAGGGGGTGCGGCCCGGCGACCGGCCGGGTGAGGTGGTCGCGTCCGGTGTGGGGGTGCCCTGCCGATGTCCGCCGATCGTGGTCCCGGAGCCCGACTCGCCCCGTACGGCGGAGCTCAGCGGCTCGCGGATGGCCAGTTCCACGACCGTCACGACGCCCATGACCACCGCGAACACGGCCACCGCCGAGATCGCCCACACCGCCCACCGCGGCAACCGCCGCCGCCCACCGCCCTCGGGCTCGGGCTCAGGGTTGGGGCTGGGCTCAGGCCCCAGCTCCGACCTGGGGTCGGGGTTGGGGTCCGGCTCCGGCCCCGGACCCGGCTTGGGCTCAAGCCCCGGCTCCGACCTGGGGTCGGGGTTGGGGTCCGGCTTGGGGTTCGGGTCCGGCTCCGGCTTGGGGTTGGGGTCCGGCCCCGGCTCCGACCTGGGGACGGGGTCCGGCTCCGGCTTGGGGTTGGGGTTGGGGTTGGGGTTGGGATCCGGCTCCGGGTTGGGGTTGGGGTTGGGGATGGGGGCGGTCTGGTGGGCGCGGATTTGGGTCTGGAGTTTCTGGCCGGCACGTTGGACCTGGTCGTTGGTGCGGCTGAGGCCGCGCTGGACGAGCACGGTGCCGCCGGTGGTGATCACGCTCATCAGCGCCGCGCCGATCACCGTGCCGTAGACGCCCAGGAACGAGGCGGCTACGGCGGCGATGGCGGTCGCCACGCCCGCGCCGACGAGCTGCGTCCAGGTCACCCCGATGCCGCGCCGCTCGCCGTCGCCTCGCTCGTCCCGCCCCACGGTCCCTCCCACCGCTGGTCCGGGCCGCCCGGCGGCCGCCCGCTCGGCCACTCCTACCCTCCGTGATCATGACGCACGCGCAGGTCACCACCGCCGGTGTCACACCCGCGTCGTAGGGTCGGCGCATGAACAGACTGCCGGGCTACGCCGCCACCGATCACACGTTCCGCGTGCCGCTCGATCACGCCGATCCCGGCGGTGCGGCCATCGACCTGTTCGCCCGGGAGATCGTGGCGCCGGACAAGGCGGCCGACGACCTGCCCTGGCTCGTGTTCCTCCAGGGCGGGCCGGGGGCGCCCGGGCCGCGGCCGCTCGGCGTGACCGACTGGCTGGCGCGCGCGCTGCGCACCCACCGCGTGGTCATGCTCGACCAGCGCGGCACCGGGCGCAGCTCGCCCATCACCGCGCGCACCGTCGAGGGCATGGGGCCCGAGGCGCTCGCCGCGTACCTCAGGCTCTTCCGCGCCGACAGCATCGTCGAGGACGCGGAGATCGTCCGCGCGCGGCTGACCGGCGGCGCGCCGTGGGAGTCGCTCGGGCAGAGCTACGGCGGCTTCATCACCCTGGCGTACCTCTCGATGCACCCCGAGGGCCTGAGCGCCTGCTACGTCACCGGCGGCGTGCCGAGCGTGACCAAGACCGCCGACGACGTCTACCTCCGTACGTTCGACACGTGCGCGGCCAAGAACGCCCGCTTCTACCGGCGCTACCCCGGCGACGCGGTGGTCGTCCGCGAGATCGCCGACCTCCTGGAGTCCGACGACGTGCGGCTTCCGGACGGCGACCGCCTCACGCCGCACCGGTTCCGCCTGCTCGGCAACGCGTTCGGCATGAGCGACGGCTTCGAGAAGGTCCACTGGATGCTGGAGTGCGCGCGCGACGGCCGCGGCCTGACCGACGCGTTCCGCTACGCCGCGATGGCCCAGACCGGGTTCGTCGACACCCCGATCTGGGCGCTGCAGGAGTTCACGTACGGCAGGCCCGGCCACGTGACGGCCTGGGCGGCGGAGCGCCGATACGCCAAGGACGCGCGCTTCGCACCGGATGCCGACCCGCTGCTGTTCACCGGCGAGATGATGTTCCCCTGGATGTTCCGCGAGATCGGCGCGCTGCGCCCGTTCGCGGAGGCCGCCGAGATCCTGGCCGCGTACGACGCGTGGCCCGCGCTGTTCGAGCCGGAGCGCCTGGCGTCCAACGAGGTTCCGCTGGTCGCCGCGGTCTACGCCGACGACATGTACGTCCCGTCCGATCTCCAGATGGAGTCGCTCGACGCGATCGGCAACGCCCGCGGCTGGCTGACCAACGAGTACGAGCACGACGGCCTCCGCACCGAGCCCCGCGTCCTCGACCACCTGATGGCCATGGCCGCCGGCCACTGCTGAGCGCCGTCGCGACCCCGGCCGCCCCGGGTCAGGCGGGCGCGTCGTTGCGCGCGCTGCCCACGATCCGGGGCGCGACCGGGGAGAACACGGCGCCCGGCGGGAAGCGGAACCCGCGCACCGCCTCAATCGTGAAGACGTCCCGGATCGCGGTGAGCGTGTCGCGGTTGCAGTTGCAGCCGCCCATGAGCCGCGGCCACAGCAGGTTCGCGGCGTCCTGCGCGCCGCCGTACACGGCGTCGCGGCTGCGGACGTGCTCGTAGAAGCGCAGCCGCCCGCCGGGCCGCAGCACCCGCCGGAACTCCGCGAGCGCCGCCGCCTGGTCGTCGACCGAGCACAGCAGGCCGGACACCACGACCGCGTCGTACGCCTCATCGGTGGGGATCCGGTCCGCCGTGCCGTCCACGACCCGCACCGGCACTGGGGCCGACCGCGCCGACTCCGTGGCGCGCTCGCGCAGGTACGGCTCGGGCTCCACGGCGAGCACCTCCCGCACCTCCGGCGGGTAGTGCGGGAAGTTCAGGCCGGTTCCGGCGCCGACCTCGATGACCCGACCGTCGAGCCCGGCCAGCGTCTCCCGCCGCAGCTCCCGGTTGCCGCGCTCCTCGTTCCGCGCCCCGCACCGCGCGAAGTACCAGGCGAACAGCGGGTTCCGAATCACAGACATCCCGTATGACTACCAGAAGCACCCGCCGCTGATCGGCCGTTCGCGGGATCAGCGGTCCGCCGTCGCGGCGGGCGCGCCCGTGGCGATCTCCGCGATCTCGCGCAGCGACCCGCTGCCGGGGGTGAAGTAGCCCTCGTGGCCGTGGTCGCCCGCGGTGTCGATGAGGCGCGCGCCGAACGCGGGCGACATCGGGTCGGCGCCGTGGCCGAGGCCGCCGAGCCGTACGTGCGGCGTGAGGCGGATCAGGTCGTCGGCGGCGCGCCCGGCCCACACGCGGCCCTTGACCGCGCGCGCGGACGGCACGTCCATCCCGGGGCTGGCCAGCGCCACGACGTTGGCCACCGGCACGCGCGAGGCCGCCCGGCCGCACACGACGGTCCCGTAGCTGTGGCACACCAGCGAGACCCGCGCGCGGTGCGGCAGCACCCGCAGCAGCCGCGTCAGCGACCGGGCGCCGGCCATGGCCCGCGCCGACTCCACGGAGACCATGTCGATGTTCTCCGGCGGGTCGTACCCCAGCCACGCGATCACCGCCGTACGCGCGGACGGCCGGACGGACCGCGCCTCCGCGTACAGGTCCGCGGACACCGGGCCCGGCGCGGTCTTCGGTTCGGCCGCGGTGGCCGCGTCGAAATTATCGACGGTCTTCGCATTGCCGGGCACGTACACGACCACGCGGTCGGCGTGCGCGAGGTCGCCGTACACCTGCACCATCCGCCCGTCGCCGCGCGGGTCGAACGCCAGCACCCGGCGCCGCTGCGCCGCCCACCGGGCGAACAGCGCGGCGCGCTCGCGGCCCGTGCGCGCCTTGGAGCCCGCGCCGTCCCACATCCGGCCCACCTGCGCCTGCGTCCCGGCCCGTACGGGAGAGCCGCCGAGCCGGGCGAGCTCGGCACGGTTCGCGGCGTAGCGGGTCGCGTACGAGGCCGCGGCGGAGTTACCCAGAGTGTTCGGGTAGGCGTCCACCGCGCGGTGCGGGTCGCCGAGAGTCGGCGCGGAAACCCCGGCGATCAGCGCGATCGCGGACACACTGGCGAGGCGGGTCAGGTTCATGGCGATTACGGTAGGTAGTCCGCAATCGCCCGGTCGTCACTCCCCGGCGCCGATCCCCGGTGGTACTCAGGTAGCCGTCGCGGGCCCGGACATCAGCCCGTTCTCGTACGCGTAGACCACCGCCTGTGTGCGGTCGCGCAGGTCGAGCTTGGTCAGGATGCGCCCGACGTGCGTCTTCACGGTCTGCTCGGCGAGGAACAGCTCCGTGGCGATCTCGCCGTTCGACATTCCGCGCGCGATCAGCCGTAGTACCTCGGTCTCACGCGGGGTCAGCAGCGCCGTGGCGTCCGGGTTCGGGCGCTCGTGGCGCTGCCGCCGGGCGAAGTCGGAGATCAGCCGCCGCGTCACCGTCGGTGCGAGCAGCGCCTCACCGGAGGCCACCACGCGCACGGCCTGCATGAGGTCGGCGGCCGAGGCGTCCTTCAGCAGGAAGCCGCTGGCGCCGCCCGCGAGCGCGTCGTAGACGTACTCGTCGAGGTCGAACGTGGTGAGCATGAGCACGCGCGGGCCGACGGACGGGTCGTCGGGGACGATCCGCTCGGTGGCCTCGATGCCGTTCATGACGGGCATCCGTACGTCCATCACCACGACGTCGGGCGTCAGCGACGCGGCGAGCTCGACCGCCTCGCGGCCGTTGGCTGCCTCGCCGACCACCTGGATGTCCGGCGCGGCGGACAGCAGCGCCGACAGGCCGTCGCGCACCATGGCCTGGTCGTCGGCGAGCACAACGCGAATCGTCATGGTCCGTCATTCTCCCCGCTGCCTGCGGCCGCCGCGTCGACGGGCAGCTCCGCGGCCACCGTGAACCCGCCGCCGTCGCCCGGACCGGCGTCGAACGCGCCGCCCAGCATCGTCACCCGCTCCCGCATGCCGACCAGCCCGTGGCCGCCGGCCGGGGTGTCGTCGCGTATGCCGGTCACCGCGCCGTCGTCGGCGACGCGGATGCGCAGCAGGCGCGGTTCGTACGCGACGTTCACGGTGACGGTCGCGCCCGGTGCGTGCCGTCCCGCGTTGCTCAGTGCCTCCTGCACGATGCGGTACGCGGAGACGTCCACGCCCGCGGGCAGCGGGCGCGGCTCGCCGGTGACCTCCGTGCGCACGGTCATCCCGGCCGCGCGCACACCGCCGATCAGGTCGTCCAGCAGCTCCATGCCCGGCTGCGGCAGCCGTTCGGCCGCGGTGCCCTCGTCGCGCAGCAGCCCGATGACGCGGCGCATCTCGGTCAGCGCGGTGGTCGACGCGCCGCGGATCGCGGTGAACGTGCGCAGCGCCTCGTCCGGCAGCCCGGGGATCTTGTACGGCGCGGCCTCCGCCTGGATCGCGATCATCGACATGTGGTGGGCCACCACGTCGTGCAGCTCACGGGCGATGCGCGACCGCTCCTCGAGGACCGCCTGGCGCGCGAGGTCCTGGCGGCGCAGCGCGGACTGTTCGGCGAGGCGGTCCTGCGCGGCGCGGCGGGTGCGGATGTTGTCGCCGAGCACCAGCACGATCAGCGTGAACGCGACCGTCAGCAGCATCGCGGGCGCCGACCAGCCGTAGCGCACGAGCAGCAGCGGCAGCGCGACCGCCAGCGTGAGGATGCCGGCGCCCTCGGTGACGCGCCGGTCGTGGCGCAGCGCCACCAGGAACAGCATGACCAGGTACGCGATGCAGGCGGTCACCGCCCACGGCCACTCGTGCCCCGGCGCCGCGGGCGGGCTCGGTCCCGACGCCAGCGGGCCGTGCGGGCCGGTGAGCGCGCCGAGCAGCATGCCGACCGCGGACACCCGCCACGCCGTCAGCGGGAAGCGCGGCGCCAGGAACAGCGGCAGGGTCTGGAACAGGCCCATGGCGTACGCCATGCCGAGCGTGAAGCCCATCTGCGTGGGCCCGTACATCTGGCCGACGGCCCCGGCGGTCATACCGAAGGAGAAGCCGAGCCACGCGATGAGCAGCAGGATCCGTACGGCCCGGCCGGACGGCAGCCGGAGGGCGGGCCGCGAGCCGTCCGAGACGCCCCACAGCGCGTCCATCACCGGGCCGAGCACGGGGACCGCGGCGGCGCCCGTACGCGCGGGCCCGGCCTCCGGCCGCGCCTCGGCGCCGGGCGGTTCCGCGTCCGGCTGCGGGGACGCGGCGCGCCGGATGATCACGCCCACTCCGGCGACGACGCACGTCACGACGGCGGCGAGCACCGCTTCGTCGGCGGAGGTGCCGAGCACCACGATCGCCGGGAGGAGCAGCGCCAGCGCGCTGACGCCCACGACGGCTCCGGTCGTGCCGCGGTCGTGGCGCCATGCGATGAGCAGGATCTCGGCCAGGTAGGCGACGCACGCGGTGATGGCCCAGGGCCAGGTCAGCCCGTCGACGCCCGCCGCGCCCGGGATGGCGAGGATCATGCCGAGCAGCGAGACCCGCCAGGCCATCAGCGGCATCCACGGCGCGGCGACGAGCGGCACGAGCTGGAACGCGGCGAGCGCGATGGCGACGTCCTGCGACATGCCCATGCCGGGGAGCTGCGCGATGGCGCCGCCGAGCATCAGGAAGACGATCACCGCCCAGACGATGACCAGGACGTACGGCGGGATGATCCGGTCGGCGCGCAGGCGCGGCCGTGGCGGGTCGACGCCCCAGAGCGCACGGCCGAGCGCGCGGAGGACCCCGCCGGAATTCGGTGCTGCCATGACCCGGCCAGCGTAGCCGCGCGCCCGGCACCACCGCGTGACCAGCGCGAGCGATCACCCGCGTACCCCGCAGGTATGACACCCCAGGCGCCGCCGGGCGCGGATGGGACGATGACCCGGTGGACGAGATCGAGGAACTGCGCGGCCGGTGGGCCGCGCTCGGCGGTGCTCCGGAGACCGGGGACGACCTGCTGCGCCGCTACGCCGAGCCGCACCGGCGCTACCACGGGGTCGCGCACCTGCGCGCCGTGCTCGACGCCGTGGACGACCTGGCCGGGCATGCCGCCGACGCGGACGCCGTACGGCTCGCCGCGTGGTTCCACGACGCCGTCTACGATCCGGCGCGCGACGACAACGAGCGGGCGAGCGCCGACCTGGCACGCGCGCGGCTCGGCGGGCATCCGGCCGCCGGCGAGGTCGTCCGCCTCGTGCTGCTGACGGCGCAGCACGCGCCGCTGCCGGCCGACCGCGACGGCGCCGTGCTCTGCGACGCCGACCTCGCGATCCTCGCCGCGGACCCCGAGACGTACGCCGCGTACGCGGCCGCCGTGCGCGCCGAGTACGCCGCCGTGCCGGACGACGCGTTCCGCGCGGGCCGCGCGCGCGTCCTCGGCGACCTGCTCGGCCACCGGTGGCTGTTCCACACCCCGGCCGGCCGCGACCGCTACGAGTCCGCCGCCCGCCGCAACCTCCGTACGGAGCTGGACCTCCTGGGCGGGTCGCGCGGGGCGTAGCGCCCCAGAGGTACACGGGGATGGGACCCGGCGGGCGATGCCCGTACGGGCGGGGAATCCCTAGCGTCGTGGCGTGACCATCCAACAGACCCGCCCCGCTTGGGTCCGCCGCGTCGCGGACGGCACACCGGCCGGGCGCGACCGGGCCATCGACGGGCTGCGCGCCCTCGCGATCTGCGGCGTCGTCGCCGGGCACTGGCTCGTGGCCGTCCAGGTGCCGCACGCGGACGGCGCGCTGCACAACGCCAGCCCGCTGCGCGACCTGCCGTACCTCGCCCCGGCGTCCTGGGTGCTGCAGATGCTCGGGCTGTTCTTCCTGGTCGGCGGCTACACCGGGGCCATCGGATGGGCGCGCGCCCGGGAGCGCGGCACCTCGTACGCGGACTGGCTCGGCACGCGCACCCGGCGGCTGGGGCGGCCGGTGCTCGCGGTCACCGCCGCGTGGGGGTGCGCGCTGCCGCTGCTCGCGCTCGCCGGCGTGCCGGGGACGACGCAGCGGACGTGCGCGGTGCTGATCGTCCAGCCGCTGTGGTTCATCGGCGTCTATCTGGTGGCCACCGCGCTGACGCCGCTGGTCGTGGCGCTCGACCGGCGGCTCGGCGCGGCCGCGCCCCTGCCCGCCGTGGCCATCGTGGCCGTCGTGGACGCGCTGCGGTACGGCCCGTGGGCGCACGCCGTGCCCGGCTGGGTCGGGCTGGTCAACATCGTCCCCGGCTGGCTTTTCGCGTACCAGCTCGGCGTCGCCTGGGCGCACGGCCGGCTGCGCCGCCGTACGGCCGCGCTGATGGCCGCGGCCGGTGTGGCGCTGTTCGCCGTGCTGATCGCGCGGTTCGGCTACCCGGCCAGCATGGTGGGCGTGCCGGGCGCCGCGCGCTCCAACTCCAACCCGCCGTCGCTGCTGGTCATCGCCCTGGCGGCGGCGCAGTGCGGCGTCGCGATCCTGCTCCGCGACCGGATCGCCGCCTGGCTGCGCCACCCGGTCGCGTGGGCCGCCGTGGTCATGGCCAACCTCGCCGCGATGACGATCTTCTGCTGGCACCTGACCGCCGTCCTGCTGGTCAGCCTGGTGTCGGACGCCGTGGCCGGACCGCTGCCCGGCCTGCACGACACCCCCGCCGGGCCGGGCTGGGTGCTCACCCGGCTGGCCTGGCTGCCGGTCTTCGCGGTCGTGCTCGCGGGCCTGTGGTTCGCGGTGCGCCGCTGGGAGTCCGCCTGGCCGCCCGGCCACCGCGTAGCCAAGACGCTGGTGGCGCTGGCGTCCGCGGGCTTCGCGGTGTACGCGCTCGCGGTGATGTGACGCCGCGCACGGCCGTCGCGCGGGTGCGCACGACCTCGGCGGTGGACCGGTCGCGGCCCAGGGTCATGGTCGTCCCGTACGGGCGGCCCGCCTGCGGCGCAGGCCCGCGCCCGTCAGCCGGGCGAGCAGCTCCTGGCAGCCCACCGGGTGGGCGCCGAGGCCCACGGCGGCGGTGTACGTGTCGGACGGAACGTCGTAGTGGTCGCGCTCGAACGCGCGCGGCGGCACCCCGAGCCGCTCCGCGAACGCGTGCAGCTCCGCGTACGACACGTCGCTGACCAGGTGCGACCAGACGCGGCCGCGCGCGGGCCAGATCGGGGGGTCGATGAGGATCGCCACGCAAGCGATGGTAGCCGCGGCGCGGTGCGCCCCTCCGTACGGATCCGCGCGCGGAATACGATGCGAATCATGACCATCGACCCCCGTGAGCACGTCGCCGCCGAGGCCGCCGAGTTCTTCGCGTCGCTGAAGGAATGGCTGGCCATCCCGTCGATCTCCGGACAGCCCGAGCACCACGACGACGTACGCCGCAGCGCGGAGTGGCTTGTCGCGCACCTGCGCGGCATCGGCTTCCCGGTGGCCGAGGTGTGGGAGTCCGACGGCCTGCCCGCCGTCTTCGCCGAGTGGCCGTCCGGCGACCCGGACGCGCCGACGGTCGTCGTCTACGGCCACCACGACGTCCAGCCGGTCGACCCGGTCGAGCTGTGGGAGACCGAGCCGTTCGCGCCGACCGAGCGCGGCGACCGGCTGTACGGCAGGGGCGCGGCCGACGACAAGGGCCAGGTCTTCTTCCACACCCTCGGCGTCCGCGCCCACCTCGCCGCCACCGGGCGTACGGCGCCCGCGGTGAACCTGAAGCTGATCGTCGAGGGCGAGGAGGAGTCCGGCTCGCCGCACTTCGCCGACCTGCTGCGGGCCCACCGCGACCGGCTCGCCTGCGACGTCGTCGTGGTGTCCGACACCGGCATGTGGGCCGCCGACACCCCGAGCACGTGCACGGCGATGCGCGGCATGACCGACTGCGACGTCGCCTTCTCCGGCCCGTCCGGCGACGTCCACTCCGGCGTGTTCGGCGGCGCGATCCCGAACCCGCTGACCGAGCTGTGCCGCGTCCTCGGCGGCATGCACGACACCGACGGCCACGTCACCATCGACGGCTTCTACGACGACGTCGTCGAGCTGACCCCGGCCGAGCGCGAGATGATCGCCAAGCTGCCGTTCGACGAGGCGGCCTGGCTGGCCAACGCGAAGTCCACGGCGGCGCGCGGCGAGACCGGCTTCACCACGCTCGAACGCGTGTGGGCGCGGCCGACCGCCGAGCTGAACGGCATGTGGGGCGGCTACACCGGCGCGGGCCACAAGACGATCGTGCCCTCCGACGCGCACGCCAAGGTGTCGTTCCGGCTGGTCGCGGGGCAGGAGCCGGCGACCGTCCAGAAGCGGTTCGAGTCGTGGCTTGCCGCGCGCGTACCCGAGGGCGTCCGCGCGGAGGTCCACTGGCACGGGCCCGGCGTACGGCCGTGCCTGACGCCGCTCGGCCACCCGGCGCTCCAGGCGGTCACCGACGCCATGGGCGCGACGTTCGGCAAGGAGATCCTCTACACCCGCGAGGGCGGCTCGGGTCCCGAGGCGGACCTCCAGGACGTCCTCGCCGCGCCGGTCGTGTTCCTCGGCGTCAGCCTCCCGGACGACGGCTGGCACGCACCGAACGAGAAGGTCGAGATGCCACTGCTGCTCAAGGGCGCCGAGGCGGCCGCCCACCTGTGGACGGGCCTCGCCGCCACAATGTCGAAGGGGGATGCGTGAACGTTCCTGAGCTGCGCGGCGAGCTCGCGCTGTCGCGGTCGGAGCTCGACCGGGTGTCCGAGCGCCGCGGCGACACCGAGTGGGTCGCGAAGACGTGGGACGATCCGGCCACCCGGGTGTTCGGCATCAGCACCGAGGGCAAGGCACTCGTCGACGAACCGACCGCGTCCCTGGTGCTGACCGGCACCGACACCGCCCCGGACGGCATCCGCTGCCTGCTGGGCATCGACGCCGACGACGTCGCGTACTTCAGCGTCGTCACCGACGCCCTGCCCGACCTCCCCGGCACCCCGATGGGCATCCGGCAGGTGGCCACGCTGCTCGGCGCGCGCGACACCGGCCTGCTGACCCACGCCGTGGCCCTGGAGTACTGGCACGTCACGCACGGCTTCTGCCCGCAGTGCGGCGCGGCCACCGAGGTCAAGTCGGCGGGGAGCGTACGCGTCTGCCCGGTCGACGGCAGCCAGCACTTCCCGCGCGTCGACCCCGCCGTGATCATGCTGGTGCTCGACGACCCCGCCGACCCCGCCGACCAGCGGTGCCTGCTCGGCAGCGGAACGGTCTGGGCCAGCAACCGCTACTCCACGCTCGCCGGGTTCGTCGAGCCGGGCGAGTCGCTGGAGCGCGCGGTGGCCCGCGAGGTGGGGGAGGAGGTGGGCGTCCGCGTGACGGAGGCCCGCTACCTCGGCAGCCAGCCGTGGCCGATGCCGCGCAGCCTGATGCTCGGCTTCTTCGCGCTCGCGCCGGACCCCGAGCCCGTGCGCTTCCGCGACGGCGAGATCACCGCGGCCCGGTGGTTCACCCGTACGGAACTGGCCGAGGCGGCGGCGTCCGGCGAGATCAAGCTGCCCGGCCCCATCTCGATCGCCCGCCACCTCATCGAGACGTGGTACGGCGAGGAGCTGCCCGGCTCCTGGTGACCGCCGCGCACGACGGGGGTATCGTCGTGCGCGGCGGTTCCCGGCCGCCTCTGGGTCCGCGGGCAGGGCTGCAAGCCCACCGGTTCGTACGACAGGCAACCGGCAGATCCTTCCCGCCCGATGCCGCGGACCCGCGGGCGCCGAGGAAAGGACTGCCGTGTCCGATCACGCACGCGCGCTCCCCGACCGCCCGAACCTCCGCCACCTGAAGCTGGAGGCGAAGCGGCGGCTGGCCGCGGGGGAGTTCGCGACCCTTCACGAGGCGCAGCTCGCCATCGCCCGCGAGCACGGCCTGCCGAGCTGGACCGCGCTCAAGCGGCGCATCGAGGCGACACCCGCAAGCCCCGCGCTCACCCAGGTCAACTGGGTGATCTCCCGGTTCGCCGACGCCGGCGGACCTGCCTGGGCGGCGCCGGACACCACCGAGCTGCGCGACCACTTCGACGACCGCTTCCTCAGCGTCGTCGAGCCGCCCGCGCTCGTCCGCACGCTGACGCGCGTGGCGCCGCGGCTGCGCGAGGAGCTCGTCGTCATGCACGAGACGCCGGTGAGCCTGCGCGCCCGCGTCGGCGGCCTCCAGGTCGAGGCGGCGACCGAGCCCACCGCGCCGTACCGGCTCACCGGCCTGCGCGCCTACCCGGTGGGCAGCCGGGTCACCGACGCGCGCGTCGCGGCGCCGTCCACCCGTACGGACGGCGACGTGCCCGCCGAGGCGCTGCGGGTGATGGAGGAGTCCGTCGGCGAGCTCGGCCTGCCCGGGCTCGTCGCGGCCGGCGCGGCGCACCGGCCCGGATGGGCGGCCGCGCGGGGGAGCGCGGACCTGGAGCGCGGCGAGGAGCTGACCACCGGCCACCGGGTCCCCGCCTACTCGATCACCAAGATCGTCACCGCGACCGCCGTGCTGTGCCTGGTCGCCGACGGCCTGATCGGCCTCGACACCCCGGCGAACACGTACCTGCGGGAGGTCCGCCTCGGCGACGACACGGTGACCGTACGGGAACTGCTCGCCCACACCGGCGGCGTGGCCGGTCCCGAGGAGCTGTTCACCGAGGAGGTCCCCGACCAGGCGCGGCTCCTCGGGCCGGTCGTGGCGTGCGACGGCCCGCGCGGCACCTTCGCGTACAGCAACGGCGGCTACGGCGTGCTCGGCCGGCTCATCGCCGACGTCACCGGCGTGCCGTACACCGACACCGCCACCGACCTGGTCCTGCGTCCGCTGGCGATGCGCGACTCGTCGTTCCCCCGCCGGTGGCCCGACGCCGGCGCGGTCACCGGCTACCGGCTGGCCGACGACGGCGCGTTCGTGCCGGTGCCGCGCCAGGTCTGCGCGCTGCCTGCCGCCGGCGGCCTGTGGTCGACCGCTTCGGACCTGCTCCGCCTCGCCCGTACGTGGTCGACGCTGCTGCCCGCCGAGCTCGCGGACGAGGCGCTGCGCCCGCACGCCGAGCGCGGCCCCGACCGCGCGGCGATCGGCCTCGGCTGGCTGCTCAACGGGCCGAAGGACGTGTACGGCCACGCGGGCGGCGGCCCGGGCGCGTGCACGTCACTGATCGTGCGGTCGAGCACCGGCCAGGCCGGGGTGGCGGTGGCCAACCGGCTGATCCCCATCGAACCCGTCAACGCCCGGATGCTCGTGCCGCTCGGCTGAGCGCGGCGGCCGCGGCGCCCCGGCACCGGCCGGGGCGCCGCCCCGTCAGGACCGGCAGGGGTCGGTGCCGGGGCGGCCGGGACGCGCGATGTGCCGCCGGTCGAGGATGCGTTCGAGCAGCGTCGGCCACGCGGCCATCAGCCCGTCGGCGCAGGCGTCGATGAGCTGGTTGTACGTCGCGGCGTTCTCCGGCGCGGTGCCGCTGAACCAGACGTGCACCGCGTAGCCGTCGGCGTGCGCGCGGGCGATGAACGCCTTCGTGGCCACATCGACGCCGTCGAAGCGCACGGGGACCTGGAGGGCCACGGTGCCGTCGATCGGCCGGACGCCCGTGAGGACGTACGCCGTGACGCCGTTCAGGCCCGGCGCCAGCGGTATGCGCGGGGCCAGCCGGTGGAACTCGGCCACCGCCTGGTCGTTGAACGACGTGACGATGACGTCGGTACGGCCGGCGCGGTTCAGCAGCGCCGCGAGCAGCCGCGCGTTGTGCAGGAACGACGCGGTGTCGGCGTCGGTGGTGCCCTTGATCTCGATGTTGACCGGCACGTGCCGGAACGTCCGCAGCACCTCGCTGAGCGAGGGGATCGCGAAGTCGTCGGCCCGGTAGCCGCGCGGCGGCCGCCGCTGGCGGGTGCGGATGCCGCGCAGCGGATACGACGACGGCGGCAGGCCCGGCACGGCGCTGCGGCCCGGCACGAAGTAGTACGCCGCGTCCAGCGCGTGCACCTGCCGGTACGTGTGGTCGCGTACGAGCCCGGCGCCGTCGGTGGTGGGGTCGAGCGTCGCGTTGTGCATGACCACGAGCCGGTCGTCGGCGGTCGACTGCACGTCGAGCTCGATCATGTCGGCGCCATGGCGTACGGCGCGCTTGAACGCGTACATGGTGTCGCCGGGCGCCTCGTTCTCACCGCCCGCGTGCGCCATGTTCAGGAACCGGCGGTGGAGCCAGGGATTCGCGCCGCCCGGCGGGTGCTCGCCCGTACGCGAAACGGGTGCGGCCGCCGCGACGCCCGGGACGGCGATGATCACGGCCGATAACAGCGCGGCGAGTGCCGCCGCGCGGGCAGGAAGGCGCATCACGGCCAGGAGCCTAACCCCGGCCACCGACAAGGTCACCCGCCCGAGGTCACGGGGTGATCGTGGAGGGCGTGTCGCCGGACTCGGCCGGTATGGCGGGGAACGTGCCGGTGTCGCGCGACGGGTCGCGGGCCAGCTCCGGGGGGATCGGCAGCAGCGGGTTCGTCACGCTGGCCACCACGTCTCGGGCCAGCTCCTGCACCTTCCTGCCCCGGGCGCGCGCCGCCTGCCTGATGCGGTCGAAGGCGTGGCGCGGGCTGACCCGCTGCCGCTCCGCCAGCACGCCGATCGCCTGCTCGACGATCACCCGCGCCTCAAGGGCGTGTTCGAGCTGCGCGACCGTCACGCGCAGCCGCTGCGCCTCCGTGGCGTGCTGCGGGGTGCGCGGCGGGCGCGGGTCGCCGCCCACGTCCGCCGCGAGAAGATCGGCGAACACCATCGCGCTCGTCAGATCGGGAAGCTCGTCGCCCCCGACGCGCCAGCCGCCGGGGGTACGCCGTATCACCAGGTCGTCAGTCACCGAATCCGTTTCACCGGGTCGTTCACTCGGCCGCGCCGACCGCCATGGCCTCCTTGACCTGGCGTACGGACGGGTTGGTCATCACGGTGCGCCCGCCGGGCGCGTCCACCACGACGGTCGGGACCGTCTGGTTGCCGCCGTTCACCCCCATGACGTACTCCGCGGCCGAGGGGTCCTTCTCGATGTCGATCTCCGTCATCTCGATGCCCTCGCGCGCGAGCTGGCGCTTGAGGTTCCTGCAATAGCCGCACCACGGAGTCGTGTACATCGTGAGCTGCGCCGTCGCGGTCGTCGCCATGGCAGACGTGTCTCCTTACCAAGCCTCACTGATCGCCCCGTACCAGGGCCTCGCACGCATAACGTCCCGCCACGCCCGTACCTTCCCCACCGCGCCCGTTCTGTCACCGGCACCTGGGAGACTCGTACGGCCCGACCGCCGAGCCGCGCCGCCCCAAGGAGATGGTGATGGAACCCGATGCCGTCCTCGCCGGTCTCGACCCGGAGCAGCGCGCCGCCGCCGAGGCGGTGCGCGGCCCGGTGTGCATCCTGGCCGGGGCCGGAACGGGAAAGACCCGCGCGATCACGCACCGTATCGCGTACGCGACGCTCAGCGGTGTCACCAAGCCGCAGGGCGTCCTCGCCGTCACGTTCACCACCCGCGCCGCCGGCGAGCTGCGCACCCGCCTCCGCGAGCTCGGCGCCCCCGGCGTCCAGGCGCGTACGTTCCACGCCGCCGCGCTCCGCCAGCTCAGCTACTTCTGGCCGCGCGTCGTCGGCGGCGGCCCGCCCCAGGTGATCGACAGCAAGGTCGCCCTGGTCGCCGAGGCCGCCCGCGGCGCCGGCCACGCGCTCGGCCGCCCCGAGCTGCGCGACCTCGCCGGCGAGATCGAGTGGTCGAAGGTCACCCAGACCCGCCCGTCCGACTACGCCGCCGCCGTCGAGAAGGCCCGCCGCACCCCGCCCATGCCGGCGTCCGACGTCGCGGCCATCTACGCCGCGTACGAAGAGCTCCGCCGCGACCGCAACCTGCTCGACTTCGAGTCCATGCTCGAGCTGACCGCCGCCATGATCATCGAGCACCGCGACGTGGCGGCCGCCGTCCGCGACCAGTACCGCTACTTCGTCGTCGACGAGTTCCAGGACGTCAACCCGCTCCAGAAGCTGCTGCTCGACGCCTGGCTCGGCGACCGCGACGACCTCTGCGTGGTCGGCGACCCGAACCAGACGATCTACTCCTTCACCGGCGCCACCCCGCAGTACCTCGTCAACTTCCCGGTGGAACACGCCGCGGCCACGGTCGTCCGCCTCGTCCGCGACTACCGCTCGACCCCCCAGGTCGTCGCCCTCGCCAACGGCCTCGTCGCGGGCACGTCCGCCTCTCGCCGCCGCGACCACCTCGACCTCGTCGCGCAGCGCCCCGCCGGCCCCGCCCCGGCCTTCACCGAGCACGACGACGAGCCCGCCGAGGCCGACGCCGTCGCGAAACGCGCCCGCGAGCTGATCGACGACGGCGTGCCCGCCCGCGAGATCGCCGTCCTGTTCCGTACGAACGGCCAGTCCGAGGCGTATGAACAGTCCTTCGCCGACGCCGGCGTGCCGTACGTCGTACGCGGCGGCGAGCGGTTCTTCGACCGTCCCGAGGTGCGCCAGGCGACGACCCTGCTGCGCGGCGCCGCGAAGACCGCCGCCACCGATTCGCCGCTGGTCACCGAGGTGCGCGCGATCCTCAGCGGGCTCGGCCTCACCGACACCGCGCCGGAGGGCCGCGGCGCCGCGCGCGACCGCTGGGAGTCCCTGGCCGCGCTCAGCCAGCTCGCCGAGGACGTCGCCGCCGACGAACCCGGCGCCACCGTCGGCGACTTCGTCGACGAGCTCGACGCCCGCGCCTCCGCGCAGCACGCACCGCCCCTCGAAGGCGTCACGCTCGCGTCGCTGCACGCCGCGAAGGGCCTCGAATGGGACGCCGTGTTCCTCGTCGGCCTCGTCGAGGGCATGATGCCGATCGTCTACGCCGAGACGCCCGAGCAGATCGAGGAGGAGCGGCGGCTGCTCTACGTCGGCGTCACCCGCGCCCGCGAGCGGCTCTCGCTGTCCTGGGCGCTGGCCCGCAGCCCCGGCGGCCGCCGCGGCCGGCGCCGCTCGCGCTTCCTCGACGGCCTCACCTCACGCGGCGGCGCCTCCACCGCGGCGGGCACGCCCGCGCCGTCACGTCCGCGTCCGCAGGTCGCCGGCCCGCAGCCGTGCCGGGTGTGCGGCAAGCCGATCATGTCGGCGGTGGAGCGCAAGCTCGGCCGCTGCTCCGGCTGCCCCGCCGAGCTCGACGAAGCGCTGTTCGACCGCCTGAAGGCGTGGCGGCTTGAGGTGTCCCAGGCGCAGAGCGTGCCCGCGTACGTCATCTTCACCGACGCCACGCTCCAGGCCATCGCCGAGGCGTCGCCGTCCGCCGAACCGGAGCTACGTAGGATCCCCGGTGTGGGCGGCGTCAAGATCCGCCGGTTCGGCTCCGCCGTGCTGGCGCTCTGCCGAGGGGAAGACCCGCCGCCGTCGCCGGGGGAGGAACCGTGACCGAGCCGCAGCCCGACCCGATCGCCGAGGTCGTCGACCTTCTCGACCTCGAGCGCATCGAGGCCGACATCTTCCGCGGCCGCAGCCCCGACGACTGGCGCCAGCGCGTCTTCGGCGGCCAGGTCGCCGGCCAGGCGCTCGTCGCCGCGGGCCGTACGGTCCCGTCCGAGCGCCCCGTCCACTCGCTGCACGCCTACTTCATCCGCCCCGGCGACCCGCGCGTGCCGATCGTCTACCAGGTCGACCGGGTGCGCGACGGCCGCTCGTTCACCACCCGCCGCGTCTCCGCCGTGCAACACGGCAAGACGATCTTCACGCTGTCGGCGTCGTTCCACATCGCCGAGCCCGGCCCGGCCCACCACACGCCCATGCCGGACGTCCCCGCGCCGGAGACCCTCCCGACGTACGAGGAGCGGCTCACCGAGGCGTTCGGCAAGCCCGTCCACGACCTCTACCGCCCGGTCGACCTCCGGTTCGTCGGCCCGCTCAGCTTCGACGCCGCGAAGAACCCCGCGCTGGCCACCACCGACAACCTGGTGTGGCTGCGCGCGAACGGCAAGCTGTCCGACGACCCGCTGCTCCACGTCTGCCTGATGACGTACGCCTCCGACATGACGCTGCTCGACTCCGTGCTCCTCGCGCACGGCCTGTCCTGGGAGAACGGCCAGGTCAGCGGCGCCAGCCTGGACCACGCCATGTGGTTCCACAAGCCGTTCCGCACCGACGAGTGGCTGCTCTACGCCCAGGAGAGCCCGGTCGCCGCCGGTGGCCGCGGCCTCGCGCGCGGTGAGGTCTTCACCGCCGACGGCGACCTCGTCGTGTCGGTCGTCCAGGAAGGGCTCATCCGGGTCGCCGACGCCGCCGGCGACGGGTCCGCGTGAGCGACGAAAAAACCACGAAATCCCAGGTAGAAAAATAGTTGCCCTCTCCTGGGGGCGGGTCATACAGTTCTGGAGTGCCTTTCGGGGCGCACAGGCCACACACCCCGGTGCTGACCGGTTCCGGGTGGAGATGGAAGGAGGTGGCCTCGTGAAGAACATCAGTCTCGTCGAGACGCGAACCACGCCGGCTGCCTTCGCCGCTTCCGAAGTGCGTGCCTGCAAGCGCGATGCCATGGTCCCGAGCGCCCGTGTGCCGATGCCCAAGCGCATCGACCCGGCGTACGCACCGGTTTCGCGCGAGCGCGCCGATGGCAACCAGCACACGTTCATGATCCAGGCCGGCGCCGCTGGTGCCGGTGCGTCGGGTCCGAGTCCCTGGGGGTGTCCGGTCTAAACAGGCCGGAAGAGTCACCTCCAGGCCGCGGATCCGAAATCGGATCCGCGGCCTTTGCCATTTCCAGGCGAACCAACGAAGACGCTGACCAGCCGGAATTTGGAGGATTGGGGGTGACACCGATGCCCATGACCATCACTGGGCCACCCGTCTGCACCGCTTTGTGGGAGAGCGAGCTCGAGCTTCCGTGCCGCACCGACCCGGAACTCTTCTTCGCCGAGACACCAGCGGACGTCGAACAGGCCAAGGCCATGTGCGGCGACTGCCCCGCGCGGCTCGCCTGCCTCGCCGGAGCCAAAGAGCGCCAGGAACCGTGGGGAGTATGGGGCGGCGAACTGTTCGCCCGCGGCGTGGTCGTGCCGCGCAAGCGGCCACGCGGACGCCCGCGCAAGAACGCGGCCTGACCGGGCCCGATGCCCGACCAGCAGACCGAGCCCACCCATCGACCCACCGACCGACAGGAGGCGCCACATGACCGACGCCCGCGGAACCCAGACGCACCGTACGACCGAACCGAGGAGCCGCACGCTCATGTTGATCAACGAACAAATCGCGCGGGCCCGAATACAGGAACGGCTCGCCGAAGCGGAACAGGAACGCGTCGCCCGACGCCTCATCGCGATCCGCCGCGCCCACCGCCGGGTAGAGCGCGCGACCGCACGCCTGCGCCGCCTCAACACGCTCTGACCGACCGCGTGAAAAACGCCCCGGGGCCACCGGCCCCGGGGCGTTCCCGTACCCGGAGACCTCAGCCGGACGCGGTCTCGTCCTCGTCGGCGAACCCCGGCAGCCACCGCACCATCTCGCCGCGGAACGGCGCCTCCGCCTCCAACTGGCACAGCACACCCGTGCCCGCCAGCCACACCCGGTGGATCAGCATGTACGACGGCGGGACGTTCACCATGCGGCCGATGTTGGACGGCTTCAGATCGGTCACCCGCGCCGCCTCGCGCCGCAGCCACTCCCGGCTGTAGCGGAACGTCGGGGTGCTGATCGGCTCCGTCATCGGCAGCATGTAGTCGATCAGCGACTGCGGATCGACCTCCACGCCCTCGCGCAGGAAGTTCTCCGCGCGCAGCCCCTTCTCGACCGTCTCCGCGTCGCCGCTCAGCGTGATCCGCAGCAGCCGGCCCAGCGACGGCGGCAGCCCGTCCGGCAGGTGGTCCGTCGCGCCGAAGTCCATGACGCCGAGCCGCCCGTCATCCAGCAGCCGGAAGTTCCCCGGATGCGGGTCGGCGTGCAGCAGCCCGGCGCGCTCCGGACCGGAGAACAGGAACCGGGTGAACAGCAGCCCCGCGCGGTTGCGCTGCTCGGCCGTGCCCGACGCGATGATCTTCGACAGCGGTGTGCCGTCCATCCACTCGCTGACCAGCACGCCCTCGGACGTCGCGATCACCGGCGGCACGTAGATGTCCGGGTCGCCGGCGTACGCGTCGGCGAACGCCTGCTGCGACTCCGCCTCCAGGGCGTAGTCGAGCTCCTCGGTGACCCGCTCCTTCAGCTCCGCGATCAGCGGCTTGACGTCCAGCCCCGGCATCAGCACCGCGAACAGCCTGCCGATGCGGGCGAGCTGCGTGAAGTCGCTCATCAGCGCCCGCCCCGCCCCGGGGTACTGCACCTTCACCGCGACCGTACGGCCGTCGTGCCAGACGCCGCGGTGCACCTGCCCGATGGACGCGGCCGCGGCCGGCTTGTCGTCGAACTCGGTGAAGCTGGCGCGCCAGTCGGCGCCGAGTGACTCCGCCAGCGCGGCGTGCACGACACGGGCGGGCAGCGGCGGCGCGGCCTCCTGCAGGCGGGTGAGCGTGGCGCGGTACGGCGCGGCCAGCTCCGGCGGCAGCGCCGCCTCGAAGATCGACAGCCCCTGGCCGAGCTTCATCGCCCCGCCCTTGAGCTCGCCGAGGACCTTGAAGATCTGCGTGGCCGTACGCTGCTGGATTTCCGAGGCGACCAGTTCCGCCGGCCGGCCGCCGAGCCGTTTCCCGATGCCGAGGGCGGTCCGTCCGGCGTAGCCGATCGGCAGGGCCGCGAGCTTCGCGGTGCGCGTCACGGCGCGACGGGGCAGGTCGCTGGCGCCATCATTGTCCGGCATAAGTACTCGTTTACTCCACAAAACGGCTCGGGTCCACCGGCCGATCGCCCGCCGAGGCGGGCGATCTGGAACGACGATAGACCAGTGTGTGGGGAATCACAGTGGCCACCCCCGGGTTCGGCGCGTTCCGCGCGCGCACAGGGGATGAGCGCGGATCGCCCACGACCGATCGTGGCCAATTCCAGGCTATCTACCTGCGGCGACGACGAGCACCCCCTGTGGGGACCCGGTACGTTCGGCTACCGTGCGAGTGTGCCCCCCAAGCAGGACATCGAGGTTCGGAGGAGTTCCCGCCGGAGGCGTACCGTATCCGCCTACCGCGACGGGGACAAAACCGTCGTACTCATGCCCGCGCGCTTCTCACCCGAGGAAGAGGAGCAGTGGGTGACGCGCATGCTGGAGCGCCTGGCAGCCCGCGACCAGCGGCGCCGCCCCGGAGACGCGGAGCTGAAGCACCGCGCGCGTGAACTGTCCGCGCGCTATCTCGACGACCGGGCCGACCCCTCGAGCGTCAGATGGGTGAGCAACCAGAACAGCCGGTGGGGCTCCTGCACCCCCGCCGACGGCACGATCCGCCTGTCCCGCCGCCTGTTCGGCATGCCGGCCTGGGTCGTCGACTACGTCCTCGTCCACGAGCTCGCCCACCTCATCGTCCCCGGCCACGGCCCGGACTTCTGGCAGCTCGTCGCCCGCTACCCCCGTACGGAACGCGCGCGCGGCTACCTGGAGGGCGTGGCCGCCGCGGCCCACCTCGACATCGAGTGACCGCGGGCGCGTACGGTGCGGGCATGCCGAACAGCAGCGGCGCGACCCGCTACGTCGCCGTCCTCGTCCGCGACCGGCCCGCGCCCGCGCCGCCCGGTGTCGACGCCGAGGAGTTCCGGCTCGCGGTGATCGAGGACACCTACGAGGTGGCCGCCGGCCTCGACCTTGTCACCGCCGCGGTCGTGCTCAGCCCGCCCGGCCAGCCCGGCGTCGCCGAGCTCACCTGGCCCGGCACCCCCGTCATCGGCGTCGGCGCGGACCCGACACCGGCCGCCGCGGCGTTCGCGGCGCTGGCCGAGCGCGGCGCCGACCAGGCCGCGCTGATCGCCGCCGACGCCCCCGACCTCCCGCCGCTGCTCATCGGCAAGCTGTTCCGCCCCCTCGGCCACGCCGACATCGCCGTCTGCCCCGCTGAGGACGGCGGCCTGGTCGCGGTGGCCGCCCACCTGCCGCTCGCCGACTGGATCACCGGCCTGGACCTCGACGCGCCCGACGCGTACGAGAAGCTGCACGCCGCCGCGCCCGCCCGCAGGTCCGTGGCCACCGGCCCCGGCTGGCACCGGCTGCGCACCCTGGCCGACATCGCCCGCCTCGACCCCGGCCTTGAGGGCTGGCCCAGCACCCGCGCGCTGCTGTCCGCGGGCTGAACCGGTCTACACCCGCGCGACCACGGTCTTCAGCAGCACCGAACGGTGCCAGCTCAGTCGACTGAATCCGGCTCGGCGGAGCAGCCGCGTTCCGGCCGGGATCGTCCGGGCGCGGCCGCGGCGCCCGGCCAGCATCGTGGGGGCGAGCAGCGGCGAGAACAGGTCGGTGAGCACGAACACGCCGCCGGGCGCGAGCGCGCGGCGGCAGGCGCGCAGCCCGGCGGGCTGGTCCGTCCAGTGGTCGAACGACGTGACGCTGACGACGAGGTCGAACGCGCCCGGCTCGACGGGGAGGTCCTCGGCGGTGCCGTGCGCGATCCGTACGCGCGCGTCGCCCGCGGTGCGTTCACGGGCCACCTCCACCATGGCCGGCGCGGCGTCGACGCCGACGAGCGTGCGCGCGTCGGGAAGCCGGGCGGCCAGCAGCCGCAGCGCGAGGCCCGTGCCGCAGCCGACGTCGAGGACGCGGCCCGGCGCGGGCATCGCGGCCAGCGCGGTGGCCACCGTGCGGTCGGCGATGTCGTGGTGCAGGCGGCCGAGGAGCCCCGTTTCGTACGTACGGGCGCGGCGGTCGAACGCGGCGACGTCGCGGTCGCGGGCCACGGTTATCCGGGGGCCTCGGTGCGCGGCCAGGACGCCGGGTCGGCCGGTACGTCGGCCACGACCGTGCAGGTGCCCGGGGCGATCTCGGTGAAGCCGCCGTCCTGGACGACCGGCCGGCCGCTCGCCGCCAGCTCCGGCCACGCGTCGGCGGCGGCGAGACGTACGGCCAGCGGGAACCCGGCGGCGGCCCACTCCTTGCGCCGCGCGTCGTCCATCGACCACCAGGCGAGCTGGGCGCCGTGGCCGACCTGGGCCATCTCCTTGCCGGCCGACATCTCCACCCCGGGGTTCAGCCACAGCACCGGCATGCCGGGCGGCGGCGCGGCCGGGGGCTCGGGGTCGTCCAGCTCGGTGCCGCCCACCTGGAGCTTCGCCAGCTCGCGCGGCCAGCCGTCGAGCGGGATCGGCGGGTAGACGCGCACCTCGGCGCCGCCGCGCGCCACCGTGATGCCGGGCAGCTCCGATGCCGTACGCCACGGGGCGCCGCGCGCCCGCCTGACCACCTTCCTGATGTGCGCGTCCTGCCAGGCGCGTACCGCGGGGGCCCACTCACCGGACGTCGCGCGCGGGTCGTCGAGCAGCGTCAGCACGGCGACGGCCGCGGCCTCAAGGGCGTCCGTACGGGACGGGGGGTCGCCGCGCTCGATGCGCACGACCAGCGGCAGCACCCACTCCTGCGGCTCGGTGTCCGCGGCCTCGGTCACCGCGGGCCGCCCGAAGCGGTTCCGGCCAGCGGCGCGGACCGCGCGACGAGGCGGCGCACGGACGCGTCGGCGGACTCCGGCAGCGCGTCCACCGGGAACCAGCGCAGGTCGGCGGACTCGTCGCTGATCGCGGCGCGCGCGCCGGGCGGCGCGACCGCGGCGTACTGCACGTCGTAGTGCCAGGCGCCGCCGTTGCACGGCACCCAGTGCCGGTCGAGGAGCACCGGGGCGTCGCCGAGCAGCGTCAGCCCGCCGATGCCGGACTCCTCGGTGGCCTCGCGCAGCGCCGCGCCCGCGACCGTGGCGTCGCCGGGTTCGCAGTGGCCGCCGGTCTGCAGCCACATGTTCAGCTTGCCGTGCAGCGTGAGCAGGACGCGATCACCGGAGGAGTCGAGGACGACGGCGCTCGCGGTCACGTGGCCGGGGAGGCATTCGCGGTACATGGCGTCGGTGTGCGCGCCGAGGTGGTCGAGGAAGACGCCGCGCAGGTCGTCGTCGGGCGGCCAGGCCTGGAGTACGTCCACGGCGTCGTCGTGCAGCCCCACGTGGGTCGTGCCCTCCTTCACGAACTCGGGTGCGGCCGGTCGTCGCCGTCGCCGTCGCCGGTGTCGTCGTCCGTGCCGTTCTCGCCGGTCAGCTCGGAGATGTCGATGTCGAGCGCGTCGGAGCCGTCGCCGCGCACGAAGGCGTCCGGGTCGTCGAGGTCGTCGGCGCCGGGCAGGAGGTCCGGGTGGTCCCAGAGGGCGTCGCGGCCGGAGATCTCGCGGGCCTCGGCCAGCTTCTCCCACAGCGCCGCCGCCTCGCGCAGCCGCCGCGGCCGCAGCTCCAGGCCGACGAGCGTCGCGAACGTACGCTCGGCGGGGCCGCCGGTCGCGCGGCGGCGGCGTACGGCCTCGGCGAGCGCGTCGGCGCCGGGCAGGCGGCCCGCGCTCGCGGCGTCGGTCACCGTGGCGACCCATCCCTCGACCAGCGCGAGCGCCGTCTCCAGCCGGGCCAGCGCGGCGCGCTGCTGCGGCGTCTCCTCCGGCTGGAGCAGCGCGCCGCCGGACAGCGCCTCCTGGATCTTCTCCGGCTCGGAGAGGTCGAGCTCTCCCAGCGACTCCTCCAGCTTCGACATGTCAACGGTGATGCCGCGCGCGAAGTCCTCCACGGCGGTCAGCAGGTGCTGGCGCAGCCACGGGACGTGCTGGAACAGCCGGTGGTGCGCGGCCTCGCGGATCGCGAGGTAGAGGCGTACCTGGTCGTCCGGGATGCCCAGGCCCTCGCCGAACGCGGCCACGTTCCGGGGCAGCAGCGCGGCGGTGCCGGCCGGGCCCAGCGGCAGGCCGACGTCGGTGGAGCCGACGACCTCGCGGGCGAGCGCGCCGATCGCCTGGCCGGTCTGCTGGCCGACCATCATGCCGCCCATCTGCTTGACCATGCCGATGAGCGGGCCGGTCATGGCCTGCATCTCCTCGGGCACGATCGAGCCCATCGACTCGACGGCGCGCGCCGCGATCGGATCGCAGAGCTGCGACCACACGGGCAAGGTGTTCTCGATCCACTCCGACCGGCTCCACGCCGCGACATTGCGCACACCGGACGGGAACGTCGTCACGTCGTCGAGCCACAGGTCGGCCAGGCGCATGGCCTCGCCGACGGCCGCCTTGTCGACCGCGTTCACGCTCGGGTCGCCCTCGGAGGCCACCGCGTGGCGCGCGAGGTTCTTGGCGAGGTCCCAGTTGACGGGCCCGGCGGACTGCGGCGCCGACATCATGTCGGCGAACTGGCGCAGCATGTCGGCGAACTGCTGCTGGTCGCCGAACCCGAACGGGTTGTCCGGCTGGTCGCCGCCCGGCCCGCCGCTGCCGCCCTTGCCGCTGCCGCCGCCGGAGTCGTCCGGGTCGTTCGGCCGGTTGAAGCCGAAGGGAACATCACTCACGATTCCTGCCTTCGTCGGCTGCTCGCCCGGTCTTGTCGAGCGAGGACGGTCTGGGAGAACAACGTTCTCAGCACTCTCGTTGTGCCCCGCGGCGACCGGTGATCCCGCCGTACGGGCACGTGGGTCCGTGAGTGGCGCCATGTGGCCTCGGGCAGGATGGTGTGGTCATATCGTTCACGTTAGTCGGGAGCCGCGCGGGGTGAGTACTGGTAGCGGGCGGGTTCGCGCTCGGCGCAGCGCCGGGCCGGTGGTCGCCGTGACGGGCGCGGCGCGGGGCATGGGGCGCGCACTGGTCACGCGGCTCGCGGAGAGCACGGCTTTCGCCAAGACCGTCGCGATCGACGACCACCGCGGCGACGCGACCGACGTCACCTGGCGGGTCGTCGACGTACGCGACCCTGCGCTGGCCGGGCGGCTCGCGGGCGTCGACGTGGTCGTCCACCTCGACCTCGACATCTCTCTCGACGCCGACCCCACGGACCGCCGCGCGTACAACGTGCGGGGCGCGCAGACCGTACTGACCGCCGCCGCGGCCGAACGCGTGGCGCGCGTCGTCCTCGTCTCCACGGCCATGGTCTACGGCGCGAGCCCGGACAACCCGGTGCCGCTCGCCGAGGACACCCCGGTCGGCGCCGAGCCGGACGCCGGAATCGTCGGCGACTTCCTGGAGATCGAGCAGCTCGCGGAGCGCGCGTCCGCCGTGCACCCGGGCGTCTCGGTGTCCGTGCTGCGCCCCGCCGCGCTGGTCGGACCCGGCGTCGACACCGTCATCACCCGCCATTTCGAGGCGCCGCGGCTGCTCACCGCCAAGGGCTGCGCGCCGCGCTGGCAGTTCTGCCACATCGACGACCTGGTCAGCGCGCTGGAACTGGCCGCGCTCGGCGAGGTGGAGGGCGTACTGGCGGTCGGCTGCGACGGCTGGCTCGACCAGGAGGCCGTCGAGGAGATCACCGGGAAGCGCGGCTTCGACCTGCCCGCCACGGTGACGTTCAGCACGGCACAGCGGCTGCACCGCATCGGCGTCACCCCCGCGCCCGCCACCGACCTGCACTACGTCGTCTACCCCTGGGTCGTCGACGCCGTACGGCTGCGCGAGGCGGGGTGGCGTCCGGCGTACGACAACCCCGGCGCGCTGCGCGCCATGCTGGACGAGAGCGCCGGGCGGCACGCCGCGCTCGGTCGCCACCTGGGGCGCAAGGAGGCCACGCTCACCGCCGCGGGGGCCACCGTCGCCGTCATCGGCACGGCCGCGATCGTCCGCCGCGCCCGGCGGCGGCGCCGTACGTAGCCCGCGCCGGTTGACGTGGATCCGCGGCCGGGCCGGGGCACGATGGCCGGGGACCCCGAAGTGTCGGTACCGTCAGTGGGGTGGATGAGATTCGGCTGATCGGATTGCGCGACACCCCATTGTCCGTCGACGAGGTCCTGGCCGCCGTGTCGGACCCCGCCGCGGGCGGCACCGCGCTGTTCGTCGGCACGGTGCGCGAGCAGGACCACGGCCGCGGCGTGACCGGCCTGTCGTACTCCGCGCACCCCGGCGCGGAGACGGAGCTGCGCCGCGTCGCGGAGAAGGTCGCCGCCGACTGCGGCGCCACCGCGCTCGCCGCCGTCCACCGCGTCGGCGACCTCCAGATCGGCGACATCGCGGTCGTCGTCGCCGTCGCGAGCCCGCACCGCGCGGAGGCGTTCGCCGCCTGCCGCCGGCTCATCGACGACCTCAAGGCGCAGGTGCCCATCTGGAAGCACCAGGCGTTCACCGACGGCGACGCCGAGTGGGTCGGCCTGTAGCGGCGTTACGCTGGGACCGGCGAATGTGGAGGGGGCATGTCGGTCCTGGCGTGGTGGGCGATCCCGATCGGCGCGACGCTGATCGCCGTCCTTGTGGCGTACCTGGTGAACCGGCCGCGGCGCGCCGACGGCGCCCGGCGCTCCGTCCGCGAGTTCCAGCAGTTCCGCA
Source organism: Streptosporangiaceae bacterium (assembly GCA_036502625.1). GTDB lineage: Bacteria > Actinomycetota > Actinomycetes > Streptosporangiales > Streptosporangiaceae > DASXYG01. The sequence goes on from DASXYG010000059.1 coordinate 70,312, forward strand.
GTGCCCTGGAGCAGCAGACCCGCCGTCCGCCGACACACGGCGGCGAATGATCGCGGATGGAAACACCTCCGCGGACGACTAGGCTGCCCCCCATGTCACGCCGGTCGCTCACCCTGCTGGTCGCGGGCCTGCTCGTTCTGGTCCTCGGTGTCGTAGGCGCCGTCATGCCCGTGCCGTACGTCATCCTGTCGCCGGGCCCGACCGCCAACACCCTTGGCCAGCAGGACGGCAAGCCGCTGATCCAGATCAACGGCCACCGGACGTACTCCACGACCGGCCATCTGAACCTCACGACCGTTACGTACCAGGGCGGCCCCGACGCCCGGCTCGACCTCTTCACCGCGTTGCGCGCCTGGTTCGACCCGCACGCCGCGGTGGTGCCGCAGGAGGCGCTGTTCCCGCCTGACGAGTCGCAGAAGCAGGTCGACCAGGAGAACGCCGCGCAGATGACCGGCTCGCAGGAGGCGGCGACGGCGGCCGCGCTGACCGAGCTGAAGATCCCCTACTCCACGGTGGTCGTGGTCAGCGGCACCACGAAGGGCATGCCGGCCAACGGCAAGCTGCGGTCCGGCGACTTCATCCAGGCGGTCGACGGGACGAAGGTGACCGACCCCGACAAGGCCGCCGCCCTGATCTCCGGCCGCGCACCCGGGAAGCCCGTCAAGATCACGTACCAGCGGTCCGGCAAGTCGGCCGACGTCACGCTGACGACCGCGAAGGGCGAGCAGAACAAGGCGATGATCGGCATCGCCGTGGGGAAGAAGTTCCAGTTCCCGTTCAAGGTGCAGGTCAGCGTCGGCGACATCGGGGGTCCGAGCGCCGGCACGATGTTCGCGCTCGGCATGATCGACAAGCTCACGCCGGGCGAGCTCACCGGCGGGAAGTTCATCGCCGGCACCGGCGAGATCAGTCCGGACGGCGAGGTCAGCCCGATCGGCGGCATCCAGCAGAAGCTCGTCGGCGCGCGCGACGCCGGGGCGACGATCTTCCTCACCCCGAAGGACAACTGCAAGGACGCCATGGCCGCGCGCCCCGACGGCCTGCGGCTCGTCAAGATCGACACGCTGCACGACGCCGTCCAGGCCCTCGCGGCGCTGCGCACCGGCAAGGGAAATGTCCCCGCCTGTGGATAGCCGTTGGCGGGCCGCTGTTGATCCGCGCTAGGTTCATACCGCCATGTAGCGACCGTCGCTACCGTGAGCGAGGATCACGACGGCCAGCCGTCTCGGGAACTTGTCCGAATCCCGGTAAGTTGCCTCCACAGGCGTTCCGGCCGGCCGTCGGTCTCCCTTGGCGGTGCGCGCCGGGCGCCGGCGTACAAGCCTGCCCACGACATCAACACACGAGTAGGGAGAGGCCGTGACGTTCCGCGTGCCGCGGCGGCCAGGACGAACGACCCGACGTCCACGGGTGCTGCTCTCGGTGATCGTAACGATCATCCTGCTCGTGATCCTCGGCGTGATCTTCTCCGGTCTCTGGACCGACTACCTCTGGTACCGCTCCATCCACTTCGCCTCGGTCTACACGACGCAGATCTGGACGAAGATCGCCTTGTTCGTCATCGGCGGCCTGATCATCGCCCTGGCCGTCAGCCTCAACGTCTATCTGGCGTTCCGCATGCGCCCGCCGTTCCGGCCGATCGGCGGCGAGCAGGTCCTCGAGCGCTACCGCGCGGCCATCGACCCGTACCGCAGGCTCGTGCTGATCGTGCTGACGATCCTGCTCCTGCTGTTCAACGGCTCGTCGGCGTCCGGCATGTGGCGCGAATGGCTGCTGTTCACCCACCGAACGTCCTTCGGTGTGAAAGACCCGCAGTTCCACATGGACGTCTCGTTCTTCACGTTCACGTACCCCATGCTGCGGGGCATCCTGTCGCTGGCGTTCACCGCGATCGTGCTCGCGTTCATCGCCGCCGCCATCACGCACTACCTCTACGGCGGCATCCGCCTCCAGGCCCCGAAGGGCTCGCGCGTCTCGCCCGGCGCGTGGGCGCACATGTCGGTCCTGCTCGGCATCTTCGTGCTGCTGAAGGCCGTCGCGTACTACCTCGACCGCTACGGCCTCGCGTTCTCCGACCGCGGCAAGGTCGCCGGCCCGTCGTTCACCGACGTCAACGCCGTGCTCCCCGCCAAGACGATCCTGATGATCATCGCGGTGATCTGCGCCGTGCTGTTCTTCGGCAATGTGTTCCGGCGCGGCGGCATGCTGCCCGGCGTGGGCCTCGGCCTGCTGGTGCTCTCCGCGATCCTCATCGGCGGCGTCTACCCCGCGCTGATCCAGCAGTTCCAGGTCAAGCCCAACGAGGCCGACAAGGAAGCGCCGTACATCCAGCGCAACATCGCCGCGACACGCAATGCGTACAACGTCGGCAACACCGCCATCGGTGAGTACAACGCGACCAAACAGCCGACGGTGTCGCAGCTCTCGCAGGAGGCGAGCACGATCCCGAGCGTGCGGCTGCTCGACCCGAACGTCGTGTCGCCGACGTTCCAGCAGAACCAGCAGATCCGCAGCTTCTACAGCTTCCCCGACTCGCTCTACATCGACCGCTACCCGCTCGGCACCAACCAGGCCACGCTCGACATGGTGGTGTCCGCGCGCGAGCTGTCCGGGCCGCCCCCGCAGCAGAACAACTGGATCAACGAGCACCTCGTCTACACCCACGGCTTCGGGTTCGTCGCCGCACGCGGCAACGAGACCGCCTCCAACGGCACGCCCGACTACGTCGAGAAGAACATCCCGCCCACCGGCGCGCTCGGCCAGTACGAACCCCGGGTCTACTTCGGCGCGGAGACGAACAACTACGTGATCGTCGGCGGCCCCAAGGGCGGCCGCAACCGCGAGTTCGACTACCCGGACGACAGCACCACCGGCTCCGGCCAGAAGAACAACACCTACACCGGCAAGGACGGCGTGTCGATCGGCTCGTTCTTCAACCGGCTGCTCTACGCCGTGCAGTTCAGGGACCGCAACATCCTGCTGTCCGGCGCGATCAACGACAAGTCCAAGATCCTCTACAACCGCACCCCCCGCGACCGCGTGCAGAAGGCCGCCCCGTTCCTCGACGTCGACGGCAACGCCTACCCCGCGATCGTGAACAAGCGGATGGTCTGGGTGCTCGACGGCTACACCACGTCCAACGGCTACCCGTACTCCCAGCCCATCAACTTCGGCGCGGCCACGCGCGACACCAACACGGAGACGTCCGGGCGGATCGTCCAGCAGTCCGGCAAGCAGATCAACTACATCCGCAACTCCGTGAAGGCCACGGTCGACGCCTACGACGGCACCGTCCACCTCTACCAGTGGGACAAGACCGACCCCGTGCTGAAGACCTGGATGAAGATCTTCCCGCACACGGTCGAGCCGAAGTCGAAGATCACCAGCAACGTCGACCTCATGAAGCACGTCCGCTACCCCGAGGACCTCTTCAAGGTGCAGCGCTCGATCCTGGCGCAGTACCACGTCGGCGACGCCCAGTCGTTCTACGGCGGGCAGGACTTCTGGCAGATCCCGGACGACCCGACCAAGGGCGACCAGGCGCCGGAGCCCCCGTACCGCGTCACGCTGAAGATGCCGAAGATCCCCGGCGACAAGAACATGCCAGGAGACGACACCCCGACGTTCTCGCTGACGTCCACGTTCGTCCCCCGCGGCCGGGAGAACCTCGCGGCGTACATGCAGGTCGACAGCTCACCCGACTCGCCCGACTACGGCAAGATCCGCATTCTTGAGCTGCCGAGGAACCAGGCGTTCAACGGGCCCGGCCAGGTGCAGAACAGCTTCGAGACCGAGTTCCGCAACCAGCTCTTCCCGCTGCGCCAGCAGGGCGTCAAGGCCGAGATGGGCAACCTGCTGACCCTGCCCTTCGGCGACGGCCTGCTGTACGTCGAGCCCGTCTACAGCAGCACCGCCTCCGGCCCCGGCTCGTTCCCCGTCCTGCGCTACGTCATGGTCCAGTTCGGCGACCGCGGCGGCATCGGCTCCAACCTCCAGGAAGCCCTGAACCAGGTCTTCAACACGACCGGCAACGACAACACCGGCAACACCCCGCCCACCAAGAACGGCGGCAAGCTGACGGTCAACGCCGACGTCGTGAAGTACCTCAACGACGCCAGCAACGCCTACAACGACAGCCAGGACGCCCTCAAGAAGGGCGACTTCAAGGCCTACGGCGACGCCCAGAAGCGCCTCAAGAAGGCCCTCGACAACGCCTCGGCCGCCGCCAACAAACCCAAGAGCTAACCCCGGCCGCCCCCAATTTGCACCCCACCCCAAGATCCCCTAACCTTAAGGAAGTCGCCGCGGGGTGGAGCAGTTCGGTAGCTCGCTGGGCTCATAACCCAGAGGTCGCAAGTTCAAATCTTGCCCCCGCTACTAGATAGCCGCAGGTCAAGGGCTCGGATTCCAATACTGGAATCCGAGCCCTCGATTTTTTTTGCAGGCGTTTCGGGGCCGCGACCGCCGACCACCCAGGCGCCATCCGTGCCCTCCAACATGCCTGCCATGGCCTGTGAACCACGTCGCCATCGGCGAGACGCTTCCCACCTGTTCGACGAACTCTCGATAGCCGTCCATATAGCCCCGGCGGTCGACTGCCCCCGTCTGTACGCCCTCGTCGCCGAGGCGTCCGGCGGCGCCTCCACCATCGCGAACCTGCGGCTACCTGGACCTCCGCGACCGCGTGATCGACCGCATCGAGCAGGCATCCCAGCGGTGCGACGACCCCCTCCGCGTCTACCGCGTCCGCTGGCAGCGCTTCTCCTCGATGATGGCCGCGACCACCTACCGAGCCGCCCTGGCCCTGATGCACCCGCCAGGAGCTCGGCGGAGACCCGCGACCCCCACATGACCCCGCCGGCCCTGTCCCTGTACGGCTCCATGCGCCTCCGCTCGGCGGTCGTCTCCGCCCGAGCCGCCAAGACCGAAGGCCAGGAATGGTGCCGCCGCGCCTGGGACCACCTGGGCGCCGCCCGCGAGGCCGCCACCATCATGCGCACCCACCGCGACGACTACGGCCTAGCCTTCGGTCCGAACAACGTCACCCAGCACGAAGTATCCGTGGCGGTAGAGCTAGAGGAGGGCACCGAGGCGGCAAAGCGAGGCCGATCCGCCCACCTAAGCCCAACCGTCCCAACGGTCCGCCGAGGCCACCACTACATCGACCTGGCCCGCGGCTACCTCCTCCACGGCGACCACCCCGCCACCATGCGCGCCCTCCAACAAGCCCGCCGCATAGCCCCCCCAACAAACCCGCCACCACCCCATGGTCCGCGAAACAGTCCTGGCCGTAGCCCAGGGAAGCAGAGGCTCCGACGAGCTAACCCGCTTCGCCGCGTGGCTTGGCCTCGATCGTTGACCCAGGTAGGCGGCCCGTATCGACGGCGATGAAGAGTGCCCGCAGGTGACGGGTCAAAACCGAATTAACCTGAAACAGTTGAGGATGATCTTAGGCGACGTTCGTCCATTATTCGAGCACGCGAGACCACCTGCCCCATAGATTCCCAGCCCACTCTGCATCAACGCCATACGAAAAAGCGAGAGCTCCATGAACGTGATTGATGAAGCCTCTCATTGATGCATATCCACGATGCGCTACGTGCGCGGATAGACCGAACTTCTCTACGCCGCGGACGTCGTTTTCTAGGCGCCGTCGGAATTCTGGAAGCAGGCGAACCTTGTCGCCGTCTACCAGAAGGCCGAGTACGATCTTCCGTGAGCCAGGCGGTACCACTCTCGTCTTTCTTTGATGAATTAGAAATCCTCTCTTATGAAACTCGGTACCCAATACGCCGATAAGATCTTGAGCTTGAGCGCGCGAAAATTTTGAGCTCGTGGAGAACGTTAGGTCGTCCGCATATCTCGTGTACACGAGATGCGAACTACGCGCTATTCGCGATACGACTTTATCCAGCTCGCGTATCGCCAGGTTCGACAATGCGCCGCTGGTTGGTGCACCTTGGGGAAGGTATCCAAGTCGCTCTGCGTGTACGTAATCTGGAATACGCTGGTAACGTGAGCGCGACTCTTTCGAAACTGCGATATTTTTGTGCTTAGCGCCGATGCCGGGCCGCGTGCAGATTCGTGCGAGCTCGAATGAGATTAGTCGGCTATAACCAAGACTTAGAAATACCCTATATACCGAACTTTCGTCGATGCTGGCAAAAAATTCATGAAAATCGGTCTTTATGATCCATGTTGCAGATAGGTGGCGCTGGGCGCAGCCGACAATCGACTTGTTTCTCTCGTACGCAAAACTCGCAGCGTCACAGGGGACGGCGGCGAGGATATTGTCAAGGATCCATCTTTGCACCAGTTGAAGAGCTGGATCAGGTGCCGAGATTCTCCGTCGTCCATGGACACGGAAATCTCTATATGGATCAGTTCTCCTGGAAACAATGCCTCGAAGATATTGGTGGCTTGCGCCAGTGAGATGTGCGAGGTGATTCAAGGAAAGTACTGCCTGGAGGCCGTTCGATTCTGGTCTATAAGCGTGCTCTACTGCATTCTCTAGCAGTTCTATTGGCCGATTTCTAGCAATTCCCTGCCTGATATATAGATGAGGAGAGTCGGTGATCATCTACCTTTGATGCTCCTGTTCCGCGTATCGAGGTCCAAAGGTCGAGTCCCAAGGCGCACGCAGGTAGGCTCGAGCTTTGGACCACGCGGTTCCATGGATTGTCCGCAGCACATGACAACGTCATATGCCTGGCCCTGGCGACGCCGGGACCATCGTTGCCGATACTCGCGGCACCGGACAGCACTAGATATCATCGACTCTCCTCAGAGCTTGAGGATAGTACGGTGCGCGTGACCCGTTCAACATGAATCGCTCCAGAGGCGAGGTTTTTTTGGAGGTCAGTTCGGCCCATCCCTCGTCCGTCAGGTATAGTCGGTCGTTGATGAGGCCAAGCTGGGATAGTTCTGCGAGTAGGGTCACGCACCTCGCCAGCGGCTGGTTTATCCTTAGAGCAACTCGCTCTGCGCTCCGGGCTCCCTCGTAAAGCGCAACAAGAGTTGGTAGGAGATCTCTGTGGAAGTGATCGGA
>DASXYG010000060.1:0-4694 GCA_036502625.1 Streptosporangiaceae bacterium
GTTCGGGGGGCGTTGGAGGTGGTTGTGGTGGTGCATGGGAGGGAGTTGGGCGCGGCGTTCGTGGAAATGGCCGATACGCTTGGCGGGGATTTTGATATCGGGGATTATTTGCGGCGGTTGAGTGTTCGGTGTGTCGAATCGACCGCGGTTGATGCGGTCGGGTCGCTGGTTGTTGATCGGCGGGGGCGGGGCGGGGTTGTGGCGGCGTCTTCGGTGGCGGCGGAGCGGCTCGAGGAGTTCGAGATGGCGTACGGGGACGGGCCTGGGCGGGACTGTTTCCGTACGGGGAGGGCCGTGGGGCCGGTGGCGCTCGTCTCGGGGGTGCGGTGGCCGCGGTTCGCGGAGATGGCGCGGGCGGCCGGGTTCGGCTCGGTCGAGGCGCGGCCGATGCGGCTGCGGGAGTCGACGATCGGGGCGGTGAGCCTGTTCGTACGGGCGCGTGGCGTGGCCGGTTCGGCCGGCGGGGCGGGCGTCGTGGGGGCGCGTGGGGCTGACGCTGACGACAGTGCGGTCGTGCAGGCGCTTGCTGACGTGGCGACCGTTGGGTTGCTACGGCGGCGGCGGGTTCACGATCAGGAGGAGCTCGCGGCGCAGTTGCGGCGCGGGCTGGAGAGCCGGATCGTCATTGAGCAGGCGAAAGGCGTGCTGGCGGAGCGGGAAGGGCTATCGGCGGATGCGGCGTTCGCGGGGATGCGGGCGTACGCGCGCAATCGCAACCTGCGGCTGCGGGACGTGGCCGTCGCGGTGGTGAGCGGCGGCGACGTGGGGCGGCTTGGCGGGGCGTGAGCCGGTGACGTGGGTCGGCCCGGGGAGCATGAAGTGGTGGCGCGAGGTTGCTCGGGCGTCGTGAAGCGGTGGCGTGAGGCTGCTTGGGCGTCGTGAAGCGCGACGTGAGCCGGGTCGGGCTAGGAGCCGGTGGCTTCGGTGAGTTCTGTGTAGACGGTGAACAGGCTCAAGAGGTTGGTTTTTGCCAGCACTCGGCGGACTCGGGGGACTACGCCTACGAGGACGACGGTGCCGCCGCGTTCGCGGGCAGACCGTCTCGCGTGGATGAGCAGGGCGAGGCCGCTGGTGTCCATGAATTCGAGCCGACGCAGGTCGAGGACCAGGCTCGGGTGATCAGGGCCGATCTCGTCGATCACGGAACTCAGCATTCGCCGGATCGGTGGTGCGGTCGAAAGGTCGAGGGCGCCGCCGATCGCGATGATCGGCCGCCCATCGGACAAACTCAACGAAGCCCAACATTCCATAGGTCCCCACCCGGTTTCCCACCCGCGAAAAATCAACCTGGGCGCGAGGTCTGGACCCAAGAGGCCAAGAACCCCCCTGGCCCATCGGTAAAGCTACGCCACTCGCGGTGGCTATGCGACACCATATGAGAATTCCGTACGGGGAACACGGCCCGACGGCGATGCGCGAATGATCATCCTGTGGTACGCGGTCAGTCGGTCCAGTCTCCGGCCTCGGGGCGGTCGGCGTCGTCGGGGAACTCGTCGTCGCCTTCGACCATTGCCTCCCATTCGGATTCGGCGATGATGTGCACCGGACGGTCGGGCGTGGACGGGTCGCGCAGCGCGATGTAGCCGTTGTCACGGGCGATCTCCAGGCCGCTGTCCTCGTCGTCGTCGAGGGGATGCCAGGTCGCCCCGGCCATCTCCAGGTCCTCGATGGTGGGCGGGCCGTCGAAGCGGTCCGCGGTGTCGTCGGTCTCCACGGTTCCCTTCCTCGGGACGGCGTTGCGGACGATGGCTTGCAGGTAGCCGCTGACGTGTGCGCGTACGTCGTGGAGCCGGGGCATACGTGCCATGCGCGTCCTGTTCAGCCGGGGTGCGCCGCCCCCCGGCCAGGGAAGCCGGAGGGCGAGCAGGCTTCTACTGTCTTGTAGAAGTTCTACGTTAGTGTAGATGGTCCTGGTTGAGCGCGCGATTCTCGCTGGTCAGGGGTCTGTGGATAACTTTGTACGGGTTGGCTCCGGTGGTGGCAGACTGGACGCGGCTCATCAAGATGTCGATCAAGACGGTTGATCGACGCGTGAAAGCTCATGGGGGTGTACACGGTGGCCGGAAACGGCGGAGACCGCGCGCGGCGTGGGCCCGGCGAGCTCGAGGCCGAGATCCTCGCCTTGCTGTGGACCGCCGGCGAACCGCTGACGGCGGTCGACGTGCAGCGGCGGCTCGACAGCGACCTCGCGTACACGACGGTCGTGACAATCCTGTCGCGCCTGCACGACAAGCAGGTGCTCGACCGCGCCCGCAGCGGCCGTGCGTACGCGTACGAACCGGTGACCGACGAGCCGGGGCTCGCCGCGCGGCGCATGCGCCAGGTGCTCGACTCCGAGGACGACCGCGACGCCGTGCTCGCGCAGTTCGTGTCGAACCTGTCGAACGCCGACGAGCGGGTGCTGCGGCGCCTGCTGGAGCAAGGCGGGTAGCGCGATGCGGATCGCCGTCTACCTCCCGCTGATCCTGCCGCTGCTCATGGCGCCGTTCGCGCCGGTCATGGCGCAGCGGCTGCCGCCGCGCGCCGCGGTGTGGCTGCTCACCGTGGCCGCCGTTGTCCTGGCCCTGTGCAGCGCGGTCGCCGTGGGGCTGGTCGTCCTCGCCGGGGCCGCGCAGGTGCCGGTGGTCGCGCGGCTCGGCCACTGGTCGATCGGGGAGTTGCGGCACGCGCTCGATCCCGGGGCGTCGTTCATCGCGGTGCTCGGCTTGCTGGTGATCGTGGCCGCGGTCGTGGCGGTCGGCCGCGTCGTGCTGCGGTATGTGAAGGCGCTCGCCCGCAACCGGACGGCGTTGCGCGGCGTGGCCGACGACTGCGAGCTGGTCGTGCTGCCCGACGACGTGCCGGTGGCGTACGCGCTGCCCGGGCGTCCGGCGCACGTGATCGTGTCCACCGGGATGCTGTCCGCGCTCGGGCCGCGCGAGCAGCGGGCGCTGCTCGCGCACGAGCGCGCCCACCTGGCCGGGCGGCACCACCTGGTCACCACGGCCGCGCGGATCGCCGCCATGGTCAACCCGCTGCTGCGGCCGCTGCACACCGCTGTGGCGTACGCCGTGGAGCGGCGGGCCGACGAGGCGGCGGCGCGCGAGATCGGCGACCGGGGCGCCACGGCGCGCGCCATCGCGAAGGCGGCGCTCGCCGCGCGGAACGCCCCGCCCGCGCCCGCGCCGCTGCTCGGCGTCACCACGGGTCCGGTGCCGCGGCGGATCATGGCGCTGATGTCCCCGGTGTCCGGCGGGGCCGGGCGCGTACGCGGGCTGGCGGCGCTCGCCGCGGTGGGCACGCTGGTGATCTCCGCGGCGGCGACACTGGAGGCCACCACCGATCTGCACACGCTGATCGAGCTCGCCCAGGCGGCCACGGGGCACTGAGCTGGTGCGGCTGGCGCCTCCACCCGACTCGGCTAGGGGTACGGACGCACCGCCTGGCGATGGCTAGGGGCACTGAGCCGGGGTGGCCGTCCCCCATTCCAACTCGGCTACCGGTCCGGACGCACCGCCTGGCGACGGCTAGGGGCACTGAGCTGAGGCCGCCGTCCCCAACTCGGGTACGGGTACGGATGCACTGCCTAGCGACGGTTATGGGGCACGGGGCCGGGGCGGGCGTCCCCCCAACCCCAACTCGGCCACCGGTCCGGACGTATCGCCTGGCGTCGGCTGCGGGGGCGCAGGGCCGGGGCGGGTACGGACGCACCGCCTGGCTGCGGCTATAGGGCACTGAGGTGGGGTGGCCGTTGCCCCACTCCAATTCCGCTACGGGTACCGACACACTGCCCGGCGATGGCGATGGCGATGGCGATGGCGACGGGGATGGCGACGGCGACGGGGATGGCGACGGCGACGGGGCACTGGGGTCGGGGCGGCTGCCCCCCTCACCCAACTCGGCTACCGGTCCGGACGTACCGCCTGGCGTCGGCTTTGGGGCTACTGAGGCAGGGCGGGCGTCCCCCAACTCGGCTTGGGGTCCGGATGCGTCGCCTTGCGACGGCACGGGGTACGGAGATCGGGCGGGCGTCCCTCACTCCAGCTCGGGTTACGGGTGCGCACTGGCTGGCGTCGGCTGCGGGGTGCTAGGCCGGGGCGGGGCGTTCCCTTATCCCGACTGGGTTACGGGTGCGGGCGCATCGCCTGGCGTCGACTATGGGGCACTGGGTCGGGGGTGGCTGTCCCCGACCCTAACGACGCATCACCTGGCTACGGCTACGGCTGCGGCTGCGGCGCGCTGGGCTGGGGCGGGCGTCCGCCACCCCCAGCTCGGTTACGGGTACGGCGTGCCGCCTGGTTGCGGCTATGGGGCACTGAGTCGGGGCGGGCGTCGCCCACCCCGAACTGGGTTACGGGTGCGGGCGCATTGCCTGGCGTCGGCTATGGGGCGCTGGGTCGGGGGCGGGCGTCCCCCGCCCCAACGACGCATCGCCTGGCTACGGCTGCGGGGTGCTGAGATGGGGCGGGCGTCCCCTCCTCCAGCTCGGTTATGGGTTCGGATGCGTCGCTCGGCGTCGGCTGCGGGGTGCTGAGGTGGGGCGGGCGTCTCCTCCGCCTCGACTCGGCTGCGGTCCGGATACGCCGCCTGGTTACGGCTATGGGGGGCTGAGGTGGGGCGGCGTGGAGGTGGGGGCGGGGACGGTGGGGCTGTGGGGTGGTGTGTTTGGTGGAGGGGTTAGTGGGGGGTGTCGAGGGGTTCGTAGAAGGGGAGGA
>DASXYG010000061.1:0-79604 GCA_036502625.1 Streptosporangiaceae bacterium
GCCTCGACACCCTCGCCCGCAGCCGCCACACCCCGACCACCAACCCCGAACACAAGATGAGCAACACAGAACCCATGCTCGAACTCAGCGCCTAACCCACCAAGGATCACCGAGCGCTACACCACCACCAGGGACTTGACCCTCCCAGGGCGAAGCCCCCGCGGCCCAACCATGAACACGCCCCGCCAAGGTCGCGGGAAGTCAGTCGCGCGCAGCGCGGCCTCGCCCCTCGCGCGCAGCGCGCCGTTATCCCCCGGACACCGCTCACCCTCAGGGCGAAGCCCCGCGGCCCAACCATGAACACGCTCCACCACGGTCGCGGCAAATCTGTCGCGCGGAGCGCGGCCTCTTTTCCTCGGCGCCGCTCACTACCAGGGCGAAGCCTCCGCGGCCCAACCCCCGAGAACGCGTAACCACGGTCGCGGGAAGTCTGTCGCGCGGAGCGCGGCCTTTGTCACCCGAAACGCGCCCGGCCCAGATCATGGAAGATCCCCACGCCCCAGGGGCGAAGCCCCGCGGCCCAACCCCGAGAACGCGTAACCACGGTCGCGGGAGGACTGTCGCGCGCAGCGCGGCCTTCATCCCGTCCGGCGGGGCCGCCCTCACCCGTACGGCATCACCGGTCCGCCGCCTCGGGGTTGCGGGACATCCAGTCCTCGACCGCTGAGATGTGGACGGCGGCGGCCAGATGGGCGGACTCGGGGTCGCGGGACTCCAACGCGGCGTAGATGCGGTCGTGTTCGGCGAAGGTCTGGGGGAAGACGTTCTCGTCGGCGTAGCCGCGCCAGACTCGGGCGCGGAAGGTTCGGCCGTTGAGGGCCTCCAGGATGGCGCCCAATACTGGGTTGCCGGCGGCCTCGGTGATGATGCGGTGGAACTCCAGGTCGTGGCCGACGATCTCCTCGGATGTGTCGCCGGCTCGCATCGCGGCCATCTCCGTGCGCAACCGCTCCAGGCCGGCGTCGTCCAGGCGGGCGGCGGCGGTCGCGGCGGCGGCCGGCTCCAGGATCTTGCGGACCCGCACCAGGTCGAGCAGGGTCTCGCCGCGCGACACCTCCGCGACGACGCCGAACGTCTCCAGGAGGTCGCCGGGCTCCAGGCGGGTGACGTAGATCCCCGCGCCGTGTCGCGCCTCCAGGACGCCCATCACGGTCAGCGCCCTGATGGCCTCGCGCATCGAGCTGCGCGACAGCCCCAGTTCGGCGGCCAGGACCCGCTCCGTGGGCAGCCGCTGGCCGGGCGCGAGCTCACCGGACGCGAGCATCGTCTTGATGTGCTCGATCGCCCGCGCCGTCACCGTCACGCGGGGTTCCTCCGCCATGGCGCCCTCCCTTGACAACCCCGACACGGCGCGCGTATCAGTGGTCAAACCAATCTCCGGCCAACCCCTTGATATCACCGCAGAAAGCGCGAGAATCCCAGAGGTACGCCGAAATTGGTCCGATCTATGGGAGGTCGAACCCTGTCCAGCGACAACGCACCGCGCATCATCGCTCTCGACGCGTACGACGTCCGCTTCCCGACCTCGCGCGAGCTCGACGGGTCCGACGCGATGAACCCCGACCCCGACTACTCCGCCGCGTACGCCGTGCTGCGTACGGACGCGCCGGCGCCGGACGGCGGGCCACTGGAGGGCCACGGCTTCTGCTTCACGATCGGCCGCGGCAACGAGGTCTGCGTCGCGGCGATCCGCGCGCACGCGCCCCTGGTCGTCGGCCGTACGGTCGCGGAGGTCGTCGGCGACCTCGGCGGCTTCGCGCGCGGACTGGTCCGCGACTCGCAACTGCGCTGGCTCGGCCCGGAGAAGGGCGCCGTGCACATGGCAGCGGGCGCGCTCGTCAACGCGGCGTTCGACCTGGCCGGGCGCGCCGCGGGCAAGCCGGTGTGGCGGCTGCTCGCGGAGATGTCGCCCGAGGAGATCACCGACCTGGTCGACTGGCGCTACCTCACCGACGCCCTGACCCCGGACGAGGCCCGCGACCTGCTGCGCGCCGCCGAACCCGGCCGCGCCGCGCGGCTGGAACGGCTGCGCACGGACGGCTACCCGGCGTACACCACGACCCCCGGCTGGCTCGGCTACAGCGACGAGAAGATGCTCAGGCTGTCCGCCGAGGCGCTGGACGCCGGGTTCGCGCAGATCAAGCTCAAGGTCGGCGGCGACATCCGCGACGACGTACGCCGCATGCGGCTCGCGCGCGAGGCCGTCGGCCCGGACGTCCGCATCGCCGTGGACGCGAACCAGCGCTGGGACGTCCCCGAGGCCATCACGTGGATGCGGGAGCTCGCGCCGTACGACCCGTACTGGATCGAGGAGCCCACCTCGCCGGACGACGTCCTCGGCCACGCGCGCATCCGGGAGGCGCTGGCGCCCATCCGGGTGGCCACCGGCGAGCACGTCCAGAACCGGGTGATCTTCAAGCAGCTCCTCCAGGCCGGCGCGGTCGACGTCGTGCAGCTCGACGCCACCCGGGTCGGCGGCGTCACGGAGAACGTCGCGATCCTGCTGCTGGCCGCGAAGTTCGGCGTGCCGGTCTGCCCGCACGCCGGGGGCGTCGGCCTGTGCGAGGCCGTACAGCACCTGGCGATGTTCGACTACATCGCGGTCAGCGGGCTGCTGGAGGACCGGATGATCGAGTACGTCGACCATCTGCACGAGCACTTCACCGACCCCGTGCGCATCAGCGGCGGCCGCTACTCCGCACCGGAGGCGCCCGGCATGTCCACCCGGCTGCGGCCGGCGAGCCTGGCCGAGCACACCTACCCGGACGGCCCCGCATGGCGCGCCAGCACCGAGGACAGGGAGGTCACCGCGTGAACGAGTTCGACGGCTACCGGGCGCTGGTGACCGGCGGCGCGTCCGGCATCGGGCTGGCCACCGCGCGGCTGCTGGCCGACCGCGGCGCCCGGGTCGCCTGCCTCGACATGGACGTCAAGCCGGACGCCGCCGAGGTGGCGGGCGACGCGCGGCTGGTGCCCGTACGCGCGGACGTCACCGACGACGACGCCGTACGCGCCGCCGTGGCCACCGCCGCGGACCGGCTCGGCGGCCTCGACGTCCTGGTCAACAACGCCGGCATCGGCGCGCAGGGCACGGTGGCCGACAACGGCGACGACGAGTGGCGCCGCGTGCTCGACGTCGACGTCATCGGCATCGCCCGCGTGTCCCGCGCCGCGCTCCCCCACCTGCGGCGGGCCCCCGAGGGCCGCGCGGCGATCGTCAACACCTGCTCGATCGCGGCCACCGCCGGGCTGCCGAACCGCGCGCTGTACTCCGCCGCGAAGGGCGCCGTCCTCGCGCTGACGCTCGCAATGGCGGCCGACCACCTGCCCGAGGGCATCCGCGTCAACTGCGTCACCCCCGGTACGGCGGACACCCCGTGGGTGGGCAGGCTGCTCGACGCCGCCGACGACCCGGCGGCCGAGCGCGCCGCGCTGGAGGCGCGGCAGCCCACCGGACGGCTGGTCACCGCCGTGGAGGTGGCCGCGGCCATCGCGTACCTCGCCGGCCCGGCCGCGTCCGCCACCGCCGGCGTGGCGCTGCCCGTCGACGGCGGCATGCAGGGGCTGCGCCTCCGCCCCCGCACGTAACCGCACCACCCGTACGACAACCGCATACGCGCTGCTTCTCCGACCCCATCCCCCACGTCGCGGCGACCGGCCGGGACTACCAAGGAGACGATCCCGATGCGCAAGACGATCACCGCAGGCGCCGCGCTCCTGTCGGCCGCGCTGGCCGTCGGGCTGACCGGCTGCGGCACCACGTCCGAGGCCACCAAGGGCGCCGGCGGCGTCGGCAAGGTGGGCGTGATCCTGCCGTTCCTGACCTCGCCGTTCTGGCAGGCCTACAACGGCTACATCAAGCCGAAGGCCAAGGACGTCGGCGTGCAGACGCTGCCGACCGTGAACTCGGGCAACGACTCGGCGCAGCAGATCACCGACATGAACAACCTGCTGAACCAGAACGTCAAGGCGCTGGTCGTGGCGCCGATCGACAGCGCGGCCATCGCCGCGGGGATCAAGCAGGCCAACCGCAAGGGCGTCCCGGTGGTGGCCGTGGACGTCGCGCCGGAGTCCGGCAAGGTGGCGATGATCGTCCGCGCGGACAACGTCGCGTACGGCAACAAGGCCTGCAAGCAGATGGGCGACCGGGTGAAGTCCGGCAAGGTGGTGCAGATCCAGGGCGACCTCGCCTCGGTGAACGGCCGCGACAGGTCGCAGGCGTTCAGCTCGTGCATGGCGAAGAACTATCCGAAGATCAAGGTCATCAACCTGGCCGCCGGATGGCTGTCGGACAAGGCCGCGTCGATGCTGAACGACACGGTCAGCTCGAACAAGGACATCAAGGGCATCTACTCCCAGGCCGGCGGCGTGTACCTCGCGCCGACGCTGTCCACGCTGAAGCGCACCGGCATGCTGAAGAAGGCCGGGCAGCCGGGCCACGTGGTGATCGTCTCCAACGACGGCATCCCGCAGGAGTACAAGGCCATCCGCCAGGGCTACGTGGACGCCACCGTGTCGCAGCCCGCCGACGACTACGCCAAGTGGGGCCTGTGGTACGCCAAGCAGGCCATGATGGGCAAGACCTTCAAGCCCGGCCCGACCGACCACAACAGCACGATCGTCAAGCTCCCGAGCGGCAACCTCGAGGACCAGCTCCCCGCGCCCGTGGTGACCAAGCAGAACGTCGACGACCCCAAGCTCTGGGGCAACACGCTGGGCCACTGATGACCGAGCCCACGGCCCCGCCGCTGGTGGAGGCCATCGACATCACGCAGCGCTTCGGCTCGACCGTGGCGCTGCGCGACGCGCGGCTGCGCGTGCTCGCCGGGGAGTCGCACGCGCTGGTCGGGCGCAACGGCGCGGGCAAGTCCACGCTCGTGTCGGTGCTCACCGGCCTGCTGGCCCCGAACGCCGGCGAGGTCCGCTTCGACGGCGAGCCCGCGCCGCCGCCGGCCGACCGCGACGCCTGGCGGTCCCGCGTGGCGTGCGTCTACCAGCACTCCACGGCCATCCCGGAGCTGACCGTCGGGGAGAACCTGTTCCTCAACCGGCAGCCGACGTCCGGCGGCGGCCGCATCAGTTGGCGCAAACTGCGCGCGCAGGCCCGCGAGCTGCTCGACCACTGGGACGTCCGGGTGGACACCGAGGCCCGCGTCGGCGACCTCACGGTGGAGAACCGGCAGCTCGTCGAGATCGCCCGCGCGCTGTCGTACGGCGCGCGGTTCATCATCCTCGACGAGCCCACCGCGCAGCTCGACAGCAACGCCATCGACCGGCTGTTCGCCCGGATGCGCGCGCTCCAGTCCTCCGGCGTGACGTTCCTCTACATCTCCCACCACCTCCAGGAGGTGTACGAGGTGTGCCAGACGGTCACGGTCATGCGCGACGCGCGTACGGTCACCACCGCGCCGGTCGCCGACCTCCCGCAGGCCGCGCTGGTCGAGGCGATGACCGGCGAGACCGCGCCGGAGTCGGCCACGGCCCCGGGCGGTGCGCGCGCCGGCGGCCCCGGCGACCGGCCCGTACGCCTCGACGTACGCGGCCTCGCCGGCGACGGCTTCGCCGGCGTGGACCTCACCGTGCGTACGGGCGAGGTCGTCGGGCTGGCCGGGAGCAGCAGCAGCGGCAAGGTGGCGCTCGGCGAGACGGTCGCGGGGCTGCGCGCGCCCGCGTCCGGCGCGATGGCGCTCGACGGCACGCCGCTGCCCGGCGGCGACGTACCGGGGGCGCTGCGCGCGGGCGTCGGGCTGGTGCCCCGCGACCGGCACGACGAGGGCCTGGTGCCGGACCTCTCGGTGGCGGAGAACGCGACGATGACGGCCGCGCGCGGGCTCGGCCCGTACGGCGTGGTCGTGCCGCGCCGCCGCCGGGCCGCGGCGCAGCGGGCGATCGCCGACCTCGGCGTGGTGACCGAGGGCCCGGACCAGCCGGTCGGCGCGCTGTCCGGCGGCAACCAGCAGAAGGTCGTGATGGCCCGCGCGCTGGCCACCGACCCGAAGCTGCTCGTGCTGATCAACCCGACGGCGGGCGTGGACGTGAAGTCCAAGCAGGCGCTGCTCGACGTGATCGACGCGGTCCGTACGACCGGCACGTCCGTGCTCGTCATCTCCGACGAGCTCGACGACCTCCGCGCCTGCGACCGCGTCCTGGTGTTCTTCCACGGCCGGGTGGCCGCCGAGTACCCGGCCGGCTGGCGCGACGGCGATCTCGTAGGCGCGATCGAAGGAATGAGCGATGACTGATGTGTCCACCCGCGCGGCCACCGACGCGGGCGCGCCGTACGGCGGCGGGCGCGGGCCGCTCGTGCGCCGGCTCCGCGACCTGGCGCTGGTGCCCGCGCTGGTCGTCCTTGTCGTGCTCGGGGCGGTGCTGAACGGCGAGTTCCTGACGTACGCGAACATCATCAGCATCCTGGGCGCGTCCGCCGCACTGGCGCTGGTGGTGCTCGGCGAGGGGCTGATCCTGATCAGCGGCAAGATCGACCTGTCGCTGGAGTCCACGGTGGGCATCGCGCCCGCCGTGGGCGCGCTGGTCGTGCTGCCCGCCGCGTCGTCCGGGCTGGGGCTGCAATGGCCGACCGGGGTGGGCCTGGCGCTGATCCTGGTGGTGGGCGCGGTCATCGGCTGGTTCAACGGCCTGCTGGTCGTCCGGTTCAAGCTGAACGCGTTCATCGTGTCGCTGGCCATGCTGATCGTGCTGCGCGGCCTGCTCGTCGGCTTCACCAAGGGCAAGACGCTGTTCGACATGCCGAACGCGTTCTTCGCGCTGGCCAACACCACGGTCGCGGGCATCCCCGTGTCCGCGTGGCTGGCCGCCGTGGCGTTCGGGCTGGCCGGGCTGGCGCTGCGCTACCTCCGGGTGGGCCGCGCGCTGTACGCCATCGGCGGCAACGCGGGCGCGGCGCGCGCGGCCGGCATCCGCGTGGAGCGCGTGACCTGGTCGGTGTACGTCATCGCGGGCGTGCTGGCCTCGGTCGGCGGGCTGGTGCAGACCGGCTACGTGGGCGCGCTGAACGCCAACCAGGGCCAGAACATGATCTTCATGGTGATGGCCGCCGCGGTGATCGGCGGCCTGAGCCTCGACGGCGGCAAGGGCACCATGTTCGGCGCGCTCACCGGCGTGCTGCTGATCGGCGTGGTGAACAACCTGCTCACGCTGGCGCACGTCTCGTCGTTCTGGATCCAGGCCATCCAGGGCGCCATCATCCTGGTCGCGCTCGGCATCGCCCGCGTCACCACGGGCAGGGCGCAGACGTGAGCGAGCTGGGCCGCAGCGGCGTCGCGGTCACCGGGCTGGGCCTGGGCGGCGCGGCCATCGGCGGGCTGTACACCGCGGTCGACGCGGAGACGGCACGGGCGACGGTGGCCCGCGCGTACGACGCGGGCATCCGCTACTTCGACACCGCCCCGCACTACGGCGTGGGCGGGTCGGAACGGCACATGGGCGCGGCGCTGCGCGGCCGCGACGGCTTCGTGCTGTCCACCAAGATCGGCCGCCTGCTGCGCCCGCGCCTTCCCGGCGAGGCCGCCGATCCCGAAGGGTTCGCGCCCGGCGCCGACCTCGTACGCGAATGGGACTTCACCGCCGACGGCGTACGCCGGTCGCTGGAGTCGAGCCTGGAGCGGCTCGGCCTGGACCACGTGGACGTGGTGTACATCCACGACCCGGACGACCACGAGGACGAGGTCTACGCAACCGCGTACCCGGCGCTGGCCCGGCTCCGCGAGGAGGGCACCGTACGCGCCATTGGCGCCGGCATGAACCAGACGGCCATGCTCACCCGCTTCGTACGCCGCCTCGACCTCGACGCGGTGCTGTGCGCGGGCCGCTACACCCTCCTGGAGCAGCCGGCCGCCGCCGACCTGCTGCCCGCCTGCCTGGACCGCGGCACGTCCGTGATCATCGGCGGCGCGTACAACTCCGGCCTCCTGATCGACCCGAAGCCGGGCGCCCCGTACGACTACGCCCCCGCGCCCGAGCCCGTGGTCGCCCGCGCCCGCGCGCTGCGGGAGACCTGCGCCGCCCACGGCGTGCCGCTGCCCGCCGCCGCCCTGGCGTACGTACGCCGCCACCCGGCGGTCGCCTCCGTCCTCGTCGGCTGCCGCACCCCCGCCGAGGTCGACGCGACCGTGGCGTACTGGAACACCCCCATTCCGGACGCCCTCTGGGACGATCTCCGTACGCCCGCCGGGTTAGGCTGACGGCTGTGCGGATCGCGCTGTTCATCACGTGTGTCAACGACACGCTCTACCCGAACACCGGGAAGGCGGTCGTGCGGCTGCTGACCCGGCTCGGCCACCGGGTGGAGTTCCCCGAGGAGCAGACCTGCTGCGGGCAGATGCACCTCAACACCGGCTACCGCGGCGCCGCGCGGGAGATGGCCCGGTCCTTCGCGGCCACCTTCGACGGCTTCGACGCCGTGGTCACGCCGTCCGGGTCCTGCGCGGGGATGATCCGCGAGTACCACCGCGGCCTGGCCGACGACGGGGGCTTCGCGGACGCGGCCGGGCGCGTGGTGCCGCGGGTGTACGAGCTGACCGAGTTCCTGGTGGACGTGCTCGGCGTGACCGATGTCGGCGCGTACTTCCCGCACCGCGTGACCTACCACCCGACGTGCCACAGCCTGCGGATGCTCGGCGTCGGCGACCGGCCGTACGACCTGCTCTCCGCGGTGCGCGGCCTGGACCTCGCGGAGCTGGCCGGCTCGGCGGAGTGCTGCGGGTTCGGCGGCACGTTCGCGCTGAAGAACCCGGACGTCTCCGCGGCCATGTGCGCCGACAAGGTCGGCCACGTCCTGGAGACCGGCGCCGAGGTGCTGGCCGCGGCGGACAACTCCTGCCTGATGCACATCGGCGGCGCGCTCGATCGGCAGCGTACGGGCGTCCGCGTGCTGCACATCGCGGAGATCCTGGCGTCCACGGAGGAGGAGCCCGCGTGAAGGTCGAGCTGGGCATGCCCACGTTCCCGCAGGCCGCGGCCGAGGCCGTGGACGACGCGCAGCTTCGGCACAACCTGCGGAAGGCCACCCACACGATCCGCGCGAAGCGCGCCAAGGTCGTCGGCGAGCTGCCCGACTGGGCGGAGCTGCGCGCGGCGGGCGCGGCCATCAAGGACCACACGCTGCGCAACCTCGACACCTACCTGGAGCGGCTCGAAGCCGCGGTCACCGCGGCCGGCGGCCACGTCCACTGGGCGGCCGACGGCGACGAGGCCAACCGCATCGCCACGAGCCTCGTACGCGCCACCGGCGAGACCGAGGTCGTCAAGGTCAAGTCGATGGCCACGCAGGAGATCGGGCTGAACGAGGCGTTCGAGCGCGCCGGGATCACCGCGTACGAGACCGACCTCGCCGAGCTGATCGTGCAGCTCGGCCACGACACCCCGTCGCACATCCTCGTCCCGGCCATCCACCGGAACCGGTCGGAGATCCGCGAGATCTTCCTCGACGAGATGGCCAAGTGGGGGCGGCCCGCGCCGGCCGACCTCACCGACGAGCCCGCCGCGCTGGCCGAGGCGGCACGCCGCCACCTGCGGGAACGGTTCCTGTCGGCGAAGGTCGGCGTCTGCGGGGCGAACTTCGCGGTCGCGGAGACCGGCACGCTGGCGATCTTCGAGTCCGAGGGCAACGGGCGGATGTGCCTGACGCTGCCGGAGACGCTGATCGCCGTGGTGGGCATCGAGAAGATCGTGCCGACCTGGCGCGACCTCGAGGTGTTCGCCCAGCTCCTGCCCCGGTCGTCCACCGGGGAGCGGATGAACCCGTACACCTCGACGTTCAGCGGCGTGACGCCCGGCGACGGGCCGCGCGACTTCCACCTGATCCTGCTGGACAACGGCCGCACGAAAGCGCTCGCCGACGAGGTCGGCCGGCAGGCGCTGCGCTGCATCCGCTGCTCCGCCTGCCTGAACGTCTGCCCGGTGTACGAGCACGCGGGCGGCCACGCGTACGGCTCGACGTACCCGGGCCCGATCGGCGCGATCCTCACCCCGCAGCTCCGCGGCACCACGACGGCGCTCGACGCGTCCCTGCCGTACGCCTCGTCGCTGTGCGGCGCCTGCTACGAGGTGTGCCCGGTGGCCATCAACATCCCCGAGGTCCTCGTCCACCTGCGCGCCCGCGTCGTGGAGACGCACGGCGGCGAGGGGACGCCCGGCAGCGGCGAGCCGCGCCCCACGACCGGCGCCCGGTGGGGGCTGGTGCGGACGAAGGCGGCGCACTCGGCGGAGCGCGCCGCGATGGGCGCCGCCGGCTGGGTGTTCGCCGACGCGCGGCGGCTGCGGCGCGCGCAACGGCTCGCCGCCAAGACCCGCCGCATCGTCCCGAAACACCGTGTGCCAGGCCCGCTGCACGCCTGGACCGACACCCGCGACGTGCCGGCCGTCCCGGCGGAGTCGTTCCGCGACTGGTGGGCGCGGACGGACGGGGGCACGCGGTGAACGCACGCGACCGTGTCCTCGCCCGCGTCCGCGCGGCGCTCGCCGACGTGCCCGAGCGCGCACCCGAGGACGTCACCCGCGCGTACGACATGGCGCGCGACATCGGCGACCCCGTGGACGTGCTGTCCGACCGGCTCGTCGACTACCGGGCGATCGTCCACGAGGTCGGCGCGGACGGCCTCGGCACGGCGATCGCGGCCGCGCTGAACCGCCGCGAGGCGCGGCGCGTCGTGGTGCCGCCGGGCGCGCCGGAGGAGTGGCGGGACGCCGTGGCCGCCGGCGGCGCCGAGGCCGTGGGCGACGAACCGCCGCTGGCCGCGCGCGACCTCGACGCGCTCGACGGCGTCGTCACGGGATGCGCCGCCGCGATCGCGCTGACCGGCACGATCGTGCTCGACGCCGGGCCCGGCCAGGGGCGGCGGATGCTCAGCCTGGTGCCCGACTACCACCTGTGCGTCGTGACGGCGCGGGAGATCGTCGCCACGGTGCCGGAGGCGATCGAACGCCTCGACCCCGCGCGCCCGCTGACGTGGATCAGCGGGCCGTCGGCCACCAGCGACATCGAGCTGAACCGCGTCGAGGGCGTGCACGGGCCGCGCACCCTCGAAGTGCTGATCGTCCGCGCCTGACGCCGCACCCGGAGAATTCACCGAACGGGTGGAAACCGCGCGCCCCGCCCGCGCGTCGAACGTAGAGCGGGCGCTGTCCCGTACGGGCCCGGCACCCGCCCGGGGCCGTACGACCAGGGGCTTTGCGACGACACGGGTCACGGTCGAGAATCGGGGCATATGTCCGCTGGACGTAAGAGGGAACCAGCGGCGCGCGCCGCCCCGGCGGGCGCCGACCGCCAACGGCAGGGAACGGAGTGACCCCCCTTGCGCTGGACGCGTGCAGGTCGCACCCTCGGCCTCCTCGGCATCGCCGGCCTGTCCGCCGCCGCCACGGTCGGCTTCGGCACCTCCGCATTCGCCTCCCCCGCCGACGGCGGCAACACGAAGACGACCGCACCGGCCGAGGCGTCCACCACGACCGCCACCGTCACCCTCACACGCCTCACCGGTTCCACAGTGAAATCCGGCGGCACGGCCAAGTTCCACGTCGTGGTGTCCGTCACCAAGAACCCGCCGATCACGGAAGCCAAGCTGACGCTCGGCCGCTCGCTCTCCGGCGGCACCGTGACCTGGACGAACTGCGGCGGCAACGTGGTCCACAGCTCGACATGCACGGTCGGGACGCTGGAGAAGGACACCACCGCGGACGCCACGCTCGTCACCGCGAAGTACAAGACGGACACCCCGATCACGGTGACCGCGGCCCTGAGCGGGACGGGCGCGGACAAGAACGGGCTTGACCCCCTTCCCTCGGCAGCACAGTCCTTCATCGTGAAGAAGGCGCCCACCGCGACGCCCACGCCCACGAAGACCGCGAAGCCGACGCCGACCAAGTCGCACAAGCCCACCTCGCACCCGACGAAGTCGCACACCTCGCATTCCCACGCCGCGAAGCCGCCGGCCACGCACCACGCGAAGACCCCGTCCGTCCCGCAGGACAACGGCCACGTGCCGCTCCCGACCACCGTGCCCACGTCCGGCCTGCCGAGCGTCCCGAACGGCACCCAGTCGCCGTTCCCGTTCGACCCCCCGACGTCCACGGCGGTGCCCACGCTGCCGACCGTCGCGCCGTCGCCGGACGGCCCGGTGCGCACCCCGAACGTCGCCGACCCGCAGAAGAAGGCCACCGGCCTGGTCCGCAGCGACGCCGTGAGCGTGCCCGCCGCGGCCGCCGCCGCGTTCATCGGCCTCGGCGCGGGCACCCTCATCACCCGTGCCGTCCGCCGCCGCGGCCTGTGGCACCCCATCGGCCGCCACCGCGAATAGCCCACGCCGCGCCCCTCCCGGCGCATGTGTCAACACGGACATGAATGGTCACACTGGGTACTAGGTACTTCACAGAGCGGTGATCATTTGTGTCCCGGGGTGGGGGCACGACCAAATTTCGGGGGTGGCCTCATGTCGCGTACCGGCGGATACGTACGACGTACCGTCGTCCGCTGCCTCGTTCTCGCCGGCGTCGCCGTACTCGGACTGACCGCGACCACCCCCCTCGCCGGCGCCGCCCCCCGCAACGGAACCCCTCGCACCCCGACCGGCTCCGCGTCGCCGACCTCGGCGTCGCCGTCCTCGGCCACGCCCACCACGGCGTCGCCGTCGCCAACGGGAAGCGCCACCACGGAACGCGAGTCGGCCTCCGCGAGCGCCTCCCCGACCCGGACGAAGACGCCCGCCCGGACCTCGCCCTCGCCGAGCCCGACGCACACCCGCATCCGGCTGCACACCACCGTCGTCGGCGTGCGGGCCGTCAGCGCCGGGCTGCCCCGCGCGCACTACACGCTGCGGATCGGCGCCGCGGGCGGCACCGCGCGCAAGGTGGTCGCCGCGATCTCCGTACGGCCGCGCGGCACCCGGTTCACCGGCCCGCGCGCCTGCACCGGGCGGTCCACCGTCCACTGCCGCCTCGGCACCGTCCACGGCACCCGCGCGCTGCGCTTCCACCAGCGCGGCCACCTGGCGTCGTCGGCGCGGCTGACCCTGTACGTCACGGCGAGCGCGGCGAACGCGCCCGCCGAGCGGTCGACCACGGTGCTGGTGTTCCGCCGCACCCCGCCGCGTACGGTGCACCGGTCGGTGCCGCGCTACGTGCGGGAGCCTGTGGTCACCCGGCACGACGTCCAGGCGGTCCCCGCGGCGCCGCGGGCCACGCTCGCCGCGCCGCCTCCGGTGACCGTGCTCGCCTCGCCGCCCGCCGTGACCGGGGCGGCGCCGGCCCGGGGGAACATCGGCGGCCGGGAGGCCGGGCCCGCGCCGGCGCGGCCGCAGCTCCCGGTGATCGCGCCGCGGCCCGGCCCGCGGCCCACCCCGAACGGCGCGCCGGTCACCGTACGGCCCGTCGCGGACGGCCACGAGCTGACCGGCGACGCGTCCGGCATGCCGACCCGGACGATCTTCGGGCTGCTCGCCGCGGCCGCGTCGTTCGTGGGCCTGGTGACCGCGCTGGTGCTCGTGCGCCGCCGCAACGAGCAGTGACTCACGCCGGGCGCACGACCCGCAGCGCCCGTGGCCGCTTGGTGAACGTGACGGCGGTGTCGGCGGAGAACGCCTCGCCGTCGGCGGCCAGCAGCAGCGGCCCGTCGGCGGAGCGCACGGCGAACCGGTGGGCGCGCCATTCCATGTAGTGGCCGGTGATGCCCATCGGCCCGGCGAGCAGGGCGTACGCGGCGCTGAGCCGGGGGTAGGAGGACGCGGCGGTGACCAGGCGTACGTCGAGCAGGCCGTCGGTCAGCCGGGCGCGCCGCGCGGGGGCCACACCGCGCGCGGAGTAGCGGCAGTTGCCCACGAACATCGCCCACACGCGCAGCCGTTTCCCGTCGACCTCGCAGGTCACCGGCTCGGCGTGGCGGAGCACCCGGGCGGCGGCGACCACCAGCGCGGGCCACTTGCCGAGGCGGTCCTCCAGCCGCTCGCGGCGCTCCACGAGCCGCGGGTAGACGCCGAGGCCCGAGGTGTTGAGGAACGTACGGCCGTCGCCCGACGCGGTGTCGACGCGGCCGACGTCGACCCGGGCGAGGCGGCCCGCGCGGTACGCCTCGATGGCGTCGGCGGGGGTGGGCAGGCCGAGGGCGCGGGAGAAGTGGTCGAGCGTGCCGGACGGCACCGGCAGCAGCGGCACGTCGTGGCGCAGCGCCGCGTCGGCGCCCGCGCCGACCGTGCCGTCGCCGCCGGCCACCGCGAGGACGGCCGCGCCCGCGGCCGCGTCGTCGAGCACGGCCGTGATGTCGTCGTCCGGGCCCGTACGGATGATCCGCGCCGCGGGGAACGCCGCGCGCAACGCGTCCTCGGCGGGGTCGGCCTCCTCGGCGCCGGCCGCGGAGTTGATCACCGCGACGAGGCCCGTGCCGTCGGGTCGCGCGGAGACGCGGCCCGCGCCGGCCAGCCGCGCCGGCACCTCGTCCGTACGCGCGGGCGGCAGCAGGCGGCCGGCCAGCACCCCGCACGCGGTGCCGAGTGCGGCGCCGGCGATGACGTCGCCGGGATAGTGGACGCCGGTGTAGACGCGGGACGCGCCCACCGCGGCGGCCAGCAGCAGGATCGGCGCGGCCACCACGATCGGCGCCTCAGCCGCGACGGCGACGGCGAACGCGGCGGCCGTCGCCGAATGGCCGGACGGGAAGGCCGCCGAGCCGGGCACGTGGCGGGCCAGCCGGATCTGCGGCACGCCGCCGATGTCCGGCCTGGCGCGGTGGAACAGCCGCTTGCCCACGATGTTCGCCACGGGGCTGGCGATGCCGACACCGACGGCCGCGCGCGCGGCGGCGCGGCGCAGCCGGCCGCTGCCGGTCGCGCTGAGCGCCGCGGCCACGACGCCCCACATGACGGCGTTGTCGGCGGAGCGGGTCAACGGCGGCAGCAGGGTGTCGAGCACCCGGCTGCGTGAGGCGGCCACTCGGTCGAACGCCCGGCGGTCCCACCTGCCGAGCGCCCGCATCTGCCGCATCGGAATCCTCATCGCCGCCCTATCTTGCCCGAACCTCAGCGCCGGGCGAGCTCGTAACAGGCGACGGCCGCCGCCGCGGACACGTTCAGCGAGTCGACGCCGCGGCTCATCGGGATGCGGACGCGGACGTCGGCGGCGCCGGACCACCGGGCGGACAGGCCGTCGCCCTCGGTGCCGAGCAGCAGCGCGCAGCGGTCGCCGCGGGCCGCGTCGACGGCCTCGGCCAGCGGTACGGCGTCCGGCGCGGGGGTCAGCGCGAGCAGCCGGAACCCGGCACCGGCTACCTCGCCGAGGCCCGCGCGCCAGTCGGTCATCCGGGCGTACGGGACGGTGAACACCGCGCCCATCGAGACCTTGACCGACCGCCGGTACAGCGGGTCCGCGCAGCGCGGCGAGACCAGCACGGCGTCCACGCCGAGCGCGGCCACGCACCGGAAGATCGCGCCCACGTTGGTGTGGTCGACGATGTCCTCGCAGACCACGAGCGTCCGCGCGCCGGCGAGCACGTCGCGTACGGCGGGCAGCGGTGTGCGCCCCATCTCGGCCAGCGCGCCCCGGTGCACGGGGTAGCCCGCTACCGCGTCCACGACCGCCTGCTCCGCGACGTACGCCGGCGCGTCCACGCCGTCGAGCAGGTCCGCGAGCGGCGCGGCCCACCGCGGCTCCATGAGCAGCGACCGCACCGGGTAGCCCGCCGCGACGGCGCGCCTGATCACCTTCTCGCCCTCGGCGATGAACAGCCCGTGCTCGGCCTCCAGGCTGCGCCGCAGGTTGGTGTCGCGCAGCCGGACGTACGCCGCGACCCGCGCGTCGCCGGGATCGGACACCGGAACCAGATCCGCCATGCGCCCAGTCTGGCGGGCCCGCGCGCCCGGCCCGTACGCGACACGGTTCGGCCAAGGCTCACGCGGCGGCCTGTTACCGGACGGTTGATTTGAGTACAGTTCCACGCGTTCCGCAGGCTTCGCACCGACGGCGAGGAGCGCCGTGGTCACAGGACGTCATCGCACGCGGTCCCCCGAGGCCGAACGGCGGGCCCGTACGAAGACCATCGTCATGATCACCTCGATGGCGATCGCCGTGATCGTGCTGGCCGGGGGCGCCTGGGCGCTCCTCGGCGGCCACGGCGGCTGCCCGCGCGGCACCGTCGCCAGCATCGCCGCCGCGCCCGACATGGCGAACGCCCTGCAGACCCTCGCGAACCGCTACAACTCCGACTCCGACGCCTGCGGCCAGGTGCAGGTCACCGAGCAGGACTCCGCCGACGTCCTGAACACCGTGACCGGGCGCAGCCTCACGCCCGGGTCGATCCGGCTGGACGGCTGGGTGCCGGAGTCGTCGTTCTGGCTGAACCTCGCCCGCTCCGACATCGGCGCGACCGACGCGGCCACGCCGACCAGCGGCCGTACGAGCCCGCTGCCGCTGCGCCCGACCGGCATCTCCGTGGCCCGCTCCCCCGTCGTCCTGGCCGGCACCAACGACGCGCTGAAGCGGCTCACCAAGGAGAAGGTGAAGACGAGCTGGCGGCTGCTGCTCGGGCAGTGGGCCACGTCCGGGTCCGGCGGCAAGCCGCCCGGCTGGCTCGCGCCGATGGTCTCCGACCCGACGCGCAATGTCGCGGGCCTGGTCGCGATGGAGGCCGCGCGGTCGGAGATGGCCGGCGGCGGCGACGTGCCCGCGCGGCTGACCGGCTTCATCCGGGGCACCCAGAAGATCGCGGCGGCCAACCAGGAGGCCGTGCTCGACTACCTCGGCTCGAACCCGCCCGGCGGCACACCGCTCGGCGTGGCCAGCGAGCAAGGCGTCTGGTACCACAACGAGTTCGGCCCGCGGACGAAGCTGGTCGCGTTCTATCCGCCCGAGGGCACCGCCACGCTGGACTACCCGTACGCCATCACCGCCGCCGACGGCCCCCGCGAGCGCGCCGCCCGCGGGTTCGGCGACCTGCTGAAATCCGCGTACGCCCGCGGCCTCATGGGCCAGCTCGGCTTCCGCGACGCCGCCGACGTCGCGGGGCCGAACCTGTACAAGGCGTACGGCATCGACCCGGCGCCGCCGAAGCTGTCCGCCCACCTCGGCCAGGGCGACCTCGAGCTCGGCCTGCGCACCTGGAACCGGCTCGGCCTGAACAGCCGCATGCTGGTGCTCGCCGACACCTCGCCCACCATCGGCCAGGCCATCCCCGGCACCGGCAAGACGCGGCTCCAGGTCGCCGCCGAGGCCGCGCGCGACGGCCTCGCGCTGTTCCCCGACGACACCGACATCGGCCTGTGGACGTTCGCCACCAAGCTCGACGGCACGCGGCCGTACAAGGAAGAGGTGCCGCTCGGCCCGCTGACCGACGTGCTCGACGGCAAGACGCGCCGGCAGCGGCTGCTCGACGCCGACGCCGCGATCCGCCCGGTCACCTCGGGCGGCAGCGGCCTGTACGACTCGATCCTGGCGGCGTACCGCGACGTCAAGCGCACGTACCGGGACGACCGCGTGCAGTCCGTGCTGATCCTGGCCGGGAGCCGGAACAGCAGCGGCATGTCGCTGAACGCCCTGCTCGCCGCGTTGAGCAAGGAGCGCGACCCGAAGAAGCCCATCGAGATCATCGCGATCGGTTTCGGCGACGCCGTGGACGCCGGCGCGCTCGACCAGATCACCAAGCCGACCGGCGGCGCCACGTACACCACCGACGATCCCGAGCAGATCGGCCGGATCTTCCTCGAAGCCGTCTCGCGCCGGGTCTGCACGCCCGAGTGCCCGCGCTGACCCGTTACGAATCGGTCACAGATCCCGGCCTGCGGCGCGCCCGGCGATCGTCGCATCGCCCGACTGACAAGGGTGCCCGTACGCGGCAACTACTCCGCTGAGTGATCATCACACCGAACGTGATCACCCTGCGCGATCATCCCCTTGGTCGGCATCGCCCGAATGAGTACCCTTCGGCGCAACCCTTCCCCGTATGTGAGGTCCCGTGGGACGTCATCAGAACGCGCCGGACGATCCGCACCGGCCACGCCGCCGCCCCACCCGCGGGCGCGGTGTCGCGGTCGTATCGCTCGCGGGCGCGCTGGTGCTCGCCGTCGTCCTCGGCGGGGGCGCGTACGTCCTGGTCAAGTCGCACGCCGGCTGCGTGTCCACGGTGCGCCTGTCCGTGGTCGCCGCGCCGGACATCGCGCCGGCCGTACGCGACATGGCCGGCGAATTCAACGCCGCCCACCGGCAGCCCGACCAGCGGTGCGTCCAGGTCTCGGTGTCCGCGCGCGAGTCCGCCGACGTCATGAACGCGCTGTCGGACTCCGGGCCGATCGCCGGACGGATCAAGCCGGACGTCTGGATCCCCGACTCGTCCCAGTGGGTGGACCTCGTGCAGTCCTCCACCGGCGGCGCCGGCAAGACGCGGATGACCGGCACGACCATCGCGGAGACCCCGATCATCATGGCGGTGCCGCGCGACGTCGCCGACCGCACCCCCGGCCACATGCGCCAGACGCGCTGGCGCTCGCTGCTCCCCGCCGCGCGGGCCGGCGCCGGCGGGCTCGACGTCCACCTGCTCGACCCGACGCGCAACGCCAGCGGCATGGGCGCGATGGTCACCCTCCAGAACATGCTCGGCGAGGGCAACGCCGGCCTCGCCTCGCTGACCGCGGTCGTCCGGCGGCTGCAGAGCGGCACCGCGCCGGACGACTCCGCGCTGTTCGCGTCGTTCAACCGCGCCACCGGCGGCCGCAAGCCCGTCCTGGTGACCACCGAGCAGTCGGTGTGGGCGTACAACAGCACCACGCCCGCGCGCCCGGCCACCGGCGTCTATCCCGTGGAGGGCAGCTACAACCTGGACTACCCGTACGTCCTGACCACCGGGAACGGCCCCCGCATCGCCGCCGCGCAGGCGTTCAGGTCCGCGGTGACGTCGCGGAGCGCGGCCGCCAGCGTCCACCGGCTGGGGTTCCGCACACCGGACGGCGCGGCGGGGCGGTCCATCGGCCACGACGACGGCCTCCAGGTGCGGCAGCCGAAGGCGCTGACCTCGCCGTCGCCCGGCGCCGTCAGCGACGTCCTCCAGGCGTGGAAGCGGCTCATGCTCGGCAGCCGCATGCTCACCCTGCTCGACGTCTCGGGCTCGATGAGCACGCGCGTGCCCGGCAGCGACCTGACCCGCATGCAGGCCATGGTCAAGGTCGCCCAGGAGGGCCTGCGGGAGTTCCCCGACAGCGACGAGATCGGCGTACGGCTGTTCTCCACGAACCTGTCCGGCGCGCAGGACTGGCGCGAGGTGGTGCCGCTCGGCCCGCTCGGCGCCAAGATCGGCGGCGAGACCCGGCGCGCGCGGATCAGCGCGCAGCTCGCCGCCGCGGCGCCGAAGCCCGACGGCGACACCGGCCTGTACGACTCGATCCTCGCCGCGTACCAGAAGATGGTCCGCGACTACCAGCCCGACAAGATCAACTCGGTGATGGTCTTCACGGACGGCCGCGAGGACGACGCGAACGGCATCTCGCTGGACACCCTGCTGCACAAGCTGCGCGCGAAGTTCGACCCCGACCGCCCGGTGTCGGTCTTCTCGATCGGCTTCGGGCCCGACATCGACCCGTCGCCGCTGAAGAAGATCGCCGAGGCGACGAACGGCGCGGTGTACGTCACGGAGGACCCGGCGCAGATCAGGCGGGTCTTCCTGCAGGCCGTCAGCCGCCGCATCTGCGCGCCGAACTGCCCGGACTGACCCCGGCCGAAGATCTTCAAAAAAATCCGCAGAGCGTGTGAACCCCCTTGGACACCCGGTCGTCTTATTTTCGAGGCCCGGCGGGAGCGGGGCGCCGGGCCTCGCTTACTCGTAGGCGATCGATGTGGGGCCCAGGCCGGCGGCCGGGCCCCACATCTCGTCCGGGAATGTACGACATACCTGATCACGCAGGGTCAGCTCCCCCGGGCGGGGGTTGTGCGACCGGCGTCTTTCCGTACGATCCACCGTAAGCACCCGGCTATGCCACACTGTTGCGGCAATCGGCTGATGTGGCATTCAGGGGCTGGGGGCGGACGTGTTGGGGCGCCAGCGGAACGGGCACGGTGAGGCTTATGCGCGGCTTGTCGCATCCGGCGTGGGAGAAGATTGAGCTCGCGGCCGTCATGCACGCACTCGCCGATCCCGCCCGGCTGCAGATCGTCGGCCGGCTCGCGACCGCGGGCGAGCTTGGCTGCTCGCCCGAGGCATGCGGCGTGGCGCTGCACAAGTCGACTCTGTCGCACCACTTCCGTGTGCTGCGCGAGGCGGGCCTGATCCACGTACGGCAGTCCGGCCGCACCCGCCTGACCAAGCTCCGCCAGGAGGACCTCGACCGCCGGTTCCCCGGCCTGCTCGACTCCGTGCTCCAGGCGATCAGCGTGTCGTTCGGGCCGAGCCCGCTCGACGCCGCGACCGGCCTCTCCGTACGACGGAACGGCGCGGCCCCGAAGATCAAGCCGCGGCTCGCGTCGTCCTGACGGGTCTCAGCCCAGGCCGGCGTCGTCGAGCACGCGGTTGGCGCGGTCCACCAGCAGCGGCACCGACGCCCCGATCGTCGCGAACCCCTCGCCCACCGTGGCGTTCTGCAGGTACCGCGCGTGGATGCCCTCCAGGATGACCGCGAGCTTGAAGTGGCCGAACGCCACGTAGTAGGCGATGTCGCCGGTGTCGCGGCCGGTCAGCTCGGCGTAGCGCGCGGCGAACCGGGCGCCCGGCCAGAACCCGGGCGCCGCCGTGACCGTCGCGCCCACCGGGATCCTGCCTCGCTCCTCGTCGCCGGAGTCGGCCCAGTAGGTCAGCGTCAGGCCGAGGTCGGCGAGGGGGTCGCCGAGCGTCGACATCTCCCAGTCGACGACCGCGGCCACCTCGGGTTCGGGGTCGAGCCGTACGAGCGCGTTGTCGAGCCGGTAGTCGCCGTGCACCAGCGCGCCCGGTGCGCTCGGCGGGAGGTGCCGGG
Organism: Streptosporangiaceae bacterium; assembly: GCA_036502625.1. Classification (GTDB taxonomy): domain Bacteria; phylum Actinomycetota; class Actinomycetes; order Streptosporangiales; family Streptosporangiaceae; genus DASXYG01. Next base: position 20,934 of record DASXYG010000061.1, read on the forward strand.
TCAGCCGGCGCACGAGCGCGTCGTACGCGGGCAGATCGCGCGTTTTGGACCGGTCCCACTGCTGCTGCCAGCGGCGCACCTGCCGCTCTAGATAGCCGTCCGGGCGGCCGAATCCGGCCAGCCCGGCCGCCTCGACGTCCACCGAATGGATGGCCACAAGGGTGCGCACGAGCCGCTCGCACAGCAGGTCGGCGGCGCTTTCCCCGATGTCGGCCGCGTCGTCGGCGGTGCGCAGAACCCGGCCGTCGACGTGCTCCATGACGTAGAAGGGCGCGCCGAGTACCGAATCGTCCGTGCAGAGGCCGATCGGACACGGAACCGGAACGTCCGAATCGCGCAGCGCCGACAGCACGCGGTACTCCCGGCCCATGTCGTGCGCGGTCGGCAGGACGTGGCCGAGCGGCGGCCGGCGCAGCACCACGTCGGTGTCGCCGTAGGTCAGCCGGTACGTCAGGTTGGACCGGCCGCCGGCGATCAGCTCGGCGCCGAGCTCCGCGGCCGGATCGACCCGGCCGGACAGGCGTTCGGCGAGCCACGGCCGCAACGCGGCGACGTCCATGCCCGGAATCTCCTCGGCCACCACAACCACCTCTGACCCGCTCACATGCCGACGATTTCCGCATGATCGCACAGGGTTGCGGCTCCTCCGCCCGGGGCATAGGGCAAAACGTGCGCTCTTCGCAGGTGGGGACTATTCCGTCATCGACGGGCCCCGGCGTGAGGGGCGTTCTTCCCTGGTTGCCGTTATCGCGGCGTCCCCCCACCGGGCGCCGGGCGCTGCTCGCCGGCGGATGGAGATAACACAGTGGCCGATGCCTGGATGCCCGGCGCGGCGCGTCTACGCGCGACCGACGGCGGCAGGATGAACGGCGGAGCCCCCCGGGTGGTCTGGCTGACGACACAGACGGACCCCCGCAACGTCTCGGCGAGGTCGGCCGCGGCCGTGCTCGACCAGCTCGGCCGCCCCGCCCACCTGGTCTGGAACCCGATCAGCGGTGATGTCGTCCAAATGGTGCCGATCACCCGGGCCGCACGCGGCCTGGCGTCCGGGCGCGACGGCCGCCTCTGCGTCGAGATCCGCGTCATCGGCCTGGCCGCCGCGCCGTTCACCTCCGGGCCGGCCCGCGGCCTCGACGCCATCCTGGCCTGGCTCGACACCTGGTCGATCCCGCGCATCTGGCCGTGCGGCCTCCCGAACTCCGACCTGACGCCCACCGACCGGCGCACCTGGTCGCGCGGCGGCCACTTCGGCGGTTCGCAGGTGCCGCGCAGCCCCGAGCCGGGGCCCGGGCCGATCAACGGCGCCGCCCTGACCGACATGCCGCCGCTGCTCCCGCAGCCGCGCGAGTGGACCACCGCGCCGCCGGCCACCGCGCCGGAGCACAACGGCGACAAACCGGTCGCGCGCGACCGCTCCCCCGTCACGGTCGGCACCGCCGCCGAATCGGGCTGACCGCCGCGCCGGTGGTCCTCTCCGCGAGCTGGAAAGTGGTCGAACCCGCAGGCCGGGGCGGTACGTAAGGTCGAGGCATGAGCACGCCTGGAACCCCCACCGAGCGAACCCGCCTGCGCCGCCACCGCGAACGCGGCACGCACGACCGCGCCGACCTCAACGAGGTCCTCGACGCCGGGCTGATCTGCCACCTCGGCGCCGTGGTCGACGGCACACCGCTCGTCCTGCCCACCGCGTACGGCCGCATCGGCGACACCCTCTACCTGCACGGCTCCGTGGCCGGCCGCACACTCGCCGCCGCCGCCGACGACACCCAGGTCTGCGTCACCGTCACCCACCTCGACGGCGTCGTCCTGGCCCGCTCCGTCTTCGACCACTCGATGAACTACCGCAGCGCGATGATCTTCGGCCGGCCCCGCACCGTCACCGACGCCGACGAGGTCAAGGCCGGGCTGCGCGCGATCGTCGAGCACTCCGCGCCCGGCCAGTGGGACACCGCGCGGCAGCCGTCCCGCAAGGACCTCGCGGCCACGACCGTCATCGCGCTCGCGCTCGACGAGGCGTCGGTCAAGATCCGCGCCGGCGGGCCCGCCGAACCGGAGGAGCAGGACGCCGACCGGCTCGTATGGACCGGCGTGCTGCCGATCCGCCAGGTGTGGGGCGCGCCGGAGCCGGATCCCGCGATGCCGCGGGGGATCGCCGTACCCGGTCACTTCGCGGACATTTCCGGGCGACGAGTGGACGACAATACGGACACAGCGCCCGCGTCCGCGTGATCCGGGCCGTACGCTGACCGCATGACCTCGCCGACCCCTCCGGGCTGGTATCCCGATCCGTACGGCGCTTCCGGCCTGCTCCGCTGGTGGGACGGCGCGCAGTGGACCGACCAGACCCATCCCGCGCCCGGCGGCGCCCCCGGCCCGGCCAGCGGCCCGCAGTACCCCGGCACCGGGCCGTACCCCGGCCAGGGCGACCCCACGGGCGCCGGCACCGGCCCCTCCTGGGGCGGCACCGGCCAGCCCTGGGGCGCCGACCCGGGCACCCCGCCCGGCGGCACCACCGGCGGGCCGGCGTACGGCGGCCAGGCCGGGCAGCCGCGCCGCGGCAACGCCATGCCCTGGCTCTTCGGCGGCATCGGCGCGCTCGTCGTGATCGTCGTCGCGGTCTCGGTCCTCGCCGTCACCGGCGTCATCGGCGGTGGCGGCGGCAGCCCCACGCCCATGCCGGCCGACACATCGCCATCGCCGCTCACCACCCCGTCGGCGACCGGCACCGGCGACCGCGTATCCGACACCACGGCCGGCATCTCCTACGACCGGCCCATGACGAGCTGGACGTCCCTGAGCAGCCAGTCGCCGATCCCGAACCTGGTGACGTGGACCAACGCCATCGGCGCGACCGCCCAGAGCAACTACACCGCCGGCCACAACTGGATCGCCAACGTCTTCACCGGCGAGGTCGCCGACAACGCGGCGTACTCCGGGAAGTCCCAGCTCCCGGCGGTCACGAAGAACATCACGCGCTACATCGAGGCGAACAACTACAACAACGTCGGCAAGAAGACGCTCCAGGTGCTCGACTCGAAGTCCGTCGAGGTCGACGGCCACTCGGCGTGGCTGGAGAAGTTCAAGTACACCTACGACGAGGCCGACCAACGCAAGCTCAGCTTCAAGAGCGAGACCGCCGCCGTGATCTGCGTCGACCGCTCGGGCAAGAAGCCCGCCGTCATGTACATCTCGGTGCCGGACAACTTCGACACGGGCATCGTCGACCGTACGCTGCGCTCGATCAAGATGGACGCGTGAGCGCCGGTCACGGGACGTCGCGGGCGCGCGCGGCGCCGGGAGCTCTAGAGTGACGGGTATGAACGACCGTCTCGTGTGGATCGACTGTGAGATGACCGGGCTCGACCTCGTCAACGACGCGCTGATCGAGATCTCCTGCCTGGTGACCGACAGCGAGCTGAACCTGCTCGACCCCGGCATCGACGTCGTGATCAAACCCCCGGCCGAGGCGCTCGACCAGATGAAGCAGGTCGTCCGCGACATGCACACGAAGTCGGGCCTGCTCGAGGCGCTGCCCGCGGGCACCACCGTCGCGGAGGCCGAGGAGATGGTCCTCGCCTACGTCAAGCAGCACGTCGCCGAGGCCAACAAGGCGCCCCTGTGCGGCAACTCGATCGCCACCGACCGGTCGTTCATCGCCCGCGACATGCCCGCGCTCGACGCCCACCTCCACTACCGCATGGTCGACGTCTCCAGCATCAAGGAGCTGTCCCGCCGGTGGTACCCCCGCGTCTACTTCGCCAGCCCGGAGAAGAAGGGCGGCCACCGCGCGCTCGCCGACATCCACGAGAGCATCATGGAGCTGCGCTACTACCGGGCCGCCGTATTCGTCGGCCAGCCGGGTCCGGATTCGGCCACCGCGCGGTCACTCGCCGCACGCATCGTCGAGGAGGCCTGACGCCGTACGGCGCAGGCAGGCTTGCGGTACCGCTACACTCTTATCTGCGCGGTAAGCCGTCGCTGTTGTCTTGGTGGGCGTAGCTCAGTTGGTAGAGCACCAGGTTGTGGTCCTGGGGGTCGCGGGTTCAAACCCCGTCGCTCACCCCATCGAACGGGTCCGGTCATCGACCGGGCCCGTTTCGTCATGGCGTTGTGTGGCCAAATTGTGACCGTACGCCAAATTCGATCTTGACAGGGCCTCCACAACTGGTTGACCTGCCTTTTCCGGGCGATTCATGGCCATTGTTCATCGACAGTTCAGATGTGATCATCCACACTGGTCGTGACGACCTTCGTAGGGCCCTGCCTGTGGATAATCGGTGGACGCTCTCCAACGAAGGCCCAGGTTCGTTACCATATCGGCGCGACGGTCCTTTCCCTCAACACCTCTCATTACCTCCACGGAACGCCCCGGACCGCTCGCACGTCCGATTCACACGCCCAAGTGCCCAGACCGCTGAACAGACAATCGGGAGCGATGGTGGTCAGCCCATGACGGCAGTGCTGCTGCTGGGTGAGGTTCCGAGCACGGGTTATGTGGGCGGGGTCGCGGCCGAGCGTGTCATCCTCGGCCCGAATCCGCCCGCCGTACCCGCGTCGCGCTTCATCGCGCTCGCGGCCGACCGGCTGGCGAACCAGCGCGCGATCATCGCGCTCTACCCGTCCTGGCACCAGGGCGCCGCCAACCGGTTCATCCGTCTCGCCCGCGGCGTGCTGAACACCGACCGCATCGCCGGCCTCCCGCTGAGCCTGCCGCCCCTGGCACTGTCGCTGGTCGCCGACCAGCTCACCTACCTCGCGCCGTACGTCCCCGCCGGCCTCCTCGCCAGCCTGGCCACCCGGCTGCCCGACGAGATCATCGCCGGCGCGTGGGTCCGCAGCGTCGCCGGCCTGGAGCACATCGAGACGAAGATGGCCGACCACATCAGGTCGTACCTCCCCGGCTCGTTCATGGTCAGCGTCGCGCCGCGCCACGGCGTCCACCGCATCTCCGGCGGCCACCCGGTCGGCGCCATCGACCACCGCCCGCAGAACCCCATCCAGGTCCTGGCGACCCAGGTCGAGGGCGACACCGGCTGGTTCCAGCAGAAGCTGATGGGCGAGGTCCGCCCGTCCGTGGTGAAGTTCGTCAACGCGCAGCCGCTCTCGGCGAGCTACTGGGGCGTGAAGAAGTACGTCGAGTACGTCGCGTTCAGCGGCCACCCGGACGCCCTGTCCCGCCTGGTCAACAGCACCCGCACGCGTTCGTGCGCCTGGTGCGGCGAGCCCATCAGCGTCCGTACGTGCCCGTTCTGCAGCGCCACCCGCGAGCTCCTCGTCTCCCAGCCGGAGACCGAGACCGCGTACGGCACGCTCATCACCCACCCGGTGGAGCCCGAGCACGCGCCCCCCGCGCCGCCCGACCAGTTCCTCACCCCGCAGCCGCCGCCGTCCGCGCCCCTGCAGCAGCATCCGCAGCAGCCGCAGCAGCCACCGCCGCGTCCCGGCGCCCGCCCGGCTGAGGGGCCGCGCCCGGGCCAGGGGCCGCGCTCGGGCCCGCAGCGCCCGTCGGCGCAGACCGGCGACCGGCGTGTCGCCACATCCGCAGACCAGGCCGGCATCTACCGCGCGAATCCCAACCCGGGCACCGCGATGCCGCCCCGGAACGAGTCCGCCCGCCGCCCGCCGGCGAGCACCCCTCCCGCGAATCCGAGACCGGCGGCACCCTCCCCTGCGCCCCCTGACGTCTCCGACCCGAGAAATGGAGTGCTATGAACCCCCGCCAGCGACGCGGAGTGCTGCTGATGGTCCTGGCGGCGATCGGCGCCGTTGCCGTCTTCATCGCCGTGATCGGATACGTCAACAAGATGGAGTCGGAGATCGGCGCCACCACCACCGTTCTCCAGCTCACCGCCGACGCGGAGCAGTACCACCCGGTCAGCTCGTCCCAGGTGCGGGCGGTCCAGATGCCGACCAAGTACGTCTCGAGCCAGCAGGTCACGGACTTCTCCAAGATCGCCGGCCTGGTGCCGGCGACGAACCTGAAGGCCGGCTCGTTCGTCCAGTCGGACATGTTCACCACCGCCCCCGGCCTGAAGCCGGGCCAGCGCGAGGTCGTGCTGAACGCCTCGTCCGGCCTGAACCTCGACATCGGGAGCAAGGTCGACCTCATCGCCATCTGGCAGGGCAGCCAGCAGGGCGGCCCCGCCTGCGCCGAGCGGCTGCTGACCAACCAGCCGATCCTCTCCATCGACGCGGCGCCGCAGCAGAACGGCAAGGCCTCCGGCGGCGTGTCCGTGCACTTCGCGGTGACGGGCGCCCAAGCCCTGCACCTCGACATGGTGCAGGCCGCGGCCAACTTCAACCTGAACCTCGTCGCGCCCGGCCAGGACGTCCCGCAGGTCATCAAGGCCTGGTGCCAGGGTGACAAGGCAGGCCGGAAGGACTACAAGGAATGACCTACCGCGTAGTCCTCCTCGTCGCCGACAGCGACCTCGCCACCTCGCTGCACGTCCGGTTCCAGGAGATGGCCGACTACGCCGTGATCGGAAGCGAGACCACGAGCGGCGACCTCTACGCCTTCGTCGGGTCCGACCCCGACATCGACGCGGTGCTCATCCACGACGGCATCGAGTCGCCGTCGCTCATGGAGGTCACCCGCGAGCTGATCCAGCGGCAGCCGCACGTAGCGGTCATCTGGCTGTCCAGCTACGCGGGCAACGAGATCCTCGCGGAGGCGATGGAGGCGGGCGCGCGCGGCGTGCTCAGCCAAGACGCCTCCGTCGAGGAGCTCACGTCCCGCATCGCCATCGCCGCCGACTGGTCCCGTACGATGCGCCGCCGCATGGACTCCCCGGGTGAGAACCCCATGGGCGGCCAGCGCGGCACCGTCGTGTCCGTCGTCGGCGCCAAGGGCGGCACCGGCTCCACCACCCTGGCCGTCCACCTGGCGATGGCCACCGTCGCCGCGCGCCGCAGCGTCTGCCTGGTCGACCTCGACCTCCAGACCGGCGACATCCCGACGTACCTCGACGTCACGCACCGCCGCAGCATGGTGGACCTCGTCGAGGTCGCCGACAGCATCGACGCCGCGATCCTCGCCGACACGATCTACGTCCACCCCGCCGGCCTGCACGTCCTGCTCGCGCCGGAAGAGGGCGAGCGCGGCGAGGACGTCAACGCCCGTGTCATCCGCCAGGTCCTCGGCACGCTCCGCACCCGCTACGAGGTCGTCATCGTCGACTGCGGGTCGTACATGACCGATGCCACCGCCATGGCGGTCGAGGCGGCCGACAAGGTGCTCGTGACGGCCACGCCCGACCTGCCCGCGCTGCGCGCCGCCAAGCGGATCGCCAAGATGTGGGTCCGGCTGCAGGTCCGCAAGGAGGACGAGCTCAACCTCGTCCTGGTCAAGCAGAACCGCCGCAACGAGATCCAGCCCGACTTCGCCGCCAAGATCAGCGGCCTGTCGCTGCTGCGCGCCACGGTCCCGGCGACGTTCCGCTCGCTGGAGACCGCCGCCAACACCGGCTCCCCGAGCGACGTCGACGACAACGAGTTCCGCCGCAGCGTCGGCCAGGTCGCCATGGAGATCGGCCTGGTCAACGGCGGGTCGCCGAAGGGCAGGGCGTCGCCGAAGAAGCGCGTACGCGACGACTCGGGGAACCTCTTCATCGAGTTCCTCGGAATCTGGCCGCTGATCCTCTTCATCGCCCTGGTCATGTGGCAGATGGTGATGATCGGCATGACCCAGATGTACGCCTCGCACGCGGCCACGGAGGCGGCCCGCAACGCGGCCGTGCTCGGCGAGTCCCCCAAGTGGTGCCCGCAGCCGAAGAAGCCGCCGGTGATCTGCTCGACCTGGCAGACCATCAAGGACCGCTCGCTGGCGCGGATCTCGACGCCGTGGGATGACAAGAACACCTTCTACCTCCGCCTGACCGGCACGAACAACTACGCGGTGACCGGGGTGCGGGTGCCGATGGTGCTGCCCGGTCTTCAGTCCCCGTGGCAGCTCAACGCCCGCGCGAAGATCGTCAGCGAACGCGACGGATCGTCATGACCGCCCGCTGCCCCGTTCGCGCGCGCCCTGGCCGGCGCGCCGGCTCGCGTACCCGTGAGGGCGGCCAGGCGATCATCCAGTACCTCGGCATCCTCCCGTTCGTCCTGCTCTTCATCTTCCTGGTCGCCGAGGCGTACGCCTCCGTGCAGACCATCGAGACGGTGACGAACGCGGCACGCACCGGCGCCCGCGAGGCCAGCCAGCACCACGACATCTCCCGGTGCGGCCCGGCCGCGCTCGGCACCCTGCCCGCCAGCCTGACCGACAAGGAGACCGGCAGCGCGGAACCCACTGCGGGGCCACGCGTCCGCGCCTGGGGTGTTCAGGAAGCGAACGGCGCGATGGCCTGTCACGTGACGGCCAAGGTGCCGCTTTTCACGCGGATCGTTCCCTTCGATTACACGGTGGTTCGCACCGTGCGGATGCCGGGGTGAAGTGATGGGCCTCAAGGACCGATTGGCCGACGACCGCGGGTCCGAGCAGCGGGTGCAGCGCACCGACGTCGCGCGCTGGCGGCAGCGCCTGCTCGAGGACATCAACCTCGACGACCTCGCCGCGCTCGACACCACGCAGCGGCGCGCCCGGCTGGAGAAGGTCGCCAGCCACATCCTGACCCGCGAGGGCCCCGTGCTCTCCGCGCGGGAACGTGCCATCCTCGTCCGCCGCATCGTCGACGAGGCGCTCGGGCTCGGCGTACTCGAACCGCTCCTGGCCGACGACACCATCACCGAGATCATGGTCAACGGGCCCGACGACGTCTTCGTCGAGCGCGGCGGCCTGCTCCAGCGCATCGACACGACGTTCGCCAGCGAGGACCAGCTCTACCAGACCATCGACCGCATCGTCTCCCAGGTGAACCGCCGGGTGGACGAATCGAGCCCGATGGTCGACGCCCGCCTGCCCACCGGCGAGCGCGTCAACGTGATCATCCCGCCGCTCTCGCTGAACGGCCCGGTGCTCACGATCCGCCGGTTCCCGCGCGCGTACCAGCTCGAGCAGCTCGTCCGCATGGGCAGCCTCGACGAAGCGACGGGCCTGCTGCTCACCGAGCTCGTCCGGGCCAGGTTCAACATCGTCGTCTCCGGCGGCACCGGCACCGGCAAGACGACCTTCCTGAACGCCCTGTCCGGGTTCGTGCCGCCGAGCGAGCGGATCGTCACCATCGAGGACTCCGCGGAACTGCAGCTCATGCAGGACCACGTGATCTCCCTGGAGTCCCGTCCGCCGAACGTCGAGGGCAAGGGCCAGGTCATCATCCGCGACCTGGTCCGCAACGCGCTGCGCATGCGCCCCGACCGCATCATCGTCGGTGAGGTCCGCGGCGGCGAGACGCTCGACATGCTCCAGGCCATGAACACCGGCCACGACGGCTCGCTGGTGACGGTGCACTCCAACTCCGCCGACGACGCGATCTACCGGCTGGAGACCCTCGCCTCGATGAGCGAGGTCAAGATCCCGTACGAAGCGGTGCGCGACCAGATCAACAACGCGATCGACGTGATCGTGCACCTCAGCCGCGGCTCGGACGGCTCTCGCCGGGTGGGCGAGATCGCGGTGGTCTCGTCGCAGCGCAGAGAGGCCTTCAAGCTGCACAGCGTGATGGACTTCGTGGCCGATCCGCTCGACCAGGACCGCGTCGTCCGCGGCCGGTTCCGCCACCACGCCCTACCGCCGCACGTCTTCAAGCGGCTGACCGACGCGGGTGAGGTCCCCCCGGCGGACTTCGTCAAGCACGCGGACTCCGCGGCGCAGATCAGGGAGGTCTCGTGATCTACTACGCGATCGTTCTCGGCCTGCTGTTCTGCCTCGCGGCCGGGGTGATCGGTGTCTACACGTTCGCGACCGGCGCCGACCGGCAGCGGGCGATCATCGCGCGCAGCGTGCTGAACGAGTCGGAACGGCGTGCGAACAACACGTTCGTCCGGCTCGACGGCTGGCTGCGCCGTACGGACATCGGCCGCTGGGTGGAGCGGCGCCTGCTCGGCGCCGGGGTCCAGGTCCGCATTTCGGTCTTCCTCAGCCTGATGATCGTCTCGGCGGCGCTCGCGATCGTCCTCATCACCGAGCTGCTCTCGCCCGTGATGGGCGGGCTCGCGGCCGTCGGCGTCGGCTTCTCCTTCTTCGCCTACCTCAGCCGCAAGCAGAACCGGCGCAGCGAGGCGTTCATCGGCCAGCTACCCGAGCTCGCCCGCGTGCTGTCCAACGCCGCGGCCGCCGGCCTGGCGATCCGCGTCGCGATCGGCATGGCGGCGGAGGAGATGAGCGAGCCGGCCTCGACCGAGCTGCGGCGTACGGCCGACGCGCTCGCGTTCGGGAAGAGCTTCGAGAACGCCCTCACCGAACTGCGCGACCGGCTGCCGTCACGCGAGCTCGCCGTCCTGGTGAGCACGCTGATGATCTCCACGCGTTCCGGCGGCGCGGTCGTAACGGCGCTCCGCAACATCTCCACAACGCTCGAGGAGCGCAAGGAGACCCGGCGCGAGGTGAAGACGATCATGGGTGAGGCCGTCGTCACCGCGTGGGGTGTGATCGTGATGGCCATCGGCACCATGCTCCTGATGAACGCCATCGAGCCCGGCGCGGTCGCCCGCATGACCAGCAGCCCCATCGGGCTGATCGTCCTCGGCATCGTCATCGTTCTGTGCAGTGCCGCGGTGCTCATCATCCGGCGGATCACGAGGATTGATATCTGATGATCATGACCATGACGATCGGCATCGCCGCCGCCCTGTGCATCGTCGTCCTGGTGCTCGGCTATCACCTCTACACCGCCGAGCGCGAGTCGCGGAACGCCGTGGCGTTCGCGCAGGCGCCGAAGAAGAAGGTCGACGAGGGCTTCATCCTCTACCGGATCACCGAGCTGATCGGCGCCCCGTTCGGTCCCGCGGTGTACCGCTCGCTCAGCCCGAAATGGCGGAACTCCATCCAGCGCCGCATCACCGCCGCCGGAATCAGCAACCTGACGCTGGAGCGCTACGCCCGCCGCCGCGCGGGCGAGGTGCTGCTGTTCGGCATCATCGGGCTCCTCGCGCTGCCCCGGCAGTTCATGCTCGGCGCGCTCTGCATCGCCGTCGGCCTGGTGATGTCCGACGTCGTGCTGTTCATCGAGGCGCGCACCCGTCAGGACAAGATCCAGCAGATGCTCCCCGACTTCCTTGACGTCCTGACCGTCACGGTCAGCGCGGGCCTGGGATTCCGCAACGCGATCAGCCGCGTCTGCGCGAGCATGCCCGGTCCGCTGTCGGACGAGCTGAACATCGTGCTGCGCCAGATGGAGCTCGGCGTCAGCCGCCGTGAGGCCTTCGAGGACCTGCGGCGGCGCAACTCCTCCGAAGCCGTCGCCCAGTTCGTGACCGCGCTCCTGCAGGCGGAGGAGTTCGGCTCGCCGCTGTCCCAGGCCCTCATCGAGATCAGCACCGACATGCGGCGTTCGGCGGCGCAGTGGGCGCGGCGCAAGGCCCAGCGGACCACCCCGCAGGTCACCGGCGTCACGACCGCGACCATGCTGCCGTCGATGCTGCTCCTCATCACGGCGCTGATGTACTACGGGATGGGGGCGAACCTTGGCTCGGTCTTCGGCTCCTGACCCACCCTCCGGGCTCGGCACCATCGACCGCATCGGCGCGGTGTTCCGGCTGCTCTTCCAGGTCCGCATGCTGCTGACCGCGACGACCCTGCTGGTCCTCCCGACCGGCCAGCTCACGGTGACGTCGCTCATCATGATCGCCGGCCTGTCCCTGCTCTACTGGCTGGCCGCGCGCTACTGGCGGCGCATCCTCCCCCGGCTCTTCAAGCATCCGATCCTGACCGGCGTCGACGTCTTCATCGCGTTCGGCGTGCTGTCGCTCCAGGGCCCGCTCGGCACGTTCTTCCTGTCGACCGTGGTCGCGTCCGCGATCGGCGGCCTGCTGTTCCGCGTCCGCGGAATCGTGCTGCTGTCCGCCGCGCAGATCGCCTGCTACCTGGCCGCGATCGGCTACTACGTCACGCTGCACCACCTGGCTCCCGGGTCGCTCGTCACGTTCCAGACGATGATCGGCCAGCCCGCGTACTACCCGATCGTCGGCATGTGCGGCTACCTCCTGCGCCGCATGTTCGACCAGCAGGAGGCCATCGACGCCGCCCGCATCCACGCCGAGACCGACTCCGCCGCCGCCGACGAGCGCGCCCGCCTGGCCCGCGAGATGCACGACTCCCTGGCCAAGACCCTGCGCGGCATCGCGATGTCCGCCAAGGCGCTGCCGCTGTGGGTCCGCAAGTCCCCCGAGCGCGCGACCACCGAGGCGGAACGGATCGCCACGGCCGCCGAGGTCGCGTCGCGCGAGGCCCGCGAGCTGATCGCCGACCTCCGCGAGGACCAGACCGTCCGGTCGCTTGACGCCACCGTGCGCGACGTCGCCGAGCGGTGGTCCACCGCGTCCGGCTGCGACGTCGCGCTCGACCTCAGCGCGTCCGCGGAGCTGCCGCTGATGGCGCGGTACGAGCTCACCGCGATCGTCAAGGAGGCGCTCACCAACATCGAGCGGCACGCCGGGGCCGGCCGGGTCGAGATCCGGCTCACGCCCATTCCGCGCGGGCTCGAAATGGCCATTCACGACGACGGCGCCGGCTTCGGGCAGGCCATCGCGGGCGACGACTGGCTCGACGTCCTCGCCCGCGACGGCCACTACGGCGTCGTCGGCATGTACGAACGTGCCAAGCGCGCCGGCGCGGAGCTCACCTTGGCTTCCGTTCCGGGGCAGGGCACCACGATCACCGTGTCGTTCGCGTCCGACGCGACGGCGAAAGCCGACGCGCACGCCCCCGACGACCGGCAACCAGCGGAGGCAGGATGACCGAAACGCCGGCGAACACTGGTCGCGACGACGCCGCCGCGATCCGCATCATGGTCGTGGACGACAACCCGGTCGTCCGCTCCGGCCTCATCGCGCTGCTGGAGCTCGGCGACGACATCGAGATCGTCGGCGAGGCGGGCGACGGTCGGCGCGCCGTGGAGCTCGCCGAGCGCTTGCGGCCCGACATCGTCCTGCTCGACGTCCGGATGCCCCTGGTCGACGGCGTGGAGGCCTCCGGTCAGCTCAGCCGGCTGACCCGCGTCCTGATGCTCACCTACACCGAGGACGCCGATGTGGTGCGCTCGGCGATCCGCAACGGCGCCTCCGGCTACCTGGTGCACGGCACGTTCGACACCGACGAGCTCCTCAAGGCCATCAGGGACACCGTGGGCGGCACCGCCAACCCCCTGTCCGCCGTGGCCGTCAGCGCCGTTCTGGACGGCGTGCGCAGCGCCCCGCCGCCCGGTACCACCACCGGGCCGCCGGACCTCATGCTGCTGCGCGCGAAGTACGCCCTGTCGGCGCGCGAGGCCGAGATCATGGAGCGCATCGCGAAAGGCCAGACCAACACGGCCATCGCGGAGACGCTCTTCCTGTCCGAGAAGACCGTGAAGAACCACATCAACCGCATCTACGCCAAGCTCGCCGTCAGCTCCCGCGCCGCCGCCATCTCCGTATGGCTCGGCACCGCCGAGGGCGACGACGGCCTGCCGGTGACCCGATGAACAGCCCGGCATTAACGCCCGAAGGGGCCCAGGAAATCTGGGCCCCCCGACCGCGTCAGGTTGAGCCCCGGGGCCCTGTAGCGGCCGTCGCGAACCCCGTAACTTCTTACTCAGCAACGGGACAACGCGCCGGACACACAGGAGAAAGACAATGCAGACCGAGACTCCTCTCTACGTCGCCGACGTTCTTGGCGAGATCGACAACAGCGAGACCGTCGCCGACGAGCGCCAGGTCAAGATCGCTCCGCGGCCCGCTCGCGGCCCCGCGCTCTTCGTCTCCGACCGTCGCCACGCGGCCCGCCGCCACGGCGAGCGCGGCTCGATCTTCGAGTGGCTCGCCCTCGGCGTCCTCGCCGCGGTCATCGTCGCGGCCCTCGCGGCCTCCGGCATCGGCGACACCATCAGCGGTGCGATCACCAGCGTGGTCGGCAAGATCACCGGCATCAGCACCACCGGCGGCACCGACAGCGGCAGCAAGGCCGACGCCAAGACCAAGGCCAACTGTGACGCTCGTAAGGGCACCTGGAAGGACAACAAGTGCTCGTAGTCGCCTTCCCCTCGAGGGAGAGGTAAGCACTTCGACGCGCAGAGACGGGAGTCGCATAGCGACCCCGTCTTTGCGCGCTCGTCGTATGTCGTCGGTGTTTGGCATGTGCCACCGCGCGGGTGGAGGACGCGGATGAGAATCGTCAAGAGGTCATCGGCAGAGGCCGGTCAAGCGACCATCCTGCTGATGCTGATGATCGTCGTCGCCATGATCGCGCTGACGGTCCTGTTCGTCCGCATCGGCCACGCCGACTTCATGCGCTCCAACGCCAAGGAAGCCGCCGACGCCTCCGCTCTCGCCGCCGCCTCCGCCGTGCGCGACCGCGCCATCTCCAGCCTCCAGGCCGAAGCGATCCCCGGCCCGCTGTTCCCCGACGACTCCAGCCGCCGCGCGGCGAGCGAATACGCGAAGCTCAACAACGCGGAGATGACCGGCTACGAGTCCGGCATGTTCACGTCCGACGTCAAGGTCACGGTCGCGTCGAGCGACTGCGTGTACAAGAACCAGCAGCCGTACAAGCCGGAGAAGCCCTGCCCGCAGAACCCGAGCGACCAGACCAAGAAGCAGTTGAAGAGGGCCACTGCCTCGTCGGTCGCCACCGTCGAATTCCCGAGCTGCGCGCAGGTATTCGACCGATTCGGGCATTTCCTTTACCTGACCTGTGACGGGCAATCGATATCCGGGCTCAGCCGGGCACAGCTCGCCGGGTTCTTCAACGTCCACCTGAAGGACACGTTCAACAAGGGCACCCTCGCCGGGTTCGGCCCCGGAGGGGTTTCCAACCTGCCCCCGCCGACCAAGGGGCACGCACCGCAGAACATGAAGATGGCGAAGGACATGCTCGCCCAGAATGGATGGGGACCGGAGGAGTTCGACTGTCTCCTCCAGCTTTGGACCCATGAAAGCGGGTGGAACGAAAGGGCGACGAACCCCAGCTCCAAGGCGTACGGAATTCCCCAGGCGCTGCCCGCCAGCAAGATGGGCAGCACCGCGCTCAGCGGCAACTGGCCGGCCGACGCGAAGGCGCAGATCACCTGGGGTTTGGACTACATCAGCGGGCGCTACACGACACCGTGCGGCGCGTGGGCTTTCTGGCAGCACCCGGCCAACTCGCCACCCGGCTCGTCGGTGCACTGGTACTGACCGCTGGGCTGGTGCGGACCGCGTCAGCCACGACGGATCGGTGAACAATCGCCATGTCCCATCGGACAACACAACGCCCATATGGCATGCTGAACCGCATGACGCGACGCACCCCCACCACGCCGTCAGTCACCCGGCTGACTCGAGTCGCCGCGCTTGCCACGGTGGGCGCCATCGGCCTTGCAGGTTGCGTGAGCGGTGGCGGAACCAGACCCTCCGCCCGCGCGTCCTCTGCTCCACCGAGTTCCACGCAAAGCCCCGCGCAGCAAGATAAGGTCCTGCAGACGCAATGGACGAGTAGCAAAAGCCCGATACGCGTCGACCTCATGTCGTTGGACAAGATTTCCAATGATGCCGTCGCACTGCGAATCCGGCTCTTCAATACCGGATCGGACGACGTTACCGTCGCGGATGCGTTCCGGCCACGCGTAGGGCTTCGCAATAGCTTCGGCGGCATGGCGCTGGTCGACGGGAAGAACCTCCGCGCTTACTATCCATGGCAGAACTCCAATGACTCGACGTTCGTGGAAAGCGGATTTCCCGATATCGGGCAGTTGACCTCCGGCCAAGAGTGGGACGCTTCAATCCTCTTCCCTGCTCCGCCACCGAACGTCACGACCGTTAACGTGTACGCTCCGCAGGTAACCTTTAGCGACGTGCCGATCAATCAAAACGGCAAGGAACAAGAGGGAGACCCAGGGTTCAATAAGGCAGATTTGAGCCCGCCGAACATTCTCTCCCTCACCTCGTCGCGAGAGGACCTCTCGGGCGACAAGACGGAAGACGACAGCGGCAACAAGGTCGCGATCCGGCTCTCCTCGGACGTCCTCTTCAAGCTGAACAAGGCGAACCTGACGAGCAAGGCGAATGCGATCCTCAAGCAGGTCGCCACGCAGATCGATCAGGCCAAGGCGACCACCATCGCCATTGACGGCTACACCGACAACAGCGGAAACGACGCGATCAACAATCCGCTGTCCAAGAAACGAGCGGAGGCCGTGCACAGCGCGCTCCAGAAGCTCGTGACCCGTCAAGGCATCAGCTACAAGATCGCCGGCCACGGCTCCGCCGACCCGGTGGCGTCCAACAAGACGGCCGAGGGCAGCCAGAAGAACCGCCGCGTCACGATCTCGTACAACAAGTAAGGACGCCATGATGACGCGATCCCGCCTCGCCCGGTCGGCTTCGCTTACCGCGGCCGCGGCCGTGCTGCTCGTCGGTTGTTCGGCCGGTGGGGACTCCCACGCGAAGAGCTCCCCGTCCGGCGGCGGCTCCGCTCCCCCGGTCCGTACGAGTGCGATCAACCCGTCCGCGCTGCCCACGGAGCCGTCGAACCCGCCCGTCATCGCGTCGAGCGGCGCCGATCCCGCGCACAACGCGCACATCCTGAACACGATGGACACGACGGACATGAAGCTCCAGGTCAATTCCGCCAAGCGCGACTCGAGCGGCATCGTCACGCTGACCTGGACGGTCATCAACAGCAGCGATCACGACCTCGACACGTACAACACGTTCTGGGATTCCGTTAACGGCTATTACGGGCACAGCGTCTCCAACGTCCAGCTCACCGATCAGGCGAAATTGGTCAGGTACCATCCCTTGATCGACACGGACACGAATTGCTACTGCTCGCGGGGCGGCGACGCCGACGACAACCTGCCCGCCGGCGACGCCGCCAGCTATGTCGACCTGTTCAAGCCCGACCCGGGTACGACCAAGGTCGACGTCGATGTCGCGGGGTTCAAGCCGGCCAAGAACGTACCGATCACGTAGGCGGAGCGGCGTGGCCGATCGCCAGGCGCGAGCCCTTGGCGATCGACCAGGCCGCCAGTGACCCCGCCGCGGCCTCCAGCGTGTGGCGGGCCGTGAGGCGGTTGCGGCCCAGCCGGTTGCGGGGCATGTGAGCGACGGCTATGACGCGGAGGTCGCGGGAGAGGTACGCGACGTCGATCGGGAAGCGCATGCCGAAGGTGTGGACCCCGTTGGTCTTGGCCAGCAGCACGGCGCCGTCCAGATCGTCACGGCCCAGGAGCCCGCGATACCGGGCACGCCGGGAGGCCAGGATCTCCAGCGCGGCCACCTCGCGCCCGTCGCAGAGGAGCACGCCCGTGCCGTCCGTAAGGCGGGCACTCGCCCTCACGCCGACCCGCCTCCCCTCCGGTTGCCAGAGCCGCCCGCGCCCGGCGCGCGCAGAGCCCACCGGGAGCCGGTTCTGATTCGCGAAGGACTCCGGACGGCTGCTAATCTACTGCGTGTCGCAGGGCAAACGAGCCCCGCAGGCGCCGTTAGCTCAACTGGCAGAGCAGCAGACTCTTAATCTGCGGGTTCGGGGTTCGAGTCCCTGACGGCGCACCATTTAGACCAGCAAGGGTCGGCCCCGGACGGGGCGGCCGCGGACGTCGCCCGTCTGTTCATCAGCACGGCACGTCCGCCATCCGTACGGTGCGGGCCGGACCCCTGCCACGCCTTCCCCCGAGTCAGGCTGACTCTCTCTGGATCACCTTCAAGGGTGGCGCGGAGACGAGCGGAGGCGTTTCGCCGACGATCATTCGCGTGATCGTTCCGAGGATGAGATCGGCCATGTCTTCGGCGTTGAAGGCGATCGTCGTCACGCTTGGGAGGAAGACCGAGCTGGTCGCATAGTCATCGGCGCCGAGGACAGCAATGTCCCTAGGCACGCTCAGTCCGGTGTCGAACAGGGCTCGGATTGCGGTGTAGGCGAATCGGTCGTCGTACGCGATAGCCGCTGTTGGGCGGTCGTTCGCATCGCGCCAGCCGCGTGCCCAGTCTTTGAGGCTGCGCGGGTCCGCGTCCATCGAGACCAGATTGAGACTGAGTCCTAGTCGCGCCGCAGCCTCTTGCGCACCCGCACGACGCTGCAAGGCGAACTCGGCGATGGACGAGTCAGCAGGATGTAGCCAGGCCAGGCGATGGTGCCCTTTCGCGGCGAGGGATTCCACCGCGCGTTGCCCGTAGAGGCGCTGATCGATCACCAGGCATGGTGCGTGGGGCACTGGATGGGATCCCATGAGCAGGAGCGCGCGCACGCCGGCGCGCCGCAGGACTTCGGTCGCCGGCGCGTCGCAACGGAGTGTCTCGACGAGGACTGCCTCGGGCCGGTAGCTGGCCCAGACTCTTGCTCCTTCAACTCCGGCGATGTCGTGGTCGGCGTGGACGATGGTCGGCAGACCGGCATCTGCGGAGTGCCGGGCGATCAGCGCGAACGCGGCGTCCATCGCGCCGCCGAAGCCGAGCACAGGTGCCGGTATCAGCAGTCCCTCGACACCGCCGTTGCGGCGCAATTGTCGCGCGCTGTTGTTCGGGGTGTAGTTGAGCTCCTCGGCAGCGAGTTGGACCCGTCGCCTGGTGTCCTCGGAGATCCGTGCGCCCTGCTTGTCGTTCAGGACGAACGACACGGTCGCACGAGAGACGCCGGCCAAGCGCGCGACATCGCCACTGGTGGCCGGTTTGTGGGTGCGCGGCGCAAACATGTCAAGACGAGAGCCTAGCGGCTGGCACGTGTACGAGTCCTCAAGCAGATGTCTTGCGCGACCCGCGTTTTGGCCCTAGGTTACACGTGTTATCACCGCGTACGCCGCCGCACCGCCAGTGGGCGCGGTCGAGGCGAAGGAATCGGGAAGTGGCGAAACGATCAGGTGGGTTCAACGGAGACCGAGGACGACGCTCACGACTTCGCAGGCGCGCTGGACGGACTGTCTTTGGAGCAACAGCCGGCTCTGCTCATCGGGTCCTCGCCTTGGACCCTGCCCGACGAGCCGTCGATCGGTCTGTGCCGGATCGTCGCCTCCGACGGTCCCGCGGGCGTTCGCGAATAGTCGCCGGACGAGCGTGAACCGTCGGCGAACATCGGCTAGTCCGCACCGCTGCGGCACTATGCGAAGCCGACAACCACAAACGATGGCGACAAGGAGATAGCAGGCATGGGTCATCCAG
Organism: Streptosporangiaceae bacterium; assembly: GCA_036502625.1. Taxonomy (GTDB): domain Bacteria; phylum Actinomycetota; class Actinomycetes; order Streptosporangiales; family Streptosporangiaceae; genus DASXYG01. The sequence continues at coordinate 40,140 of DASXYG010000061.1, forward strand.
TATTGGCCGGTGACGTCCGGGGAAAGACGATCGTCATCACCGGAGCAAGCGCAGGAATCGGGGCGGCTGCCGCCCGTCGCCTCTCGAAGGCAGGCGCCACCGTCGTTGCCGTCGGCCGTTCTCAGGAACGAACTGCAGCAGTCGCCGCTGATCTGGGGACCGAACCGGTCATCGCTGACTTCGCAAGCTTCGCCCAAGTAAGGAGAGCGGCCGAAGTCCTCCTCGACAGATGCCCCCGGATTCACGTTTTGGCCAACAACGCGGGCGGGATCGTCCCCAGCCGCACTCTCAGCGACGACGGCCACGAACTCACGTTCCAGTCCAACCACCTCGCGGGATTCCTCCTGACACGTCTATTGCTCCCGCGACTGCGTGAGACGGCCAATGACGCGGACGTGCGAATTATCACCACGTCGAGTCTCGGGAACAGATTCGCCAAGATCAGGGTCGACGATCTCGAATGGGAACACCGCCGGTACGGCAACGGCTGGATCGTCTACAGCGCCACCAAGCTGATGAACATCATGTTCACGCGCCATCTCGCACAAGAAGTCGCCAATGATGGCATTGCCGCGGTCTGCTTCCACCCGGAACCAGGGCGTAACGCCGAGCCGGTGGACAAGTCGGATCCAGATCGTGTCCGAACGAACTTCGCCGAGGACACGCGAGTCATGCGACTTTTCCACGCCATCCCTGGGCTGAGCAACCGGCAACTGAGCGGCGCCCACGGAGCACAGCCTTTGGTGTGGCTCTCGAGCACACCCGAATTGATCGGCTCCAGCGGCGCGTACTTCGACGGGATGATCGCCACCGAGAAGTTCAACAAACAGGCGAAAGACGACGCGATCGTGCGGCAACTGTGGGATCGCTCTCTGGAGCTTGTCCGTGGTTCCCTGTGACACCGTTGCGACTAGGCGTGCGCGGGATGGAACGAGGGCTGTCCGCGTGCGAGATTCTGTGTCGCGCTGGGTCGACTTGGCGGCCAGTACTGGGAGAAGACCGATTATGGCGGCGAAGAAGACTGAGCGTTGGAGCGTGCGCGGCCTGACCCATGGCGATGAGTCGTGGCAGCGGATTGTCGCGCGGACGACGGCCGCGCCGTTCGCGCTCACCGTGACCCATCCGGATTCGGCGGGTTATCGCGGCGAGGTCGTGCGGCAGTGGTTCAGCGACATCTCGTTGACAAGAATCCAATGTGACCCGTGCGCCGCGAGCACCGCGCAAGACTTCGCGCCGGTTGCCGATGAGGCCTTCGCAGTCCGGATTAGCAGCGGGACCGAGGTCGTCCATTTCCGCGATCGCCGCATCCGACTACGCCCCGGTGACACGATCATCCTGACGCGAACGAGCGGACAGGCGCTGATCCAGACGCTCGGCCGTCTGCGAAACCAATGCTTGACCGTACCATTCGCCGCCTTGGCCGAGTGCGGCGTAAAACGGCGGACTTTGCCCGACTGCCTGGTGTTCAGCGCAACGGGTGCGACGCCTGTTCAGCGCGTGTTCAGCGGCTATGTTGCCCAACTGGACGACATGATGGTTCCAATGCCCGAGCGGGGAGCCATTGCGGTCCGGAACGCGGCCATCGAATTGCTCGCCGCGACGCTGACCACCCCGGATCCGCGCACATCACCGCCGCCGCTACCGGTGCTACGCCTGGCGATGGGGCGGTACATCGATTCCCATCTGGAATACGGTGACCTGTCGGCTAAACAGTTGGCGAGCACACACGGCATCTCGGTCCGTACCGTGCACCGCCTGTTCGCCGAGACTGGAGAGTCGCTCGGCGACGTAGTGAGGCGTCGGCGCCTTGCGCGCGCTCGCGCGGAACTAGCCGCATCCCATGACACAACGATCACCGCCATCGCCGCGCGGTGGGGGTTCGCCGATGCCAGCCACTTCAGCAGGCTGTTCAAGGAGTGTTACGGCATGTCACCGCGGGATTATCGGGTGAACCTGCGCCCCCTGGATCGAACGGCGCCAAGCCGAGCGACAGCTCGTCGATGAGAAGACGACAGCGGCGGTGCCGCCAGAGTTTAGATATCTGGTGGCATTCGTGCTCTCAGCAAGCCACGGGGACACGCGTGTACTGCCGTGCCGCGTGCCATGAACGTGAGCGCCGACCTTCGCCGTCATATCGGTATTGGCAATCCGTTGGCGCGGATATTCAAGGTTTTCGGCTACCGCGTTCATGTCAGCGCGGACCTGGACGCCACAGACTTGGTGCGCACTTCCTGACGACCGAAAGGGAACGCGCAAATGGCAGAGATGATCGTCGAGCAGGACGTCTGGATGTCGACTCGCGACGGGGTACGGCTCGCGACCGACATCTATCGTCCGGCCGATGGCGATCGGCACCCCGTACTTGTGCATCGGGGTCCGTATCCCAAGGACGATGACGCTTTCACTGTCGGCGTGATCCTTGACGTCAAGGCGACGATCGAGCGGGGTTACGCCATCGCCGTGCAGCAGGTGCGTGGCCGCTATGGCTCCGAGGGCGAGTGGGAGCCGGTCGTGCACGAGGCTGAAGACGGTTACGACGCCGTCGAATGGGCCGCGGCGCAACCTTGGAGTACCGGCGACGTCGGCATCTACGGCTCGTCCTACCTCGGCTTCACCACGCTTCAGACGCTGCCGACGCGGCCACCGCACCTGCGTGCCGCCGCCGCGCTAGTAACATCGCCGGACTTGAACCAAGGTGTGGTGAGGGTCGACGGCGCCTTTCAGGTGGGACTGGCCTCGTGGTGGGCCGGCATGATGATGGTTCCGGACACCATCGAACGTCTCGACGTCCCCGAGAGTGAGAAGGCCGGACTCCGCGCGGCGCTCGGTCACATGACCGCTCATCCGTGGGAGAGCATCGAACGTCTGCCGCTCGACGAGATCGAGGCGTTCTCTCGCGGGGCCGCGGCCTACTGGCAGACGTGGATACGCGAGAAGCCCGACTCCGGCTATTGGCAGGCGATGAACGTCGTTGCTCAGGCCGATCGCATTGACGTGCCGCTGCTGCAGGTCGCCGGCTGGTACGAGACGTTCCACACCGTCCAGCTCGACCTCCATCGTCGCCTGCAGGCCGACCCGCGACACCGGATCATCATCGGCCCCTGGGACCACCAAGGCGCCTACGGCGCAGTGGCCGGAGGAAGCACGGCGGCCGGCGAACGCGAGTTCGGCCCGGCCGCGGAAAGCGGCGCCACGACCTTCACGCCGATCCTGCTGGACTGGTTCGACCGGTGGCTGAGATCCGACCGTCCGAGCGACGGCGGCGCCCCGCGGGTGCGCTACTTCCAGATGGGCGACGACGAGTGGCGCACCTGCGAGACCTGGCCGCCGGCCACCGCCGAGACCGTCCTGTATCTCGACAGCGCCGGCAACGCGAACACCCTCCACGGCGACGGCAGCCTGCGTACAGCGGTCCCCGGCCACCCCGGCATCGACATCTACCGCTATGACCCTCGCGACCCCGCCCCGACCGTCGGCGGCGCGACGATTCACTACATCTACGGCAACGCCGGCGTCTACGATCAGCGAGCGGTCGAGGAAAGACCAGATGTGCTGGTGTTCACCTCGGACGAGCTGACGAGACCGCTTCAGGTCTGCGGTCGGGTCACTGCCGAGTTGTTCGTTTCCAGCGACGCCGAGGACACCGACTTCACGGCCAAGTTGGTCGACGTCGAGCCGAGCGCGTACGCGGCCAACATCGGCGACGGCATCGTGCGCTGCCGGTATCGCAACGGTGGCTCCGACGACTGGCTGACACCAGGCCGAATCACCGAGATCACTGTTGACATCGGCGACGTCGCGCACACCTTCCTGCCCGGTCACCGGGTGCGCTTGGAGCTCAGCAGCAGCAACTTCCCCCGCTACAGCCGCCATCTCAACGGCCGGGGACTCCCGGAGACCGGGCGGGCCGTCGACGCCCGGGTGGCCGAGCAACGCATCTGGTACGGCGGCGAGCACGTCTCTCGCCTGCGGCTGCAGACAACGAGCGAAGGGGCGTGACCACGTGCGGGAACTGAGCGGTCGGGTCGCCGTGATCACCGGCGCGGCCAGCGGGATTGGGCTCGCCCTGGCCGAGGCATTCGCGGCCGAGGGGTCGCGGGTCGTGGCCGCCGACATCGACGGGTCCGCCCTGGAAGCCGCCATCGACAAGCTGCGTGCCACTGGGGCCGAGGCGATCGGCGTCCGTACCGATGTGTCGCGTACGGATCAGATCGAGGCGCTGGCCACCAGCGCGTTGGAGGCCTACGGCGCTGTGCACGTGCTCTGCAACAACGCCGGCGTCGGTGGGCAACGCGGACGGTTGTGGGAAGTGAACGCCAAGAACTGGGACTGGCTGTTCGCCGTCAACCTGTGGGCCGCCGTGGCCGGTGTCCGGACGTTCGTGCCGCTCATGATGGCGCACGGGGACGAATGCCACATCGTCAACACCGCGTCGATGCAGGGCGTGCTGACCGGGAACCTCGCACCGGGCAATGGCATCTACGCGATGACCAAACATGCGCTGGTCGCATATTCGGAGGCGCTGTACGGGGAGTTGATCGCGGCCGAGGCGAAGATCGGAGTCTCCGTCCTGCTACCCGGCATCACCCGGACCAACATCTGGGCGGCCGAGAAACACCGGCCGGCCGAGCTGGCCGACGACACGAGCGAGTCGCGTGACGACAACGACCCGGCCCAGCTCGAGCACGTCCTCGCCTGGTTCGCGGGGGGGCAGAAACCGGCGTTGCTCGCCGACCTGGTCGTCCAGGCGGTCCGGGCCAACAGGTTCTGGATTCCCGCGAACCCCAAGTACCGCGATCCCGCGGTCGCCCGGGCCGAAGGCATCTTCGACCGCACGACCCCCGACGTCCCTATGCCGGACTTCTTCGTGCCGGGATCGGGCTGGTGACCGCCACCAACCGTCGCGAAGGAGATCCGATGACCTCACCGGACATCGCGCATCGCCTCGATTCGATCCTGGCCGAGTACGCCTCCCCCTCGCTCAGCCTGGCCGACCTGCTCTGCGACCGACACCCCGAGCTCCCGGCCGGCCGAGCGCGAGCTGGAGATGATCCGGCTCTTCACGTCCGGGACCACCGGCCGTGCGAAGGGCGTCAGCGTGCCGCGCTGGGCGGTGGCGTCGCCGCTGTGGTGCTCGCCGACGGCGTCACCGCCGACGACAGGCTGACCGCGTCACTGCGCGAGCACGTCAAGCGTCACTACGCCGCCCACGCCGCGCCGAACCTTAGCTGCTACCTGCCGGCGCTGCCGAAGACGCCGAGCGGCAAAGTGCGGCGCTTCCTCGTTCGCGACGCAGTCCGATCTGACCTCGCGGACGCCGACCAACGGACAGGAGAACACCAGTGAGCGACAGCCCGATGGCGACTACCAGCAAGCTCTCGGACACGACCCCGGCCGGTCGGGTGAACGGAAAGGTCATCGCGGTGACCGGCGCCGCTTCCGGCATCGGCCGGGCGACAGCGCACCTGCTCGCGCTGGAGGGGGCCAGCGTCGTTCTCGTCGACATCACCGACGAGGACGGCGAGAAGGAGGCCGACGCCATCCGCTCCGCCGGAGGCGATGCCATCTACGTCTCGGGCGACGTCACTTCGCCGACGGCATGGCAGCGTGTGGTCGAGCAGGTGCGGAACCGGTATGGGCGGCTGGACGTGCTGGTGAACAACGCCGGCGGCGGGCAGCCGGCCGACCTGGAGAGCGAGACGCCGGACAACTGGCGCAAGGTGGTCGGCCTGAGCCTGGACGCGGCGTTCTACGGCACCCGGGCGTTCCTGCCGCTGCTCAAGGAGAACCCGGCCGGCGGCCTGATCATCAACACCTCGTCCTACGCCGGCTCGCAGGGCACCTCGATGTTCGTCTCTTATAGCTGCGCGAAGGCGGGATTGCAGATGCTGTCGCGACTGATCTCCGTACACGCCATCGAGCGGGGCTATCCGGTCCGGTGCAACACCGTCAGCCCAGGCATCACCGCAACCCCGAAGGTTCTCGCGAACACCGAAGGCCACTTCGATCCCGACGTGCACAAGACTTCGACGGCCGTCAAGGTCGGCCTCATGGGGCCCCGGGCTGTAGGCCAATGCGAGGACGTCGCGAACGCGGTGCTGTTCCTCGCCTCCGACGAGGCGCGGCAGGTCAACGGCGCCATCGTCGCCGTCGACGGCGGCGCAGGCGCGCTGTAGTGACGGGCGGCGGCGAGGGCAGGCGACATGCGTGATCAGGCGACCTCGACAACGACCGAACGCCTCCGGTGTGAGTACCTGGAGAACCCGATCGGCATCGACGCCGCCCGGCCACGCCTGAGTTGGCGTTTGCGCGCTTCGCGACGCGATGTCCGCCAGACCGCGTACCAGCTCCAGGTCGCGGTCGATGCTGTGGCGCTCGCGGCGGGGGAGCTCCTCTGGGACAGCGGGCGGGTGGCGTCGGGTGAGTCGCTGCACCGCGAGTACGAGGGACCCGCGGTCGAGTCGCGATACCGGTACCACTGGCGCGTCCGGGTCTGGGATGACCAGGACGAAGCGAGCCCGTGGAGCGACCCCGCCTGGTGGGAGATGGGCCTGCTGCGGCCGGAGGACTGGACCGCGAGCTGGATCGAGGTGGGCTGCGATGAGGACCCGAAGGAGCGGCAGCCGGCGCCGTACTTGCGCCGCGTGTTCGAGCTCCCCGGCAGCGTGCGCTCGGCCCGGATCTATGTCACCGCGCATGGCCTGTACGAGCTCCACGTGAACGGTCGGCTTGTCGGCGACGAGGCGCTGCGGCCCCGGGCCACGGCGTTCCGCAAGCGCCTCGAGTACCAGGCGTACGACGTTACCGAGTTCCTCCAGGTGGGCGAGAACGTCGTCGGCGTGGTCGTCGGCGACGGGCGCTGGCGGGGCAGCCTCTCAGCGGTCAAGGTCAAGAACGTCTTCGGTGACCGGCTGGGTGCGCTCGTCCAGGTCGAGGTCGAGCTCCTCGATGGCTCCCGCCGCACGATCACCTCGGACGGGTCGTGGCGCTCGACGACCGGTCCGATCCGGCGATCGGATCCACAGAACGGCGAGTCCTACGATGCCCGCCGGGAGCTGACCGGTTGGGCCGCGCCCGGCTACGACGACGCACGCTGGAACCCGGTCCGTCGTGTGCCGTCCGGAGGCCAGCGGCTCGTGGCCACGAGCTGCCCGCCCGTGCGGGCCAAAGAGGAGCTTGCGGCCCAACGGATCATCGTGACGCCCGACGGTCGCTCCGTGGTCGACTTCGGCCAGAACATCAACGGTTGGTGCCGGCTGCGAGTCCGCGGCCCGGCGGGCACGACAGTCGTACTCCAGCACGGCGAGTCGCTCGACGAGCACGGCAACTTCTCGCTGGCCCACCTCTCGGCCACCCGGGCCGTCCTGCTCCAGCGCGACGAGTTCACGTTGCGAGGGGCCGGTGCGGAGGAGGTCTATGAGCCCCACTTCAGCATCCACGGCTTCCGCTACGTGCAGGTGGAGGGCTTCCCTGGCGAGCTCACCCTGGAAGCCCTCACGGCCGTCGCCGTTTACTCGGACCTGCCCGTCACCGGCTCGTTCGCGTGCTCCGACGAACGGGTCAATCAGCTTCAGCGCAACATCCTCTGGAGCCAGAAGGGGAACTTCACCGACGTGCCCTCCGACTGCCCCACGCGTGAGAGGTCGGGATGGACGGGCGATATCCAGGTCTACGCGCCCACGGCGTCGTTCCTCATGGAGTCGGCGCCCTTCCTCGCCCACTGGCTCCGCGACCTGGCCCTCGAGCAGAGCGAGGACGGGCGCGTTCCGAGCGTCGTGCCGATCGAGCAGAAGGGCCTCCTCGGCCGGCTGACCAAAGTGCTCGACGGCTCCGCCGGATGGGGCGACGCCGCCGTCGTCGGTCCGTGGACCGTGTACCGCGCCTTCGCCGACGCCCGCTTCCTCGAGGAGCAGTACCCGAGCATGAAGGCCTGGGTCGACTACATGGACCGTTGCGCCCAGCAGCGGCACTGGACGCGCCGGCTGCGCGCGCGCAGGCCCCATGACCGTTACCTCTGGGACTCTCGGTTCCACTACGGCGAGTGGTCCGAGCCGGACGCCTTCACCAAGTTCGGCGGGCCGCTCGGCACGGTGGCCAAGCATCTGGTCCTCTCGGATCCGCCGACAGCGACGGCGTTCTATGCCTGGTCGAGCGGGCTCCTGGCCCAGGCGGCCGCGGTGCTCGGTCGGAACACGGACTCCGCGCGCTACGCGGATCTCTCGGCCCGTGTGAAGGAGGCATGGATGGCCGAGTTCGCTGGTACGGATGCGCGGCTTCGGCCCGACCGCCAGGCGACCTATGTCCGCGCCTTGGCGTTCGACCTCGTGCCCGCGGAACTGCGCCCGGCCATCGCCGGCCGCCTCGTGGAGCTCATTCGATCTGCCGGCACCCACCTCGACACGGGTTTCCTGTCAACGCCCCTCCTCTGCCACGTACTGACCGAGACCGGTCACGTTGATGTTGCCTACGACCTGCTCGAGCAGGACACGGCGCCGTCGTGGCTCTATTCGGTGACAAAGGGCGCGACGACGATCTGGGAGACCTGGCAGGGCATCGAGGCGAGCGGAAAGCCGGTGGCCTCGCTCAACCACTATGCGTTCGGTGCGGTCGGCCGCTGGCTCTATGAGGTCGTCGGCGGCATACGGCTGGACCCCGAGGTTCCGGCCTATCGCCATGCCGTGATCCACCCGCAACCCGGTGGCCACCTCACCTCTGCTCGCGCCGGTCTCGATTCCCCCTATGGAGAGATCGTCTCGGCGTGGGAGCGCGAGGACGCCCGGCTCCGGCTGTCGGTCATCCTGCCGCCCAACACCACGGCCACGGTCCACTTGGAGGGCGCGCGGCTTGACAGTGTGCGCGAGGCCGGCGCGGGGCTGGTGAGCATGGTGGGCCTGCACGGAGCCGTGCAGGAGGACACCGCCGCCGTGCTAGAGGTCGGCTCCGGTTCCTACGAGTTCACCTGGCCGGCTGCGCCGCCGCGCTCTATGCCCGGACGCAAGGCTGGGCGATCGTGATGCCCCGCCCTCGACGGGCTCATGCTGGTCCACGTCTTCGGCCGCGACCGCGAAACGGCCTGACGTGCTAGCTTGTCGGCGAGCGGTCCCGGGCAGAACTGCGGATTTGCGAGCTCTTCATCTGCGGGTTCGGGGGTCGAGTCCCTGACGGCGCACCATTTCGACCAGCAAGGGTGAGCGTGGCGAACCAGGTCCCCGCCGGTTGGTATCCCGACCCCTCAGGGCAACCAGGGCAGCGCTACTGGGACGGCGTCCAGTGGACCGCCGACACCACCGCGGTGAACATGGCGGAGATCTCCGCCGTCCTCGCCGAAGTCGGCATCCAGCCGCGCCACGGCGACGGAACACCGTTCGGCGAGCCCGTGGTCGTCGTCGACCAGTGCTCCATCGACACCCGCACCGGCTACCGCTACGACCTCTGGTCCGGCAGCGGCAACCTCCTCGCCCAGTGCACCGAGGACACCCGGACCCCCGACGTCGACACCACCCCCCTCGGCGAAGCGATCAAGCAGAACAACACCGACCGCGTACGGTTCCACGACCCCTCCGGCCGCGTCTGGGCGCAGCTCGCCCATCGCAAGACGTGGAAGAGCAAGATCACCGTCACCGGCCCGGACGGCCGCGAGCTCGGCCTGATCACCCAGAAGAACGTCATCGGGCGCGTCCGGTTCGACGTCACCGCGGGCGGCCAGAAGCTCGCCCAGCTCCGGTCCACGAACACCCGCCTGGCCGAGTTCGGCATCACCGACCAGACGGGCACCACCGTCGGCCGGATCCTCAAGCTCGGCAACTACGCGTCGTGGCGGCCCCTGCGCGACGCCAAGGCGATCGGCCGCTACGTCCTCGACCTCCCGGTGCGCCTGCCGCAGCCCCTGATCACCCTGGCCCTGGTGGCACCCGTCGCCGTCGACCTCGCGTTCAACCCCAGCCAGGCCGGCTACCGCAACGCCGAACGCCTGGCCGCCAACGGCTTCAAGTCCCCTCGCTGAGACCGCTCTCCGCGTCCCGGGTTCCCGCCGGGGTGAGGCCGTCGATGAGGAGGGCCACCATGCGGCGGTTGTACGCGAGGCCCTCGCCGGGGACCGGCTGGCAGAGCTGGGCGATGGCGTGCAGGAGGTCCTTGGGGCCGATGTCCGCGCGGGCCGCGCCGCCGGACGCCGCCGCCTCCAGGAGCGCGCCGAGGGTGGGGCCCAGGCGCCGCATGAAGTACGCGGGGAGCTCGTCGAACGCCGGATCGCCGGAATGGAGGGCGGTGGCCAGGCCCCGCTTCGTCGCCAGGAACTCCGTGTAGCGGTGCAGCCACATCGTGAGGGCCGTTCCCGGTTCGTGTTCGGCGCTCAGGGCCGGGCCGGCGTCGGCGCAGGCGTCGATGCCGTGCTCGATGACCGCCTTGACGAGGTCGGAGCGGCGCGGGAAGTGCCGGTACAGGGTGCCGACACCGACGCCGGCCAGGTCGGCGATCTCCTTCGCGGGGGCGTCCACGCCCGACGTCGCGAAGACGGACTTCGCCGCCTCCAGCAGCGAGCCGACGTTGCGCCGCGCGTCGGCGCGCAGCCGGCGCGGCGCGCGTTCGGACACGGCACCTCCCTCGCTTGCTTTTCCGGAAAAGCTTTCCGTATAGTACCGGAATAGCGTTCCACTTCATCTCAGGGTACGGCATCGCCGGCCCCATCGGGAGATCCCCATGCGGTACCGCACGCTCGGCCGGACCGGCATCAAGGTCAGCCCGTACGCACTCGGCGCGCTGATGCTCGGCGTGTCCATCGGCAACCCCGACCACGACGACTCGGTCCGCATCATCCACAAGGCGCTGGACGCGGGCATCAACGTCATCGACACCGCCGACGCGTACGGCGAGTCCGAGGTGGTCGTCGGGAAGGCGCTCAAGGGGCACCGCGACGGGGTCGTCCTCGCGACCAAGGTGAGCCGGCCGGTGGGCGAGGATCCCAACCAGCAGGGCGGCTCGCGGCGGTGGATCATGACCGCGGTGGAGAACTCGCTGCGCCGCCTGGGCACGGACCACATCGACCTCTACCAGATCCACATGCCGGACCCCGACACGGACATCGAGGAGACGCTCTCCGCGCTCTCGGACCTGGTCAGAAGCGGGAAGGTGCGGACGATCGGGGCGTCGCACACGCCGCCGTCGGACATGGTCGAGGCCCAGTGGATCGCCGAGCGGCGCGGCCTGGAGCGGTTCCGCGTCGAGCAGCCGGCGTACTCGCTGCTCAGCCGCGGCATCGAGAACGAGCTCCTGCCGGTCGCGCAGCGTTACGGGATGGGCACGCTGGTGTGGGGCCCGCTCGGGCAGGGGATGCTGACCGGCCGCATCCGCAAGGGGCGGCAGACGGACGTACGCCGCGCCGCCATCATGCGGCACCTCAGCGACGAGCGCCGGATCGACGCCGTCGAGCGGCTCATCCCGCTCGCCGACGAGGCGGGCCTGCCGCTGACGCACCTCGCGATGGCGTTCGCGATCGCCCACCCGGGCGTGACCAGCGCGATCATCGGGCCGCGCACCATGGAGCAGCTCGACGACCTGCTCGCCGGCGCCGAGGTCACGCTCACCGACGACCTCCTCGACCGCATCGACGAGATCGTCCCGCCGGGCACCGACGTCGGCGCGCTCGACCAGGACTACCGGCCCCCGGCGCTGCGCAATCCGGACCTCCGCCGCCGCCCCGGCGGCGAACGCGCCGCCGCCTGACCCCGTACGGCGGCCTGTTCCGGGCGGGCGCCGGCCACCGCTAGTGTCGCGGCCATGTCCGTCTCGGGGTGCACAGGCGTACGGTCCGCGCGGCTGCCGTGGTGGCGGCGGTGGGCGCCGGTCGCCGGGCTGCTGCTGCTGTCGCCGTTCTGCGCCGAGTACCTGATCGGCTACCAGGGCGTCATCACGAACCCGGTGGGGCAGGTGGTCGGGGTCGTGATGGTGCTGCCGATCTACGGGGCGCCGGCGGTGCTGATCCGGGAGGTCGTCCGGCGTACGGGGCGGGGGTGGCCGGCGATGCTGCTGCTGGCGGCCGCGGCGGGGCTGGTGCAGGCGGGGCTGGTCGACCAGTCGCTGTTCAACCGCGCCGAGTACACCGACGCCGCGGCGCACACGCTGATCCCCGGCCTCGGCGTGGACGTCTCCCAGTTGCTGATCTTCGTGGTGGGCCACATCGTGTGGAGCTTCGGCGCGCCGATCGCGGTCGTGGAGGCGTGCGTGCCCGCGCGCGCCGGGCGGCCGTGGCTGGGGTGGCCGGGGCTGGCCGTGCTCGCGGTGGTCTACGTGGCCGGCGCGGTCTTCTACTACTTCCAGCTCGTGGTGGCGGTCGGCTTCCACGCGACGCCCGTCCAGCTCGGCGTGGTCGTGCTGGCCGTCGCGGCGGCGGTGGCGGCCGCGTTCGCGGTGCCCCGGCGTACGGGCGAGGCCACGGGGGCCGCGCCGCCCGTCTGGGTGGCCGGTCTGGTCGCGCTGGCGCTGCTGACCGCGGACATCCTGGTGGGCGACCAGTGGGCGTGGCTGGGGGTGGCGCTCTCGGCCTCCGCCCTGGCGGTGCTCGCGGTGCTGCTGCTGGCCTGGTCGCGGCGTACGGGGTGGGGTGACCTGCACGTGCTGGTGGCCGCGGGCGCCGCGCTGCTGGTGTACGCGGCGCTCGCGTTCGCGGTGAACCCGGGGCACGTGTCGAGGTTCGAGCTGTACGCGGCGCGCGGTGTCGTCTTCGTGTGCGTGGCGGCGCTGCTGCTCTGGGCGGGCCGCCGCGTCCGCGCCGTCACGGCCGCCTGACCCCGGGGCGGGGTGACGCCCGGCTTCGTACCGGACCTGGACGGCCGGGGGCGGAAGAAATCCCGGCGGGGCGGGGTTGGGCGCGGGCAGATGTGGATCGAGTCGGGAGGTACGGATGCGGGCGATCGTCGTACGGGAGCACGGTGGGCCTGAGGTGCTGGTGCCGGCGGAGGTGGCCGAGCCGGTGCCGGGGGCGGGGCAGCTCCTGGTGGCCGTGGAGGCCGTGGGGGTGAACTTCGTCGAGGCGTACAACCGGTCGGGGCACTATCCGTCGAAGCCGCCGTTCACGCCTGGCGGGGAGGCCGCGGGGACCGTGGTCGCGGTCGGCGAGAGGGTGGCGGAGTTCGGGGTCGGCGACGTGGTGGTGTCGACGAACGTGCGCGGTGCGTACGCCGAGCGTGCGCTGGTCGACGCCGACCGCGCGGTGCGGGTGCCCGAGGGCCTCGGCGCGCGGCAGGCGGCGGCCGCGCTGCTGCAGGGCATGACGGCGCACTACCTGACGCACGCGACGTACCCGGTCCAGCCCGGCGACGCGGTGCTGGTGCACGCCGCGGCCGGCGGCATGGGGCTGCTGCTCACGCAGCTCGTCAAGGTGCTCGGCGGCCGGGTCATCGGCACGGTCTCCACCGCCGAGAAGGAGCGGCTGGCCCGCGAGGCCGGCGCCGACGAGGTGGTCGGCTACGACGGATTCCCCGCGGCGGTGCGCGCGTTCACCGGCGGCGCGGGCGTGTCGGCGGTGTACGACGGGGTGGGCCGTACGACCTTCGACGGGAGCCTGGAGTCGCTGCGGCGGCGGGGCACGCTGGTGCTGTACGGCGCGGCGAGCGGGCCGGTGCCGCCGCTGGACCCGGCCCGGCTGCAGGCCGCCGGATCGGTGTTCCTGACCCGGCCGACGCTGGTCGACCACGTCGTGACCCGCGAGGAGCTGCTGGCGCGCGCCTCCGATGTGCTCGGCTGGGTGGCCGCGGGCGACCTCAACGTCCACATCGGGCGTACGTACCCGCTGGACTCCGCCGGCGAGGCCCACTCCGACCTGGAGGGACGGCGTACGACGGGCAAGGTGCTGCTGATCCCGTAGCGGCGGGCCGTGGGAGGCGGCCGTTCCCGTCCGAATCGCGCCGGCTTATGGTGACCGCACGATCTTGGTCTGCACCCCCCGAGAAAGGCGGACCATCCCATGAGCCATACGCCGAACGACGGGCCGAGCCGGCGCCGCGTACTGGGCGGAGCGGCCGGTCTGGCCGCCGGGACCGCGGTCGTCGCGGTGGGCGCGCCCGCCGGCGCGTCCGCCGCCACGCGCACCTCCCCCGATCTCGCCCGCTGGCGCCGGCAGGCGGCGAAGGTACGGATCACCCGTGATGACTGGGGCATCGCGCACGTCACGGGCCCGACCGACGCCGACGCGGTGTTCGGGATGATCTACGCGCAGGCCGAGGACGACTTCAACCGGGTCGAGACGAACTACCTGACCAACCTCGGCCGCCTCGCGGAGGCCGAGGGCGAGAGCGCGATCTGGCAGGACCTGCGCCAGCGGCTGTTCATCGACCCCGAGACGCTGAAGTGGGACTACGCCAAGAGCCCGGCGTGGCTGCGCAAGCTCATGCAGGCGTGGGCCGACGGCCTGAACTACTACCTCGCCACGCACCCCGACGTGCGCCCGCGCGCGCTGGACCGGTTCGAGCCGTGGATGGCGCTGAGCTTCACCGAGGGCAGCATCGGCGGCGACATCGAGCGGGTGACGCTCTCCCAGCTCCAGGCGTTCTACGAGAACCGCACGGTGCCGATGACCGACGCCGAGCGCGGGCTGGTGTTCACCGAGCCGTCGGGCTCGAACGGCATCGCGGTCGCGCCGAGCCACACGCGGGACGGCCACGCCCTGCTGCTGATCAACCCGCACACCAGCTTCTACTTCCGCTCCGAGCTGCACATGACCAGCGGCGAGGGGCTCAACGCGTACGGCGCGGCCACCTGGGGCCAGTTCTTCGTCTACCAGGGCTTCAACCCGAACACCGGCTGGATGCACACCTCCACCGGCGTGGACAACGTCGACGAGTTCGCCGAGACGATCGTGGCCAACGCGGACGGCACGAGGTCCTACCGCTACGGCACGGCGCTGCGGCCGGTACGGACGAAGAACATCACCGTCACCTACCGTACGGACGCCGGGCGGGCGACGCGCACGTTCACCACCTACGCCACGCACCACGGCCCGATCGTGCGGGAGGAGGACGGCAAGTGGGTCGCGTTCGCGCTGATGAACAAGCCCATCGAGGCGCTCAAGCAGAGCTTCCTGCGCACCAAGACGCATGACTACGCGGAGTACATCAAGGTCGCGGAGTTCAAGGCCAACAGCTCCAACAACACGCTCTTCGCCGACTCCAGCGGCGACATCGCCTTCCTGACGCCGCAGTTCATGCCGATCCGCGAGGACCGTTTCGACTACACCAAGCCCGTCGACGGCAGCAACCCGGCGACCGACTGGCGCGGGCTGTACAGCCTCAAGAATCTGCCGCAGGCGGTGAACCCGCACAACGGCTGGGCGTACAACTCCAACGACGCGCCCTGGAAGGCGGCCGGCGCGGACAGCCCGAAGGCCGCCGACTTCCCGCGCTACTTCGACCAGGCCGGGGAGAACCCGCGCGGCCCGCACGTCTACCGGGTGATGGACGCCCGGCCCCGGTTCACCCCGCAGACGCTGATCGACGCCGCGTTCGACTCGTACCTGACCGCGTTCGCGCGCCTGCTCCCCGGCCTGATCACGGCCTGGGACAGGCTCCCCGAGGGCGGCCAGAAGGCGAAGCTCGCCGACCAGGCCGGCCTGCTGCGCGGCTGGGACTACCGATGGGCCGCGGACTCCACCGCGACGTCCCTGGCCGTGTTCTGGGGCGAGGACCTCTGGGCGGCCTGCTCCGCCGCGGCGGCGGCCGCGGGCCTCTCGGTGTGGGACTACATGGCCGACCGCGCCACCGACGCCCAGCGGCTGACCGCGCTCGACACGGCGACGCAGCGGCTGACGGCCGGCTTCGGCGGCTGGCGGGTGCCCTGGGGGACGATCAACCGCTTCCAGCGCGTGGACGACGCCATCGTCCAGACATTCGACGACGGCAAGCCGAGCATCCCGGTGCCGTTCACGTCGGCCCAGTGGGGCTCGCTCGCCTCGTTCGGCGCGAAGGCCTACCCCGGGACGAAGCGCTACTACGGCACCAGCGGCAACAGCTTCGTCGCGGTCGTGGAGTTCGGCCCGCGGCTGCGCGCCTGGGCGGTGACGGCGGGCGGCGAGAGCGGCCACCCCGGCACGCCGCACTTCAACGACGAGGCCGAACGCTACGCGAGCGGCAACCTGCGGCCCGTCTACTTCTATCCCGACGACCTCAAGGGCCACATCGAGCGGACGTACAAGCCGGGCGAATGACGGCCGGCCCGGTCAGGCCGAGATGATCGCGTCGGCGACCGCCGTGCCGAGCGCGTTCGTCGCGGCGTTGACCGGGCCGTCCTTGCCGCCGGGATGGGTGCCGCCGGTGGCCTGATGTGCGGGAGCGGGCTGGTACACCGTGCCCTGCCCGCCCTCGCCGAGCCGCGCGGCCAGCCGGTAGCCGCCGATCTCCGCCGGGCCGCCCGGCAGCAGCGCCGATCGCGCCATCCCGTACCTCCTCCGAACCGGCGCAATTATGACGGAGCCGGCGCCGGCCCGGTGCCCTATCGGGCGGCGAGGACGCCGGGCGCGGGGCGGCCCAGCGGGGCGATCTCCGCGACCAGCGCGGCCAGGAAGTCGAAGTCGGCGTGGTTCCGCAGATCGGGCAGGTCGACGATGGCCAGGTCGACGCCCTGTTCGGCCAGGTCGGCGAAGCGGGCGGCGACGCGCGGCAGGTCGCGGTCGTCGCCGAGCAGGCCGGTGGTCGTCTTGATGATCTCGTCGTACGGGCGCCCGACGTCGGCGCAGTGCTCACGGAGGACGTCGAGCTTGTGCGGCACGCCGGCGGCCTCGAAGATGTTGCAGGCGTCGGCGAAGCGGGCGACCAGGCGGAGCGTCTTGCGCTCTCCCCCGCCGCCGATGAGGATCGGCGGGCGGCGCACCGGGGCGGGCATGTTCAGCGGGCGGTCGAGCTGGTGGTGCTTCCCGGTGTACGGCGAGGCGTCGCCGGCGAACATGCGGGTGAGGATCTCCAGGGTCTCCTCGAGCCGCTCGAACCGCTCCGCGAGGGACGGGAACGGCACACCGAGGCCGCGCGACTCCTCCTCGTTCCAGCCCGCGCCGATGCCGAGCCAGGCGCGGCCGCCGGAGAGGACGTCGATCGTGGTGGCGAGCTTGCCGAGCAGGCCGGGGTGGCGGTAGTGGACGCCGGTGACCAGGGTGCCGAACTCCAGCGTGCGCGTACGGCCGGCCGCCCACGCGATGGCCGCCCAGCCCTCGGGCATCGGGTCCTCGGACGGGCCGACGACCGGGATCTGGAAGAAGTGGTCCATGGGCCAGACGCTGTGGATGCCGGCCGCCTCCGCGCGGTCGAGGGCGTCGGCGAAGGCGGGGGCCAGCACGGCGGGGCCGCCGGGCAGGGTGAAGTTCATCGGGTGCAGAGCGAGTTTCATGCGCCGATCTTAGCCGACTAATTCACTCCCGTGTTAGCCGACTAAGAATGCGGCGGAGCTCGGCCATGTCGTCCGCGCCGAGCCGCCGCGCCACCCGCCGGTCGGCGTTGCGCCACGCCCGCTCCACCGGTGCCCGCAGCGCCCGCCCCTCGTCGGTGAGGTAGACGCGCCGCGCGCGCCCCGGCCCGGACTCCCGGCGTACGTAGCCGGTGCGCTCCAGCCGCTGGAGGGCCTTGCTGACCGTGGGCGCCTCGATGCCGAGCCGCGCCGCGAGCTCCGTCTGCGTGACGCCGTCCGCCCGCCACAGCGCGGAGAGCAGGAGGTCCTGACCGGTGTGCACCCCGCGCTCGGCGAGCACCGGGTCGATCGCGCCCCGCGTGGACTTCATCGCCTTGAGCAGCGCGTACGCCACCGTCTCCTCGATCACCCCGCAACGCTAGCGCGCGCCACGCGCCGGAGCACCGATGAGTCCTCGCACGCCCGGACCGCTCGACACGGAGTTCACCGCGGAACCGTCGACGGCCACCCGTTCCGCAGTTCGTTCATGGCGCTCGGCGACGGCGCGCACAAGCTGCCCGTGACGGCGGACGCCCGCGCGGCGATCGGCAAGGGGCCGGGCGACGCCGTGACCGTGCGCCTGGAGGAGCTGCTCGGCTGAGGTCAGATCTCGGCGTTCATCAGCGCCGCGACGAGGACGTCGACGAACTCCTCCACGGCGAGCGGCAGGCGGCGGCCGGCCTGGGTCTGGACCTGGAGGGTGCGCTGGCGCAGCTCGGTGTCGCGCAGCGGTACGGCGACGACCTCGCCCGCGGCCACGGCGTTGGCCACCGAGATCATGCCGATCAGGCCGACCGCGCCGGACCGGCTGATGAAGCGCACCATCGCGCCGGGGTTCTCGCAGACCAGGACGGGGTCGACGGGGACGCCGGTGGACGCGCTGACGACGTCGACCAGGTGGCGGTTGGTCGTGCGCGGCGGGTTGAGGACGAGCGGGTAGCGGAGGACCTCGGCGAGGCTGACGCTGGGGCGGGCGGCCAGCTCGTGGTCGGGGCGCACGACCGCGCGCAGCGGCGCGGGGGTCGAGTGGACGATGCGGACGCCGCGCTCGATGGCCAGGTTGAAGGTGACGGCGATGTCGGCGGCGCCGTCGCGGACCATGTGGGTGGCCGCGACCGGCTCGGTGACGTGCAGCTCGAAGCGCACGCCGTGGTGGACGAGGCGGTAGTCGGCGGCCACCCGGGGCAGGAAGTCGTGGCCCAGGCCGTTGGACGCGGCCAGCGAGATGAGCGTGTCGGCGCTGCGGCGTTCGTGGATCTCGTCGACGACCTGCCCGGCGTCCTGGATGGCGCGGCGCGCGTAGCCGGCGAAGGCGTGCGCGGCCTCGGTGGGCACGACGCCGGTGGGCAGGCGGTCGAACAGCGGCGCGCCCGCCTCCTTCTCCAGCCGCGCGACCTGCCGGCTGACCGCCGAGCCCGCGACGAAGAGCCGGCGGGCGGCCGCGTTGACCGACCCCGTCTCGTAGACCGCGAGGAAGTAGCGCAGCGCCGGGTCGTAGAGCGTCATGGCCGTACGGTAGCGGGCGTTGCCGCGGCGGCAACGATGTCGGCCGCAAACCGCTAGCGGCAAAGCGCTTACGGATCTTGCCCGGGTGTCGCGGCGCGTGTCAGTTTTCGGAAATGACCCGTGCGACCGCAATTGAACTCGCCGCCGACTACTTCGATTCGGGAAAGTTCCGCGCCGACCTGGCACGCCGCGTGGCCGTGCCGACCGAGAGCCAGGACCCGGGCAACGGCCGGGTCCAGCGGCGGTACCTGGCCGAAGAGGTCGTTCCCGATGTGGAGCGGATGGGATTCACCGCGCGGATCGCCGACAATCCGGTCTCCCCCGAGCACCCGTTCCTCGTGGCGCACCGGCACGAGGGCGACGGGCTGCCGACGGTGCTGACGTACGGGCACGGCGACGTCCAGCGCGCGCACGGGCATCTGTGGCGCGACGGCCTCGACCCGTGGCGGCTGACGGTCGAGGGCGACCGCTGGTACGGGCGCGGCTCGGCGGACAACAAGGGCCAGCACACCGTGAACATCGGCGCGCTGGAACAGGTGCTGCGGGCGCGCGGCGGCACGCTCGGCTGCAACGTCACGCTGCTGATCGAGACCGGCGAGGAGAACGGGTCGCCGGGGCTCACCGAGATCTGCGCGGCGCTGAAGGACGAGCTGCGCGCGGACCTGCTGCTCGCCTCGGACGGGCCCCGGCTGGCCGCCGACCTGCCCACGCTGTTCCTCGGCTCGCGCGGCTGCGCGAACTTCACCCTGCGCTACACCGCGCGCGAGGGCAGCCACCATTCGGGCAACTGGGGCGGTGTGCTGCGGAACCCGGCGACGGTGCTGGCCAACGCGGTGGCGTCGATGGTGGACGGGAACGGGCGGCTGCTCGTCGAGGGGCTGCGCCCGCCGGAGATCCCGGCGTCGGTGCGCGCCGCGCTCGCGAAGATCGAGGTGGACGACTCCCCCGGCAGCCCGGAGATCGACCCGGACTGGGGCGAGCCCGGCCTGACGCCGTCCGAGCGGCTGTTCGGCTGGAACACGCTGGAGGTCCTCGCGATGGTCGCGGGCAATCCGGACGGGCCGGTGAACGCGATCCCGGACTCCGCGCGGGTGCACGCCCAACTGCGGTTCGTGGTCGGTACGGACGCGGCGGACATCGTCGCGATCCTCCGCGCGCACCTGGACGCGCACGGATTCCCGATGGTCGAGGTGACGTTGGACCACCTGATGGCCGCCACCCGGCTCGACCCGGACGACGACTGGATCACCTGGGCGCTGGCCTCGCTGGAACGCACCACGGGCAAGGCGCCGGGGCTGCTGCCGAACCTGGGCGGGTCGCTGCCGAACGAGGCGTTCGCCGACGTGCTGGACCTGCCGAC
The DNA here is from genome assembly GCA_036502625.1 of Streptosporangiaceae bacterium. Lineage (GTDB taxonomy): Bacteria > Actinomycetota > Actinomycetes > Streptosporangiales > Streptosporangiaceae > DASXYG01. Next base: position 60,430 of record DASXYG010000061.1, read on the forward strand.
CATCTGGATTCCCCATTCGTACGCGGGCTGCTCCCAGCACGCGCCGAACGAGCACCTCCTGGGCTCGCTGGCGCGGGAGGCCCTGCAAATCATGGCCGGTCTCTTCTGGGATCTCGGCGAAATCGGGGGCGCTACCGGGGGCGAAAAGAAAACAGTCACCTGACCCGAGCGTCAGCTCACGAAGGGCCGTCTCATGACACCACCGGCTTCCACCCCGGCCAGCGCCGGGGAGAAGAAGGCCGGCGCGGGCCGGATCATCGCCGCGGCGTCCATCGGAAACGCACTCGAGTGGTACGACATCTCCTCGTACGCGGTCTTCGCCGACTACATCGCGCGCGCGTACTTCACGAACAAGGATCCGGCGTTCGCGCTGACGCTCGCCCTCGGCACGTTCGCGGTGTCGTTCCTCATCCGGCCGATCGGCGCGCTCGTCCTCGGCGGCTACGCCGACCGCGCCGGGCGCAAGCCGGCCCTGACGCTGACCCTGATCATGATGATGATCGGCACGCTGCTGATCGTCGTCATGCCGACGTACGCGGCGATCGGCATCGTGGCGCCGATCGGCATCCTGGTCGCGCGGCTGATCCAGGGGTTCGCGGCCGGCGGCGAGTACGGCAGCGCCACCGCGCTGATGGTGGAGCACCTGCCGAAGCGGCGCGGCTACGCGGCGAGCTGGCAGTTCACCAGCCAGTCGATGAGCACGCTGCTGGCCGGGCTGATCGGCACGGCGCTGACCTCGTCGCTGTCGGACGCGCAGCTCGACTCGTGGGGGTTCCGCATCCCGTTCGTCGTGGGGCTGCTCGTCGGCCCGGCCGGGCTGTACATCAGGCGGCACATGCCGGAGTCTGCGGAGGCCCAGGCGGCGATCGTGGCGAAGGAGAGGCCCGTTCCGGTACGGACGCTGCTGCGCGACCAGAAGCTGCTCGTGCTGCTGGCGATCGGCGCGCTGGCCGTCACGACCTGCGTGAACTACATGATCACCTACATCCCGACGTTCTCGGTGAAGGAGCTGCACCTGCCCGCGGCCAGCTCGTTCGCGTCGCTGATCGTCTCCGGCGTGGTGCTGATCGTGGTCACGCCGCTGTCCGGGCACCTGGCGGACAAGCAGGGGCGCCTCCGGCTGATGATCCCGGCCGCGCTGGTCGTGCTCGTGCTGATCTATCCGGCGTTCGCCCTGATGGTGGGGGTGCCGACGATCATCGTGCTGCTGGTCGTCGTGGCGCTGCTCGCCGCGCTGAAGGGCGCGTACTTCGGGCCGATGGCGTCGCTGATCGCGATGATCTTCCCGACGGAGACCCGCGCCACCGGCCAGGCGGTCGGCTACAACATCGGCGTGGCGATCTTCGGCGGGTTCACGCCGCTGGTGGCCAACTGGCTGATCGGCGCCACCGGGATGGCCGTGGCGCCCAGCTTCTGGGTGATCCTCGCGGCCGTGGTGAGCCTGGTGAGCCTCACGGTGATCTGGAAACGCCTCGGCATGCGGTAGCCGTACGCCCGTACGCGCCCCCGGCGGCCTCGCGTCAGAGGTACGCGCCGGGGGCGCGGCCGTCCGGCGCGGGCGGGCCGGGCAGGTCGGCGGCGCGCAGCGTGATGATCTCGGTGGTGTCGGGGCGCGCGGGGCCCGTGGTGAGCCGCCGCGCCTGCGCGCTGACGGCGGCGTCGAGGATGTTGCGCATGTGCCGCCCGTTGCCGAACGACGCGCCCCGGTCCGTACGGCGCAGCAGGCCGCGTACGGCGTCGGGCACGCCGGGGGCGAGCGTGAGGCCGTCGGCGGCGGCCAGCGACGCGAAGATCTCCACGAGCTCGGCGTCGGAGTAGTCGGGGAAGCGCAGGTGCTTGGCGAAGCGCGAGCGGATGCCGGAGTTGGCGTCGAGGAACGCGGCCATCTCGCGCTCGTAGCCCGCGGCGATGACGACCAGGTCGCCGCGGTGGTCCTCCATCAGCTTGACCAGCGCGGCCACCGCCTCCATGCCGAAGCGGTCGGCGCCGAGGGCGTACGCCTCGTCGATGAACAGCACGCCGCCGAGCGCCTGCTCCACGACGCGGTGCACCTTCGGCGCGGTGTGGCCGAGGTACTCGCCGACGAGGTCGGCGCGCGACACCTCGACGAGGTGGCCGGACGACAGCAGCTCCAGCCGGGCGTAGACGCGCGCGACGAGCCTGGCCACCGTGGTCTTCGCGGTGCCGGGGTTGCCGCTGAACACCATGTGCCGGGTCGGGGTGGGGAGGTGGCGGCCCGCGCCGCGGCGCAGCTCGACCGCCCGCGCCTCGGCGACGAGCGCGCGCACCTCGTCCTTGACGGCGCGCAGGCCCACCATGGCGTCAAGCTCGGCCAGCGGGTCGCCGCCGGCGATCGTACGGGTCACGCCGCTGAGGGTGTCCGGGATGTCGGCGGGCAGCAGGACGGTCAGGTCGCCCGCGGCCTCCCGGCCGTCGCCGAGCACCCGGTGCGCCTGGATCGGGATGGTCCGCTGGCACAGGTTGCGCATCAGCCGCGCGTTGCCGAACGCGTGGCCGCGGGGCGCCCGGCGTACGAGGTCGGTGACCTTCTCGCGGGCGCCCGCGCCCAGGGTCAGCCCGGCGCGCGCGGTCTGCGCGGCGAAGATCTCCACGAGCTCGCCGTCGGCGTAGTCGGGGAAGTGCATCGTGGTGGGGAACCGGGACGCCAGGCCGGGGTTGGCGGACAGGAAGTCCTGCATCTCGCGCTGGTAGCCGGCCGCGAAGACCACGAGGTCGTCGCTGTGGTCCTCCATCAGCTTGACCAGCGTGGCGATGGCGTCGGCGGTCTTGCTGGGGTCGACCTTGCCCAGGGCGTACGCGTCGTCGATGAGCAGCACGCCGCCGACCGCGCGCTCGATGACCTTGCGGGTGTCGTCGAAGTAGCGGCCGATGATGTCGCTGGGCGTGACCTCCACGACGTGGCCGGACGCCAGCAGGCCGAGGTCGGCGAAGGCGCGCGCCAGCAGCCGCGCCACCTCGGTCTTCCCGGTTCCCGGGTTGCCGGTGAGCACCATGTGGCGGGCCGGCGGGGTGACGGTCAGCCCGGCGGCGCGGCGCATCTCGGCCGCCTTGACGTCCGCGAGGACCAGCTCGACCTGGCGCTTCACCGACGCCAGCCCGGTCAGCGCGGCCAGCTCCGCCATGGGGTCGCCGGTGGAGCCGGTGACGTTGAACGTCGCGGGGATGTCGGCGCGGCGTACGACCGGCTCGTCGTCGCGCGCCCTCCCCCGTGCCGCGTCGACGGCCTGCTCGGCGAGGCGGTGCGCGAGCCGCGCGTTGCGCATGTTGCGGACCGGGCGCGTACGGGACAGCAGCTCCCCCGCGGCCTCGACGGCCGGCCGGGTGGCGCGGGCGCCGCGGAGCCGCACGGCCGTGCCGAACAGCTCGCGGTAGCCCTCGGTGCCGAACGGCCGGGCGTGCGCGACCTGGAAGCGCAGCGCCAGCGCCGGGTTCAGCTCGCGGACGCGCGCGTCGCCGCCGGACTCGCAGATCGCGATGACGTACAGGTTCGGGTAGAGGTCCATGCTGCGGTGCAGCTCCTCGAGGACCGCCTCGCCGTAGCCGGCGTTGCCCGCCATGGTGTCCAGCCCGTCGATGATCAGCATGCGCTCCCAGACGGAGCGGTCGGCCAGCTCACCGAGGTACGTGGTGGCGTTCCAGACGTCGCGGCCCAGGAGGTGGTCGGCGGCGACCCAGAACGGGAAGCCCTTCGCCTCGCCCTCGCCGGCGTCGCGCGCCTGGACCAGCTCGGTGATGTGCTTCGCCGCGCGGCGCTTCCCGGTGCCGTCCGGGCCGACCAGCATGAGGCGTACGGGGCCGGTGCCCGCGGCGACCTCGGCGACCGCCGCCGCGAGCTCGGGCTGGTCGATCATGCCGTCGGCGAGGTCGGTCAGCGGATTCGCCGGCGGCGCGGGCGGCTCCTCCGGGACCACGGCGGGCGGTACGGGCGCCGGTTCCGGCTTCGGGACCAGCGGGTTGGCGGGGAGGTCGCGGCGCGGCGCGTACATCCGCAGGAGCGCGGCCTGCACGTCGCCGACCGGTACGTGATGGGTGAACGGGCCGTACGGCGCGTCCGGTGCGAGCCCGACGACCGCGCTGAACCGCACCGCCATGTCGAGCCAGCCGCGTACGAGCTCGGCCTCGCCGCGCCACAGCAGCTTCCGCGCCCACTCGGCGGTCTCCACGGCCCACTTCTCGCCGGAGAAGTCGAAGCGGATCGGGCCGAGGACGTCGGCCACGTCGCGGAACCGCTCCGCCGGCATCGCGGCGAGCAGGGCGTCGGGCACGGTGTCCTGCCCGGCCTGGAGCAGCAGCCACCCGGCCAGGAACTCCGGGCCCGCGCGGTGCGGCACGACGGACCGCAGCCGGTCGTGCGCGGCGAACAGCCCGTCGCACACCCAGGCCAGGTAGGCGTTGTGGCCGGCCAGCTCGGGGATGGCGGCGACGATCGCGTCGTCGGCGCGCGCGGCCCACGCGCCGGGCCAGGCGCCGGCGCCGTCGGCCTCCGGCGGGTTCGCGAACAGCCGGCGCAGCGCCGTACGCCGCGGTTCGAGCGGCTCGATGCCGGCGAGCGCGTCGAGGATCCCGCGGGCCAGGCAGTACGCGGTGGCCCGGTCGGCGTGTTCGCGCAGCGCGGGCAGCCGCGGGATGTCCGCGGCCGTGGCGGTCCAGCCGGCCGGCCCGCCGTACGGGGTGCCGGCGGGGAGGTACGGCCGGAGGATCTCGGTGGCGAGGTCGGCGTGCGTGCCGCCGCGCACCGCGCCCGCGCCGCACAGGAAGTCGACGATCGGCCGCACCTCGGCCAGCACCGGCGAGTCGCCCGGCTCCCCCGCCCCGGCGTCCCGCGCGACCTTCACCAGCCGCTTCCGTACGCTGCCGAGCAGCCGGCCGGGCACCGCCCACGGCCCGTACGCGTACAGGTCGAACACCGGCCCGTCGGCGACGAGCGGTTCCAGGCGCTCCGGCAGGCGCACCGCGTTCCTCCCCAACCCAGCGGAAACCAGCCGGATCAGCCTAGGACGTACGGGAACCGGGCGTGTCGGCGTCAGTGGCGGCCGTGGTCGAGGGACGTGGCGGCGGACAGCAGCGTGAGGGCGTCGTGGTCGGGGGTGCCCGGTTCGGCGTGGTACACCGTGAGCCGCTGGCCGTCGTCGTCGACGGACAGCGCCTGGGACATCAGCGTGACGTCGCCGACCTCCGGGTGGTGGAACCTCTTCCGCACACCCCGGTAGCGGCCGACGTCGTACCGCTGCCACAGCTCCGCGAAGTACGGGCTGGCGTCGCTCAGCTCCTCGACGAGCGCGGCCAGGCCGGGGACGTCCGGGTCGGCGGCGAGCTGCGCGCGGAGGTTCGCGACGTGGGAGGCCGCGGCGGCCTCCCAGTCGGCGAACAGCTCGCGCGCGGCCGGGTGGGTGAAGGTGTAGCGGGTGGAGTTGCGCAGGTGGGCGGGCCAGTCGGCGAGGCCGGTGAACAGCGCGAGCGCCTCCGGGTTGGCCGCCAGGATGTCGTTGGCGCGGGTCTGGACGAACGCGGGGAACGGCCGCACGGCGTCCATGATCCGCAGCGCGCCCGCGCACGGCTTCCGGCGCGCCGGGCGGGGGCAGGGCGTACGGTCGGCCATGCGGTTGGCCAGGGCGTACAGGTGCACGCGCGCCTCGCGGTCCAGCATCAGCGCGGACGACAGGGCGCGCAGCACGGGGGCGCTGGGGTTCGTCTCCTTGCCCTGTTCGAGGCGGATGTAGTACTCGATGCTGATGCCGGCCAGCGCGGCGATCTCCTCGCGGCGCAGGCCGGGTGTGCGGCGCAGGCCGGTGCCCTCGGGGAGGCCGACGTCGGCGGGGCGCACGCCGGCGCGCCTGGCCCGGAGGAACTCGCTCAACTGGTTCGGCCGCTTCACCCTCCCAGTGTGCCAAACGGCGGCGCGGCGTGGCTGGCCCTGCCACTGCCACCAACGCGGCGGCCTGCCGCGGACCTCGGCCGCGCGCGAACGTGGCCGGGTGACACAGATAAGGACGACAGACATCGCGCCGTCGGGCGCCGCGCGTACGGCCGCGGTGGTCGCGGTCGCCTGCGCGGGCCAGTTCATGGTGGTGCTCGACGTTTCCGTGGTGAACGTGGCGCTGCCCGCTATGCGGTCCGGGCTCGGGTTCGCCGCGTCCGGGCTGCAATGGGTGGTGATCGCGTACTCGCTGGCGCTCGCCGGGTTCCTGCTGCTCGGCGGGCGGATGGCCGACCTGTTCGGCAGGCGGCGCGTATTCGTGCTCGGGCTGGTGCTGTTCTCCCTGGCCAGCCTGGTGGGCGGCGCGGCGCCGACGCCCGGCACGCTGATCGCGGCGCGCGCCGTGCAGGGCCTCGGCGCCGCGGTGCTGGCCCCGGCGTCGCTGACGATCCTGACGACGAGCCTGACCGACGCGCACGTACGGGCGCGGGCGCTCGCCACGTGGTCGGCGGTGTCGGCCGCGGGCGGCGCGGCGGGCAACCTGGTCGGCGGCGTGCTCACCGAGTTCCTGTCGTGGCGGTGGACGCTGCTGATCAACCTGCCCATCGGCATCGTGGTGGCCGTGGCCGCGCTGCGCTGCCTGGCGGAGAGCCACGGCGCGGACGGCGCGCGGCGGCTCGACGTACCGGGCGCGCTGCTGGCCACGCTCGGCCCGGCGGCGATCACGTACGCGATCGGGCAGGCGCCGCAGCACGGGTGGACGGCGGCGGGGACGCTCGTACCGCTGGCCGTCGGCGTGCTGGCGCTCGCCGCGTTCCTGCTGGTGCAGGCGCGGTGGGCGGCCGCGCCGCTGATGCCGCTGCGGGTGTTCAGGTCGCGCGCGCTGTCCGCGGGCAACGCGCTGTTCCTCCTGCTCGGCGCCGCGTTCATGGCGATGTGGTACTTCCTGTCGCTGTACATGCAGAACGTGCTCGGCTACACGGCGCTCCAGACGGGCGTCGGGTTCGTGCCGCACACGCTGGCGATCATCGCGGGGTCACGGCTGGCGCCCCGGCTGATGGCGCGGATCGGGACGCGCGCGCTGATCATGGTCGCCTCGGTGCTGGGGGCGGCCGGGTTCGGGTGGCAGAGCCTGGTCACGCCGGACAGCTCGTACGTCATGGGGATGCTGCTGCCCGGGATCGCGATGTGCGGCGCGCTGGGGCTGCTGATGGCGCCGGTCGTGGCGACGGTGACGAACGCCGTGGACACCGCCGACGCGGGGCTGGCGTCCGGGCTGCTCAACGCGGTACGGCAGGTGGGCGGCGCGATCGGGCTCGCGGTGCTGACCACGCTGGCCGGGCGGCACGCGGTGTCGGTGGTGGCGCTCGGCGCCGGCTACGTACGGACGTTCCTGGCCTGCGCGGTGCTCATGCTGGCGGTCGCGGGATGCGCGCTGCTGCTGCCGCGCCGCCGGTGATCAGGGGCGTTCCCGCTCCGTGACGGTGTCGATGGCGAGGACGAGCTCGCGCAGCGCGGGCTGCGCCGCGGTGAGCAGGTGCTGCCAGGCGGGGTGCAGCTCGGCGATGGCCGCGCGGAGGATGCCCTCGTTCGTGGCGTGCCACTCGTGTACGGCGCGGTCGCCGTCGGGGGTGAGCGTGAGGACGACGGCGCGGCGGTCGGCGTCGCCGCCGCCCCGGGTGATCATCTGCTGCTTCTGGAGGCCGTTGACCAGGGTGGTCACGGAGTTCGGTGCGAGGCGGAGGAGCCGGGCGAGCTGGCCGGGGCGCGCGCCCGGGTTCTCCGCGAGGCACGACAGCAGTTCGAGCTGCGCGACGGAGAGGGCGTTCTCGGGGGCGCCTACGCGGGCCGCGCGGCGCATGGCGCGCCGCAGCCGGGCGATGACGTCCGCGAGCGCCGCCTCCTCGCGCGCGTCTGCGGACGTGGACGGGGCGGGCGTGGCCGTCATCGGGGTCTCCGGGGTTACGTGCGGCGATCGGATTGCGGGCGGGCCGCGCGGGCGGGCATGGCCAGCACGGTCAGGCCGGTGGCCAGGGCGAGCACCGCGAGGGCGGCCAGCGCCGGTCGTGCCGCGCCGGCCGCGGCGGCGCCGCCCGCGAAGTGCAGGCTCAGCGTAACCGCCGTCACGCCCAATGCGGTGCCGAGTCCGCGGCCCATGTTCACGAGTCCCCCGCCGGTGGCCGCCATGCGCGTGGGGACGGCCGCCATGATCGCCGTGTTGTTCGCCGGGATGAACACCCCGAGCCCCAGCCCCATCACCGCCAGCCACCCGGCGACCCAGGCGTGCGACGCGGGCGCGGCGAGCAGCGCCCCCGCCCCGGCGACGAACGCGACCCCGCCGGCCAGGCAGCGCACCCGGGTCCCCCAGCGCGCGGGCATCACCTGATTCACCAGCACCGCCGCCACCGCGAACCCGGCCGGCAGCGCGGTGATCACCAGCCCCCCACTCGCACCGGCGAACACCTGCGGAAACAGAGTCAACGGCCCGAACAGCACGAGGTACGCCCCGAGCGCCCCGGCCAGCCCAACGGAGACGGTCCGCGACGAGCCGGGCCGTCCCCGGAGCAGGGACACGTCGATGAGCGGGTTCGCGCAACGGCGTTCCCGTACGGCGAAGGCGGTGGCCGCGGCGACGGAGGCGACCAGCAGCGCGAGCGCGGCCCAACCCGGCATCGGCAACCCCGAGACCCCCGACAGGGCGAGCAGCAGCGCCGTCGTGGCGACGCCGAGCAGGACCAGGCCCGGCCAGTCGAAGCGGCCGAGGACGCTGTGCTCGCGGGTGCGCGGCAGCAGGTAGCGCCCGGCGACCAGGGCGACGGCGCCCACCGGGACGTTCACCCAGAAGACCCACCGCCACCCGGCCGAGGCCACGAGCAGCCCCCCGACCGCGGGCCCGAGCGCCAGGCCGAGCGCCTGCGCGGCCGCCTGCACGCCCAGCGCGCTGCGCATCGACCGGCGCGGCACGCTCGTGACCACCAGCGCCACGCTGTTGGCCTGCAGCATCGCCGCGCCCAGCGCCTGCGCCACCCGCGCCACGACCAGCCAGCCGAGGTTCGGCACCAGCGCGCACGCCGCGGACGCCGCCGTGAACACCGCGAACCCGTACAGGTAGACGGCCTTGCGCCCGGCCGCGTCCGCGATCCGCCCCACCGCGACCATCAGCCCGACGAGCGTCAGCAGGTACGACAGCGACACCCACTGCACGGCGGCCAGCGGCGCGTGGAACTCATGCTGCAGCGCGGGGAACGTGAGCGTGACGATGCTGGCGTCGAGCTGCCCCATGAACGCGCCGAAGCACACGGTCGCCACGGCCAGCCACCCGGCGTGCCTGTGGTCCCTGATGACGGCGGGCCGCGGGCGCTCGGTCAGCATCGCTCGGTACCTCCCACGCCGTTGATACTTCTGAAACAGAATAACCATCGGCGCGTACGGAACCATTCGCGGGGTCTTTCTCAGGGCATAGCCAAGGCGCCAATCCCTAGTTGAGATACTGGGAAATTCTGGAACCGAAGTACTATCCGAACGGCTCAAGGACCGCGGGCCGGTCCGGCACCGGCGCGGACATGATCTCCCGGTACTCCTCCGCGTCGATCGACCCGGCGGCCCGCAGCACCTCCGCCGACTCCGACCACTGCCCCCGCGCGGTGTCCGCCTCACCGCGGCCGTACGCGAGCTCGCCGAGCATCCACAGGCATTCGGCGACGAGGAACTGGAACCCCCCGGACCGCGCGCGCTCCAGCGCCTGCCGGTACGCGGTGGCCGCCTCCTCGGTCCGGCCGGTCGAGCGCAGCACGGCGGCGACCTGCCCGTACGAGTTCGCCTCCAGCCGCCGCAGCCCGAGCTCGCGCGACATGCGCATCGCCTCTTGGCAGGCGGCGAGCGCGTCGTCGTAGCGGCCGAGCCTGCGGTACGCGTTGCCGAGGTTGCCGAGGAAGAAGACCTGCCGCTCGGAGGAGCCGATCGCGCTGCACAGCGCGACCGCGCCGGTGTACGCCGCGACCGCGCGCTCGTTCTCGTCGAAGCACATGTAGGCCATGCCGAGGACGTTCAGGCCCAGCGCCTCGCTGTTGCGGTCGCCGATGGCGCGCGACGCCGCGACCGCGCCGTTCGCGTGCAGGTACGCGTTCTCCTGGTCCAGCAGCCGGGTGTAGAGCAGCCCGAGGTCCAGGTGCGCCTGTGCCTCGTAGCGCGGGTCGCCCGCGCGCTCGGCCGCCGCCAGCATCAGCTCCCCGATCAGCTTCTGTGTACGACGCGCGCAGCGCATCTCCAGCGGCAGCGTCATCACGGCGCCGATGCCGACCGCGATGCCCGCGTACCGGTCCGAGGCGGCGGCCCGGCGCACCGCGACGACCAGGTTGTCCATCTCGGCGTCGAACCACGCGACGGCCGCCGCCTTGTCGGGCAGGTCGAGGCCGGGCTCCGCGGTCTCCGGGCCGTACTCGGTCCGTACGGTCATCGCCGGCTCGATGGCCACACAGCCGTGCCGCGCCGTCGCCAGGTAGTGGTGCAGGACGCGTTCGAGCACCGCGTCGTACTCCTTCGGCGTCAGCAGCGTCTCCGCCTGCTCGCGTGCGTACGCGCGGACCAGGTCGTGCATCTCGTAGCGGTCCGGCCCGGCCGACTGGAGGAACTGCGACTCCATCAGGGCGTCGAGGTCGCGCGCTGCCGCGGCGTCGGAGGTGCCGGCGGCGGCCGCGGCGACCGGTACGGAGATGGTGTGGCCGTTGAAGACGCCGAGGTGGGCGAGCGTACGGGCCTCTTCGGGGCTGTGGCGGTGGCTGGCCGCGAGGCTCGCGCGCACGGCGAGGTCGGCGTGCTGGAGCTCGTCGAGGCGGCCGCGGTCCTCGGCGAGGCGGCCGGCGAACGCGGCGAGGGCCAGGCCGGGGTGCACGACCAGGCGCGCGGCCGCGATGCGCAGCGCCAGCGGCCAGTTGCCGCACAGGCGGGCGATCTCCGCGGCGGCGTCCGCCTCCGCGGTGGCCCGCTCGGCGCCGATGAGCCGGCCGAGCAGGGCGGCGGCGTCGGACGGCGGCAGCGCGTCGAGGTGCTCGTGCACGGCGCCGTCCAGCCCGGCCAGCACCCGGCGGCCGGTGATCAGCACACCGCAGCCCGGGCCGGCCGGGAGCAGCTCGCGCACCTGGGCCTCGTCAGCGGCGTTGTCGAGGACGACGAGGACGCGCCGGTCGGCGGTCAGCGAGCGGAAACGGGCGGCGGCCTCCTCGGTGTCGGTGTGCGGGGTGGCGTCGCCGAGGGCGCGCAGGAAGCGGTCGAGCACGTCGCCCGGCGTGAGCGGGTCGGTGCCCGCGGTGTGGCCGTGCAGGTTGACGTAGAGCTGGCCGTCCGGGTACGCCCCGGCCACCCGGTGCGCCACCCGGATGGCCAACGCCGACTTCCCGACCCCGGCACCGCCGCCGATCGCCGCGATCGGCGGCCCCGCCGGAGCGCCGCACGCCGCGGGGGCCGCGGTGAGCAGGGCCGCGAGGCTGTCGGCGCGCGACCCGCGGCCGGTGAAGGCGGTGACGTCGGCGGGAAGCTCCCGCGGTGTGGGCACCGGCGCCGCGGCGGGGCGTACGGGGGCGTCGAGCGCCGGGTCCTGGTTGAGGATGGCGTGTTCCAGGGCGCGCAGTTCGGGGCCGGGTTCGAGGCCGAGCTCGTCGGCGAGGAGGGCGCGGGCCTCGCGATAGCTGTCCAGCGCCTCACTCGCCCGGCCGAGGCGGTACAGCGCCAGCATGAGCAGGCCGCGGAGCCCCTCGCGGTACGGGTGCGCCGCGACGAGGACGCGCAGCTCGCCGACCGCGTCGGCGTGGCGGCCGAGGTCGAGCCGGGCGCGCAGGCACTCCTCGGTGGCCTCGTGGCGCAGCTCCGTGAGGCGATCGGCCTCCTCGCGCACGCCGATGATGTCGTCGCAGCCGTCGAAGGCGGCGCCGTGCCACAGGTCGAGCGCGCGGCGGAGCAGGTCGGCGCCCGCCGCCGTCTGGCCCTCGGCGAGCCGCGCCCGCGCCTGCCCGACGAGGTGCTCGAACGCGGCCGAGTCGAGGCGGTCGGCGGCGACGACGAGCCGGTAGCCGGGCGGCCGGTGCTCGATCCGGTGCGCGCCCCCGAGCGCGGCGCGCAGCCGGTGGACGTACACCTGCAGGGATCGTGGCGCCGCCGCCGGGCTCCGCTCGCCCCACAGGGCCTCGACGAGGACATCAATGGAGGCCACCTGCCCGCGGTGGCACAGCAGCACGCTGAGCAGGGCGCGCAGCCGCGGCGCTATGGCGATCTCCGTGTCGCCGTCCCACAGCGTCACCGGACCGAGCACCCTGAGTTCCATGACACCACTCATCCCGATCAGGTCACCATCACTGACGGAAGCACGCAACCGCCCGGTTCCACCAGTATTTCGCGGAACAGGACGGTCGCGGCCGTACGGGAGAGTCGTGGGCGGGCGCTAGTAGACCTGGCTGGTGCCGTACCTGTGGTCGCGCTGCATGCTGTTGGTGGTGGCGTTCGCGGCGAGGGCGAGCACGCCGACGATGATGAAGACGATCAGCAGCCACTTGCCGCCGCTGGTCAGCGTCAGCGGGCTGGTGTCCGACGGCGGGCGTTGGCGCGGCACCTCGGGCGCGTCCGTCTCCTCGCCCCACACCACGGCGCCCTCGGGCTCCGCGGGCGGCGGGGCCGGTGCCTCGGCGGTGCCCTCGCCGAACAGCCCCTTCGGGTAGGCGGACGTCAGCATCATCCAGTACGCCTGGTAGCGCAGCTCGTACCGGGTGACCGCGGCCGTCGCGCCGAACAGCGGCTCGGGCGTACGGCCCATGATGAGCACGGCCAGCCAGCAGAAGAACGCGCACGCGCCCCAGCCGTACGTCAGCACGGCGTACAGGATCGCCGCCGGGATGGCCAGGATGATCCGGAACAGCACGGCCAGCCGGTTCAGCCGCGCGGGCCGCAGCTCGACGCGCACCGCCGGGTCCGCGGGCGACCACTCGAACGGCGGGTAGGAGTCGACGATCAGCCGCCCGTACGCCGACACGCGCATCACCCACGCGAGGTAGCCGGAGAGGTAGTCGGCGGCCCAGGTCGGCAGCCGCCCCATGAACAGGGCGCCGAACCAGCCGATGACCGTCACGACCGACGCCGCGACGCCGAGCGCCCACACGACGATGAACTGCGGGATGAGCAGGATCACCCGGATCAGGACGGTGAGCCGCCGCTGCCGCTCCGGGTTGTCGAGGTCGAGCCGGGGCAGGAACTCTCGCTCCGCCGCTACGCCGTCCGCGGCCATATGCCGCTCCTTCCATCGTCGTCGGCGACACAATCTCTACCACTGTGTATCCGAGCGAACACGGAAGATGACGTCGGCGGGACCGCGTGTCTGGCCGGGAGCGGACAGTTATGCGCCGGGGAGGAGATCCGTGAACGGCACCGGGTCGTCGTACGGGTCGCGTACGGCGGGCACCGGGCGCGCGGCGATCGCGCCGGCGAGCTCGTCCGCGGCCCGCTCGACACGCGGCGTCACCGGGTCGGCACCGCCGGCCGCGCCCCAGTCCTCCGACGCGGCGTACACCCCGGTCGGCACCGGGACCGCGCGCAGGTAGGCGAACATCGGCCGCATGGCGTACTCCAGCACCAGGGAGTGCCGCGCGGTGCCGCCGGTCGCGCCCATCAGCACGGGCTTCCCGGCGAGCGCGTCCTCCTCCAGGACGTCGAAGAACGACTTGAACAGCCCGCTGTACGACGCGTTGAACGTCGGCGTCACCGCGATCAGCCCGTCCGCCCCCGCCACGGTGTCGACGACGGCGCGCAGCGCGGCCGGCGGGAACCCGGTGAGCAGGTTGTTGGTGATGTCGTGCGCGTGGTCGCGCAGCTCGACGACCTCGGTCTCCGGCGCGAACCCGCGCAGCCGCAGCCCCTCGGCTACGGCGCCGGCCAGCCGGTCGGCGAGCAGCCGCGTGGACGACGGCTGCCCGAGGCCGGCGGCGACCACCGCGATGCGCCGCGTGCTCATCGCCCCACCTCGACGGCCTCGCCGCTCTTCGCGGCCACGAGGCTCTCGTGCGTGGGCGCGTCCGGCACGCCGGCCGGGCGCAGCGCCGCGAACTCCCTGCGCAGCACGGGCACGACCTCCTCGCCGAGCATGTCGAGCTGTTCGAGCACGGTCTTCAGCGGCAGCCCCGCGTGGTCCATCAGGAAGAGCTGGCGCTGGTAGTCGCCCACGGTGTCGCGGAACGCCAGCGTCCGCTCGATCACCTGCTGCGGGCTGCCCACGGTCAGCGGCGTCTCCCGGGTGAACTCCTCCAGCGACGGGCCGTGGCCGTACACCGGGGCGTTGTCGAAGTACGGCCGGAACTCCGCGACCGCGTCCTGGGAGTTCTTCCGCATGAACGCCTGGCCGCCGAGCCCGACGATGGCCTCGTACGGCTGGCCGTGGCCGTAGTGGGCGAAGCGGCGGCGGTACAGCGCGACCATGCGCTTCGTGTGCTCCGGCGGCCAGAAGATGTTGTTGTGGAAGAAGCCGTCGCCGTAGAAGGCGGCCTGCTCGGCGATCTCCGGGCTGCGGATCGAGCCGTGCCACACGAACGGCGGCACGCCGTCGAGCGGGCGCGGCACCGAGGTGAACGCCTGGAGCGGCGTACGGAACTTGCCCTCCCAGTCGACGGTGTCCTCGCTCCAGAGGCGGTGCAGCAGGTGGTAGTTCTCGATGGCCAGCTCGATGCCGTCGCGGATGTCCTTGCCGAACCACGGGTAGACGGGGCCGGTGTTGCCGCGGCCCGTCATGAGGTCGACGCGGCCGTCGGCGATGTGCTGGAGCATCGCGAAGTCCTCGGCGATCTTCACGGGGTCGTTCGTGGTGATCAGCGTCGTGGACGTCGACAGGATGAGCCGCTCGGTGCGGGCGGCGACGTAGCCGAGCATGGTGGTCGGCGACGACGGCACGAACGGCGGGTTGTGGTGCTCGCCGGTCGCGAAGACGTCAAGGCCCACTTCCTCGGCCTTCTCGGCGATCCGGACCATCGACTTGATCCGCTCGCCCTCCGAGACCGTGTGCCCGGTCGTCGGGTCGGTGGTCACGTCGCCGACGGTGAAGATGCCGAACTGCATCGCACTCTCCCGGTATAGTAGAAGTTTCAACCACTCCCCCGAACAGGCCGGCCGCTACGGGTATTCCGTACGGTCCGCCCCGGTGGTTTGATCATGGCCATGGGCCCGACCATCGACGTCCACACCCACTATGTGCCGCGTACGTGGCCGGACCTCGGCGCGCCGACCGGATCGTCGGGATGGCCGTGGCCGCGCGTGGAGTCCGCGCGCGACCTCACGATCATGCTGGGCGCGCGGGAGTTCCGCCGGGTGCGCGCGAACGCCTGGGACGCCGAGGCGCGGCTGGCCGACATGGACGCCGACGGCGTGGACGTCCAGGTGGTGTCGCCGACGCCGGTGTTCTTCTCCTACGCCAGGCCGGGCGCGGAGGCGGCGGAGGCGGCGCGGGTGCTGAACGACCTGGCGCTGGAGATCTGCGCCCCCGATCCCGTACGGTTCCGCCCGTTCTGCCAGGTGCCGCTTCAGGATCCGGACGCCGCGTGCGCGGAGCTCGACCGCTGCCTGGCCGCGGGCCACGCGGGCGTGGAGATCGGCAACCACGTCGGCGACCGCGACCTCGACGACCCGGGCGTGGTGACGTTCCTCCAGCACTGCGCGGCGGCCGGCGCGCCGGTGTTCGTCCACCCGTGGGACATGCCGTCCTCGCCGCGGCTCGACCGCTGGATGGCGCAGTGGCTGGTGGGCATGCCGGCCGAGACCCACCTGTCGATCCTGGCGATGGTCCTCGGCGGCGTGTTCGACCGGGTGCCCGCCTCGCTGCGGATCTGCTTCGCGCACGGCGGCGGCTCGTTCGCCTTCTGGCTCGGCCGCATGGACAACGCCTGGCACCAGCGGCGCGACGTCATCGGCACGTCCGAGCACCCGCCGTCGCACTACCTCGACCGGTTCAGCGTCGACAGCGTGGTCTTCGACCCGCGCGCGCTGCGCCTGCTGACCGAAACGCTCGGCGACGAGCGCGTCATGCTCGGCACCGACTACCCGTACCCGCTGGGCGAGCGCCCGGCCGGCGCGGTGATCCGTACGGCGGGGCACCTGACCGCCGAGTCGCGCGCGCGGCTGCTCGGCGGCAACGCCGAACGCTTCCTCGCCCGCTGACGCACCGACGAAATGTGCCGAATCCGGCCATCCGTTCGACGCTTTGGGTCCAGGGGCCCAGGGAACGTGCCGGTATTGAGACTGTGGTCCCTCGTAATCGGCCGGGTCCCGACGGTAACTTGGTCGCCAGCCCGGACACAGCGATCACCCCCCGCTCAGGTCAGAGGTGACGACCATGCACCTGCTGGTAGTCGAGGACGACATCCACGTAGCCGCCGCCCTGCGAACCGTGCTCACCCGCCAGGGATTCACGGTGAGCGTGGCGAACTCCGCCGCGGAGGCCTTCGACGCGATCGCCGAGGGCCCCAACGTGGTCCTCCTCGATCTCGGCCTGCCCGACCGCGATGGGTTCGACGTCTGCGGCCGCATCCGTCAGGAGTACGAAATCCCGGTGATCATGGTCACCGCGCGCACCGACGTCCGGTCCCGCATCCAGGGCCTCGACCGCGGCGCCGACGACTACCTCACCAAGCCGTACGACATCGGCGAGCTCATCGCGCGCATCCACGCCGTCCACCGCCGCGCGGCCGCCAAGCAGCCGCGCCCCGCGACGCCCACCCCGGAGGAGCGCTCCACCGGCACGATCGAGGTCCGCGGCGTGCGCATCGACGCCAGCCGGCGCGACGTCCGCGTCAACGGCGAGCCGGTGGCGCTCACGCGCAAGGAGTACGACCTGCTGTCGCTGCTGGCCCGCGAGCCCGGGGTGATCTTCCGGCGCGAGCAGATCATCAGCGAGGTGTGGAACACCGGGTGGTCGGGCACCAAGCGCACCCTCGAGGTGCACATGGCGTCGCTGCGGTCCAAGCTCGGCGTGCCCGACCTCTTCGAGACGGTCCGCGGCGTCGGCTACCGGCTGATCTCCGACGACGAGCTCGCCGCCGTGACCGGCTGAGGCGCACTTGCTCGCACGCCTGGTCACCATCCTCACGTTCCTCATGATGTGCGTGCTGCTCGCGCTCGGGTTCCCGCTCGCCCGCAGCGTCGGCGGGCAGGCGCAGGACGCCCTGTTCAGCGACCGTCTGGACGACACGCAGTACGCCGCCGCCCTGGCCGGGGACAGCCCGCCGGACGACTCCCCCACCGCGCTGTCCACGCAGATGGTCCGCTACCACGACCTCTACGGCATCACGATCGCCGAGGTCGGCAGGGACGGGCGGTCGTCGAGCGCGGGCGGCGAGATCCGCGCCGAGGGGCCGGTGCTCGGCCCGCTGCGCGACGCCTGGTCCGGGCGGCACAGCTCCAACCCGGCGATGATCATGCCGTGGCAGAACGACCCGATGATCGTGGCGGTCCCGGTCGTGCGCTCCGGCGACGTCGTCGGCGCGATGGTCACCGTCTCCCCCACCGACCGCCTGCGTACGGACGTCGCGTGGAGCTGGGCGCTGATCGGCCTCGGCGAGCTGCTCGCCCTCGGGCTGTGCCTGCTGCTCGCCCACCGCATGGCCTCGTGGGTGCTGCGCCCGGTCCGCGCGCTCGACGCCGTGACGCACACGATCGCCGTCGGCCGGCTCGACGCCCGGGTGTCGGCCACCGCGGGCCCGCCGGAGCTGCGCCGCCTGGCCACCTCGTTCAACGAGATGGCCGACCACATGGAGCAGGCCATGCACCGCCAGGAGCAGTTCGCCTCCGACGCCTCGCACCAGATGCGCAACCCGTTGTCCGCGATGCTGCTGCGCCTGGAGAGCGTGCGCCTGGTCGTGCCGCCGGACGCCGACGAGGAGCTGACCGGCGAGATCACCGCGGTCCACGAGGAGGGCAAGCGGCTCACCCGGGTGCTGGACGAACTGCTCGAACTGGCGCGCGCCGGCGGCCGCGAGGCCGAGCCCGAGGACGTCGACCTCGTGCCGCTCGCCGACGACCGCGTGAAGGCCTGGCGGCCGCGCGCCGCCGACCGCCGCATCGCCCTGGAACGTACCGGCACCGCCGTGGCCAGGGCGTACACCGACCCCACCGCGCTCGGCAGCGCGGTCGACGCCCTGATCGACAACGCGCTGAAGTACTCGCCGAAGGGCGGCGCGGTCGACGTCTACGTAGGCGACGCCGACGGCTCCCTGGTCATCCAGGTCACCGACCAGGGCCCGGGCCTGGCCCCCGAGGAGTACTCCCGCATCGGCGACCGCTTCTGGCGCAGCCCCCGCCACCAGAACGTCGCCGGCTCCGGCCTCGGCCTGGCCGTCGCCCGCACCCTCATCCAGGCCGCAGGCGGCACGCTCACCCTCTCCCCCGCCCCGGACCACGGCCTCCGCGCCGCGATCACCGTCCCCCGCCTCCGCGAGTAGCCGCCAGGGCCCGACCCCCGACGAGCATCACCAGGAACCGGCCGACCTGCCCATCGAGCGGCGGCCACGCGACGTCCGGCTCGTTGACCCGCATCGACACGGCATCGTGCACGGCCGCCCGCAGATCGAGGGACACCGTCGCGGCGTCGCCGGCGGGTACGGCCCCCGCGTCCATGCACCGCTGTACGGCCGCCGTTGTGCTCTCGGCCATCTCCTGCTTGAACGCCGCGATGCCCACCTCGCGCGCCACGGCACGCAGCGACAGCGCCTGATCGTCGCCCAGCTCGTCGAGCATCCGCAGCGCCGCGGAGATGATCTCCTCCCGCAGCCGCTCCCCCTGCCCGCGCGTCAACGGCCTCCGCACCAACTTCCCCGACCTCCGCGCGACCGTCACCAAGCTCTTCGCGGAAGACGATTTCGTCATCGCCCACACCCACGGCATCCGCGTCCCCGACCAACCGGGCACCGCCATAGTCGACATCTTCCGCCTGGAGAACGCCAAGATCGTCGAACACTGGGACGTCATGCAACCCATCCCCGAGAACTCCGCCAACCCCAACGGAATGTTCTAACCACCACGCGCCCACGTCCCAGCGAAGCCACCGCGCTGACGTCCCGGGGCGCGGAGCGGGGCACGCGGCGCCCGGCACACGGGGCTGGGCGCGGGGCTGGGCGCGGGGCTGGGCGCGGGGCTGGGCGCGGGGCTGGGCGCGGGGCTGGGCGCGGGGCTGGGCGCGGGGCTGGGCGCGGGGCTGGGCGCGGGGCTGGGCGCGGGG
>DASXYG010000062.1:0-49457 GCA_036502625.1 Streptosporangiaceae bacterium
GGCCCCCGCCCACCCCGTCCCTCCCGTACGGGGTGGGCGGGGGCCGCGCCGCCGTACCGTCAGGCCCGCACCGCCGCCGCCGACAGCTCCGGCGCGGGCGGCGGCGCCATCCGGCGGTGCACCGCCTCCACGACCGCCGCCACCACGAGGTTCACCGCCAGCCCGATCAGCCCGACGTTCACCGTCCCGGCCAGGCTCGCCGCCAGGTCGGCGGGCGCGAACGTCAGGAAGATCACCACCACCTCGCCGGCCACGATCCCGGCCAGCGCGGCGGGCGCCCGCAGCACGTTCCGCTTGAACAGCAGCGCCGACCCGATCGCCGGCGCGAGCTGGTCCAGGCCGCTGAACGTCAGCAGCAGCAGGTTCGCCAGCGCGTCCGGCTTCACCAGCCCCAGCACCAGCGCCGCCGCGGTGGCCACCACGACCGTCGCCTGGTTCACCCGGAACTGCGCCTTCGGCGACTTCGCCCGCGCCAGGTTCCGCGCCACCAGCGACGAGATCGCGATCAGCAGCCCCGCCGACGGCACCATCGCCGTCGCGATCCCCGCGACCACCACCACG
This sequence comes from Streptosporangiaceae bacterium, assembly GCA_036502625.1. GTDB lineage: Bacteria > Actinomycetota > Actinomycetes > Streptosporangiales > Streptosporangiaceae > DASXYG01. The sequence goes on from DASXYG010000062.1 coordinate 562, forward strand.
CCGAGCAGCCACGGCGGCAGCGCCTGCGACGCCAGCGCCAGCATCGTCGCGTCCGGGTCGCCGTGGCCCTTCAGCACCAGCAGCCCCACGTACCCGACCACCAGCGGCAGCACCACGAACGTGTTGTAGATCGGCAGCCACACGTAGTTCTTGCGCAGCACCGTCGCGCTGCGCGCCGCCATCAGCGCCGGCCACTGGTGCGGCAGCGTCGCGAACGCCACCCCGATCGTGGAGATCGCCATGTTGCTGATGTACCAGAGCACGTCGTAGTCGCCGGTCGTGTGCACGTACAGCGACCCCGGCAGCGCCTCCGCCACCCGGTGGAACACCTGCGTGAACCCGCCGGACAGCCCGATCGGGATCGCCAGCGACGTCACGATCAGCACGATCAGCATCAGCGCGTCCTTGAAGTACGACGTGGTCGCCACGCCGTGCAGCCCCGACCACAGGACGAACGCCACCACCAGCACGAACGCGATCACCATGCTGGCGTCGCCGGACGTCTTGTCGCCGGTCGCCAACTGCACGATCTTCCCCAGCCCGGTGATCTGGAGCTGGAGGTACGGCAGCAGGAACACCACGCCGAGCACCGCGACCACGATGCCGAGCGTCCGCGACCGGTACGTGCCCTCGAAGAAGTCCGCCTGCGTCAGGTAGCCGTGCTTGCGGGCCCGCCGCCAGATCAGCGGCGCGAGGAAGTACAGCACGATGTAGCCGAGCGGCACGTACGGCATCGAGTAGAACGACGCCGCGCCGCTGCTGGCCACCAGGCCCGCCGTGCCGAGGAACGTGAACGTCGTGAACACCTCGCCGGCCTGGAGCAGCCACATCGTGGTCACCCCGAACTTCCGGCCGGCCACCGTCCACTCGGCCAGGTCCGCGGCCGGGCGCCGCCGCCCCAGGAACCCCAGCGCCGCGATGACCACGATCCCGACGACCGCGATGACGAGAACCATGCTCACCGGCCGTTCACCTCCGCACCGTCCGGGTCGTTGTCGTCGTCCTCGTCGTCGAGGTCCGGGTGCTCGCGCTGCTGCCACCGCTCGTACGCCAGCAGCAGCGGCGTGATCAGCAGGCTGCCCGGCACGCACGTCCACCACAGGATCGACGGGATGCCCAGCCACAGGTGCGGGCCGTTGATCTGCGGCAGCCACACCACGGCGAACGACAGCACGAACGCCAGCCCGCCGAGCACCCAGTACTTCACCGCGCGCCGCCCCGAGCCCCCGCCCGGCGGGGCGGTCACGACGCCACCAGCCGGGCCCGCAGCGCCGCGTCCGCCGCCATGTCCGCGATCGTCCACGCCATCGCCACGCCGCCCTCCACCACCGCGCGGTCGGCGTCCGGGCGGGCGCACCACGCGGCGAACTCCGGCGTGTGGTTCACCGAGCCGCCGCACTCGATGCCCAGCATCGGGTGGATCGCCGGCAGCTCCAGCGACACGTTCGCCATGTCCGTCGACCCGGCCTTCGCCCGCTGCTCCGCGGTCAGCTCGGGGAACGCGCGCCCCGCCGCCTCCGCGTTCCGCCGGTACAGCGCGACCATGTCGTCGTCGTTGCGGAAGTGCGAGTACGACCGCGACGGCGACGACACCTCCAGCGCGCAGCCGGTCGCCGTGGCCGCGCCCTCGGCGCACCGCTCGACGCGCTCGCGCAGCACGAGCAGGTCCTCCAGCGTCGGCGACCGCACGTAGTACGACAGAGCCGCCTCGCCGGGCACGATGTTCGGCGCCTCGCCGCCGCGCGTCACGATCCCGTGCACCCGCTCGCCCGGCTTGATGTGCTGCCGCATCAGGCCGATGGCCACCTGCGCGACCGTCACCGCGTCGCCGGCGTTGACGCCGAGCTCCGGGGCCATCGCGGCGTGCGCCGTACGGCCGGTGAACGTGAAGTCCATGTCGGCGATCGCCAGCGCCTTGTGCGCCACCTGCTCGTACGGCGACGGGTGCACCATCATCGCCGCGTGCGTCCCGGCGAACGCGCCGCGCTCCAGCAGGTACACCTTCCCGCCGCCGGACTCCTCGGCCGGCGTGCCGAACACCTTCACCGTGATGCCCAGCTCGTCGGCGACCGGCGCCAGCGCGTACGCCGCCGCCACCGCCGCGCCGGCGATCACGTTGTGGCCGCAGGCGTGCCCGATCTCCGGCAGCGCGTCGTACTCCGCGCACACCCCCACGACCAGGTCACCGCTGCCGCGCGTGGCCACCAGCGCGGTGTCGAGCCCGGCGGCGCCGGACTCCACGGCGTAGCCGGCATCGGCGAGCGCGTCGCCCACCCAGCCGCACGCCCGGTGCTCCTCCCACGCGAGCTCGGGATGATCATGGATTTCATGGCTCAGCGCGATGCATTTCTCACGCGCCGTGTACGCGCCTTCGCGCGCGGCGTCCTTCACGTTTACCAGGGGGCTTCCTCTCAGGTGCCGACGTGACCCGCGCGGAAACGTAGCAAATCACCCCCGCGACCAAAACCCCCATATTCCGCCACCCGGAACGCATCCCACAATTCCGCACCCCAGAACCCACCCACCGACCAGGAGAGAGGGGCGCAGGGGGGCTGGGGAAAGGCGCGCGAACCCCAGAGGCCGGGGGAGGCACGCGACCCCTGGGAGCACGGGAGGGGGAGAGGCGCGCGAACCCCGGGAGGCAAGGGGGAGGCGCGCGAACCCGGGTGCAGGGGAGAGGGGGCGCGACCGCGGGGTCTGGGAAGACGCGCGAACGCTGGAGGCAGGGGAGAGGCGCGCAGGGGGCTAGGGAGAGGGGCGCGACCCCCGGGTCCGGGGAGTGGGGCGCAGGGGGCTGGGGAGGCGCGCGACCGCCTGGGCAGAGGCGTGCCCCCGGGTCTGGGAGAGGCACGCGACGCGGGGCCGGTAGGAGCGACCGCGGGCGTCAGGAGTGGCGCGGGCGTGGGGCCAGGGGAGACACGCGGCCCGAGGGCTTGGGGGAGAGGCGTGCGACCGCCGAGGGCAGGGAGAGGGCGCGACCCCGGTCCGGGGTGAGGCGGGCAGGGAGCGGCGAGTGTGGGGGCGGAGGAGCGGTGCGCGGGGGCGGGGGCGGAGGAGCGGTGCGCGGGGGCGGGGGTCAGGGCGTACGTAGGAGTCCGGCCATGTCGTCCGGGTCGCGGGCGCTGCCGCGTAGGCCCGCGAGGTACGCGGCCGCGCGGCGGAGCGGCCAGCCGTGCGCGGCCATCAGGCCGCCGCCCAGGGTCCGCAGGTACGCCGGGGACGGGGCGGCGGGCGGGACGTCCGCGCACCGCCACGGCGCGGTGAACGTCACCAGCGGCACCCCGTCCAGGTCGCCGGCGTGCACGAGAGTCTCGTAGCGGCCGTCGCCCAGCCGCAGCCGCCCGTCGCGGACGAGCGCCGCGAGGTCCACGTCCGTGCCGGGGGAGCGGTACATCTCCTGCGCGGCGATGTCCGCGAACTGCCCGGACGTCACCAGGTACGCGCGCGCCGCCGCGTGGCCGTCGTCCCCGTCGCCGCCCTCGATCCCGCCCCGGTCGTCCGGGTCGTACAGCGCGAGCCCGCCGCCCCACATCGGCGACTCCAGCGCGAAGTACACCGCGCCGGGCAGCCACACCGCCCGCGTACGGCGCGGCGGCGACCCGTCGCGGCACCCGGGGTTGGCGCGCGACCCGCCCGGCGGCGTGCCCCCGGAGATGTAGCACCCGAGCCGCCGCGCATCCATGTTCGCGCCATAGCTGACGTACCAGACCAGACCATCGCCCACGCGGCGATTATCCCCGCGCCCGCGTCCCCGCGCAGGCGCCGCCGCGCGGCCACGCGCTCCGCGGCCGCAACGCTGCCAGCGCCGGTTAGGCCCGCGCGCGCTCCGCGACCCCCGCGTCCACGGCGCCCGCCGCCGCCTGCTCCCGTACGTGGCGGCGCTCCAGCACCGCGGACACCCCCACCACCCCCACCGTCAGCGCCGCGAGCCCGGCCCCGAGCCACGGCACCGCGGACGTGCCGAACCCCTCGATGACCAGCCCGCCCAGCCACGGCCCGAGCATGTTCCCGGTGTTGAACGCGGACACGCTGGACGATGCCGCCAGCGTCGGCGCGTCCCCGGCCAGCCCGATGACCCGCCCGTTCAGCACCGGGTTGATCACGAACCCGGCGACCCCGAACGCCCCGGCGAGGACCAGCACCGCCCACGGCACGCGCACCGCGACGCCCAGCAGCGCGAGCACCACGGCCAGCCCGGCGAGCCCCCAATACAGCGTGCGGAACGGGTACGCGTCGGCGACGCGCCCGCCCACCACCACGCCCAGCACGCCGCCCACCCCGAACACCATCAGCACCACCGGCACGAGCCCCGGCGCCAGCCCCGTGACCCCGGTCGCCAGCGGCGCCACATAGCTGAACACCCCGAAGATCGCCGCCGCGACCACCGCCGTTGTGGCCAGCGCCGCCCAGATCCGCGCCGAGGCGAACGCCCGCACCTCCGCGCGCAGGTCCGGCCGCGCCTCCGCGCCGGACACCCGCGGCACGAACACCGCCACCCCCGCGAACCCGAGAGCCGCCAGCGCACCCACCGCCCAGAACCCGGCGCGCCAGCCCAGCGCCTCGCCCACGACCGTGCCCAGCGGCACGCCCACCACGTTCGCCACGGTCAGCCCGCCGACCATGACGGCCAGCGCCCGCCCGCGCCGCTCCGGCGGCACCAGCCGGGTGGCCACCACGCCGCCGACCGCCCAGAACGCGCCGGTCGCCACCGCCGTCAGCACCCGCGCGGCCATCAGCGCCCCGTACGACGGCGCCACCGCCCCCAGCGCCTGCCCGGCCGCGAACACCCCGAGCGCGGCGAGCAGCGTCACCTTGCGCGGCAGCCGCAGCGTCAGCACCGCCATCACCGGCGCGCCCACCAGCATCCCGAGCGCGAACCCCGAGACCAGCAGCCCCGCGTCCGGGATCGACACCCCCAGGTCCGTGGCGATCTGGGGGAGCAGCCCCGAGATCATGAACTCCGTGGTGCCGAGCGCGAAGATGCTCAGCCCCAGGACGTAGACGGCGATCGGCATGGCACGCCCCTCAAATTGGAATGATCATTACTGAATAACGGCGGCGAACACCGCCCCCGTACGGGCCGGACCGGTTACGCGGGCGGCGCCACGGCGTCCACCACCGTGTCCGCCACGGCCATCAGCCGCCGCCGGTCGCGCACCGTCCGCGACATGACCCGCAGCCCGTTCATCGACGCGTGCACGTAGTCGGCCAGCACCGCCGGATCGCCGCCACCGCTCGCGCCCGCGATGGCCGTGCGCAGCGCCTGCCGCATCCGCGCGAACGACCGCTCCACCAGCGCCGTCACCACGGGATCGCGGCCGCCGAACTCCACCGCCGCGTTCACCGCGAAGCACCCGCGCGGCCCGTCGCCGAGCTCGTCGTCGACGACCGCGGCGAGCAGCGCGCGCAGCCGGTCGCGCAGCGGCACGCCGCCGTCGGCCAGCAGCGCCTCCTGCCGCTCGGCCATCAGCTCGTCGTAGCGGCGCAGCGCCCGCTCGTACAGGCCGCGCTTGCTGGCGAACGTGGCGTAGATGCTGCTGCGGCCCAGGCCCGTGCCGTCGCAGAGGTCCTGCGCGGACGTGCCCTGGTAGCCCTTCTCCCAGAACACCCGCATCGCGGCGTCCAGCGCCTGGTCCGGATCGAACTCCTTCATCCGCGGCATGCCCGTACGCTAACACAATCGGGAACGCCCGTTACAGTACGGGCCGGGCGCACCGGTCAGGAATCGAGAAGCGCACCCGCCCGCGCGCACGTAGCGTGATCGTCACCGGGCATCACCGGCCCGGGACCACGACACGAGGAGCGACCATGACCGGAACGCCCACCGAGGGCATCAAGACCGTCCTGCACCCCGTCACCGACCTCACCAAGGCGAAGGCCGTGTACTCGGCGCTGCTCGGCATGGAGCCGCAGTCCGACGCGCCCTACTACGTCGGCTACGAGGCCGCGGGCCAGCAGATCGGGCTGGTGCCCGGCGACGGCGCGCAGGGGATGACGGCGCCGGTAGCGTATTGGCATGTTGCGGACATCACGGCCAAGCTGGCCGAGGTGACCGCGGCCGGCGCCACCGTGAACGAGGCCGTACGCGACGTCGGCGGCGGCCGCCTCGTGGCGACCGTGACCGACCCCGACGGCAACGTCCTCGGGCTGCTGCAGGACCGATGAGCGCCGGCGGGGACCGCCCCGGCGGCCCCGCCCGCCACCCATCCCGCCCGACACAGATGGAGACACGATGAGCACGGCCACGAGGAACGCCGCGCAGCCGACCGCGCCGCACACCGCCGACAGCCACGACCTGATCCGCGTGTACGGCGCGCGCGTGAACAACCTCAAGGACGTCAGCATCGCGATCCCCAAGCGGCGCCTGACCGTGTTCACCGGCGTCTCCGGCTCCGGCAAGAGCTCCCTGGTGTTCGGCACGATCGCCGCCGAGTCCCAGCGCATGATCAACGAGACGTACAGCGCGTTCGTCCAGGGCTTCATGCCGACCCAGGCACGCCCCGACGTCGACGTCCTCGAAGGCCTCACCACCGCGATCCTCGTCGACCAGCAGCGGATGGGCGCCGACCCCCGCTCCACCGTCGGCACCGCCACCGACGCCAACGCCATGCTGCGCATCCTCTACAGCAGGCTCGGGCAGCCGCACATCGGCTCGCCCCAGGCGTTCTCCTTCAACGTCGCCTCCATCAGCGGCGCCGGCGCCGTCACCATGGAACGCGCCGGGCAGACCGTGAAGGAGCGCCGCAGCTTCAGCGTCGTCGGCGGCATGTGCCCGCGCTGCGAGGGCAGGGGAGCGGTCACCGACATCGACCTCACCCAGTTCGTCGACGAGTCCAAGTCGCTGAACGAGGGCGCGATCACCATCCCCGGCTACAAGAACGGCGGCTGGAACTACCGCCTGTACACCTCCTCCGGCTTCTACGACCCGGACAAGCCGATCAGCCGGTACACCAAGAAGGAGCGGCACGACCTCCTGTACCGCGAGGCCACCCGGATGAAGATCGAGGGCATCAACATGACCTACGAGGGCCTCGTCCCCCGGGTCCAGAAGTCGATGCTCGCCAAGGACCGGGAGGCGATGCAGCCGCACATCCGGGCGTTCGTCGACCGCGCCGTCACGTTCACCACCTGCCCCGACTGCGACGGCACCCGCCTCAGCGAGGCCGCCAGGTCGTCCAGGATCAACGGCGCGAGCATCGCCGACCTGTGCGCCATGCAGATCAGCGACCTCGCCGAATGGGTCCGCGGCGTGGACGAACCGTCCGTGGCGCCGCTGCTCCAGGCGCTGGGGGAGACCCTCGACTCCTTCGTCGAGATCGGCCTCGGCTACCTCTCCCTCGACCGCCCCGCCGGCACGCTGTCCGGCGGCGAGGCGCAGCGCGTCAAGATGATCCGCCACCTCGGCTCCTCGCTCACCGACGTCACGTACGTCTTCGACGAGCCCACCATCGGCCTGCACCCGCACGACATCCAGCGGATGAACGACCTGCTGCTGCGGCTGCGCGACAAGGGCAACACGGTCCTCGTCGTGGAGCACAAGCCGGAGACCATCGCGATCGCCGACCACGTCGTCGACCTCGGCCCCGGCGCCGGCACCGCGGGCGGCACCGTCTGCTTCGAGGGCACCGTCGAGGGCCTGCGCACCGGCGACACCATCACCGGCCGCCACTTCGACGACCGCGCCTCCCTCAAGCCGTCCGTACGGGAACCCGCCGGCACCCTGGAGATCCGCGGCGCGACCACCCACAACCTGCGGAACGTGGACGTCGACATCCCGCTCGGCGTGCTCTGCGCCATCACCGGCGTCGCCGGATCCGGCAAGAGCTCCCTCGTGCACGGCTCGCTGCGCACCGACGAGGGCGTGGTGTCCATCGACCAGGCGCCCATCCGCGGCTCACGGCGCAGCAACCCGGCGACGTACACCGGCCTCCTGGAGCCGATCCGCAAGGCGTTCGCGAAGGCCAACGGGGTGAAGCCGGCGCTGTTCAGCGCCAACTCCGAAGGCGCCTGCCCCAACTGCAACGGCGTCGGCGTCGTCTACACCGACCTCGGCCCGATGGCCAGCGTCGCCACCACCTGCGAGGAATGCGACGGCAAGCGCTTCCAGGCCTCGGTGCTGGGGTACCACCTCGGCGGCCGCGACATCAGCGAGGTGCTCGCCATGCCCGTCGCCGAGGCCGAGGCGTTCTTCGCCGCCGGCGAGGCCCGCACACCCGCCGCGCACGCCATCCTCGACCGCCTCGCCGACGTCGGCCTCGGCTACCTCAGCCTCGGCCAGCCGCTGACCACCCTGTCCGGCGGCGAACGCCAGCGCCTCAAGCTCGCCACCCACATGGCCGAAAAAGGCGGCGTCTACATCCTCGACGAACCCACCACCGGCCTCCACCTGGCCGACGTCGAACAGCTCCTCGCCCTGCTCGACCGCCTGGTCGACTCCGGCAAGTCGGTCATCGTCATCGAGCACCACCAGGCCGTCATGGCCCACGCCGACTGGCTCATCGACCTCGGCCCCGGCGCCGGCCACGACGGCGGCCGCATCGTCTTCGAGGGCACCCCGGCCACCCTGGTGGAGACCCGCCCCACCCTCACCGGCGAACACCTCGCCGCCTACGTCGGCGCCTAGCCCGCCGCGGGCTCAGCGGACCCGGTCGTAGACAAGGGACAGGGTCCCGTGGTCGCCCGCGGCCTGGCGCGCCAGGGTCCACGGGCCCTGGGGGAGACCGTCGTCGAACAGGCGCGGGCCGCCGCCGAGGACGACCGGGAAGACCGTCAGGGCCAGGCGGTCGACCGCGTCGGCGGCCAGCAGGGCCTTGATGACGGACGCGCTGGACAGCACCAGGATGTCGCCGCCCTCGGACGCCTTCAGCTCCGCGGCCACCTCGGCGGCGGGACGGTTCTCGATGGCCGTCCGCTCCCACGGCGCCTCCGTCAGCGTTGAGGACAGCACCACCTTGTCCGCGTCGACCAGCCACTTCGCGAAGCCCTCGTCGCGCGGGTCGGCGCCGTCCATGCCGATGACGGTGGGCCAGAAGCCGAGGAACCCCTCGGCGTTGACCCGCCCCAGCAGCGCCGTCGTCGCCGGCTCCCAGAGGGCGGTCAGGTGGTCGCGGGCGACGTCGGTGGTCGCGTACGGCATCACCCAGCTCATGTCCACCGGGTTCTCCGGCGCGGCGTAGCGGCCGTCGAGGGACAGCGCGATGTTCGTGACGACCCTGCGGCCGGTCTGCTCGGTCATGTCGTGCTCCTTGGGTTCGTGTGCCGGGTACGCGCGGGGCGCGCGGCGAGGACGGCCGCGAGCGTGTCGAGGCTCTGGCCGAAGCCGATCTCGATGCCCGCGATGAAATCCGCGGAGCCGACGGTGCTGCCGGTGACCCGGTAGCGGACGTCCAGCTCCGTGCCTTTGCCGGCGGCCCGGAGGCCGATGCCGACGTGGGCGGTGAACGCGGCCCCGCCGCCGGGCAGCAGCGGGGACAGCCGGTACGCGAGATGCGCACCGGGCCGGACGTCCTCGACGACGCCCTCGGCCCGCCCGGCGACCGGATCGGAGCCGTCGGCGTCATCGGCGTCGCGGTACTCCTGGACGATCCGCCCGCCCGGCCGCGCCTCGAAGACCAGCTCCGAGACGCGCAGGTCGTCCGGCGTCCACCAGCGGGCCAGCAGTTCCGGCTCCGTCAGGTGCTTCCAGACCAGCGCGGGGCGCGCCGCCAGCGACCGTTCGAACCGGAACGAGCGGCCGTCCGCCCACCCCGCCTCCGTCGCCGCCAGCCGCTCCGCGCCGACGCTGACCCCGTAGCGGTCGAACGCCTCGCCCGCCTGGTCGGCGGTGTCGGCGAGCCCGCCGAGCGCCGCCGCGAGCTCCCGCAGGGGAGCGGTGCGCAGCGCGTACACCCGCCGCTGCCCGGTGCGCCGCGACTCGACCACGCCGGCGCGCTCCAGCGTCTGCAGATGCTTGGTCGTCTGTGGCTGCCGCGCCCCGGCGAGCTGCGCGAGGACGCCGACCGACCGCGGCCGCTCGGCCAACAGGGCCACGAGCCGCCAGCGGGCCGGATCGGCCAGCGCGGTGAGGAGTGCGTCCATGAACCCGAGTATTCACTACAACGAATATTCGTGTCAAGGAATAAGTTGCGGCGTCGTCCCGGGCATAGGGTCGCTGACCATGACGCTGCGCGCCGACCTGACCGCATTGCTCGCCGATGCCGCCATCGCCGACGTGGACATCGAGGCGGCCCTCGCCGACGAGCACGTGCGCTCGGCCGCGTACCGCAAGGTGATCGCCGTGGTCGCCGCCGCGCGGGGCCGCGGCAACGACCGCGCCGTCGTGGCGGCCATCCTGCGCGACCCCCAGGACCTGACGTCCAAAACCGCGGTCATCGAGCTCATCGACGCCATCGCGCTGAAGACGCCCGACCCCGCCGCCTTCGACCAGTGGGCCGCGGACCTGACGCCGGTCATCGACCACCTCATGCCGCCCGCCCACCGCCCCTTCGCACACCACCGAATCCACGACTGGAAGCTCTACCTGACGATCACGACCGGCCACACCCCGGCACCCGCGGCCCTGGCCGCCGCCACCCCCTGGATGCAACGCAAACTCGCCACCGAGTCAACGTCCCGGCCCGTCCTCGCGGCCCTCGCCGAATCGGCCGCCACCCAGAAGACCCGCAACATCGCCGGAAACCGCGCCAACAGCCACGCGATCCGCGGCGAACCCTGACACGCACGCCGCGCCGATAATGAGCATTATGTAAAGTCAGGGCTGATTCGGTAGAGCCTGCGGGCGTTTGCGGCGGTGAACTTGTCCCGGTCCTCGTCGGTGGCGAACTCCTTCAGGAACTCGTGGATGTCCGCTGCCGCAGGGTGTTGGAACGGGTAGTCGGTGGAGAAGATGAGGCGGTCGATCGTGGTGATCGCCAGGCTGTGGTGGAGCAGCGCCGGGGTGAGCATGCCGGAGCTGGTGATGTGGACGTTGGCGCGGAGGTAGTCCGACGGCTTTCGCTGGAGACCCGCGATGCGGGTCAGGCTGTCCACGCGGTCGGCCCAGAACAGCAGGAGCTCGCCCCAGTGGCCGAGGACGATCTGCAGGCCGGGGTGGCGGTCGAAGGTGCCGCGGGCGATGAGGCGCAGCGCGGCGAGGGCCGCCTCCAGGTGCCATCCCCAGCCGAACGTGGACAGGGCGAGCGAGGTCATCGGGTCGAAGCCCGCGTACGCGGCGTCCCTGATGGCGCGCGACGGGATCTGCGGGTGGATGAAGACCGGCTGGCCGAGCGCCGCGGCGGCGGCGAACAGGTCGTCGTAGCGCGGGTCGTCGAGCGGGGTCTCCCCCGTACGGCCGTAGACCATGGTGCCCACGCATCCGAGGCCCGCGGCGCGTTCGAGCTCCCCGGCCGCGGCGGACGGCTCGGCCATCGGCAGCGTGGACATCGCGCGGAGCCGGGACGGGTGGCGGCGGACCGCCTCCGCGGCGAGGTCGTTGATGTCCCTGCTGAGCGGCACCGCGTCGGCGGCGTCGAGCGGGCCCGTCGCGGGCGGCGCCAGCGAGATGACCTGCATGTCGATGCCCTGGTCGTCCATGGCCGCGATGCGCGCGTCGCCGATGTCCTCCAAGCGGGCGAGGTTGTCCCCCATCTCGTTCAGCGCCAGGCTGTCGTCGCCGCTCCCCTGCGGCAGCGCCTTCAGCGCGGCCGTCAGCCGCGGCGTGGTCCAGTGCTCTTCGATCGCGATGAACGTCATGACCAGTCCCCCGTACGGCGGCACGATTTACTAAACAGTCGTTTAGCGAAGACGCTAGCACGTTCGCTAAACACTTGTATAGTGAAGCGCATGGCCGGGACGACGCGGGACGCGAAGCGGGCGGAGACGGCGCGGCGGATCCTCCGGGCCGCGCAGGAGGAGTTCGCGCGGCACGGGTTCGAGGGCGCGACGATCCGGTCCATCGCGGAGCGGGCGGGCGTGCACGCGTCGCTGGTCATGCAGCACTACGGCAACAAGGCGTCCCTGTTCGCGATCGCCGCCCGGCTTCCCGACGACGACGACCAGGCGGCCTCGGCGCACCTCCTGGACGTCCTCGACGTACGGATGCGCGAGCTCCCCCCGGAGACCCGCGCGCTCGTCCGCTCGATGCTGACGGTCCCGGAGGCCGCGGCGTCGATGCGGGAGTTCCTCGACGACCGCGTCGACAACCTCGCGGGCACGTTCGAGGGCGACGACGCCGAGCTGCGGGCCGCGCTGGTCGTCAGCGGCATCCTCGGGCTGACGATCGCCCGCCACTTCCTCCGGCTCCGCGCGTTCGAGGGCCTCTCCCCCGAGGCGCTCGCCGGCGCGGCCAACGCGTGGCTCACCGGCGAGCCCGCGCCCCGTACGGACTAGCCGCTCAGATCCCGCCCGGGCCGAGCATGCGCTCGATCAGCGTGCTCAGGCGGCGGCGCTCCCCCGCGGCCAGCTTCCCGGTCATCGGGGCGAGCTCGCGGCGCACGGTCGCCTGGACGGTCTCGGCGAGGCGCAGGCCGGCGGCGCTGAGGGACACGTCCACGGCGCGGCCGTCGTCGGTGTTCGGGGCGCGTTCGATCAGGCCGCGTTTCTCCGCGCGGGCGACGAGGCCGGTCATCGTGGACTTCTCCAGGCCGAGGTGCGCGGCGAGGGTCGTGACGCGCAGGCGGCGGTCGCGCAGGATCGCAAGGACGCGCAGTTGGGTGAGCGACAGGTCGTTGTCTGCGGCGACCTTGGTGAGCACCGCCATGGTGGTGAATGCGGCCTGGGCCAGGGCGTCCACCAGGCGATCCTGTTCCGTCGGCGCCGGTTCCGGCACGTCTCCCCCTCCTTGACTCGGTTCGTACTGCCATCTAGTTTAGTAGGTATTCCCAACTATTTCCAGGAGGCGTCATGAAGGCGGCAGTGGTCTCGGCGTTCGACGCGCCACCGCGGTACGCGGACGTCCCCGACCCGGTCGCGTCCGGTGCGGACGAGATGGTCGTGGACGTGCTCGCGGCCGGGCTGCACCCCCGGGTGCGCTCGCAGGCGAACGGGTCGCACTACACGAGCACCGGCGCGCTGCCGCTGGTGCCGGGCGTCGACGGGGTGGGCCGCGGGCCGGACGGCGTGGCGCGCTACTTCATCCTCCCGGAGACCGCGCTGGGCGCGATGGCCGAGCGCACGGTCGTCGACGTGCGCCGCAGCGTGGCGCTGCCCGACGGCACGGATCCGGTGGCGGTGGCCGCGGCGATGAACCCGGCGATGTCGTCCTGGGTGGCGCTGCGGCGGCGCGTCTCCTTCGCCGCCGGCCAGAGCGTGCTGGTGCTGGGCGCCACGGGCAATGCCGGACGGATGGCCGTGCAGGTCGCGCGGCTGCTCGGCGCGGAGCGCGTGATCGCGGCCGGCCGCGACGAGGGGCGGCTCGCCGCGCTGCCCGCGCTCGGCGCCACCGGCACCGTACGGCTGGACGGGGACGCCGACGCGTCCGCGGGCCGGATCGGCGAGGCCGCGTCCGACGTCGACGTCGTGCTCGACTACCTGTGGGGCGCGCCGGCCGCCGCGGCGATGGCGGCGCTCGTGACGCGGCGCCCGGACCGGGGCCGGCCGCTGGCGTGGATCGAGATCGGCTCCGTCGCGGGGCCGACGGCGGCGATCCCGTCGGCGGCGCTGCGTGCCGCGCGGCTGCGGATCGTGGGCAGCGGCCAGGGGTCGGTGGGCGCCGGGGAGATCCGGGACGAGCTGCCCGCGCTCGCCGCGGAGATCACGAAGGGCACGTTCGCGGTGGACGCGCGGCCCGCTCCCCTGGCGGAGGTGGAGAGCGCCTGGGCGGAGCCGGCGGCGCAGCGGATCGTCCTCGTGCCGTAGCGCCGCTCCCCCTCGGCTCCCGGCCGGGTCCGGCTTCCGTCGATTTCGCCGTTCGGGGTGTTAGCGTCATTCCGTTCAGGGAATTCGCGCCTTTCTTCGGCGCCTTTCCTGTGGATTCATTCCGGGGGGATGTCGTTTTATGGGGATTCGGCGGATGCGCGGGCGCGTCGCCGCGGCCACGGCGGTGACTTCGGCCGCCGCCCTGCTCATCGGGGTCGGCGGGGCCACGCGCGCGGATGTGGTGCGGCCGTTCGCGCGCGGTTATCACGGGAACGTGTACGGCGATTTCATGACGGTCGGAAATGCGGTTCTCGGCTGCCCGCCGGGTGAGGCGCGGTGTGCGCAGGCGCAGCAGCGCGGCGTTTCCGCCGGGAACAACGCCTTCGACATGCGGAACGTCAACGCCGATCCGTCCGTGGGGTCGCGCAATTCCAGCGTCGCGCAGGTGATGATCCCGCCGGGGGCGAAGATCGCGTTCGCGCGGCTGTACTGGGCGGGCAACACCGGGCGGTACCGGCTCGGCCGCAGCCTGCTGACCCGCTGCGACGCCAGCCGCGCCGACGCGACGCTGCCGTCCGGCAAGCCGCTCACCAGCCCGGTGAAGGTGCGGGTGGGCGGCGGCGCGGTGCGGTCGGTGGCGCCGCGGAAGGCGGTCGACAGCCCGATGGCGGAGAGCGGCCCGCACTACTACACCGCCGAGGCGGACGTCCGCGGGCAGCTCGCCGAGGCGCCGACGGGGCAGCCCGTACGGGTCACCGTGGGCGACGTGTGGGCGCCCGCCGGCTACGGCTGCATCGGCGGCTGGGCGCTGAACGTCGTCTACCGCTACGACCGGCCCAACGCGGCGTACGCGCCGCACAAGCGGGCCGTCTACGTCTACTCCGGCCACGTTCTGCAGCGCTCCGCGAACCCGCCCACCTCGATCGACGTGCGCGGCTTCCAGATGAGCTCGGCGGGCAGCGTGCACGCGGGCGTCATCGCCTACGAGGGCGACTGGAACGTCCAGGGCAGCCGGCTGGCCGTCAACGACCACCTGATCGCCAATCCCGACGGCGGCGGGGGCACGAACAAGTTCTTCGACAGCTACGCGGCGGGCGCGGTCGACCCGGGCGTGCCGAACAACATGAGCGTGGACGCGAAGGACGCCACGCTCCCCCGCGGCGTGATCCCGGCGGGCTCGGACTCCGCGCGGCTGACGTTCAGCACGAAGGGCGACACGTACCTGCCGCAGGCGCTGGCGCTGTCGGTGCCGCTGCCGGACATCGTGATCGACAAGACGGTCCGCCCGCGGCGGGTGCATCCGGGCGGCACGGTGCATTACACGATCACGATCCACAACCGCGGCGGCGTCGAGGAGCCGGCCGCGCGGATCACCGACGACCTGGCCGACGTGGTCGACGACGCCCGCTACAACGGCGACGCGCACGCGACGATCGGCACGGTGACGTACCACAAGCCGCGGCTGGAGTGGCACGGCGACCTGCCGGCGGGCGCGACGGCGAAGGTGACGTACTCGGCGACGGCGCGGAAGCTCAGCCGCGGCAACGGGCGGATGCGCAACGTGGTGATCTCGTCCTACGACTCCTCCTGCACGCACCACCCGACGGCGCCGGGGTGCCGCACGGTGACGGTGAAGGTGCCGCGCGGGCCGATCAAGGACGGGCACCGGTGAACACACGCACGCGGGTCGCCGCGGCGGCGCTGGCCGGGCTGGTCGTCGTCTCCGGAGCGGCGCCGGTGAGCGCGGCCGTACGGTCGGACCAGCCGCGCCTGGGCCCCGGCGACCACGGCACGGACGTGCGGGCGCTGCAGTTGAAGCTGCGGCGGCTGCGCTTCGACCCGGGCCCGATCACCGGCGTGTACGGGACGGACACCGTGTACGCGGTGTGGGCGTTCCAGAAGGCGCACGGCATCCGCGCGAACCGGAGCGTCACGCCGCGCACGTGGCGGGCGCTGGCCCGTCCTGGGACGATGCGGCGGCTGGTGCGGCACGCGCCGGGCCGCCGCGCGGAGGTCGACCTGCGGCGGCAGTTGCTGGTGCTGTACGCGGGCGGCCGGGTGCGGCTGGTCAGCCACGTGTCGACGGGCACGGGGCGCCGGTACTGCGCGGGCGGGCGGTGCGGCGTGGCGCGTACGCCGCGCGGCGACTTCACGGTGTTCCGGAAGATCCGGCGGTGGCGGAGGTCGCGGCTGGGGTGGATGTACCGGCCGTCGTACTTCGTGGGCGGCTACGCGATCCACGGTTCGCCGAACGTCCCGGCGCACCGGGCGTCGCACGGGTGCGTGCGGGTGCCGATGGACCTGGCCGACACGGTGGGCGCGGCGATCAGGATGGGTGAGCGCGTGTACGTACGGTGAGCGCGTGCGCCCGGCCCTTCACCGCATACCGACCAGTCGGTAGTGTGCCGGTCAGGCGACCGGAAGGATGGACGATGCGGGTCTTCTCCAATCTCGACGAGCTGCGCGCCGCGAAGGGCGAGCACCTGGGCACGAGCGAGTGGCACACGATCGACCAGCGCCAGGTGGACCTGTTCGCCGACGCGACCGGCGACCACCAGTGGATCCACGTCGATCCGGAGCGCGCGGCGAAGGGCCCGTTCGGCGCGCCCATCGCGCACGGCTACCTGACGCTGTCGCTGCTGCCGACGCTGACGAAGGAGATCTACCGGGTCGACGGCCTGAAGATGGGCATCAACTACGGCTCGGACAAGGTGCGCTTCCCCAGCCCCGTACGGGTGGGGTCGCGGGTGCGGGCGTCGGCGGAGCTGCTCGACCTGGTGGACACCGCGCAGGGCGGCCGCGCGACGGTGCGGGTGACGGTCGAGATCGAGGGCCAGGAGAAGCCGGCGTGCGTGGCGGAGTCGCTGTCGCTGATGGTGCCCTGAGCTGACGCGGGTCAGGAGGTCGCGGGCTCGGCGTCGTCGGCGGGGTCGGGGGCGGCCGGGTCGGCGTGGATCTCGGTCCAGCCGTTGCGGATCAGTTCCAGGCCGGCGGCCATCGAGGTGAGCACGACGTAGCCGGCGGCGCGCGCCGGTGCGGTCAACTGTGTACCCATGACCGAAATGGTGGCGTTCGCGGCGGATCGCCGGTCGGCGGCGGGGTGTCGCCGCGGTGAACCCGCGGGGAACTTCCAGGTCATGACCGCCTCGTGCCCGCTCAGGCCGGGCCCAACCGGGTCTCGTCGATCATGCGGGTGAGGTGGCGGCGTTCGGCGTCGGTGGGCGCGAGCGCGCGGGCCGCCCGGTAGGCGTCCGCGGCCTCCGGCGCGCGCCCGAGGCGGCGCAGCAGGTCGGCGCGGGCGGCGGGCAGCAGGTGGTAGCCGTCGAGGCGGCCGCCGGCGGCGAGCGCGTCGAGGCGGACGAGCCCGGCTTCGGGGCCGTACGCCATGCCGACGGCGACGGCGTGGTTGAGCGCGACGACCGCGGACGGCACGAGCGCGGTGAGGCGCCCGTACAGCGCGGCGATCTGCGGCCAGTCGGTGCCGGCGGGATCGCGTGCGGTGGCGTGGCAGGCGGCGATGGCGGCCTGCACCTGGTACGGGCCGGGCCGGTGGCGGCGCAGCGCCGCGTTGAGCAGCGCGGTGCCCTCGGCGACGGCGGCGGTGTCCCAGCGGCTGCGGTCCTGGTGTTCGAGGGTGACGATGTCGCCGTGCGCGTCGAGGCGCGCGGCGCGGCGCGAGTCGTGCAGCAGCATGAGCGCGAGCAGCCCGGCGGCCTCGGGCTCGTCCGGCATGAGCGCGGTGAGCACGCGGGCGAGGCGGATGGCCTCGGTGGTGAGGTCGCGGCGTACGGGCGCGGCGCCGGTGCTGGCGGAGTAGCCCTCGTTGAACAGCAGGTACAGCACGGCGAGGACCCCGGGCAGCCGGTCGCCGAGCAGGTGCGCGGGCGGCACGCGGTACGGGATGGCGGCGTGGCGGATCTTCTGCTTGGCGCGGGTGAGCCGCTTGGTCATGGCCGGTTCGGCGACGAGGAACGCGCGGGCGATCTCCGGCGTGGTGAGCCCGGCGAGGGTGCGGAGGGTGAGCGCGACCTGGGCGTCGAGGTTGAGCGCGGGGTGGCAGCAGGTGAACATCAGCCGCAGCCGGTCGTCCGGCACGGCCTCGCCGGCGCCGGGATCCGGGTCGTACGGGTCGGGTGGCGCCATGGCGAGCTCCCGCAGTTTGGCGGCGCCGACCGCGTCGCGGCGCAGCCGGTCGGTGGCGCGGTTGCGGGCGGCGGTGGTCAGCCACGCGCCGGGGCGGCGCGGCACGCCGTCGCGCGGCCAGCGGCGCAGGGCCGCGGTGAAGGCGTCCTGCGCGCACTCCTCGGCGAGGTCCCAGTCGCCGGTCACGCGGATGAGCGTGGCCACGATCTGGCCCCATTCCTCGCGGAACGCCGCGGTGACGGCGGCCCCGACCGGATCGGGCCCGCCGCCGCGCCCGGTCATGGCTGGAACATCGGGCGGATCTCGATGAGCCCGTAGGCGGCGGCGGGGTGCTTGCCGGCGATCTCGATGGCCTCGTCGAGGTCGGCGCACTCGATGAGGGTGAACCCGCCGATCTGCTCCTTCGTGTCGGCGAACGGCCCGTCGGTGAGCAGCACCTGGTCGCCGCGGACCCGCAGCGTGGTGGCCTCGTTCGGGGGCCGCAGCCCGCCGCCGCCGCGCAGCACCCCGCGTTCGGCCATCTCCTCGGTCCAGCCTCCGCAGCCGTCCAGGGCGTGCGCGGCGCCGGTCGCCTCGTCGGCGCAGATCATCAGCATGTACTGCACGGTTCCTCCTTGATGCGGGTCCTCTCGCCCTACCGACGTACGGGACGCGGCGGACGGGACAGGTGCGCCCGTATTTATTGTGGCCTTCGTACGGGACCGCCGTCCGAGGGAGGATCCGTGGACCTGCTCGCGCCCGACGCCGACCGCCTGTGGGGCGACCTGCACGCCCTCGCCGAACTGCGCGACCCGGACGAGCCGGGGTGGACGCGCCGGGTGTTCGGCGAGCCGTACCGCGCGTCGCGGGAGTGGGTGCGGGCGCGGATGCGCGACGCGGGGCTGGCGGTGACGGTGGACCCGGCGGGCAACATCGTGGGCCGGCTGCCCGGCAGGCACGGCGGCCCGCCGCTGGTGACGGGGTCGCACACGGACACGGTGCGCGGCGGCGGCCGGTTCGACGGCGCCGTGGGCGTGCTGGGCGCGATCGAGGTGGCGCGGCGGCTGCGGGAGACCGGCACCCGGCTGGACCACGACCTGCTGGTGGTCGACTTCCTCGGCGAGGAGGCCAACCCGTACAGCGGCACGTGCCTCGGCAGCCAGGCCGCGTGCGGGGTGCTGGCCGCGGCGGACCTGGACCGTACGGACGCGCGCGGCGCGCGGCTGGGCGACGCGGTCGCCGGGTTCGGCCTCGACCCGTCCGCGATGCTGGCGCCGACCTGGGCGGCCGGCCCCCTGCACGGCTACGTGGAGCTGCACGTGGAGCAGGGCGCGACGCTGGAGCGCGCCGGGGCGGGCATCGGGGTGGTGACCGCCATCGTGGGCATCGAGCGGTTCCTCGCCCGCTTCACCGGACGCGCCGACCACGCGGGCACCCGCGGCATGGACGACCGCAGGGACGCGCTGGTCGCGGCGGCGAAGGCGGTGCTCGCGGTGGAGCGCGAGGGGTGCGGCGCGCCGGTGCACGCGGTGGCCACGGCGGGGAACCTGCTGGTCGATCCGGGCGCGGACAACGTGGTGCCGGGGCGTACGCACCTGTCGGCGGAGTTCCGCTCGGTGGACCGCGGCTGGCTGTCCGGGGTGCGCGGGCGGGTGACGGCCGAGGTCGCGCGGCTGGCCGCGGAGAACGGCGTGGAGGCCGTGCTCGACTGGGCCGCGGACAACGACGTGGTGCCGATGGCCGCGTCCGTGCAGAACCTGGCCGGCGCCGCGGCCGACGGGCTCGGGCTGGCCTGGACGGCGTTCCCCAGCGGCGCGGGCCACGACGCGGCGCACCTGGCCGCGCGGTGCCCCGCTGGGATGGTCTTCGTGCCGTCGCGCGACGGGCGCAGCCACTGCCCCGAGGAATGGACGGACCGCGCGGACGTGGCCGCCGGGGTGCACGTGCTGGCCGCGACGCTGGTGCGCATGGACGCCGAGGCGGCGATCACCGGCGACGGGTAGCTCAGATGCGGGCGAGCAGGGAGTGCAGGGCGTCGGCGGCGGCGCCGGGCGCCTCGACCATCGGCGTGTGGCCCGTACGGACCCACCGGACCTCGCCGTCGCGCACGCCCTCGGCGATGGCGCGCGCGTGCCCGGGGGTGCGGGCGGTGTCGAGCAGCCCGTGCAGCACGGTCACCGGGCAGGCCACGGCGGGCAGGTCCGGCCCGAGGTCGAGGTCGCGCTGGCTGGCCAGCACCTCCACCACCGCGTCGGTGGGCACCCGCCGGGCGTACGCCTCCATCCGCAGCCGCGTCACCGGGCCCGGCATGGGCAGCAGCGGCGCGAGGCGCCCCAGGACGCGGTGGCGGCCCGGCCGGCGGCGGGCGAAGGAGCGGCGGCCCCCGACCGTGCGCCAGCCGCGCCGCCGGTCGGTCCTGAACACGTCGATGAGCGCGTCGATGTCGCCGTGCCCGGCGGTGTCGGCGCCGCTGTTCATGATCAGCAGCCCGGCCACCGGCACGCCGCGCCGCGCGGCCAGGATCGCGGCCTGCACTGCGATGGCGCCGCCCGTGGAGTGCCCGATCAGCACGAGCGGGCCGTCATCGGGGCGCGTACGCGCGGTGATCTCGGTGAGCAGGCGGGCGGCGACGGACGGGATGTCCCACGGGCCGGGGCGGGTCATCCAGTCGTAGCCGGTCATCCGTACGGCGCCGCCCATCCGGTGGGCCAGCGGCTGGTAGAGCCGGGGCGTGCACATCGTGCCCGGCACGGCCACCGCACGCGGGGTCACGGGGGTCATGCCGCGCGCCCGGCCGTACGGTAGGCCGCCGCGGGGGCGGGCGGCACCCGCGGCGTGGTGCCGTAGACCAGGCGCAGGACGTGGCCGGTGGCGGGGAACAGCGGGCCGGGCAGGGCGTCGGGGGCGAACCAGTCCCAGCCGGAGAAGACGTGCGGCTCGGTGACGCGGGCCCGCCACGCGCCCGGCGCGGGCGGCCCGACCCGGGCGCGTACGGCCGCGGAGACGCGCGGCGCGCCGCCGGTGTCGTCCAGGACGACGCCGAGCACCTCCAGGTCGCCCGCGTCGACGCGGATGCCGGTCTCCTCGGCCAGCTCGCGCGCGGCCGCCGACTCGAACGACTCCCCCGCCTCCACGGCGCCGCCGGGCAGGCACCACGTGGCGGGCTCGGTCGCCTTCGTCCGGTGGCCGAGCAGGACCCGTCCGTCCTCGGCCAGGATCACCCCGACGCCGATCACGCGCAGCCGCCCTTCGCGACGGGCGCGTCCTGGTCGAACAGGGCGCTGACGGACTCGCCGTTGTGGATGCGGCGCACCGCCTCGGCCAGCGCCGGCGCGATCGACAGCACGCGCAGCTTCGGGTGGTCCTCGGTGATCGGCACGGAGTTGGTGCAGACGATCTCGGCGACGTCGTCCTGCGCGCCGATGCGGGTCAGCGCGCCGTCGGAGAACAGGCCGTGCGTGCAGGCCACGCGGATGGAGTTGACCTTCTGCTCGCGCAGCAGCCGCAGCAGCTCCACGACGGTGCTGCCGCGGGCGATCTCGTCGTCCAGGATGATCACGTCGCGGCCGGCGACGTCGCCGATGACCGCGGAGATCGCGACCTTGTCGTCGGCGAACCGCTGCTTCGCGCCCGCCGCGACCGGCACGCCGAGCATCCGCGCGAAGCTCGCCGCGGACTTGGCGTTGCCGAGGTCCGGCGAGACGACGACGGCGTTGGACAGGTCGTCGCCGGCGAAGTGGCCGGCCAGCTCGCGCAGCGCGTGCAGGTGGTCGACGGGGACGTTGAAGAACCCGTGGACCTGCGGCGAGTGCAGCGTCATCGTCAGCACCCGGCTGGCGCCCGCGGCGACGAGCAGGTCGGCGACGAGGCGCCCGCCGATGGAGATGCGCGGGGTGTCCTTCTTGTCCGACCGGGCGTAGGCGTAGTGCGGCATGACGACGGTGGTGCGGGCCGCGGACGCGCCGCGCGCGGCGTCGAGCATGAGCAGCAGCTCGACCAGGTTCTCCTGCACCGGCGGCACGAGCGGCTGGATGAGGAACACGTCGCGTTCCCGGCAGTTGGCCTGGAGCTGGACTTCGAGGCAGTCGTTGGCGAAACGCTGGACGCGGACCGGGTGCAGTGGGGCTTCGAGGTGCTCGCAGATCTCGGCGGCGAGCTCCTTGTGGGCGCTGCCGCTGAACACGGCGATGTCGTGCACGAGACTGTCTCCCCCTGTGATGGGTCGGCGGTTCGGGAGGTGGCGATCGGAATCGTACGTCAGCGGCCCGGCCGGGCACGCGGCGGCGCCCGTGCCCGACTCCGGGGAGTTCCCTGGTCGCGCACCGTGTCGGCGCCCGTACGGTGACCGGCGCGGTACGGCGTGCGGTGTTGAATGGGACCGCCATGACGACCCCGCCGCACGACACCCGCCCCGCCGCGCCGGCGCTGGAGGTGCTGGCCGGGCTCGCCGCCTGCCCCGTGTGCGGCGACGGGCTGGCCGCGGACCCCCGTACGGGCGGCGGCGCGCTGCGGTGTCCCGCCGGGCACGCCTTCGACGTGGCCCGGCAGGGCTACGCGAACCTGCTCACCGGGCGGCGCGCCGGCACCGCCGACACGGCCGCCATGGTGGCCGCCCGCGCGGAGTTCCTCGCCGCCGGCCACTACGCCGCCCTCGCCGGCCACCTGGCGTCCCGCGCCGCCGCGCTGGCCCCCGGCGCCGGCCCGGTGCTGGACGCCGGCGCCGGGCCCGGCACGTATCTGTCGGCCGTGCTCGACGCGCGGCCCGGCGCGGCCGGGCTGGCGCTGGACATCTCCAAGTACGCGGCGCGCCGTGCTGCGCGCGCCCATCCGCGCGCCGTGGCCGGGGTCGCGGACGTGTGGCGGCGGCTGCCCGTCCGCACCGGCGCGATGGCCGTGGTGCTGAACGTGTTCGCGCCCCGCAACGCCGGCGAGTACGCCCGGGTGCTGGCGCCCGGCGGTGTGTTGCTGGTGGCCACGCCCGCGCCGGGCCACCTCGCCGAGCTGGTCGCCGCCGCCGGGATGCTGGAGGTCGGCGACCGCAAGGACGAGCGGCTCGCCGCGACCCTGGCGGGCGGGTTCGCCGAGGTGGAGCGGGCCGAGGTGACGATGCCGCTGCGGCTGGGCCGCCGCGCCGCCGCGCAGGCCGTGCTGATGGGCCCCAGCGGCCACCACCTCGGCGAGGACCGCGTACGGGACGCTCTCGCCGGGCTGCCCGACCCGGTGGAGGCGACCGCGTCGGTGGTGGTCACCGCGTGGCGCGCCCGTACGTGAGCGCGGACGTGACGTGGATCGCGTCGAAATGCGGGTGCGCGCGGGCCGGTGATCGGCTAGTGTCACAGGCATGCTGAGCCTGCTGGTCTGAGGAAGTGCGCGCGACGCGCCCCGCGACACCCCGCGCACGGGTGTCGCCTTCGTAGACAATCCTCCCGGCGGTTCGGCTTTTCTCATGTCCCGTACACGATGCGCGTTCGTTGCCGCGTACGGATCTGCGAAGGCCGCCCCACCGGGTATCACCTCGACTGATCGCCGAAGGAGGGCCCGATGACAGCGAACTCTGACAACGCGAAGCATCCGGAACCCGCGAAGCCCCAGCCCGTCGCGCCGCTGCCGCGGCTGCGCCTGCCCGGGGTGTCCGACACCGACGACGCCAAGGCCGACACCGGCGGCGGCCGCACCCGCAAGCGCGGCGGCCGCGACAACGGGCTGCACGCCAAGGACCGGCGCGGCAACGCGGGCCGCGACCAGTTGAAGTTCGTGCCCCGCCGCGGCGGCGGCTGACCCGCGCGCACTGCGGCCCCGGCACACCACCTGGCGTGCCGGGGCCTTCTGCGTTCGGCCGTACGGGTCAGGCGCCGCCGTCGCGCGCGGCCCACTCGTGGTCGAGCATCGCGTAGTCGAGCTCGTCGGCCCACTCGCCCTTGAACAGCTCGTTCTGCACGAGGTGGGCCTCGCGGCGCATGCCCAGCTTCTCCATCAGCCGCCATGACGCGGTGTTGCGCTCGTCGCAGCGGGCGATCACCCGCCGCAGCCGGAACTCCTCGAACGCCACCCGCAGCATCTCCCGCGCCGCCTCACGCGCGTAGCCGCGGCCGTGGTAGGCGGGGTTGAACACGTAGCCGAGCTCGGCGGTGCGGTGCACGGTGCTGCGCAGGAAGAGGTTCAGCTCGCCGATCACCGTCGTGTCGGGCGGCACCGTGACGGCCAGGGACAGCGCGTCGCCGTCGCGGAGCAGCTCCGTCTCCCGCAGCTTCGCGACCAGTGCCGCGCGCATGCCCGCGCGGTCGCGCGCGTCGTACATGACGTAGCGCGTGACCTCGGGGTCGGACTGGAAGGCGAACAGGTCGTCGAAGTCGGCCTCGGTCAGGGGCCGCAGGAGCAGCCGCTCGGTCCGCAGCGGATACGTCGGGCGCAGCACCCGCCGACCGTAACCCACGCCCGGCCGCCGCCACACCTGGTTTTCCCCCGCGTACGGGGTCAGGTGCGGCGCGCCGACGGGCCCGCGAGCGCGGCCGTGACGCCGAGCGCGAGGTAGACGACGCCGACGACGTACCGCTGGCGGCGGGCGAACGCCGGGCGGCCGCGCAGCCACCCGCCCAGCGACCCCGCGCCCAGCGCGTACGTCATGTCGGTCAGCACGCCGAGGGCGAACAGCACCAGGCCGAGCATCACGATCTGGCCGGGCACCGCACCGGCCGCGCGGTCGACGAACTGCGGCAGCAGCGCCAGGAAGAACAAGATGACCTTGGGGTTGAACACGTTCACCACCAGGCCCTCCATGTAGACCCGGCGCAGCCCGCGCGGCGCCGCGGCCTCCGCCTCGCCGGCGTCGCGCGCCAGGAGGGTGCGGACGCCCAGGAAGATCAGGTAGGCGGCGCCGGTGTACTTGACCACCGAGAACGCCACCTCCGAGGCGGCGATGAGGTACGACAGGCCGACGGCCGCGACCGCCACGTGCACCAGGGTGCCGGTCTCCACGCCGAGCGCCGACACGACGCCGGAGCGGCGGCCCTCGGCGACGCTGCGCGCCGTGATGTACAGGACGTTCGGGCCCGGCACGAGCACCAGGGCGAGCGCGGCGAGGGTGAACACGGCGAGCGTGTGCGGCGCGACCATGGCAGCACCCTATGCCGCGGACGGCGGCCGGTTCCGCGGGGCTCCGCGGGTCAGCCCGCGTCGGTGCCGTGCAGGCCGTGCAGCACGAACGCGGTGAGCGCGTCGACCGCCTCGTCGTCGTCGAGCTTGCGGCCGCCGCCGACACCGCCGACCTGCCACATCATGGCGAACTGCATCATCAGCGAGCTGATCATGGTCGCGACGATCGCGGGGTCGGCGGGCAGCGTCACGCCCCCGGCGACGGCGCGTTCGAGGTGGTCGCGCAGCTCGTCCACGTCGGGTTCGTACATCTCCCGCAGCCGTTCGGCGAACCGCTCGTCGACCAGGGCGGCCTGCTGGAGGGCGACCAGCTCGGTGCGGTGGCGGGAGAAGAAGTGCCAGAACGCGTCGACGTGCCAGCGTACGGCGCCGGGGACGGAGAAGTCCGGGTTGTGGCCGCTGCCGAGCGTCTCGGCGTCCACGTTGTCGAGCATGTCGGCGAGCATCGCCTCCAGCAGCGACTCCTTGCCGTCGAAGTGCGTGTAGAACGACCCGGCCGCGCGCCCGGCCTCCCGGGTGATGTCGGTGATCTTGGTGTTGAGGTAGCCGCGCCGGGCGAAGACCCGGCGGGCGGCGTCCTTCAGCTCGGCCTCGGTGCGCGCGGCCTGCTGCTTACGGGACCCGGCCGACGGCGCGTTCTGCCCGCTCACGGCGCTCCCCTCGCATTCGGTTTGACATCGAGGGCAATCGTACCCATGATGAATCTCTATTCACTGAATCTCGATTCATCGGAGGGGTCATGGAGACACAGGTCCTCATCGCCGGTGCCGGGCCGACCGGCCTGGTGCTGGCCATCGAGCTCGCCCGCCGCGGCGTGCCCTGCCAGGTCGTCGACGCCGCCGCGGGCATCTGCCCCGGCTCCCGCGGCAAAGGCCTGCAACCGCGCACGCTCGAGGTCTTCGACGACCTCGGCGTGCTCGACGCGGTCCGCGCGTCCGGGGGCGACTACCCCGCCGTCCGGGCGTACGCGGGGCGCGAGGTGGTGTGGGAGGGGCGGATGAGCGACGTCACCGCCGCCACGCCCGACGTCCCGTATCCCAACATCTGGATGATCCCGCAGTGGCGCACCGAGGAGATCCTCCGCGCGCGCCTCGCCGGGCTCGGCGTCCAGGTCCGGCAGGGCGCCGAGCTGACCGGCTGCGACGCCGGTCCCGAGGGCGTCACGGCCACGCTCGCCACCGCGTCCGGCGAGGAACGCGTCCGCGCCGCGTACCTCGTGGGCGCCGACGGGGGCCGCAGCGCCGTGCGGGCACTGATGGGCATCGGCTTCGCGGGCGAGACGCGGGAGGCGGAGCGCATGCTGTTCGGCGACCTCCGCATCGACGGCCTCGACCACGACTACTGGCACACCTGGTCCCCCAGCCCCGACCGGTCCGACATGCTCGCCCTGTGCCCGCTGCCCGGCACCGACGCGTTCCAACTCGCCGCCGCCGACCCCGGCGACCCCTTCACCCCCGGCCACGCCTTGCTGCAGGAACTGCTCACCGCCCGCACCGGCCGAGACGACATCCGGCTCCGCGAGATCGTCTGGCTGTCCCGCTGGCGCGCCAACATGCGCATGGCCGAGCGGTTCCGCGCCGGCCGCGTCCTCCTCGCCGGAGACGCCGCCCACGTCCACTCGCCCGCCGGCGGCCAGGGCCTCAACACCTCCGTGCAGGACGCCTACAACCTCGGCTGGAAGCTCGCCGCCGTCATCGCCGGAGCCGACCCCTGGCTCCTCGGCACCTACGAGTCCGAACGCCTCCCCGTAGCCGCCCACGTCCTCGGCATCAGCACCGATCTCCACGGCCAGGCCTCCACCACCGGCATCGGCCCCGCCAAGCGCGGCCCGGAAACCCAGCAACTCGACATCGGCTACGCAGGCGGCCCCCTGGCCCCAATCCACCCGCACCCCCCAACACAACCCGCCACGGACCCAACCGCCGCCACGGACCCAGCCACCACCACGGGCGCGGCCACCGCGACGCCCGAACCGGCCGCCGACGCTCCGCGCCCCGGCGACCGGGCGCCCGACGCCCCCGGCCTGCGCCGCGCCGACGGCTCCGCCGCGCGCCTGTTCGACCTCTTCCGCGGCCCCCACCACACCCTCCTCGCCTTCGGCCCCACCGCCGCCCAAGCCGCCGCCGACCTGGCCCGCCCCTACGGCGACGCCGTCCACCCCCACCTGATCCTCACCCCGGGCACCCCCGCCCCGCCCCCGCAGATCCCCACCGCGACCGACACCGACGGCCACGCCGCCAAGACCTACAACATCGACACCGACACCCTCATCCTCATCCGCCCCGACGGCTACATCGGCGCCATCACCCACCCCGACACCGCCCCCGACCTCGCCACCTACCTCCACCGCGTAGCCGCCCCGTGCTGACCCCCGCCGCCCCGCCCGTACCGGCACCAAACCCGTGGGGACCCCGCCACCTGCACGGCCATCACCGCTGTGGCGCATCCGTGGTGACCCCGGAGCCGACCGGCGCCGTCCTCCGGCGCGTGCCGAGCGGGCACCGCGGAACCGCGGCCGCCGCGGACCGCACGCGTCGCGGCGCCACGGTGCCCGCCGCGTTATCGACGCCGTCGCCCCTCGCGCCCGCCATCCGGCCGCACGCCCTCCAGGTGCGCGAACACCGCGAGCCACGCGTCCGGCGGCACCTCCCCCACCAGCACCCCGGGCGGCAGGTCCGCGGCGCGCAGCGCGGCCGCCACCCGGGTGCGGCCGTAGCGGCGGGCCAGCGACGCGCGCACCCCGCCGCCGACCCCGGTGAACGCCAGATGCACCATGTCGCGATACCCGGCCAGCGCCTCCCCGGTCAGCAGCGGCGCCGGGCGCCGGGCGATCCGCAGGATGCCGCCGTCCACCCGCGGCGCCGGGCGGAACACCGCCCGCGGCACCCGGCCGCACAACCGCCACGTGACCACGGGCCAGGTGGCCGCGGTCAGCCGCGTCCACCGTCCGTAGCCGCCGGTGCGGGCGCGGGCGTACTCCCACTGGGTGATCAGCGTCGCCGAGCGCAGCGACGGCGCGGCCAGGCACCACCGCACGATGCCGCCGGTCACGGCGTACGGGATGTTCCCCACCACCGCGAACGGCCGCCGCGGCGCGTGCGCGGCGAGGAAGTCACCCCCCACCACGCGCACCCCGCTCCCGGCGAACCGCGCGCGCAGCGCACGCGCGAACCCGGGGTCGATCTCGTACACCGTGACATCCCGCCCGGGGGCGAGCACGGCGGTGACCGCCCCGAGCCCGGCGCCGGGCTCCACGACCGGCAGGTCCGGGGGAAGCCGCGCGGCGGCGACCAGGCGCCGTGCCACGGCGGGGTCGGTCAGCAGGTGCTGGGAAAGCTCGCGCGCGTTGCGCGAACGGGAAACGGCGCGCCGCCTGTGGGCGCGCTCGACGGACCGCGGCATCGCGGTGGTCCTCTCCGGCCAAGGGTGAGCAGGGGCTCGGAGGCCCTGGCCGGAGACGCGCGGCATGACGGCGAGCGCGCCGCGAAGGCGCGTTCGGCGGATCTGGGATCAGGCGCGGGAACCGGCCGGGGCCGGGTCGCGCCGCAGGCGGACGCTCGCCTGCGGGCCACGACCACAACCGAGGCCGGTGATGGCCATCATCGCTGCGTTCGCTGCCACGCCCGCGACCTTATCCACCGGCCCCGCGGCGCGGCCAACGGTTTTCTCCGCACCACCGCGCCCCGCGACGGCGGCGGCTCATCGTCACCGTCGAGCTCCCCATCGACGCGGACACGACGTAGCGGCGTATCCACAGCCTGTGATCATCGCGTCGGCGCGGTGACGCGGAGTACACGCCACCGTCCACCGGCTGTGCACATCTCCCCAGGTCACGGCGTCGAGATTCGCCACGCCGTCCACAGGCTGTGCAAACAAGATCACGATGTGTAGGCGGACCGCGGGCCGCGGCGGGCGACGCACGGGAGCCTTCCACCGGCGGCCGCCGCGCAATCCACAGGCCGCCGCCCGGAATCGCGGGCACCCCGGCAGGTGGGGGATGCTGGCCCGGTGACCGAAACGCTGCTGCACCTCACCACCCTCGCCGCCTGGCACGACACCGCCACCCCCATCGCGCCCGCCGGCGGCGACGCGTTCGTCCACTGCTCCCCCGACGACGCGACCGCCCTGGCCGTCGCCAACGCGCTGTTCGCCGCGTCCGCCGACCAGTTCGTCGCGCTGACCGTCGACCCCGCACGGCTGGCCGCCGAGGTCCGCTGGGAACCGCCCGCGCCCACCCCGCCCGGCGGCGTCCCCGACGGCACCCTGTTCCCGCACGTCTACGGCCAGATCGACCGCTGCGCCGTCACCGGCGTCCGCTACCTGCGCCGCGACCCGCACGGCACCTACACCGCCGTCGCCGCCCGCCCCGCCACCGCCGAGCGCCTCGACCTGCTCCCGCACCCCGAAGGCGGCTGGTTCCGGCAGACCTGGGCCGCGCCCGCCACCGTCACCCCGCCCGGCTACCCCGGCCCGCGCACCACCGCCACCTGCATCTACTTCCTGCTCGGCCCCGGCGACTCCTCCGCCTCGCACGCCGTGCGCTCCGACGAGGTCTGGCTGTGGCACCGCGGCGGCCCGCTCACCCTCACCCTCGGCGGCCCCGGCGACGCCCCCGGCGATACCGCCGACATCACGCTCGGCCCCGACCTCGCCGCCGGCCACGTCCCGCAGGCCGTCGTCCCCGGCGGCGTCTGGCAGGCCGCCCGCCCCGCCACCGCCGAGGAGACCCTCGTGAGCTGCGTCGTCTCCCCCGGCTTCGACTTCGCCGACTTCCGCGCCGGCTGAGCATCCGCACCGTACGCCCATATTTGACCGAACGGTCCCGAAACCGCTAGCGTCCCATCCCGTGGCCCGCACCAAGGAGTTCGACCCCGACGAAGCGCTGGACCGCGCGCTCGAGCTGTTCTGGGCGCGCGGCTACGCGGCGACCTCCATGGCCGACCTCGTCGCCCACCTCGGCATCGCCCGCGCCAGCCTGTACGCCACCTTCGGCGGCAAGCGCGACCTGTTCCTCACCGTCCTGGACCGCTACCGCCAGGAGCGCGACCGCGCCGTCATCGAGGCGCTGTCCGCGCCCGGGCCGGCGCTGCCCGCCATCCGCGCGCTGGTCCAGCGGTACACCGAGGAGTCCACCGACCCGCAGCGGCGCGGCTGCCTGATCGTGAACACCGCCGTCGAGCTGGCCGCACGCGACCCCGCCGCCGCCCGCGCCGTCGAGGCGAGCTGGACCACCCTGGAGACCGCCCTGCAGGCGGCGCTCACCCGGGCCCGCGCCCAGGACGAGATCCCCGCCGGCGCCGACCCGCAGGCGCTGGCCCGCTTCCTGGTCGTGCTGTTCCAGGGCATGCGCACGATGGGCCGCGCCCCCACCGACCCCGCCCGCGTGCGCGCCGCCGCGCACCAGGCCCTCGCCCTGCTGGCCTGACCCGACCCGGCCAAGCCCGCGCCGGCGTCCGTACGACGGCGCATTTCTCGGCCCAAATTCAAGACCGATTGATCTAGAAAGGTGTACCTCTATGCGTCCGCGCTTCGCCGGCAAGGTCGTCCTCATCACCGGCGGCACCGGGGCCATCGCGGCGGCCACCGCGCTGGCGTTCTCCCGCGAAGGCGCCACCGTCGTGCTGACCGGCCGCGACGGCGGCCGCGCCGCCGAGGCCGCCCGGCGCGTCACCGCCGACGGCGGCCGCGCCGACTCCCTGGCCGCCGACGTCACCCGCCCCGCCGACGCCGCCGCCATGGTCGCCGCCACCGTCGAGCGCCACGGCCGTCTCGACATCGCCTTCAACAACGCCGGCGTCTTCACGGCCCCGGCGCCCGTCGCCGACCTCGACCCCGCCGCCTGGGCCACCGCCATGGACGTCAACCTCACCGGCGTCTTCCTGTCCATGAAGTACGAGATCGCGCACATGGCCGCGGCCGGCGGCGGCGTGATCGTCAACGCCTCCTCCAACATCGGCGCGCACACCCGCCGCCCCGGGCTGTCCGCCTACGCCGCGTCCAAGGCGGGCGTCAGCGCCCTCACCGGGACCGCCGCCCGCGAGTACATCGCCCAGGGCGTGCGCATCAACGCCGTCAGCCCCGGCGCCAGCGACACCCCCATGTCCTACCGCCCCGGCGAGAGCCGCGCCGACCGCGACGCCCGCATCGGCTCCGCCGTGCCCGCCGGGCGCGTCAGCGACCCCGCCGAGGTCGCCGCCGCCGTCACCTGGCTGGCCTGCGACGACGCCGGTTTCGTCGTCGGCGCCGACCTCGTCGTCGACGGCGGCGCCACCGCCTGACCCGTACGGGCGCGGCCGGCCCGTCGGCTAGGGTCCTGCGCCGTGACCGAACCCGCCTACCTCCGCGACACCCGCCACGGCTACGACGCCTTCGCCGAGGAGTACGCCGAGAACGTCCAGACCCGGCTCGCCGACCGGCCGCTGTCGCGGGCGATGCTCGCCGCGTTCGCCGACCTCGTCCGCGACGCCGGCCCCGTCGCCGACATCGGCTGCGGCCCCGGACCGACCACCGCCCACCTGCACGACCTCGGCGTCGACGTCACCGGCATCGACCTGTCGCCGCGGATGCTGGCCATCGCCCGCCGCACCCACCCCCACCTGCGCTTCACCGAGGGCACCATGACCGCCCTCGACCTCCCCGACGGCGCCCTCGCCGGCATCTGCGCCTGGTACTCCCTCATCCACATCCCGCCGCCCCACCAGCCCGCGGTGCTCGCCGAGTTCCACCGCGCGCTCGCCCCCGGCGGCCACCTCCTGCTCGCCTTCCAGATCGGCGACACCGTGCGCCACTACGACGACGCGTTCGGCCACGCCGTGTCGCTGGACTTCCACCGGCTGTCCCCCGACACCCTCACCGGCCACCTCCAGGCCGCCGGGTTCGACGTACGGGCCCGCATGGTCCGCGAGCCGAACGCCGACGAACAGCACCGCCAGGGCGTGCTCATCGCCCGCCGCGCCTGACCCGCACGGCGCACCCGGCCCCCGCCGTCGGGTGCGCGCCGCGCGGCCGACATCCTGGTGGGGAACGCACGTACGCCACGAGAGGAGCCCGATGAGCGACCCGTCCGCGCCGCTGCCCCGCTTCCACCTCGCCGTGCCCGTCGACGACCTCGACGCCGCGCGCGCCTTCTACGGCGACGTGCTCGGCTGCCCGCAGGGCCGCAGCTCCGACACCTGGATCGACTGGAACCTGCACGGCCACCAGTTCGTCACCCACCTGGCCCCCGCCCACGACCGGGCCCCGGCGCACGGCGCGGTCGACGGCCACGCCGTGCCCGTGCCGCACTTCGGGCTGCTGCTCACCCCGGACGCCTTCCACGCCCTGGCCGAGCGGCTGCGCGCCGCCGGGACCGCGTTCGTCATCGAGCCGTACCTGCGCTACGAGGGCCGCGCCGGCGAGCAGTGGACGATGTTCTTCCGCGACCCGGCGGGCAACGCGATCGAGATCAAGGCGTTCGCCGACGACGCGCAGGTCTTCGCCGGCTGACCGTGCGCGGCTACCGCTTCGCGCCGGGCGGGCGTACGGCGGAGACCAGCACCAGGCCGATCATCAGCGCCACCAGCACGGCGACCAGGGAGTGCAGCGTGCCGACGTGGTCGCCGAGGAACCCGATCACCGGTGGCCCGGCCAGGAACGCCAGGTAGCCGATCGAGGCGACCGCGCTCACCCGGGCCGCCGCGCGCGCCGGGTCGTCGGCGGCGGCGCTCATGCCCACCGGGAAGCCGAGCGACGCGCCCAGGCCCCACAGCAGCGCCCCGCCCATCGCGGTGACCAGCGACGCGCCGGACAGGAACACCAGCAGCCCGGCCACCGCGAGGCCGATCGTCACCCGCAGCACCGCGACCCGCCCGAACCGGTCGAGCAGCGCCGTGCCGCTGACCCGGCCGATCGTCATCGCCGCGACGAACACCGCGAACCCGATCGCCCCGGTGGCCTGGCTCGCGTGATAGCCGTCGACGGTCGCCAGCGCCAGCCAGTCGTTCGCGCTGCCCTCCGTCAGGGCCAGCATCATCACGAAGAACCCGACCGCCAGCGTGCGCGGCTCCAGCCACACCGCCAGCGGATGCGGCCGCTTCACCGGGGTCGCGCCGCCGGCCGCGTCCGCCGCGGTGTGGGTGTCGAGCGTGGGAAGCACCCACCGTACGGCGACCAGCGTCGCGGCCAGCACCACGACCGCGACCGCCGCCAGGTGCGCGCTCAGCGGCACGTGCCACGCCGCGCCCAGCGCGCCCAGCCCGGCGCCGGCGACCGTGCCGAGGCTGAACGCCGCGTGGAACCGCGGCATGATCGACCGGCTGAGCCGCTGCTCCACGTCGGCGCCCGCGACGTTCATCGCGACGTCCCACCCGCTGTTGCCGACGCCGAGCGCGAACAGCCCGACCGCCACGATCGGCACGCTCACCAGCGCCTGCGCGCCGATGCCCGCCGTGGCCAGGCCCGCGCACATGATCACCGCGCCGGCGGCGATCGTCGCGCGCGGCCCGATGCGGTTCACCACCATGCCCGTCAGCGGCATCGTCGCGACCGAGGCCACCGAGACCGCGAGCAGCAGCAGGCCGATGCGGCCGGGGGTGAAGTGCAGCGCGTCGCGGACGGCGGGGACCCGCGCCATCCAGTTGGAGAACGCGGCCCCGTTGAGGCCGAAGACCACGTAGACGGCAGTGCGGGCGTGCAGCGCCGGACGGGACGGGGACGGCGGTGCCGCACGGTCGGTCCCGGCCGGGGTGGCGTGGCCCATCAGGCTCCTTCGCGCTCGCGTACATCGGCACGTACGCAGTGGATACGGGAGGTCGAATCGATTCGATAGCCTATGCGGAGTCCGGCGGGATGTCACCCGGGTTCCCGGCCCGGGGCTACTGTCCAGCGGAGGGGTCGCGGACCCATCGGTCCGCGGGCGCACGCGAGCGGAGGTGGGCGATGGCGCGACGGCCGACACTGGCCACCGTCGCCGCACGGGCGGGCGTCGCACCGTCCACGGCGTCGCTGGTCTTCAGCGGCGGCGGCCCCGTCGCCGCGGCCACCCGCGCCCGCGTGCTGGCCGCCGCCGACGAGATGGGCTACACCGGCCCGGACCCCACCGCGCGCTCGCTGCGCCAGGGACGCTCGGGCATCGTCGCCGTGCTGATCGGCGGCCGCATGCTGCAGACCTTCCGCGACCCCGTCGCGCTGGCCCTCATGGACGGCATCAGCCAGGAGCTCGGCCCTCGCGGCTACGGGCTGCTCGTCGTGCCCGGCGACGCGGGCACCGGCGACCCCAGTACGGAGCAGGTCGCGCGCTCGCCCATGGACGCCGCCGTGTTCGCCACCTGCGGCCGCGACGACGACCCCGTCGTCGACCGGCTGCTCGCACGCGGCGTGCCGACGCTGGCCGTCGAGGGGCCCGTCGACCCGGGCATCCCGCTGGTGACCATCGACAACCGCGGCGGCGCCGCGGCCGCGGCCCGGCACGTACGCGACCTCGGCCACCGGCGCGTCGCGGTGATCGCCATGCCGCTGCGCGCCGACCGGCACACCGGATGGGCCGGGTCCCGGCTCGGGCGCATCGGCTACGTCACCGTGCGCGACCGCATCGCCGGCGTCCGCGACGTCTACGGCCCGGACGTGCCGATCCTGGAGACCCCCGGCAACCTCGTCGAGGAGGGCGCGCGCGCCGCCGCCCGGCTGCTGGACGCGCCCGACCCGCCCACCGCGATCCTCGCCCAGGCCGACCTCCTGGCCGCCGGCGCCGTCCAGGCCGCGCAGGCCCGCGGCCTGCGGGTGCCCGGCGACGTCAGCGTGGTCGGCTTCGACGGCCTCGACCTCCCCTGGCTCGCCGGCCACCGCCTCACCACCGCCGCGCAGCCCCTGGAGGAGAAGTCCCGTACGGTCGGGCGCGGCGTCGCCGACCTCCTCAACGGCACCCG
Source organism: Streptosporangiaceae bacterium (assembly GCA_036502625.1). GTDB lineage: Bacteria > Actinomycetota > Actinomycetes > Streptosporangiales > Streptosporangiaceae > DASXYG01. The sequence continues at coordinate 35,571 of DASXYG010000062.1, forward strand.
CCCGGAGAACCGCACCTTCCCCGTCCGCCTCCGCCCCGGCACCACCACCGGCCCCCCACCAGGCGAACGCTAGAGAACCCCCGCGCGGACGCTAGAGAACCCCCGCGCGCGGACGCCAGAGAACCCCCGCGCGCGGACGCCAGAGAACGCCCGCGCGGGGAAATCCCGCGTACGGCGGGAATCCTCGCTCCGGCCCGCGCGTTGGGTGCCCTGCGCGCCGCCGCCCGCGCGCACCCCGGACGCGAGGAAGCCCAGATGACCGATGCCGCCCGAGCCGACGCCGACGACCGCCTTTCGCACCCCGCCGTCTTCACCCCCGCCGACCCGCCGCGCGCATCCCACCTCACCTTCTGGACCCCGCCCCCCAGCACGGTTTCCCCCCAGGGCCCCGGCCTCGCCTGCGACCTGACCGTCGCCCTCCCACCCGCCGAGGTCCGGGACGCGGGGGCGCGAATCTCCCCGCCCGCCCTCGACACCAGCGCGCCCGTCGAGGCAGGGGATGGCCTCCCGCCCGCCCCGGACGCCGCGCGGGACGGGAGCCGGGGTGCCCCCGAACCCCCCGCGCCCATCGAGGCACGGGAGGCCGGGGCGCGAATCTCCCCGCCCGCCCTCGACACCAGCGCGCCCGTCGAGGCAGGGGATGGCCTCCCGCCCGCCCCGGACGCCGCGCGGGACGGGACGCGGGGTGCCCCCGAACCCCCCGCGCCCATTGGGGCACGGGAGGCCGGGGCGCGGCTCTCCCCGCCTGTCCCGGACGCCGTGCGGGTCGGGGTGCGGGGCGCCCCCGAACCCCCCGCACCCGTCGGGGTGCGGGACGTGCCTGGGAAGCGGGTTTCGGTGGGGGAGGCGCTGCCGGTGTTGCTCGCGGCGGGCGGCGATGCTGATCCGGCCGTGGTGTTCTGGGGGGCGGCCGTACGGATGGCGCTGCATCTCATCGCGCGGGGGCGGCTGCTGCCCGGGGTCTCGCCCGGGGGCTACGACGCGTGGCGGATCGGGCCGCTGGACGCAGAGGACGGCGCGCGCGTCCGTGACCTGGCCGCCGCGATGCCCCCGTACGCCCGCGCCGTACCCCTGCCCGCCGCCGGCGGCGACGTGCGGCTGCCGGACGCGTACGGGCTGGTGCGGGCGTTCATGGACGCCGTGGCGGACACCCTTCCCCGTACCCCCGCCGCCGCGCTCGGCGCGGGCGGCGACGCGTTCGCCGCCACCGAGCCCGTGCCGGTGGGCGGGCTGCGCGACTGGGCGGACGACCTGGCCGCGGGGGTGGACACCGGCGTGCGGATCTCGCTGCGCGTCGAGATCCCCGAGGACGACGTCGCCGCCGCCGCGTTCCGCGCCGTCGTCCAGGTGCACAGCCTCGCGGACCCCGCCCTGGTCACCGACGCCGCCACCCTGTGGACGGACGGGTCCGCCGCGGCCGAACGCGCGGACACGCTGCGCGCCGTACGCCGCGCCGCCCGGGTGTGGGCGCCGCTGGAATCACTGCTGGCCTCCGCCGTGCCCGCCGAGCTCGTCCTCGGCGACGACGAGATCGGCGACCTGCTCGGCGACGCCGCCGCACGCCTCGCCGCCGCCGGCATCGACGTGCACTGGCCCCGCCACCTCGCCCACGGCCTCACCGCCGCCGCCGTACTCGGCGAACCCGACCCGCCACCCGGCCGGCCACGCGTCCGCGACTCCGATCTGCGGGCGCTGCTCGGCGGCGACGAGCTCCTCGGCTTCGACTGGCGGCTCGCCCTCGGCGACGAACCGCTGACCGACGCCGAAATGGACGCCCTCGCCGAGGCACACCGCCCCGTCGTACGGCTGCGCGACCGCTGGGTGCTCGTCGCGCCCGACGTCGCGGGCAAGGCGCGGTCCCGCGAGCTGAAGCCGCTGCCGCCCGCCGAGGCCCTGCGCGCCGCGCTCACCGGCCACGCCGACATCGAGGGCCGGCAGGTCGAGGTGCGCGTACGCGGCCGGCTCGACGCGCTGCGCCGCCGCCTCGCCGACCCCGAACGCCCCGACCCCAGGCCCGCCGGGCCGTACGAGAGACCCGCCGGGCTGAACGCCGACCTGCGCGACTACCAGACCGTCGCGGTCCGCTGGCTGACGCGGATGACCGCGCTCGGCCTCGGCGCCTGCCTCGCCGACGACATGGGCCTCGGCAAGACCGTCACGCTCATCGCCGTCCACCTGCACCGCCAGGCGGGCCCCGCCGCCGGGCCCACGCTGGTCGTCTGCCCCGCCTCGCTGCTCGGCAACTGGGAGCGGGAGATCCACCGGTTCGCCCCCGGCACCCCCGTCCGCCGGTTCCACGGCGGCCTGCGCGACCTCGGCGACGTCACCGGCGACCACCCGGGCTTCGTGCTCACCACGTACGGCACGATGCGCCGCGACACCGCGACGCTGGCCGCCGCGCCCTGGCGGATGATCATCGCGGACGAGGCGCAGCACGTGAAGAACCCCCGCTCGGCGACCGCGCGGGCGCTGCGCGACGTCGACGCCGGGCGCGACGTCGCGCGCGTCGCGCTCACCGGCACCCCGGTCGAGAACAACCTCACCGAGCTGTGGGCCATCCTCGACTGGACCACGCCCGGCCTGCTCGGCGCGCTCCCCCGGTTCCGCGTCGAGTACGGCCGACCGATCGAGGACGACCGCGACGACGCCGCCGCCGCGCGCCTGGCCCGGCTCGTACGGCCGTTCCTGCTGCGCCGCCGGAAGTCCGACCCCGGCATCGCGCCCGAGCTGCCGCCGAAGACCGAGACCGACCGGCCCGTCACGCTCACCCGCGAGCAGGCCGCGCTATACGAGGCGACCGTGCGGGAGACGATGGCGCTGATCGCGGCCAGCAGCGGCATGGCGCGCCGCGGCCTGGTGCTGCGGCTGCTCACCGCGCTGAAACAGATCTGCAACCACCCCGCGCAGTACCTCAAGGAGGCCGACGGGCCGCTGGACGGCCGCTCGGGGAAGCTGGAGCTGCTGGACGAACTGCTCGACACGATCATCGCCGCCGACGGCGCCGTGCTGGTGTTCACGCAGTTCGTGGCCATGGCGCGGCTCATCGAACGCCACCTCGCCGCCCGCGGCGTGCCCGCGCAGCTCCTGCACGGCGGCACGCCCGTGCACCGACGCGAGGAGATGGTGCGGCGGTTCGAGGCCGGCGAGGTGCCGGTGTTCCTGCTGTCGCTGAAGGCCGCGGGCACCGGCTTGAACCTGACCCGCGCCGGCGACGTCGTGCACGTCGACCGCTGGTGGAACCCGGCCGTGGAGGAGCAGGCCACCGACCGCGCGTACCGCATCGGGCAGACCCGCCCCGTCCAGGTCCACCGGCTCATCGCGGAGGGCACCGTGGAGGACCGCATCGCGGAGATGCTCCGTACGAAACGCGAACTGGCGGACGCTGTACTCGACGGCCGCGACGACTCCATGGAGACGGCGTTGACCGAGCTGTCCGACGCCGAACTGTCCGCGCTGGTCGAGCTGAGGAGCGCACCGTGACCGAGAACCTGGGCGGTACCGACGGGGCGGGGCGGGTGCGCGGGTTCCCCGCGTTCCCCGCGAACCGGCGGCGCGGGGCGCAGGGGCGCTCCTGGTGGGCGCGTGCCTGGATCGAGGCGCTCGAGGACACGTCGCTGGCCAAGGAACCGCTGCGGCGCGGCCGGCGCACGGCCACGGCCGGGCGCGTCGGGCCGATCACGATCAGCCCCGGGCGGATCGCCGCGCCCGTGCACGGCGGCGCGGACAGCGACCGCGACGCGCCGTACGCCACGGCCGTCCACCTCGACCGCCTCAGCGACGACCAATGGGACCGGTTCTGCGCGCAGGTCGCGTCCCGCGCGGGCCACCTCGCGGCGCTGCTCGACCACGACATGCCGCACGACCTCGCGGACGCCGCCGCCGCCGCGGACGCGCCCCTGCTGCCCGGCATCGGCGACCTGGAACCGGAGTGCGACTGCGACGGCTGGGAACACCCCTGCGAACACGCGGCCGCCCTGTGCTACCAGGCCGCCTGGCTCCTGGACGACGACCCGTTCCTCCTCATGCTCCTCCGCGGCCGCGCCGAACCCGAGCTCCTCACCCAGCTCCAGACCCGCAACGCCACGCGGCCCACCGAGGACACCGCAACCGACCCGACAGCAAGCCCTGCCGACGGAGTCCCGGCCCGCGAGGCGTACGGAACCCCGGTCCCCGACCTCCCCGCTCCCCCGCCACTGGAGGCCCTCCCCGCCACCGCCGCCGCCCCGGCGTTCGTCCCGAGCCCCGCGGACGGCATCATCCCGGACGCCCTCGTCCTCCTCGCGGCCGACGCCGCCGCCCGCGCCCGTACGCTGCTCACCACCGACCCGCCGCCCGCGGCCCCGGCGGACGTGTGGACGGACACGGTCCGCCTGGCCGCCGAACACCCCCACGACCCCCGCCTCCGCGCCAACCTCGAGCACAGCCCCGAGCGCCTCGCGCGCGCCGTCGCGGCCTGGCACGCCGCAGGCGCCGACGGGCTCGCCGCCCTGGAGGACCCGTGGACGCCGCGCCGCGCGGCACCCGGCTGGCGGACCGGATGCGCCCGCGCCGCGGACGCCCTCGCCCGCGCCCGCGCGGACGGCACCTGGGCCCTCGGCGGCGCACCGGAGACCCGCCACAACCGCTGGACCCCGCCCCCGCCGCGCCCCGGCACGGCCGTCGAGCTGCGCTTCGGCCGCGACGGCCGCTGGCACCCGTACCGCAGGCACGACGGCGCCTGGTGGCCCGCAGGCCCCCCGCAGTCTGACGCCGCCGACGCCCTCGCCCCCCTCACCGCCGACCCGCCCAGCGCCGACGGGCACTGACGGGCGCTGACGGAGGGCCGCGCCGCCCCCGCTGCGGGGCTCAGCCGAACTGGCCGGGCTGGTAGTCGCCGGCGGGCTGGCGGGTCATGACGTTGGCGCGGTTGAAGGCGTTGATGATGGCGATCACGGCTACCAGGGCGGCCAGTTGTTCGTCGTCGTAGTGCTTGGCGGCGTTGGCCCAGGCCTCGTCGGTGACGCCGCCGGCGGCGTCGGCCAGACGGGTGCCCTGCTCCGCCAGCTCCAGGGCGGCGCGCTCCGGCTCGGTGAAGACCGTGGCCTCGCGCCAGGTGGCCACCAGGTTCAGGCGGAGCGCCGTCTCGCCGGCGGCCGCGGCGTCCTTGGTGTGCATGTCGGTGCAGTACGCGCACCCGTTGATCTGGCTCGCGCGCAGCCGCACCAGCTCCTGGGTCGCAAGCGGCAGCGCCGATTCCGACGTCGCGTGGCTGGCCGCGACGACGTGCTTCAGGACCTTGCCCGCTACCGGGCTGGCGAACAGGTTCAGGCGAGCTTCCACGGCGGACTCCTGGCGATAGGTGATGTCGTCTTCACCCATCTGACGACGCGGCGCCGCGCGATGTGAGGCGCCGCGCCGGCCAGGTCAGCCCCCGAGGACGAAGTCCCCGATGAGGCCGGCGATCATCGCCGCCCCCGTTGTGTTCTGGTGGATGAAGTCCGTCGTCAGCTCCAGCCCTCGGCGGCGCGAGATCGCGTCGAAGGAGCGGAAGAGCATGAAGTGCTGCATCGCCGCCCGGCTCGACAGCTTCTTCCCGTCCTGGAACGGGATGCCGGCCTTCGCGCCGACCGACTCCAGGTGCGCAAGCTGGGTCTCGTAGAGCGGCAGGTACGTGGCGCCGAACTCCGCGGCCGTCCGCTTGACGACCTCGCTGTACGCGGCGGCCCGCAGCACCGGCAGCGTGCCGGGGTCCTGGCCGAGAACGGGCAGTGAGAGCAGCGCTACGCGCGCGTCCGTCTCCTTGGCCAGCCTCTCCGCGATCGCCCGCAGGTTCTCCTCGTACCACTCGATCGTCGGCCTGACCTCGAGCTTCTTCATCTTGGTCATCATCTGGACGTTCGTCTCGGACAGGCTCGCGTTCGCGTCGTTGGTGCCGAGCAGGACGGTGACGACGTCCGGGCGGGCGGCGATCACCTCGTCCAGGCGCTGGAGCGCGTTGTACGCGAGGTCGCCGTTGACGCCGGCGTTGATGAAGGTGTGCGAGCCGCCGACGGAGGCGGCGCGGTCGCGCAGCATCTTGACGCAGTCCGCGCTGACCTGTGCGCGGATGATGCTGTCGCCGAGGCAGACGGTGCGGGTCATGACAGTGGTCCTAAATGGTTCCGGGGGCGGGTTCGAGGCGGCGGCTGCTTGGCCGCGCCCAGCCCCACCACGTGGTGTGCTGCTCGGTCCTGCCGGACGTGCCGAATACCGTGAGCTTCATGCTCCGCCCCTGGTGAGAGTGGGTGAGTAAACGCTCACCTCTACAATGGTGGGTGATTGCTCACCTGTCAAACGGAGAATGATGAACGCGCGCGAACGGATCTTGGACGCGGCCTCCGAGGTCATGCGGACGAAGGGGCTGACCAGCGCGACGACCAAGGAGATCGCGCGGGTCGCCGGGTGCTCGGAGGGGCTGCTCTACAAGCACTTCCGCGACAAGGAGGAGCTCCTGGTGCATGTGCTCAAGGAGCGCATGCCGACCTTCACCGAGGCCCTCGACCCCGGTCGCGCCAGCGTCGAGGCCAATCTCGTGGCGGTCGCCCACGGCGCGCTGCGGTTCTTTCAGCGGTCCTTCCCGATCATGGCGTCCATGGCGGCGCAGCCCGCCCTCATGGCGGCCACGCGCGACGCGATGCGCAAATACGGCGGCGGCCCCCAGCATCCGGTCGACGCGTTGGCGGAGTACCTGCGCGCCGAACAGCGACTCGGCCGCGTCGCCGCTGGTGCCGCCGTCCAGCCCGTCGCGGCACTGATCATGGGTGCCTGCTTCCAGCAGGGGTTCCTGAGCTATGTCGCCGAGGGCGCCGAGGGCGCGGACATCCCCGAATCCACCGCCGTCACGCTGGTCCAACCCCTGCTCGGCGCGCTTCTCCCCGCGCGGGACAGGTAGTCGTGTTCCAGCGGCCCTTCACGTTCAGGCGCTCGGGGCGGCCGAAGCGGAAATGCGGGACCCCCAGGGGTGGACGGTGGCTACGATCGGAGTTGTGACTCCGCAAAACGACACCGACCGGCCGCTGCGGTCCGACGCGCGCCGCAACCGCGCCAAGCTGCTCGACGTCGCCGAGGAGGTCTTCGCGGAGAAGGGCACCTCGGCGTCCACCGAGGAGGTCGCCCGGCGCGCCGGGGTCGGCATCGGCACCGTCTTCCGCCACTTCCCGACCAAGCACGACCTCCTGGAGGCCGTCTTCGCCGCCCGGCTGCGCCGCCTGGCCGACGACGCCGCCGCGCTCGGCACCGCCGCGGACCCCGGCGGCGCGTTCTTCGCGTTCTTCACCCAGATGGTCGCGCTCGCCCGCGAGAAGAGCGCGTTCTCCGACGCCCTGTCCGCCGCCGGGGTCGACGTCCGCGACGTCACGTCCCCCGTCAAGGACGACTTCCGCCGCGCGGTCACCGCCCTGCTCACCCGCGCCCAGGAGGCCGGCGCCGTACGCGCGGACATCGGCTACCCCGAGGTGATCACGCTCATGGTGGGCGCGTCGCACGCCGCCGAGCACCCCGTCACCGCGCCCGGCGTCCGGCACCGCGCCCTCCTCGTCGTGCTCGACGGCCTGCGCCCGCACGGCGCCGACTAACCTCGAGTTACGTCGAGGGCCGAACGAACCAGGGGGCACCGGTGGTGGACCAACCCGCGTGGAACAGCAGGGAACTGACCGTCGGGCAGGTCGCCGAGCGCAGCGGAGCCGCGGTGTCCGCGCTGCACTTCTACGAGCGCAAGGGCCTGATCACCAGCAGGCGCACGGCCGGCAACCAGCGGCGCTACACCCGCGACGTGCTCCGCCGGGTGGCGCTGATCCGCGTGGCGCAGCGGGTCGGCGTGCCGCTGGCCGACGTCGCCGCGGTGCTCGACCTCCTGCCGGACGGCCGCACCCCCACCCGCGAAGACTGGCAGCGCATCTCCGCGTGCTGGCGCGCCGAGCTCGACGCCCGCATCCGCCGGCTCCAGCAGCTCCGCGACGACTTCACCGACTGCGTGGGCTGCGGCTGCCTGTCCATCGACCGCTGCGCCCTGGCCAACCCGCACGACACCCTCGGCACCCAGGGCTCCGGCCCGCGCCGCCTGCTCGCCCCGGGCGACACCGACACCCTCTGCTCGGCCGGGTCCGACTCCGCGTGCCCGCCGCAGGTCTGCGCCGGCACCTAAGGCCTGCTCACCCGGGCGCCAGCGCGCGCCGCGCGTACGCCGCGAGCGCACGCGCGGCCGGGCCCACCGGCCCGCGCGACCGCCACACCAGCAGCACCCGCCCGCGCATCCGCGGCCGGGTGATCGCGACCGTCCGCAGCCCCGGCGGCCCCGCCGCGGCCGCCGGGCCCGGCAGCACGGCCACGCCCAGGCCGCGTACGGCCAGCCGCGCCAGCACCACCGGGTCGCCGGCCTCGAACGCGATCCGCGGCCGCAGCCCCGCCGCCGCGCACGCGTCGTCCAGGCACGTGCGCACGCCCGAGCCCACCGGGAGCGTGATCAGCGGCCGGTCGGCCAGCGCCCGCAGCGTCACCGACGCGCGCCCCGCCAGCGGGTCGCCCGGGCCCACCGCGGCGACCAGCGGCTCGTCGGCCACCACCCGCATCGCCACCCCCGGCCCCGGCGGAGCGGCCGCCCCGACCAGCGCGAGGTCGAGCCGCCCGGCGCGTACGGCGGCCAGCAGCCGGTCCGGGCGGTCCTCGGTCAGCGTGACCTCCACCCCCGGATGCGCGGCGTGGAACCCGGCCAGCATCTCCGGCAGGTCAAGCGACGACAGCGACCCGACGATGCCCACCGACACGCGGCCGCGCACCAGGTCCGACGTCTCCGCCGCCGCGCGCCGCGCCCCGGCCGCCGCCTCCAGCGCGGCCCTGGCGTACGGCAGGACCGCCGCGCCCGCGTCGGTCAGCGTGACCGTGCGGCCCGTGCGGTCGAGCAGCGGCTGGCCGAGCTCCCGCTCCAGCCGCCGCACCTGCGCGCTCACCCCGGGCTGCGCGACGTGCAGCCGGGCCGCGGCGCGGGTGAAGCTCGCCTCGTCGGCCACCGCCGTGAAGTACTCCAACTGACGGAGCTCCATAAGCATCGATTCTAGATCGCAGACGAAGCAGCTCTTGGACTTCTGATCGGCAACGGGCGCATGGTGGACGGGTGGCAGATGACATAACCCTCGACGACGCCCAGACGGGACGAACCGCCCCCGCGTCCGCGGCGCCGCGCGGCGGCTGGATCACCGTCGCGGCCGTCGCCGGCGGCCTGTTCCTGTCGGTGGTGTCCAGCACCATGGTCAGCGTCGCGCTGCCGTCCATCGGCGGCGAGCTGCGCGCCACCCCCACCGGCCTGCAGTGGATCGTCGACGCGTACGTCCTCGTCTACGCCAGCCTGCTCGTCGCCGGCGGTGTCCTCGGCGACCGCCACGGCCGCAAAGGCGTCTTCCTCATCGGCGTCGCCGTCTTCGGCGCCGGCGCCCTGCTCACCGGCCTCGCGCCCACGATGCCGCTGCTGCTCGCCGGGCGGGTCGTGCAGGGCCTCGGGCCCGCGCTCGTCATCCCCGGCAGCCTCACCATCATCCGCGCGACCTTCGACGACGAACGGCAGCGCGCCACCGCGATCGGCCTGTGGTCCACCAGCTCCGGGCTCGCCATGGCGGCCGGGCCCGCGCTCGGCGGCGCCGTCGTCGCCGGGCTCGGCTGGCGCGCGGTGTTCCTGCTGAACGTGCCGCTGTCGCTGCTGCTCCTCGCGGTGGCCGCGCGGTTCGTGCCGCGGCTGCCCCGCGCCCGCGTACGGCACCGGTTCGACGCGGCGGGCGCCGCGCTGACCACCGCGGCCATCGCGGCACTGGCGTACGCGATCATCGGCGGGCAGGACCGCGGCTGGACGTCGCCGGTGATCATCGCGGCCTTCGCGGCCGGACTGGCGCTGCTGGCGCTGTTCGTCGTACGGGAGCGGCACGCCGCGGCGCCGCTGGTCGACGTCGGGCTGTTCGCCCGCGCCACGTTCACCGCCGCCAACGTCGCCGCGCTCATCGTGTTCTTCGCGTTCATCGGCGCGATCGTCTACTTCAGCGCGTACTTCCAGCAGGTCCAGGGGCGCGCGCCGGTGGTCGCCGGGCTCGACGTGTCCGCGATCGGAGTGGCGTTCGCGCTCGCCGCGCCGGTGTCCGGGCGGCTGGTCGGCCGGTTCGGGGCGCGCCGGCCGATGCTGGCCGGGCTGGTCATCGCCGGCGCGGCCATGCTCGGGCTGCTGCGGCTGGGCACCGACACCGGCATCGGGGCGATCTGGTGGAACTTCGCGCTCGCCGGGTTCGGCGTCGGCCTGTGCCTGACCCCCATGACGGCCATCGCCATGGCCGCCGTGGGCGCCGAGCGCGCCGGGATGGCCTCGGCCGTGCACAACGCGCTGCGCCAGCTCGGGCAGGTGCTCGGCGTCGCGATCCTCGGCGCGCTCGTCTACGCCGGGCTGCCCGGCGGGCACGCCGCGGGCGACCGGCTGCCCGCGCCGCTGCGCCCCGCGTTCGTCGCGGGACTGCACCACGCGATCTGGCTGTCCGGCCTGGCCCTGCTCGCCGCCGCCGCACTGGCCGCCGTCCTGTTCACCCGCCCCAAACCCGCCTAGCGCCACCCGGCAGACCGCACCTAGGCGCCCAGCCGTGCGCCGATCTCCCGCAGGCGGGCGCGCAGGTCGTCGCCGTCCTCGAGCACCGCGTCCGGGCCGAGCGCCACCACGTACGCGGCGAGCAGGTCCGCGGAGTTGCCGCGCAGGTGCACCACGCACGCGCCGTCCGGGGCGGGCACGATCTCCCCGGGCACCGGGCCGGGCAGCCGGGACCACGCGGTGTCCGCGTCGTAGGGCACCCGCACCCGCGCGCGGAACCGGTACGGCGCGGCCGCAAGCGTGCGCATCAGGTACGTCGCGGCGTCCGGCGCGGGCAGCGTGCGCGGCGCGAACCGCAGCCGCGTGGTCGCCGCCGCGGTCATGCGGTCGAGGCGGAACGTGCGCCAGGCGTCGCGGCCGAGGTCGTAGCCGACCAGGCACCACCACCGCGCGTACGCCACGACCAGCCCGTACGGCTCCACCCGCCGCTCGCCGGCCCGCCCCTCGCGGTCGCGGTAGCCGAACGCCACCACCTCGCGGTCGCGGCGCGCCGCCGCGAGCACCGCGAGCACCCCCAGGTCCGCGCGCGGGCCCGCCTTCCGCGCCACCGGGACGGTCGCCTCCGCCAGGGCGCCCACCCGGCGGCGCAGCCGGGCGGGCAGCACCCGCTCCAGCTTCGCCAGCGCCCGCGCCGCCGTCTCCTCGATGCCCGCCACGCTGCCCGCCGACAGCAGCCCGGCCGCCACCGCGACCGTCTCCTCGTCGTCGAGCAGCAGCGGCGGCATGTCGCGGCCGGACTCCAGCCGGTAGCCGCCCGCCGTGCCGGTCGTGGCCGCGACCGGGTAGCCGAGGTCGCGCAGCCGCCCGATGTCGCGCCGCACCGTACGCCCGGTCACCTCCAGCCGCTCGGCCAGCTCCGCGCCGGACCAGTCGCGCCGCGCCTGCAGCAGGGACAGCAGCCGCAGCAGCCGCCCCGGGGTCGTCGTCACCCCACCAACCTGCCACACCTTGCGGACCGATCCTGTCCTAAAGGCCGTCTAGCGTCGGCCCCATGCCACACACCACCGAACCGATCAGCGCACGCGGCCCCGTCATCCGCCCCGGCGACGACGCCTACGACGCCGAGCTGCGCGGGTTCCAGCTCGCCGACCGCCACGAACCGGACGTCATCGCCGGCGCCGCCGACGCCGGCGACGTACGGGCCGCCGTCGCGTACGCCGCCGCCCACCGCATGCCCATCGCCGTCCAGGCCAGCGGCCACGGCCTGGCCGCGCCCCTCCGCGGCGGCCTGCTGATCTCCACCCGCCGCATGACCGGCGTCACCGTCGACCCCGCGGCCCGCACCGTGCGCGCGGAGGCCGGCGCGCGCTGGGCCGCGGTCATCACCGCCGCCGCCGCGCACGGCCTGGCGCCGCTCAACGGCTCCGCGCCGGACGTCGGCGTCGTCGGCTACACCCTCGGCGGCGGCCTCGGCCTGCTCGCCCGCCGCTACGGCTACGCCGCCGACCACGTCCGCGCCATCGACGTCGTCACCCCCGACGGCCACGCCCGCCGCGCCACCCCGGCCGCCGAACCCGACCTGTTCTGGGCGCTGCGCGGCGGCCGCGGCAACTTCGGCGTGGCCACCGCCATCGAGATGGACCTCGTACCGCTCACCCGCGTCTACGGCGGCGGCCTCTACCACCCCGCCGAGCCCGCCGTCCTCGACGCCTGGCGCACGTGGACCGCGGACCTGCCCGACGAGCTGACCTCCTCGATCGCGCTCATCCCGTTCCCCGACGTGCCGGGGCCGCCCGAGCCGCTGCGCGGACGGCACATCGCGCACATCCGCGTCGCCTCCACCGGCACGGCCGCCGCGGGCGAGCGCCTGGTCGCGCCGCTGCGCGCGGCGCTCGGCCCCGCGCTGATCGACACCCTCGCCGAGATGCCGTACACCGAGTCCGCCGCGATCTACAGCGACCCGCCCGGCGCGCACGCCTACCACGGCGGCAACGCCCTGCTCACCGGCCTCACCCCGGACGCCGTGGCCGCCGTGTTCGCCCACGCCGGGCCGGGCGCACCCGAACCGGCCGTCGTCCAGGTGCGCCACCTCGGCGGCGCCCTCGCCCGCCCGCCCGAGCACCCGTCCGCCATCGGGTTCCGCGATGCCGCGTACCTGGTCAGCGTCCTGACCGGGGTCGGCGACGGCGGCACCGCGGCCGCCGACGCCGCGCACCGGCCGCTGCTGGACGCGCTGCGCCCGCTGACCGCCGGCCGCTTCCTGAACTACCTGTACGGCGCGGGCACCGGCGACGTGCCCGCGCTGTACGAACCCGCCGCGTACCGGAGGCTGACCGAGCTGAAGGCCGCGTACGACCCGCACGGCCTGCTGCGCGCCGGCCACGACATCCCGCCCGCCCGGTGACGACGGGCGGGCACCCGGGTCAGTCGGCGATCATGCCGCCGCTGAGGTTGAGGACCGCCCCGGTGATCGCCGCCGCCTGGTCGGAGGCCAGGAACGCGGCCGCGTCGGCCACCTCCGCGACCGTCGGGAGCCGCTTGCGCAGCGTCAGCGCCTCTGAACGGGCCTGGAACTCCGCGCGGCCGATGCCGTACGCGTCGGCGTGCAGCCCGTAGACCTCCGCGATCTGCGACGTCTCCGGCATCGCCGCCGCCCGCAGGCACACGGCGCGGACACCGCGCGGCCCGAGCTCGGCCGCCAGGCCGCGGGTCAGGGACTCCACCGCCGCCCACGCCGGCGCCATGCCGCCCATGCGGGGCGTCGCCGTCCGCGCCGGCGTGGACGTGATCGTCAGGATGACGCCCGCCCCCTGCCCGGCCATCCGGCGCGCGGCGGCCCGTGCGGTCAGGAAATGGGCCCGGGTGTAGGCGGCGATCGGCCGGGCGAAGGCGTCCGGCGACAGGTCCTCCAGCAAGGTGCCCTGGATGCCGGTCTGCGGGAGGCTGACCGCGTTGAACGACACGTCCACGCTGCCCGCGGCCCGGACGACCGCGTCGGCGTGCGCCTCGACGGCGGCCTCGTCCAGCGCGTCGACCACGGCCACATCGGCGCTGCCGCCGGCGGCGCGGATCTCCCCGGCGGCCGCGTCGAGCGCGTCCGCGTCCCGCCCGGTCAGGAACACCCGCGCGCCCGCCGCGGCGAACGTCCGCGCGACCGTACCGCCGATCATCCCGGCGGCACCGTAGACCACCGCGTTCTTCTTCTCGAGTTGCATCGTTCCTCCTGGTCGTCTCTGCGGGCCGGTCGGCCCCCCAGCTCGACCCGGCGGCGTGCGGAAAGGAACCGGCCGCGGCCACCGATTCCTTTCCGCACGCCG
>DASXYG010000063.1:0-7726 GCA_036502625.1 Streptosporangiaceae bacterium
AAAGAAACCCACACCCCGCAGAAAACGAGGTGACGGGAACCAGAAAATCAAACCAACCACCCAGCTCCGAAAAGCCAGGCAGCCAGCCCAACACTGACAAACAAACACGCTGTTGAGTTCTCAAAAAACACACGCACACGAACTTCGCGCCCGTTAGGGCCGATTGCTTGAGGCGTTTTCTCCGACTGAGCGAGCCCCGGCCTGATCGTCCGGTCCGGCTCGCTCGGGTTTCACCATCATACACGCGCCGAGCAGTGCTCGATCCGTCTTTTCCGGTGTTGGCCCCCGCGACCCTGTCGCGGCGACAGGCAGAACATTACGGGTGGCCGACACCCCCGTCAAATTGGGGATAACGCGCGCCCACAAGGGCGTCTGAGCGGCCGCCGGACGGGCGCGAAGACGGGGGCCGGCGGGCACCGAAAGTGCCCGCCGGCCCCCGCTGGGAGGGGGAGGAGTGGCTAACCTCGACCGGCTTGGCGCCGTCCACGGCGCGACAGCGAGTCGATGACGACGGATGCGAGCAGCACCACGGCGGTGACCATGAAGCGGACGTCCGAGCCGACGGACAGCAGGAACATGCCGCTGGTGATCGAGCCGATGACGAGCATGCCGAGCAGCGCGGAGTAGATGCTTCCGCGGCCGCCGAAGAGGCTGGTGCCGCCGATGACCGCGGCGGCGATGACGTTCAGCAGGACGTCGCTCGCGCCGGTGCTCTGGTTGACGGCGAGCAGGCGGGACGCCATCAGGACGCCGCCGATGGCCGCGAACGTCGACGAGATCGCGAACACGGAGATGCGGATCGCGGTGACGTTGATGCCCGCGCGGCGGGCCGCCTCGACGCTGCCGCCGACCGCGAAGACCTTCCTGCCGTACGGCGTCTTGCGCATCACCAGGTCCATCACGATGACGAAGAAGACGAAGATCACCGGGAGGATCGGGACGCCGCCCGCCTTGTCGAGCACGATGACCGAGCCGAAGACGCCGACCGCCAGGAGCACGGTCAGCGCGATCGTGCCCGCGATCGGCCGCGCGGGCAGCGACGCGGCTGTACGGCGCCGGTACGACAGCAGCGACGAGATGAGGAACACGACCACGACGACGGCGGCCAGGAGGTACGCGACGACCTGCGGGACGTTCTTCAGGCTCAGGCTGGCGATGAGGCCGTCGTAGGAGAAGTTGATCGTGCCCTTCTCGCCGAGGACGCGTAGCTGCATGCCCTCCCAGCCGATGAGGCCGGCCAGGGTGACGACGAACGCGGGAACGCCGACCTTGGCGAAGAAGAACCCGTGGATCGCGCCGATGACCCCGCCCGCCACGACGGCCGCGATGATCGACAGGACGGGGTCGAGGCCCAGGTTGACGTTGAGGACGGCCAGGATGGCGCTGGTGACGCCGCTGACCGAACCGACGGAGAGGTCGATCTCGCCGAGCAGCAGGACCAGGACGATGCCGACGGACATCGTGCCCATGCCGGCGATCTGGAGCGTGAGGCTCTGGAGGTTGCCCGGCGACAGGAAGTTGTCGTTGAGGATCTGGAAGACGATCCAGATGACGATCAGGCCGACGATCACGGGGAGCGAGCCGAGCTCGCCGCTGCGGACACGCTGCACGAACGTGTCGCTGTAGCCGCGCAGCCCTCGCTGCTGCACGATGAGCCGCGGGTCGACCGCGCCCACGGCGTTGTCGTCGCGCGGCGGCGGCGCGGCCTGGCTGGTCTGGCTCACTGCGTGTCCTCCTCTTCCTGTTCCGCGTCGTCCGCGTTCTCCGCGTTCTCCGCCTGCGCCGGGGCGGGCGGAGGTTCGGCGGCCGCCGGCGGCGTGCCGTTGCCATTGCCATTGCCATTGCCATTGCGGAGGTTCGCTCCGGTCATGGCGGCGACGATGTCCTCCTGGGAGGCGTCGGTGCCGTAGACGCCGGCGTTGCGGCCGAGGCGCAGGACGGCGATGTGGTCGGCGACCTCGAAGATGTCGGCGAGGTTGTGGCTGATCACGACGACGCCGAGGCCGCGTTCGCGCAGCCGCTTGATGAGGTCGAGGACCTGGGCCGTCTGCTGGACGCCGAGGGCGGCGGTCGGCTCGTCGAGCACCACCACCTTGGGGTCGCCGAGCAGGGAGCGCGCGATCGCGACGGTCTGCCGCTGGCCGCCGGACAGCGACGCCACGGGGATCCGTACGGACGGGATCTTCGCGGCGAGCTGGGCGATCAACTGGCGGGACCGCTGTTCCATGCTGATCTCGTCAAGGACGCCGCCCCGGGTGAGCTCGCGGCCGAGGAACAGGTTCCCGACGACGTCAAGATTGTCGGCGAGGGCGAGGTCCTGGTAGACGGTCGCGATGCCGAGGCCCTGGGCGTCGTGCGGGCGGCCGATGCTGACCGGGCTGCCCTCCCAGCGGATCACGCCGGAATCGGCGGGCCCGACGCCCGCGATGGCCTTGATCAGGGTCGACTTGCCGGCACCGTTGTCGCCCACGAGCGCCACGACTTCGCCGGCGTGGACGTCGAGGTCGACGTCGCTCAGCGCCTGGACCGCGCCGTAGCGCTTGGCGATGCCGCGCAACGACAGGACCGGTGTGCTCTCCACCGTTTCACTTCCTTACCTGAGCCGCGGACAGGGCCCGCGCGGCCCGGGGTGGCCGGACCGCGCGGGCGAGCACTGTCAGGAGATTCCGAGTTGCTTGCAGTCCGTCGCGGCGTCGCCGGTGCAGAGGTCCGACGCCTTCCAGATGCCGTCCTTGATGATCGTGCCCTTGATCTGGTCACGCGTGATCGCGTTGGCCGGGACGAACACCGACGGGACGTCGGAGGTGCCGTTGTTGGCCTTGCGGTTGGCGCCCGGGTACTTCTTGTGCTGGAGCAGCGCGATCGCCATCTCACCCGCGGTCTTCGCCTGCGGGATGTAGTGCTTGTAGATGTCGGCGTACTGCTCGCCGGTGAGCACCCGCTGGAGGCCGGTGACCTCGGCGTCCTGACCGGTGACCGGCGGGAGCTTCTTGATGCCGGCCGCCTTCATGGCCGCGATGGCGCCGCCCGCGGTGCCGTCGTTGGCCGCGTAGACACCGATGATGTTGTTCTTGCCGAGGGCGCTGATGGCGCCCTCCATCTCGGACTGCGCCTTGTCGGGGCTCCAGTCGGGGGTGTCGTACTCCTTGCCGATGTTGACCTGGCCGTCGAGGACGCTGTGCGCGCCCTTCTTGAAGTCGGCGGCGTTGGGGTCGGTCGGCGAGCCGTTGATCATGACGACCTTGCCCCGCTTGGGGTCGCCGCCCTTCTTGATGCCGGCGAGGATCGCCTTACCCTGCTGGACCCCGATGTTGTAGTTGTCAAACGAGACGTAGTAGTCGACGGGGCCTTCGGCAAGCCGGTCGTACGCGAGGACCGGGACGTTCTTGGCCTTGGCCTTCGCGGTGAGCGCGCCGGCGGCCTTGGTGTCCACGGCGTCCAGGATGAGGACCTTGACGCCCTCGTTGAGCATCGCCTCGCCCTGGCTGAGCTGCTTGTTCGCGTCCTGGTCGGCGTTCTGGTAGTCGACCTCGCACTTGGCGCAGAGTTCCTTGATCCGCTTCGTGATCAGCGGGCGGTCGAAGGACTCGTACCGCGCGGTCTTCGTCTCGGGGAGCAGCAGGCCGATCTTGCCGCTTGTCCCTCCGCCGCCGGTGCCGGAGCTGTTGTCGCTGCCACCACCGCACGCGGCCGATCCGAAGGCCAGCGCGGCCACGGCGCCCGCGGCGGCGATGAGGCGAATTCTCTTGTCCACTGAGTGACCTCCAGGGAGCGGTGTGACCCGGTGCACACCCGTGTGGCCGAGTCAAACCCCGAGCCAGGTTTGCGGTCAAGAGTTGAACGCAAAACGTGACCGGATAGCGATTTGCGTTCGGTTCATGAACAGTCGCATCGTGCCACCGAATCGTCAGGCATTGACGTCGGCCTCGTGTATGACCAGCGCCAGCGCGCCCAACACCTGGGCCCGTTCCCCCAGGACGCCGGCCACAACCGACAGGCGGTCGGCCGCGCTCGGCAGCGTGCACCGGCGCACGACCTCGCGGATCGGATCGAGCAGCACGTCGCCGACCCCGGCGAGCTCGCCGCCGACCACCACCATCTGGGGGTTCAGCAGGTTGCAGACGTTCGCGACGCCCAGGCCCACGTGGCGCCCGGCGTCGGCGATCACCCGGCGGAACGCGACGTCGCCGGCGAGCGCGATCTCGACGACGCGGCCCACCGTGAGCTCCTCGTCCTCCGGATATGTGGGGCGCAGCAGCTCGATGAGGTAGCGGGCGCCGGCGTACGTCTCCAGGCAGCCGCGGTTGCCGCAGCGGCACATGCGGCCGGTCTCGTCGAGCGTGATGTGGCCGATCTCCCCCGCCGTGCCGCTGACGCCGCGGTAGACGCGGCCGCCGACGAGGATGCCCGCGCCGACGCCGGTCGCCAGCTTGATGTACGCCGCCTCGGTCACGCCGCGCGCGGCGCCCCAGGTGGCCTCGCCGAGGGCGCCGAGGTTGGCGTCGTTGTCGACGTACACGGGGCGGCCGAGGCGGCGGCCGAGCTCCTCGCGCGGGTTGACGCCGGCCCAGCCCGGCAGGATCGACACCGAGCCGACGGCGCCGCTGGCCTCGATGGGGCCGGGCACGCCGAGGCCGATGCCGATGATGTCGTCCGGCTCGGCGCCGACGCGGCGCAGCGCCGCGCGGACCAGCCGTTCCGCCTGGTCGAGGCCGTGCGCGGCCGAGGAGTCGACGTCGATGGACACGGAGTCCTCGGAGATGACCTCGTGGGCCAGGTCGCCGACGGCGACGCGGACGTGGGAGTGGCCGAAGTCGACGCCGATGACCAGGCCGGCCGCGCGCGACAGGGAGACCGCGCGGGCGCGGCGGCCGCCTGAGCTGGTCGGGCGTACGGCGACCACGCCTGACGTGCTCAGCTCACGGACGATGTTCGACACCGTGGCGGCGGAGAGCCCCGTGGCGCGGGCGATCTCCGCCTGGGTCATCGACCCGGCCGCGCGCACCGTGCGGATGACGCGCCGCTGGTTGGCCTGGCGCAGCGAAGCCTGCGATCCCGGCGTCGTCGACGCGGCCATCCACCATCCCCTAACCGGCGCACATTGAGTTCAGAGGTTGAACTCTATGCGTGCTTGGCCGAATCGTGAACCCCGGCACACCGAGGGTCTACCTGCCGGGGCCGTACGGCGGGGTGCCCGGACGCCGTCGCCGTCAGGGCAGACGCGGGTCGGGGACGGGGGCCAGACGGCCGTCCACCAGGCCGTACGTCCAGGACGGGCCGTCGGTGACGAGCCGGTGGACGGCGGCGACCAGCCGGTCGACGTGTTCGGCCGTGGTTCCGGCGCCGATGCTGGCGCGGACCGCCGCGCCGTCGCCGCCGAGCAGGTCGCGCAGGAGCGGGTGGGCGCAGAACTTGCCGTCGCGGACGCCGATGCCGTGTTCGGCGCTGAGGTAGGCGGCCACGAGGTCGGCGTCGTAGCCGGCCACGTCGAACGCGACGATGCCGACGCGCGGGTGGTCGGACGGCCACAGGCGCAGCTCCGTGACCTCGGGGATCGCGGCGAAGCCCTGGCGGAGGCGGTGCACCAGGCGGCGTTCGCGCTCCTCGAGCGCCGTGCGGTCGGCCGCGGCGAGCGCGTCGCAGGCGGCGGCCAGGGCGATCGCGCCCAGGACGTTCGGGGTGCCGGCCTCGTGGCGCTCCGGCGGCCGCGCCCAGGTGACGTCCGGCTTGCCGGTGTCCGTACGCACGGACTTCGTGGCGCCGCCGCCGCAGAGGTACGGCGGGGCCGCGGCCAGCCAGTCGGTGCGGCCGGCGAGGACGCCCGCGCCGTACGGGGCGTAGAGCTTGTGGCCGGACAGCGCGACGTAGTCGAGGTCGAGGGCGGCCATGTCCAGGCGGTGGTGCGGGACGTACTGGGCGGCGTCGACCGCGATGCGGGCGCCGTTGCGGTGCGCGGTCTCGGCGAGCTCCGCGATCGGCCACAGCTCGCCGGTGACGTTGCCGGCCGCGGTGACGACCAGCAGGCGGGGGCCGTTGGGCGCGGAGCGCAGCGCGCGGTCGGCGGCGGCCACCGCGGCCTCCGGGGAGGGCGGCGGCGCGAGGTACACCGTACGGGCTGCGGGCCACGGCAGCAGGGTCGCGTGGTGCTCGCTGCCGAAGACGACGACAGTGGTGTCGCGCGGCGCGGCGTGCGCCAGGAGGTTCATCGCGTCGGTGGTGTGGCGGGTGAACACGACCGAGTCGCCGCGCCACGCGCCGAGGAAGCGGCCCACGGAGGCGCGGGCCGACTCGTACGCCGCGGTGGTCACGCGCGAGGCGTAGCCGGCGCCGCGGTGGACGCTGCTGTACCAGGGCAGCGCGGCGTCCACGGCGTCGCGTACGCAGGTCAGGGCGGGGGCGCTGGCGGCGTAGTCGAGGTTCGCGTAGCCGGCGCGACCGCCGGTGACCAGCGGTACGCGGAGGTCGGCGCCGACGACGCCGAGGGGTGCGGGCCGGGTGGGCGTGCGCTGCTGCTCGGGACACGCGGCGATGGTGGACGCGGACATGGGAAGCCTCCTCGGGGCCAGGGGCCCCCGCGAGGCGGGAAGAGGTCGTGCTCGGGGGCCCGCGCTTGCCGAGACGCGGCTGCGCCCGGCCTGGTCTTCACCCGGGGCACCCCGCCGCGGACGGAGGGTTGCCGGCCAGCGAGCCGGGGCTTGACGCTGACACTCATGACCTTCCGGCAACTATAGGACACCGGCGGAAGTGGCCGACGCGGGGGTCAGAGCCAGCCGTTCTCGTCCGCGGTGTGCGCGGCTTCCGTACGGGTCGTGGTGCCGGTCTTGCCGATGGCCGCGGAGAGGTGGTTGCGGACCGTGCCGTTGGAGAGGTGGAGGCGGGCGGCGATGTCGGCGACGGTGGCCCCGGCGGAGGCGGCGCGGAGGACGTCGCGTTCGCGGGACGTCAGGGGGTTGGGGCCGTGGGCGCGTGACTGCTCGGCCAGGACGGGGTCGACCGCCCGGAGGCCGGCGTGGACCCGGCGCACCGCCTCGACCAGGTGTTCCGGGGCCGCGTCCTTGACCACGAACCCGGCCGCGCCCGCGGCCATGGCCCGGCTGTAGTAGCCGGGGCGGCCGAAGGTGGTGCAGACGATGACGCGGCAGGCGGGGAGGCGGGCGTGGAGGTCCGCGGCCACGGTGAGGCCGTCGGCGCCGGGCATCTGCACGTCGAGGAGGGCGACGTCAGGTGCGGTGCGGAGGGCGGCGGGGAGCACGTCCTCGCCGGAGCCGACCTCGGCCACCACCTCGATGTCCGCTTCCAGGCCGAGCATGGCGGCCATGGCGCCGCGTACGAGCGCCTGGTCGTCAGCGAGCAGCACGCGGATCACGCGGTGCCCTCCGTACGGTCGGGGTCGGCCTCGGCCCGCACCCGAAACCCACCGCTGGGAAGGGGCCCGTACTCCAACCGCCCACCCACCGCAGCCATCCGCTCCGCGAGCCCGCTAAGACCCGTGCCGGGGGTTGAGGTGGGGGTGGGGGTTGCCGAGCCGCCGCCGGGGGTGGTGGCGGCGGTGGCTGAGCCGCCCTCGCCGGGGGTGTCGGGGGTGGGGGTGGCTGGGGCGGCGGTGCGGGGGGTGGGGGTGGGGATGACCGGGCCGCCCTCGCCAGGGGTGCCGGAGGTGGGGGTGCCGGAGGTGGGGGTGCCGGAGGTGGGGGTGCCGGAGGTGGGGGTGCCGGAGGTGGGGGTG
>DASXYG010000064.1:0-22451 GCA_036502625.1 Streptosporangiaceae bacterium
CTCGGTGAGCCGGCCCAGCGTGGTGCCGTCGAGGGTGAGCGGGATGAGCGCGACGGAGAACCGGTCGCGGCCGACCTCGGCCACGGTCACGCTCACCCCGTCGACGGCGATGCGGCCCTTCGGCACGACCAGCCGTACGAACCGGTCCGGCACCTTGATCCACATGCGGCGGGCGAGCCCGTCGTCCTCGATGCGGGCGACCCGGCCCACGGCGTCCACGTCGCCCTGGACGAGGTGCCCGGCCAGCGGATCGCCCACGGCCAGCGGCGTCTCCACGTTGACGGACGCCCCGGCCGCTAGCTGGTCGAAGGTCGTACGCCGCCGCGTCTCCGCGGACAGCCGCGCCATGACGAGCCCGTCGTCGGCATGGCGGACCGCCAGCCCGACGCCGTTCACGCACAGCGCGGCATGGCCCGCGGCCTTGGCCGCGCGGATGAGCACGCGGTCGTCCCCGGCGTCCTCGATGACGCCGATCTCGTCGATCTGTCCGGTGAACATGCGACCACCTCTCGGCGGGCGAACACGCCCGCACCACGGAGTAGTCAGGGGCCGAACGGCCCGAGAGGCGGCGGGGTGTACCGCGCGGCCCCGGAATCTCACCGGGTCGCCCCGCCGCGACCGGCGGGGCCGACGGGCTGTCACCGTCACGCCCTGGACTTGCACCAGACCCCTATGGAACCACACCCGTCAGCGCCAGAACCGCCGCCGGGTGCCCGCCGTAGCGGTGGTGCGCCGGGCCCGGTACTCCGGCCCGATCCCGGCGAGGTGCAGCGCCAGCAGGACCAGCCCGATGGTCACCAGGGTCCCGCTGGTGATGATGGATCCGAGGCTGACGTCCGCCCAGTGGAAGACCAGTGAGATCGCGAAGACGACCGCGGCGATGATGGCCAGCACGCCGCCCACCTCCTCGAGGTGCCCGGTGCCCCACCGCCGGGACCGCCCCGCCGGCGCCCCCGTACGGACACGCGCTAGTGGCTTCCCCGGACCGCCCGCCCAAACGTCCCGGCACGGCCAGAGCCCGGTCAGCGCCGGGCGCGCACCGAGAGGGTGACCGGCGTCGGCGCCCCGCCCTCGCGGTAGCCGTCCGGCGCGAGCCCGGCCGCGTGGAACGCGGACAGCAGCTCCGGCAGCGGCCAGTGCCCGGCCCCCACCTTGTCCCGCAGCCCGCGATCGGTCCACGAATCGGTGGTCCAGTGCCCGGTCAGGTAGCCGGGCCGGATGACCACGGCGTCGGGGTCCGTACGGTCGGCGAAGCCGCCGCAGAAGCACGGATGCACCCCGACGTGCAGGAACCGCCCGCCCGGCCGCAGCACCCTGGCCGCCTCGGCGAGCACGTCCGGGTACCGCGGCATGTCCGTGTGCACCATGACCGCCATGGCGGCGTCCACCGACCCGTCGGCCAGCGGCAGCCGCGCCGCGTCGGCCCGCGCCACCGGCAGCCGCCCCCGCGCGTGCCGCGCCGCGGCTGCGGGCCAGGGGGGTTCCGCTCGGGGCGGATTACGCCCGTGACGTATGGGTGAAGCGGGACGGGGGGACGGCGAACGTGCGGGAGAAGGCCGCGGTGAAGGCGGCGGGGGAGGCGTAGCCGAGGTGGGCGGCGACCGTGGTCACCGGGGAGGTGCGGAGGAGGGGGACGGCGGCCAGGAGGCGGGCGCGGGTGCGCCAGACGGCGGGGCTGGCGCCGGTCTCCTTACGGAAGCGGCGGGTGAAGGCGCGTTCGCTGGTGGACAGGCTCGCGGCCCATTCGGTGTTCGTGGCGCCGGCGTCGGGTTCGGCCAGGTAGGCGCGGCAGAGGGCGGCGAGGTCGGGCGACGCGGGGATCGCGACGTGCAGGGGGAGGGGCGTCAGCGCGGCGATCTCGTGGAGGAGGAGGGTGGCGACGGCGCCGTCGCGGCCGGAGAGGTCGTAGTCGGGGTCGAAGGCGGCCGCGGCGAGGAGCAGCTCGCGCAGGAGCGGGGTGACGTCCGTGACCGTGCAGGCGGCGGGCCACCACGGGACGGTGGCCGGCTCGACGTAGAGGCTGCGGGTGCTGACGTCGAGCATGCGCACGCGGTGGCGGGTGGCGGGCGGGATGAGGACGGCCCGGTCGGTGGGCACGGTCCAGCTCCCGTCGGCGGTCTCGACGACCATGACGCCGGTGGCGCCGTAGAGGAACTGCGCGCGCCGGTGCTCGTGCCAGTCGAGCAGGTGGCCGGGCGGGTAGTCGGTGGCGATCGGGAGGACGGCGCGCGCCACGTGGTCGAGCCCGGCGAGTGCCACGTTCCGCATTCGGCCAGGCTACCGGCCGAGACGCGAAGGAATCGCGCCGACCTTCGGATGTGCGTACGGGGTCGCCCCTGGTGTGCTTGGTTCCGTGGAAATCCTCGTGCTCGTGGTGATCGGGCTGCTCACCGGCGTGACGACCGTGCTGTTCGGGTTCGGCGGCGGCTTCGTCACGGTGCCGGTCGTCGTCTGGGCGGACGCCGCCCTCGGTACGGACGCGATGCGGGTGGCGACCGCGACGTCGGCGCTCGTGATGATGGTGAGCGCCGGCCTCGCCACGGCCGCGACCCGCCGCGACATCCTTGGCGAGCTGCGCGGCCGCGGTGTGCTGCTCGGCGCGCTCGCGGCCGGCGGCGCGGCGGGCGCGGTCGCCGCCAGGTTCGCCCCGTCCGGCCTCGCCAAGTGGGCGTTCGTGGCGTACCTCCTGCTCACGATCGCCGACATGCTCCTGCGGCCGGGCTTCGTCCGCCCCCGTACGGCCCGTACGGCCGCGCACCGGCCGATCCCGACCGCCATGGGCGCGCCCATCGGCGCCCTGGCCGCGTTCCTCGGGGTGGGCGGCAGCGTCATGACCGTCCCCGTCCTGCGCCGCGCCGGCCACACCATGCACGCCGCGACCGCGCTGGCCAACCCGCTCACCCTGGCCATCGCGCTCCCGGCCGCCGCGGTCGCGTTCCTCGCCGCGCCGCACGCCGCCGCGGGCGCCCACCTCGCCGGCCTCATCGACCCGGTGGCCGCCGCGGCCCTGCTCGCCGGCGCCCTCCCGGTGATCGTCATCCTTCGCCGCCGCCCCCCGCGCATCCCCGACCAGGTGTACGCGCGCTCCTACCTGGGCCTCCTCGTCCTGGTCACGGCCGCCATGCTGCTCCCCGCGTGAGGCGTCAGGCGTGCCCGTCGAGAAGCAGGCGCGTCCGCTCGGCGACGAGTACTGGGTGTTCGGCCTGGATGAAATGGCCGGAGTCGACGGGCTCGTAGCGGCCGTGCGGCAGGCTCTCGGCGTAGCGGCGCTGGTGGTCGCGGCCCTCGGCCTGCCGCTGGGCGCGTTTCGCGTCGCCGGGCGGGCGGGTGGCGCCCAATACGACGGTCGGGCATTCCGGCGGGCGCGGCGGCTCGGCGCGGTAGGCGCGTACGGCGGCGGCCACGGCGCGGTTCTCCGCGCGGTTCTGCGCGATGCCGGCGTGCGTGAAGTCCTCGGCGATCATGGTCGCGTACGTGGCGGCGCCGTACAGCCGCTTGACGTCGCGGCTGAGCAGCCCCGCCAGCGCCGGCACCCGGGCGAGGCCGCCGGCCACGGCCAGCGAGCGGTCGATCTTCGCGGCGGTGTCGTCCCAGGTGGCGTACGCCGGGGCCGTCTCGGGTGTGGGGTCGATCAGCAGTAGCCCCCGGAGCCGGCCGCCCAGGCTCTCGGCGGCGCGGCGCGCGATCAGCCCGCCCATGCTGTGCGCCACGAGGACGAACCCGTCCGGTGCGACGGTCTCGGCCAGCGCGACGAGGTCGGCCGCCATGCCGTCGAGGGTCGGGCGTACGGGCGCGCCGGTGCGCGCGCGGCCCGCGCGGTCGTACGCGACCAGCCGCGCCCGGCCGGCCAGCGCGGGCAGCACCGGGTCCCAGCAGGTGCGGCCGCAGCCCATGCCCGCCTCGAAGACCACCGCGCCCGGACCCGTGCCGGACTCCTCGACGTACACCGAACCGCCGTTGACCGGTACCGTGCGCCCGCGAGCGTCCCGCATGCCGCCGTCCATCGTTTTCACAATCGATAAAGGTATCGCATGTGAAATAGTACGGGCCATGGACACCGTCGACCTGCTCCTGCATCCCGTACGGCTGCGCATCGTGCACGCGCTTTCCGGCGGGCGCGCGCTGACCACCGCGGAGCTCGGCGCCCGCCTGCCCGGCGTCGCGAAGGTGACCGTCTACCGGCACGTCGCGCGGCTGACCGAGGGCGGGTTCCTCGAGGTGGACGGCGAGCGGCGGGTGCGCGGCGCCGTGGAGCGCACGTACCGGCTGCGCCAGGACCGTCCGGTGATCGACGCCGGCGCGGCCGCCGCCATGTCGCGCGACGACCACCGCAAGGGGTTCGCCGCGGCCATGGCGGTGCTGATCGCCGAGTTCGAGGCCTACCTCGACCGCGAGGGGTCCGACCCCGCCACCGACCCGGTCTCGTACCGGCAGGGCACGATCTGGCTCAGCCGCGACGAGCTCGAGGCCATGCTCGGTGAGATGCTCGTCTCGCTGCGGAGCCGGATGGGCAACGAACCCGCGCCGGGCCGTACGCCGTACCTGCTCAGCACGATCCTGTTCCCTGCCGAGCGCGATCCCGGCTAGGGCGATGATTTTCGTCCCGTCCGGGGGTCGATACGGAGCGGAATGACCCACCGCCGGAGGAGCGACCATGCCGTACGCAGAGCCTTACGAGACCGTTGACCTCAACCACGATGGCCATGCCGTGGGCCCGGACAGCGCGGACCCCGGGCAGGCGCCGCCCTGGAGCCGGGCGCGCGCCGCGCTCGAGTCCTCGGGCGGGCCCGCGGGCGCGGCGTTCCTCGGGACCGTACGCCCCGACGGCCGTCCGCATTCGGCCGGCGTGGGCGCCCTGTGGCACGACGGCGACCTCTACTTCATCAGCGGCCCCGGCGCCCGCAAGGCGCGCAACCTGGCCGCGAACCCCGCCGCGACACTGTCCATCGTCACCCCCGACATCCACCTCGTCTTCGAGGGCACCGCCGCCCGGGTCACCGACTCGGCGGTCCTGGAGTCGCTCGCGGCCGCGTACCGCCAGGTGGGGTGGCCCGCCGAGGTCGCCGGCGACGCGTTCGTCGCCCCGTTCAACGCCCCGAGCGCCGGCCCGCCGCCCTGGCACCTCTACCGCCTGACGTTCCACACCGCCTTCGGCATCGGCACGTCCGCGCCGTCGGGCGCGTCCCGCTGGCGGTTCGACCGCTGAGGAACCCGCCGACTCTGGGTATCCCGGAGATGTGCCGATCCCACCCGATCCGCCGCTGGCCCGCCTGGTGCGCGACGACGAGGAGCGCCCGGTGTTCATGCTGGGCTGGGCGCGCTACGTGGACGGCTCCTGGTGGGCCCGCGTGACCTGGATCGACGACCACGGCGCCCACCCGCGGCCACGCGCGGAGTGGGTCCCGTCCGACGCCCTCCACCCCATCCAGGGCGAGGACTACCGCCGCCTCCCCCGCATCCAACTCCGCACGGCACCGTGACGGCCAGGTCGTACCGGGTCAGTTCGTACGGAGCCCGAAGACCTTGGCGTGCCAGCCGGTGTCGGGTGCGCCGTCGTCGAGGGCGCGGCTGATCGTCCGTTCCTCGTACGTGAAGTGCGACTCCATGATCGCGGCCAGCCCGTCGAGCTCGGCGCCGACCGCGGCCAGGTCTGCACCGCCGTCGCCCGCGCGGTCGGCGAGCTCCCGCACCCGGGTCAGGATCGCGGTGATCATCGCGTGGTCCTCGACGAGTTTGCCGATCGTCCCCGCGAGATCCGGCCGCTCGCGCAGGAGCTCGGCGAACATCCCGTCGTCCTCGCCCTGGTGGTGCACGGTGAGCGCGGCACAGAACGCGAGGCAACGGGTAAGGAGCACGCCGTCCCCCGGCCGCCGATGCCCGAGCCCGTCCCGCAGCTCGGTAACCTGCCGCCGCAGCTCCTGGTGCGCGTCCGCGAGCTGAACGCTCAACGCGATCGCCCGATCCCCCGCACGAAAAGCCACGCCCACCATCCGACCATGCGGCGCCGCGCACGGCAACACGGCCGCGTTCGCGGAACGATGGCTCCGCCGTGGTTGACGAGCCAAGGGACGCGGACGGCCGCGCAGTGGGAGTACAAGGTGCTGAAGTACAAGCTCCGGTTGAAGGGGTTCGACCAGTACCATCGCCCCCAGCTACGGCCAGGGCCAGGCCATCGAGATCGCCGTCGTCCTGAAGAAGTCGTCCGACTGATCGCGCATTGGAGCGGAGGGCGGTATGGGAGTGGCGTTGGACCGGGTTCGGGGTGGTGAGGTGGCTCAGCGGGTTTTCGGGGAGGCGTACGAACGGGCCGATGGGGCGACGGTGATTCCTGTTGCGCGGGTCAGGGGTGGGAAGCGGGCGCGGGCCGTGCCGATGGGGGTGTTCGTCGTGCGCGACGGCAAGGCTTCCTGGACGCCGGTCGTCGACGGGACGCGGATAGCCGTGCTGGGTGGGCTGATCGGGCTGGTCGCGGCCGGCCTGGCGACCGGGGCGATGCTGCGGCGGCCGCCGTGGCCGGACCTCTCGATCACGATCACGAAGACCGGCTAGCGGGAGGCCCGCGCAGAGGCGGGCGCGTACGGGGCATCAGGCGGCTTCGGACTGGAGCGTCTCGGTGATGGGGCGGCGGGTGCCGAGGCGGGCCGGGATCGCGGTGAGCAGGGCCACCACGAGCACCACCCGCCGCGGTCGGCGGGCGGTCACCCGCAGGGCCAGCAGCAGCGGCACGGGCAGCCGCCGCGAGAGGGCGATCAGCCACCCCGTACGGCGGGGCGGGCGTGCCGCGTCGGCGAGCGCGCTGACCGTACTGGAGCGGGCCGCGCGTACGGCCGGCACGGCGGTCGCCACCACCGCGACGCCGAGCGCCACGGCCGTCACCACCCCGATCGTGGACCAGCTCAGCGGCGCCGTCCCCGCGCTGCTGACGAGGCCCGCACTGGAGTCGGTGAGCAACGGCGCGGCCAGCGCGCCGATCGCCGGCCCGGCCGCGGCCGCGACGACGGCCACGAGGAGGTACTCCGCGAGCAGCACGGCGGCGACCAGCCCCGGGGTTCCGCCGACCGCCTTGAGGAGCCCCACCCGTCGCGTCTGGTCCGCCATCCGGCCGCCGACCAGCACGGAGAGGCTGGCCATGGCGAGCAGGCCGAGTAGCCAGTCGCCGCCGTTGCGGTTGACGAACGCCTGGGCCGTGTTCGGGTCGGCCAGCTTGAGGTCCGTCACGTACGACAGCGGGTTCCGGGCCGAGGCGAGGCTCCGTACGTCGGCCTGCGTGAGCCAGACGAGCCCGGGGTTGTGGAGCAGCCCCGTCGGCAGGTTCTGGTTTCTGGGGATGGCGCCGTTGACGCAGCCGGTGGAGACGATGCAGGACGAACCGGGGTACGGCGGCATGGCCGCGGTGGCCGCGACGCCGGCGATCGTGAACGACCGGCCGCTCAGGGTGACCGAGTCACCGACGCCCACGTCGAGGGAGTTGGCGAACGCCGCTTCGAGCACCACGCCACCGTTGCGGACCCAGTGGCCGCGCGTCACCGCGGGCTGGTCGACCGCCGCCGCGGCGGAGTCGCGCCCTTCGACCTGCACGTCCGACGTACGGCCCGACGCCGCGAGCTTCCCCGCGACGACCGGGTACGGCCCGCTGTGCCCGGTCACGCCGGAGGCGGTGGCCAGTTTCTCCAGGCGGCCGAGGTCGGCGGCCTTGGCGACGCCGGCGACCACGTCGGGTCCCTTGGTCGCCGCCCGCGTGCTCTGGTACGGGTCGCCGGCCGCGTCGCGCAGGACGAGCCCGAGCGTCAGCGTCGTGGTGGCGGCCAGGATGGCGATCAGCAGGAGGGCGGCCTCGGTGCGCCGCCGCCCGATGTCGCGCAGGGCCAGCCGGGCGACGAGGTGGATGCGTCCCATCCCGGTCAGTCCTCCAGCCCGACGAGCGCCCCGAGCCGTCCGGTCGTGCCGCCGGTCATCCGGGTCTCGTCCACGAGCGCGCCGTCGCGCATCGTGATGAGCCGGTCCGCGGTGGCCGCGATCCGCGCGTCGTGGGTGACGATGACCAGCGTCTGGCCGGACGCGCGCAGGTCCCTGAAGAACTGGAGGACGTCCAGGGTGGCGGCGCTGTCCAGGTTGCCCGTGGGTTCGTCGGCGAGGACGACCAGCGGCTCGTTGCTCAGCGCACGCGGCACCGCGACCCGCTGCCGCTGGCCGCCGGACAGCGCGGACGGCAGGAACCGGGCCCGCTCGGCCATCCCGACCTGCTCCAGGAGGTCCGCGGCCCGCCGCCGGGCGAGGGCCTTCTCGCCGATGTCGTCGATGCGCCGGCCGTTCAGCGACACGGCCCCATCACCGCCACCGTCTCGCCCGCGTCGATGTCGAGATCGACCCCGTCGACGGCGCGTACCAATCCCTCGCCCGTGCCGTACTCCTTGCGCATCCCGCGTACGCGGAGCACGGCCGTCGTGGCGGCGTCGCTCACGATCCACTCCTTCGACGTGTCCAGGTCTTCTCACATGCCTCGAGCCGGCGCAGGTCCGCCTGGAGCCGGAGCACGACGCCCTCGAGCAGCAGCTCGCGGCGCTGGGTGTCGACGATGGTGAGCGGATCGGCCAGCCCGGCCGCGGCAGCCGCGGCGAGCTTGAGGTGGAACTCCGCGAGGTCCGGTTTCGGCCACCGCACGTCGGCGACCCACTCGGCGACCCGCTGCTGGCCCGCGGGCGTGAGCGCGTACACCTTGCGATCCGACCGCTCGGCGTCGGCGGCGGTTTTCTCGACCGCCAGCAGCCCGGCCTTCTCCAGCCGGGTCAGCGTGACGTAGACCTGCCCGTCGTTCATCGCGTCCCCGAGGGGCCCGAGCGCATCACGCAGCCGCGCCCGTAGCTGATAGCCGTGCGAGGGCTCCTTGGCCAGGCGTGCGAGCCGGCGGTTGGTCATGCGGCCGTGCCGGTCGGGTTGGCGGCGAGTACGCAGGCGGCGGGCGGGTCGAGGTCGAGGGTCGCGACGCGGGTGTGGGCGAAGCCGGCCTGGGTGAGCAGGTCCCGGAGCTCCTGGGCGGCCCGGGTCGTGGTGTCCCGTGTGGCGCCGGGGCAGCGGGGCTGGCTGACGAGCGCGATGCGTCCCGCGGGCCGGAGCAGGCGGCGCAGCTCGCGAAGTCGCTCCACCGGATCGGGCCAGAACCCCAGGGAGTTGACGGCGAGGATGACGTCGAGCGGGTCGCCGAAGTCCGGCAACCGCTCCACGGAGGCCTGCGTGAGGTGCACGCGGCGGGCGCGTACGGCGGCGGCGTTGCGACGGGCGGCATGCCGGATCATGGCCCGCGAGTGGTCGACGCCGTAGACGTGGCCCCGTACGGCGCGGCCGGCGAACGCGGCGATGGCGATCCCGGGACCGAAGCCGATCTCGAGAACCCGGTCGGTCGGCCGTACGTCCAGCAACGACACCGCCCAGATGTTGCGCCGCCGGTTGGAGGGGCGGAGGGCGAACATCCAGCCGTTCGCCCACCCGACAACGCCCCGCGGCTGATGGGCCTGGCGTACGAGATATCTGATCGCGCGCTGCTTGAGAGAGGTGTGTGCCGTCTGCATGATCGCCAGTCAAGGACTTCAAGTAGGCTTGAAGTCAAATGAGCGACCAGTTGACGATCGGCGAACTGGCGACCCGTACGGGCGTCGCCACCTCCGCATTGCGCTACTGGGAGGAGCTCGGCCTGCTTCCGCCGCCGGCCCGCGTCTCCGGCCGGCGCCGCTACCCGCCGTCCGCGGCCGGCCTGGTCGGCGTGATCCTCCTGCTGAGAGACGTCGGTTTCACGCTGCGCGAGGTCAAGACGTTCGTAGCGTCCCGGGCGGAGCCCGGCACCAATTGGCGCGCTTTGTACGAACGCAAACTCACCGAGCTGGACCACCGAATCGCCCAGGCCCAGGCGGCCCGCACGGCCCTCTCCCACGGCCTGGCCTGCCCGTACGACGACATCCAGGCCTGCCCCAACTTCACAACCGGAATCGAGTCCCTGTTGGCCGGCGCTTCCCTCGAAGAGGCCCACGAGGAACTCCATCCCCACTGACCTTGCCGCGGCCCTCCTGGTGGGCCGTCTGGGAGAGCTGCTGGAGACCACCAATCTACGTGTGATTGTCCGAGAACTCTCGTCCGTTGGCCAATTCACCCGTTCCGCGGCGCGACCCCTTCCGTCAGACTTGCCGACGCAATCGCCAATCCAAGGGGACGGGGCCCGAATGCATATCGCGGGGAACACCACACGCAAATTCGGCACTATCGCGGCCGTGACCGCCCTGCTCGCCGGGCTCGGTACGGCAGCGTCGGCCGACACGAATCCCCGACCATCGGGCGACAGTACGCACCCCGCTGAGCTGCGCTCGGGTGGCTGGCACAGTGAAGGCGGGTACTTCGTCGACAAGGATAAGAATGGCCGAAGCCTATGGCTGCAACTGGCGAAGAAAACCCGCCACGCGGACGCGGAGTTTCGGGCCTACGGGGAGCACATCTCGGTCAGCAACTGGACCAGCGGCTACCCAACGGCGTGCGCCAGAGTCTGGGTCAACGGCACCTACCGTGGCGGAGCATGTGCCAGTCTGCACAAAGATGATGAATACCCTCTGCATTTGAAGGAGGGCAGCCGGGTCAAAGTGTGCCTACGGCTCTACGACCACAACATGCACATCAAGCACCACACCTGCCTAAGCCGAGGGCGCGCCTGATAGAGGCGAGATGCCCACAGGACCTGCACGATGACCGGCTGGCCGGATGCGGTAGGTGGTCCAGTCGGGATCACGGGGGTTGTGCCGGCGTCGTTGGAGGAGGCGCCGGCACCGCATGTGGAGGCCGTCTCGGGCGAGGTAGTTGCGGGAGTACGCCGGTCGGGAGGTGGCTCTTCTGGTGGGCCGCCTGGGGATCGAACCCAGAACCCGCAGATTAAAAGCTGGTCGGTACGGACCGGTGGAACGCGCCGAGCGGGCCGGCCGGTTCAGATCTCCGAGCGGAAGTAGCCGGGAATGGTCGTGCCGTCGAGTAGGCGGGCGACCGCCGTGCGTGCCGCCAGCGGTCCGACCAGGTTGCCGGAGCCCGAGTAGCCGCCGACGGCGATCATCTGGTCATGCACCGGTACGCACAGGGCGCGCCGGTCGGTGGTGTAGCCGACCGAGGCCGCCCAGCGGTGTGTCACCGTGACGGGCTCACCCGCGGCGCGCTCGGCCTGCTGATCGATCCAGCGCTGCACCTGCTCGGTGGGGTGATCGTCGACGGTGTTCTCGTCGGCCTCGTACTGGTCGCGTCCGCCGCCGATGAGCAGCCGGCCCCCGTCGTCCTGCTGCATCCATTCGAAGCCGTCCCGGCACCCGAGCACACCATCCAGGACCCGGCGCGACAACGGCGCGGTGGCGATCATCTGCAGGCGTACCGTCCGGACGGCGCCCGCTAGCTGCGGCAGCAGGACGTCGAGCTTGCCGTCCACGGCGACGACCACGACGCGCGCCCGTACGGAGCCCTGCCCGGTGTGCACGGCACCCGCCTCGAGGCCCGTGACCCGGGTGTTCTCGTGCAGCACGGCACCGCGCGTACGGCACTGGGTCGCCAGTTCCAGGGCGCGTACGGCCGGGTTGACGCGGCCCCGGTTCGGCAGCCGCAGGCCGCGGCCCAGCTCGCCCTCGTAGTCTTCGACCGGTATGCCGGCCTCGCGCATGACGGCGGCGCCCGCGCGCAGGTCATCGAGGTGCGCGGCCTCGATCTTCCGCTCGGCCTCGTCACGCGGCCCCCGGACGAAACCGGCGATCCGGTACAGCGGCACCCGCTGCACGACCGCGGATCCGAGTCGCTCCTCGAGGTGCCGCAACTCGGCGTCGCTGTCGAAGTACAGCGCGATCTTGTCGGCCCGGCTGACACCGTTGGCGCCGGACGCCAGCGACATCGCGCCGCCACCGGAAAGAATGCCGCCGTTGCGGCCGGCGGCGCCCGCCGCGACCCGGCCGGCGTCCAGTCCGATCACCGAGAGCCCGCGGTCCAGCAGGGCGTCGATGGCCGCCAGACCGCTGCCACCGAGGCCCACCACGCACGCGTCGGCCGTCGCGTCGCCCGCCAGGGGCGGCAGTCCGGGCCAGTTCCGGGCGATGTCCGCGCTGTCCCAGCCCACTCCGGCCGCGACGGTGCCGCCGTACGTCAACGCTGCTCCCACCTGATCTAGAGCACCTTCGAGAAGAAGGCGCGGGTCCGTTCGTGCGTGGGGTTGTCGAGGACGTCTGCGGGTGCCCCCCGTTCGATGACCATGCCATCGTCCATGAAGACCATGTGGTCGCCCACCTCGCGGGCGAACCCCATCTCGTGGGTGACCACGATCATGGTCATGCCGGTCTTCGCCAGCCGTCGCATGACCTCGAGCACCTCTCCCACCAGCTCCGGGTCGAGTGCCGACGTCGGCTCGTCGAAGAGCATCAGCTTGGGATCCATGGCCAGCGCCCGCGCGATCGCCACCCGCTGCTGCTGCCCTCCGGACAACTGCGCCGGGTACGCGTTCTCCTGTCTCGCCATGCCGACCTCGTCGAGCAGGTGCCGGGCGCGTTCGGCCGCGGCGCCCTTGCTCTGGCCCTTGACCTGGACGGGCGCCTCAAGGACGTTCTCCAGCGCCGTCATGTGCGGGAACAGGTTGAAGAGCTGGAAGACCATGCCGATATCACGGCGCTGCTTGGCGGCTTCCTTCGGATGCAGCTCGTGCAGCTTGCCGGCATGCTCGCGGTACCCGACCAGATGGCCGTCGACGTACAGGCGCCCGCCGTTGACGTGCTCCAGGTGGTTGATGCACCGCAGGAACGTGGACTTGCCCGATCCCGAAGGCCCGACCAGCACCATGACGGCACCCGGTTCCACCTCGAGCGAGATGCCCTTCAGGACCTTCAGCGCGCCGAAGTGCTTGCGCACGTTCCGCGCGTCGACCATCAAGGGCTGGGCCGGGCCCGTCCCGCTTCCGTTCGTCCGGTCCGTCATGGCCGCTCACCGTCTTTGTCGGCCGCCTCGGCGAGTTGCTGAAGCTGACGATCGTTCAGCACCCGTGAGGCGCCGCGCGCGAAGTGCTTCTCCAGGAAGTGCTGGCCCACCATCAGCGCGCTCGTCATCGCGAGGTACCACGTACACGCCACCAGCAGCAGCGGGATCGGCTGGTACAGCACACCGGAGATGTCGCGCACCCGGACGTACAGCTCGACCGAGACGGGGATCGCCACCACCAGGGACGTGGTCTTCAGCATGCCGATCAGCGAGTTGCCGGTCGGGGGGATGATGACCCGCATCGCCTGCGGCATCACGATCCGGCGCATCATCTTGCCCTTGGACATGCCCAGGGCGATGGCCGCCTCGCGCTGCCCCTCACCCACCGACATGATGCCGGCTCGCATGATCTCGGACAGGTACGAGCCCTCGTTCAGGCCGAGTCCGATGCAGGCGGCCACGATCGGCGTGAACCACGCCTTGATGTTGACGCCGAAGAGCATCCCTATGCCGGGGATGTTGAGCCCGATCATGGGATAGAGGCTCGTGAACAGTCCCCAGAAGACAAGCTGGACGTACACCGGGGTGCCGCGGAAGACCCAGATGTACAGCCACGAGGCGTAGCGGAGCACCGGGTTCTCCGACATCCGCATGCCCGCGGCCACCAGGCCCGCCACGATCGCGATCAGCATCGAGATCACGGTGATCACGATCGTCACGACGGCGCCCAGCGAGATCCGCTGGTCGAAGAGGTACTTCAGGTACGTGCCCCACAGGTAGTTCTCGTTCTGCGCGGCACTGATGAAGAACAGCGCCGCCAAGATCACGACGATGGACGCCGACACCCACCTCCACGGGTGGCGCAGCCGGACGGCGGAGATGTCGTCATCGACCTCGCTCGGGGCCTGGCTTACCGAACGCTGTGCCATCGGTCAGGCTGCTCCGTTGACGCTGAACTTGTCCATGGAACCGGCCTCGACGCCCCAGCGCTTGAGGATCTTGTCGTACGTGCCGTCCTTCTTCAGCGCCTCGAACGCGGCCACCATGGCGCGGCCGAGCTTGGAGCCCTTCTTGATCGGGATGCCGTACGGCGCGGCGTCGATGATGCCGCCGGACAGTTGCAGCTTCCCGTGGCTCTGCTTAACGGCATACGCGATCACCGGGGAGTCGGCCGCACTCGCGTCGGCCTTGCCCAGCGACACAGCGGTGGTGGCCTGCGTCTGGTCGTCGTAGGAGTCGATCTTGATCGCGGGCTTTCCGGCCTTCACGCACTTCTTGCTGAGCGCGGGCAGGTACTCGAGCAACTGGTTGGTGTTGCTCTGGGCGGCGACCGTCTTGCCGCACGCGTTGTCCGGGCCGATCTTGGCGTCGACGCCGCTCGCCCACTGGGTGCCGGCCTGGAAGTAGTCGACGAAGTCGACCGTCTTCTCGCGCTCCTTGGTGTCGGTGAACGACGAGATCCCGATGTCGAACGTCCCGGTACCCAGGCCCGACAGGATCTCCGGGAAGTGCGACTCGACGTACTTCGCCTTGAGGCCCAGCTTCGCGGCCATGGCGTCGCCGATCTCGACGTCCCAGCCCACGATCTTGCTGCTGGAGTCGCGGTACTCGTTCGGGGAGTAGTTCGGGCCGATGCCGATCTTCAGGTAGCCCTTCTTGGCGATCGCCGCGGGCACCAGGCCGGCCAGCTTGGCGTCTTTGGTGGCCACCGCCTCCGGACCGGTGGGGTTGCCGGTCTGCTCGGTGTTCTTGGCACAGCCCGGCAGGGCGATCGCGCAACTCACGACGATGGCGGCGGCGGCGCCACCACGCTTCCAGAGCTCCATGAATTTCCTCCTTGTGAAGCTCCCGCACCGGTGATTTCAGTGGCGAAGGAGCGGAAACGCTCATCAGTTCTCGACCGCAAAGGAGGAATACAGATCTCGGCCTTACGAAAGGAGACGGACCTACCTGCCTTCTTGGTTCTGCACACAGCGGGCGATCAGGAACGGACCCGCACCCGTCAGCGGGCTACCAAGGTCTCCCTACGCGCCGGCACGGCGTACGCGGTGCGGACACCGTGAGGGGGCGTCGCGCGGTGGGCAGCCTCACGCGGGTTCCCGGTGAGCATCTGCACATGCTCGTACGCGAACTCGTCGGCAACCGCTCGCTGGTGGTCACCAGGACGGCGGGTGAGTCCGGGCCGTGTGGCGGTGACCGAGGACGACGCCCGGAGCGGTCTCGACCTCGATCTCCGGCATCGACTCCCCCTGCGCCACGGCGAAGCCGCGGACGTTGGACTGGACGGTCTTGATGTCCTCGGACGGGGCGGTGGACGACCTGGTGGCGGCCATGATGGCGCGGGCACGCCCAGCTCCCTCGGCTCGATGGATACGTAGCAGAGAATGAGGGGCGGACCGTGCGGCCGTCAAGAGGCGGTTTCAGATTCGCTTCACACAGGAGCGGTGGTGGAACGCCCGACGAACTCCACCGGCAGGACCTCGCGCCGTGGCGGCGCGCCGCTGTGGTGATGAACCAGCGCACCGTGCTCGGGTACCCACGGGAGAAACTGCAACGAGAACTGCAACGGATCTCAGAGGTGAAGCCACCCCGATGCATTGTTCCTGCTGGTCAAGGCGGTGGGCCGCCTGGGGATCGAACCCAGAACCCGCAGATTAAAAGTCTGCTGCTCTGCCAGTTGAGCTAACGGCCCGCGAACGCTAAGGGTAGCGGGGATCGGGGGGCGGTGCGTATTTGGCAGAGGGGGTCAGGGGGCGTACTTGGCGGCTATTGCGGTGAAGGCCGCCTTTGGTTCCCAGGGGAGGTCGGGGTACGTGGTGGGGGGCGGGGTGGTTTGGAGTTTGACGATGGCGGGGCTGGCTCGGTCGAGGTCGTGTTCGGGGGCGGCGGTGGGGTGGTGGGGCCAGCCGTCCAGGCGGAAGAGGAAGACGAAAGCGGCGTCTACGCCGGCCGAGTCGAAGATCTCCAGGAGCTCGGTTATGTAGGCGGCTTGGGCGGGTTCGTCGCGTTCGTAGGCGCCGGTTAGGCGCAATGGGGTGCCGGTTCGGCTGTCGAGCTCGGCGATGTCCATGAAGAGGGCGCCCTTGTCGGCGGCGCCGCGGTAGGCGGCGGAGCCGAACTCCGTGATCGCGACCGGCTTGCCCTGGGCGACGAGGCTGCGGACGCCGTCGGCGAAGCGGTCGGCTACCTCGGCGGAGCGGTAGAGGTCGGCGGAGACGATGTCGAACGGGGTCCAGTCGACGCGTTCCAGGGGGATGGCCGCGTACGTGACGGGGCCGGCGAAGCGGGCGCGTACGGTCGCGACCGCCTGCGCGAGGAACGCGTTGACCTGCGCGCTGATCGCGCCGATCCGCTCGGGCAGGCTCGCGCGGTCGCCCAGCAGCAGACGGAGGCGCTCCTCCTGGGTGGCGCCCGGCAGGAAGCCGTGGTTCATCAGGGCCATCTCGGCGCCGGTGACGAACACGACCTCCGCGCCGCGGCCGCGGATCCGCTCGGCGCGCTCGGCGCAGTCCGCGAACAGGGCCAGCATCTCGGCCTCGTCCAGTTCCAGCGGGTACGGGGAGAACCAGACCTCGAGGCCGAGGTCGGCGGCGTACGAGGCGGTGAGCTCGAGCCGGTCCGGGTCGCCGCCGATCACGCGGACCGCCGTGCAGTGCAGGTCGTCGCGGATGATGCGCAGCTCGCGGCGGACCTCGTCCGGGTCGAACGCCGGACGTGAGGTGCCGCCGGACCGGACGAAGCCCGTGTCGTAGCTGATGCCCTTGGCGCGCATGGCCGTCTCCTTCGTCTGGGGGTGTGCTGGAGGTCGAGGCTAGGGCATAAAAGTGCGTGCACGCAATTTTGCGTACGCGCATGTCTCTGGGATGCTGGCGCGGTGGCGAGACCGGGCGGGCTGCGTGAGCAGAAGAAGCGGGCGACGCGTGAGGCGCTGCGTACGGCCGCGCTGCGGCTGGCGCTCGAGCGCGGGCCGGACGACGTGCGGGTGAGCGACATCGCGGAGGCGGCGGGGGTCTCGCCGCGGACGTACAACAACTACTTCTCCAGCCGGGAGCAGGCGATCGCCGCGGCCGTGACCAGTGAGCGCGAGTCGCGCATCGCCGCCGCCGTGGCCGCGCGGGCCGCGGGCGTACGGCTTTCGGAGGCGGTGACGGACGCGGTGGTGGAGCAGTACACCGCGCCGGGGGAGCAGGCGCGCGACGTGTTGCTGCTGCTCACGACCAGGCCCGCGATCCGCGACGCGTTCCTGGCGACGCCCGCCGCGGTCGAGGAGCCGCTGGCCGAGGCCATCGCCGCGCGCGTCGCGGACAGCGACGGGCCGACACCGCAGGTGCTCGCCGCGTGCGTGGCCGCGGCCGTACGGGTGGCGCTCGCCCGCTGGACCGGGCCGGCCCCGACGGCGTCCGGGCTGCTCATCCCGACGGGGTCGCTGCCCGAGCTCCTTCGGGTGGCGCTGTCCGCGGTGGCGCCCGCCCTTGACGCGGCCGAGTAGGCCCGTGGAGATGGGTCCGGCCGTCGAGGATGTGCGCGGTCGGAAGATTTCGGTGGATTGTGCAGGTGTGATGCGGGTGGGGGCGTAATGGGGTATTGACAGTGCGGCGGGTGGGGCCTGCAATTCGCGGATGGGCGGTACGAAGATCGACGCGGGGATGAAGCCCCGAGTGGTGCGGAAGGTCGCGCTGCGGCTCGTCCCATTCCTCTGTCTCCTCTACTTCGTCAACTATCTGGACCGCGTCAACATCGGCTTCGCCGGGCCGAACGGGCTGACGGACGAGCTGAAGCTGAGCGCGACGGCGTTCGGGTTCGCATCGGGGATCTTCTTCATCGGCTACCTGCTGCTCGAGGTGCCGAGCAACCTGGCGCTGCACCGGTTCGGCGCGCGGCGGTGGATCGCGCGGATCATGATCACCTGGGGGCTGGTGGCCACGCTCACGGCGTTCGCGCCGAACGGGCCCATCCTGATGGTGCTGCGGTTCCTGCTGGGGGTGGCCGAGGCCGGGTTCTTCCCGGGGGTCATCTTCTATCTGACGCTGTGGTTCCCGGCGTCCGAGCGGGCCAAGGTCGTGTCGATGTTCATGGCGGCGATCCCGGTCTCGACGGCCGTGGGGTCCGTACTGTCGAGCGCGATCATCGGGGGGCTGCACGGCGCGTTCGGGCTGTCCGGGTGGCGGATGATGTTCCTCGTCGAGGGCATCCCGGCGCTGCTGCTCGCGGTGGCCGTGTGGTTCTACCTGACCGACCGGCCCGACCAGGCGAAATGGCTGGACGACGACGAACGTACGTGGCTGACCACGACGCTCGCGGACGAGGGGCGGCAGCGGGAGCGCGCGCACCCGTGGACGCTGCGGCGCGCGTTGCTCAGCCCGCGCATGCTGGCGCTGGCATTCGTCTACTTCGGCACGACGTACGGCGGCTACGCGCTGACGTTCTTCCTGCCGACGATCGTGGACGGGTTCAAGGCGCAGTTCGGGCTGCACATGTCGATCGTCCAGGCCGGGCTGATCACGGCCATCCCGTACGCGGTGGGCGCCGTCGTGATGATCGTGTGGGGGCGGCACGGCGACCGGCGGCAGGAACGCGTGTGGCATGTGGCCGGGCCGCTGATCCTCGCCGGGGTGAGCATCCCGATCGCGCTCTACCTGGGCAGCCCCATCCTCGTGATGGGGGCCGTGACGCTCACGGCCATCGGGTACTTCGCGGGGCTGCCGACGTTCTGGGCGCTGCCGTCCACGTTCCTGACCGGCGCTGCCGCGGCGGGCGGCATCGCGCTGATCAACTCGCTGGGCAACGTGAGCGGGTTCGCGGCGCCGTACATCACCGGCTGGCTCACCGACCTGACCGGGAGCGAACGCGCCGGGCTGTGGGTCGCGGGCGCGTGCATGCTCGCGGCCGCGCTGGTGACGATCGCCCTCGGAGCCGCGCCGCGACCGGAGCCCGAGCCGGTTTCCGAGGAGGGCGAACCGGGCTGAGCCGAGCGACTCCCGTGTGTGACCCCCGATCTTCGATGCCGGAAGGTAACGTTTCGACTGCTGTACGTAGTCGAGCGATGGGTGGCGGATGCGGGCGTCGCGGGGTCCGGGGGAGCGCGGCTACGGCGTGCCCCGTCCGGCGGCGGCGTGATGCGGCCGGGGCGTGCCGTACGCGCGCTGGGGGTGGCGGGGGCGCTCGGGTTCCTGATGATGCTCAGCCCGGGCGCCGCGGCGCATCCTGAGGCGGGGGTGGGGGCGGCGGGTTGCTGCCCGTACGAGGGCGGGGGCGGGGTGTGGCCCGGGTGGCCGGGAGAGCCCGGGGGTGTGTACGGGGTGGTGGTCGCGGTGCCGGGGGTGGGGTGCGGGGTGCCGTGCCCGGAGGGGCGGTGGCCGGACGCGGAGCCACCCGTGGTGATCATCGTCCCACCCCTGTCCGGAATCCCCTTGCCGCCCCTCCCCGTAATCCCAGGCCAGGCTCCCCCCGAGAAGCCAACGTTCCCGGGGAGCGCCGCACCGCCCGTGGGAGCGACCGCGGGGGTGGGGGTGCCACCCGTGACCGGGACGCCCGGGGTTGGGGTTCCGCCTGTGGCCGGGTTGCCTGGGGTGGGGGTGCCGAGCGTGGCCGGGTCGCCTGGGGTTGGGGTGTCGCCCGTGGCGGGGTCCGCTGGGGTGGCGGCGCCGAGCGTGGCGGGGTCGCCTGGGGTGGGGGTGCCCACCGTGGCCGGGTCGCCTGGGACGGGTGGGCCGACGTTTCCGGGGGAGCCCGGGGTGGGGGTGCCGAGCGTGGCCGGGTCGCCTGGGGCTGGGGTACCGCCCGTGGCCGGGTCCGCCGGGGTGGGGACGCCGGGCGTGAGCGGGACGCCGGGGGTGGTGGGGTCGCCGCCTGTACGGACCGGGATTCCTGTGCCGTCCGGGTCCGGGGTGCCTGGGGGGTCGGTGCCGCCGGGGGTGGCGGTGGTGCCGTTGCCGCCGCCCGTCATCAGGACCGTGACCGCGCGGCCCGGGCCGCCGTGGCATGGGGTCACGGGGGAGCCTGTGTCGCCTCGGGGCACGGTCACGGGGCAGGCCGCGCCGCCCCAGGCCACGGTGACCGGGGTGCCCGTGGCGCCTCAGGCCACGGTGACCGGGGTGCCGGTTCCGCCTCGGGTCACCGTTACCGGGGTGCCTGTGCCGCCTCGGGTGACGGTGACGGGGCAGCCGGTGCCGCCGCGGGTGACCGTTACGGGGGAGCCGGTGCCGCCTCCGGCGACGCTCACGGGGCGGCCGGTGCCGCCTCGGCCGACCGTAACCGGGGT
The DNA here is from genome assembly GCA_036502625.1 of Streptosporangiaceae bacterium. Classification (GTDB taxonomy): domain Bacteria; phylum Actinomycetota; class Actinomycetes; order Streptosporangiales; family Streptosporangiaceae; genus DASXYG01. The sequence continues at coordinate 20,231 of DASXYG010000064.1, forward strand.
GCCCGTGCCGCCGCGGCCTACGGTTACCGGGCGTCCCGTGCCGCCTCGGCCGACCGTGACCGGGCGTCCCGTGCCGCCTCGGCCGCCGCGGACGGCGGTGCCGGTGCCGGCGCGGCCCGGTAGTCCGGGGGCGCCTCCCGTACGGCATGCGGTGCCGCCGCCTGCGCCGCGTCAACCGGCGCCGTCGGTGCCCGTGCCCAAGCCGCCCGCGCCGCCGCGCGCGGCGCCGCGGGTGCCGCCGATGCCGGGGCCCGGGAGCCAGCAGACCTCCGACGGGCTCGGGACGCTGCCGATCATGATGGTGATCGTGATCGGCGTGATCGCCGTGGCGGTGCTCGGCGCCCGGAGCTGACGGTACGGGCCTCGCCCCGCCTCGGGCTGGTCGGTAAGGAGCCTCGCCCTCGCCTCGGGCTTGCGGTAGGAGCCTCGCCCCCATCTCGGGCGGGGCAGGTACGGGCCTCGCCCCCTCGGGCCGGGAGGGTGTGCCCTTGCCACCCCCCGCGTCCGTACGGACGGTCGGTCAGCGGAGGGTTTGGTCGATGTGGGTGAAGGTGGTGAGGGTGTCGGAGATGGCGGTTGGGGTTACCGCCAGGGGGCCGGCGTAGGCGTTGTCCAGGAGGAGCAAGAGGGCGGCGGAGCCGGCTACGAAGGCGAGGCTGACTACCGACCAGAAGATGTTGGCGCGGGAGCCGCCCGCGCCGGCGGCGAAGGGGAGGGCGGCGACGATCAGGGCCGTCAGGAGGGTCACCGCGACCAGGAGCGGGGGGACGGCGGGGCCGGCGACGTTGTCGCGGTCGGAGCGGAGCTCCACGAGTTTGTCGACGTCCTGCAGGGCGAGCATGCGGTCCTCGGCGGTGGAGTAGCTGTTCGCCTTGATGCCGGCTACGGAGCGGCGGAGGTCGCGGAGGTGCTGGTCGGTGGTGTCGCTGAGGTCGCCGTCGGCCATCGCGGGCCACTCGTCGCGGACGACCGAGGTGACGTACGCGCGGAGGTCGCGCTTGACGGCGCCGTCGGCGGGCTGCGTGCCGGCCACCCAGTAGAGGTTGGTCACGGTCACCGCCTCGTCCGCGACCTCGCTCTTGCCCGCGTCGGTGTTCTCCCAGCCGATCACGATGCCGAGCGCGGACACCACCAGGTAGACGGCCAGCAGCGTGGGCGCGATCAGCGCCCCGACCAGGCCCTCGCGGTCGTCGCGCGCTATGCGGAACCAGCGCGCGATCAGCGTGCCGGCCATCAGCATGAGCACGAGGATGCCGACGATCGCCGGCCAGGAATAGGTCATGCAGCCCCCGATCGATCGTGGCCCCTTGACTGCATAACGTGATCGTACGATGACGATTCGTCAAGGCCGGTCCAATCGAGAAGATCCGGCGCGCTGGATCGCGGACGGCCTCCGGAAAATGCCTTATCGGGGCAATCGGGTATCCGGGTGGATAAAAGGAAATGGAGGCCGTGCGTTACTCAACACAGCCCAACGGGATCGGTTCCGCGAGGCTGTCCGACCGCGTATGGTGGTCCGCCGTGGGACAAGGAGACGCGGACGTGAATTCTGTCGATCCCCTCAGTGACGGAGACATCGCGGCCTTCTATGACACCAATGCCGGCCCCGTCTACACATACTGCCTTTCGTTGTGCGGCGATTCCGAAATTGCCGCCAACGCGTTTCACCGTGCCATGTTGCGCGCGTGGTCGGCGGGCGGCGGACGGGTGCGCGCGTTCGCGCTGGCCCGTACGGAATGCCGCATGCGCGGCCTGCGTGTCACCGCCCCCGTGGCCGACGACGACGACCGCGAGGCGCGCGCGCTGGCCAAGGTCTTCACCCGGCTCCCGGCGCGCGACGCTGAGGCCGCCGAGCTGACGTTGCGTTACGGCCTCGTCGCGGCCGACCTCGCCGAGGTGTTCGGCCTGCCCGTGGAGCACGCGGAGCGGCTGGCCGCCGACGCGCGCGACCTCTTCGTCGACGCGCTGACCGCGGAGAACCACGTGGGCGTCGCCGAGGGCGGGTCGCTCGGCGAGATCGTCCGCTCGCCGCACCCCCTGGCGCGCGTGGCCGCGCTGATGCCCGCGTGCGAACCGGGCGCGGAGCTGCGCGGGCGGATCCTCGCCGACCTGGAGCGGCCCGCCACGTCCGGCGAGAGGCCCGGCCGCCACGTGCCCGCCGTCATCCGGCCGCGCCCGGTCGTGCGTACGAACCCGCGGCGGGCCAGGTTCGTGATGCGCT
>DASXYG010000065.1:0-51214 GCA_036502625.1 Streptosporangiaceae bacterium
GATGGCGTCGTCCGCGCGGATCGTCAGCTCGTCGGCCAGCCCCGGCATGTCGAGGTCGCGCGCCGCCGGCTGGGCCGCGGGCCCCCACGCCCGCACCGCGACCAGCTCGGCGCCGCGCCCCCGCGCCTCCTCGATCGCGACGGCCAGCGCGGCGCGCGCGGCCGGCGTGTCCGAGATGCCCACGACCACCCGGGGCGTGCTCGCGGACTCCGTCATCGGCTCCTCCAAGGTCCCCCCGACCGAACGGGTGATCCCCACGCTCACGGAAGATCGGCGCGCGCCGAAGGGCCCTGAGGTCACCCGTACGGGGACGTTCGTCCCGAGGCGGGCTAGGAGCCGGTGACCGGGCCGGTCGGGCCGGTCAGCGGGAGCACCACCTGGCAGGGCACCGGGCCGGGGTGGTCCGGGTCGAGGGCGTTCAGCACCAGGTGCAGCACGACCGGGCTGTACGGGGCCTCCAGGTGGTCCGACTGGTCCAGCCGGCACTGGTCCTGAAGGACCACGTTCGTGGTGTTCGGGCCGGTCAGCTCGCCGGACGTGTACGGGGTCACGACCTCGTCGTTCTTCGTGACGATCGTGTAGTAGGAGACGCCCGGCACGGTGTCGCCGCCGGCGTTGAGCGCGGTCAGGAACGACGAGCCCTGGATCTGCTCGCCGCACGCGGGGCAGGCCGCGCTGACGGGCCCGATGACGCCGATCAGCTTGCCGAGCTCGGCGATGCCGTCGAGGTCCGTGCCGTGGTTCGACGGGGTGATGCCGACGAGGGTGTGCACCTTGGCGGCGCCGCCCAGGTTCTTCAGGTAGTACCGGGGCATCATGCCGCCCTGGGAGTGGCCCACGAGGTCGACCTTGTCCGTACCGGTGGCCGCGCGCACGCGGTCGACGAACGCCGCGAGTTGCGCGGCCCCGTCCTCGATCTTCTCGATGCCCATGACGGGGCCGGACAGCGCGCTGCCGCCGTAGTTGAAGCTGAAGACGCAGTAGCCGTGGTTCGCGAGGATCGGCGCGGCGCCCTGCCAGTTGTTCGCCTGGTTCTCGAACGTGCCGTGGACGAGGACGACCGGGCGCGGGTGCGCGGCGCTGGGCGCGCAGGACCAGTCGTTCGCGCCCGGCGGCGCCTTGCCCGGGTCGAGGCTGGTGGCGAACGCGTTCGACCAGGAGTAGTTCACCTTGTACGAGGTCTGGGCGGCGGCCGGTGCGGCGGTGCCGAGGGCCGCGGCCAGCAGGACCGCCGCGCCGGCGATCGCGGCCCGCGCCGTACGGGTCCGAGGGTGGGGCATGGGGGCGCTCCTCACACGGGGGGGTGTGCGAGTGCGATTACATCGCTACGGGGCGTGGCGCCTCCACGCCCCGGCCCCACGATTCCGCGCGCCCGTTTGTCACGCACGTACGAACGACCGGCCCGTACGGCCCGGCCCGGACCGGCCGGGCCGTACGGGCTAGCCCAGTCCGGCCAGGGTGCGGCGGGCCTCGGCGACCAGCCCGGCGATCACGTCGGCGACCGTGGTCTCCTCGTCGAAGTAGCCGATGGACTGGCCCGCCGGGCTGTGCATCAGCGGCTCGACCTTGTGCCGGTCGATCGCGCCGAGCAGGTCGCCCACGAGAATGTCCTGGTACGGCATGCGCAGCGGCGCGGGCGCGTCGTCGGCGGACCACGCGTCGCTCCAGGCCGTACGGATCTGCCGCAGCGTCTTCCCGCTGTCGGCGCGGGAGATCACGGTGTCCTCGATGCCGGCGGCCAGCAGCTTTCGCAGCACCACGGGGTCGGTGTTCTCCTCGCGGGTGACCAGCCACGCGGAGCCCATCCACACGCCGGCCGCGCCGAGCGCCAGCGCCGCCGCGATGTGCCGTCCGGTGGCCACGCCGCCCGCGGCCAGCACCGGAACGTCGCCCGCCAGGTCGGCGATCTTCGGGACCAGCGAGAACGTGCCGATCGGGCCGGTGTGCGCGCCCGCGTCGTACCCCTGCGCGACCAGGATGTCCGCGCCGAGCCGCAGCGCCGCCTGGGCGTGCCGCGGCGCGCCGACCAGCGACACGACCCGCTTGCCGCGCTCCTTCGCCGCGGTGATCACCTCGGGCGGGCTGCCGATGCCGAGCGCGAACACGTCCACGTCGGCGGCCAGCACCTTCTCGATCTGCGCCTGTGCGGACTCCTCCGACCGGACGAACCGGGACCGCATCCCGGCGCCGCCGTCGTCGGGCACGCCGTACGTCTGGGCGATGCCGGACACGAACGCGCGGTGCCCGTCGGGGATCCCCGCCTCGATCGCCGACCGGTCGTCGCGCTCCGGCATGCCCTTGGGCAGCACCAGGTCGACGCCGAACGGGCGGCCGCCGACGGCCGCGCGGATCTTCGCCAGGCCCGCCTCGATCTCCTCGGGCGTGGACCGGGTGGCGCCCCAGACGCCGAGGCCGCCGTTGTTGGTGACCGCGGCGACCGTGTCGGTGCTGTGGCTGAAGCCGAACACCGGGTGCTCGATGTCGACCAGGCCGGCGATCTTCGCGCTCACCGGCAGGCGCGCGTTTTCAGGCATGACTTCCCCTCTGGTGGTGCGGTGCCCGTACGGGCGGCTGGTCAGCGGACGCGGACGACCGTGCGGCCGGTGGTGCCGCGGGCGCCCAGGCGGGCCAGCGCGGCGGGCGCCTCGGCGAACGGCACCTCGTGGACCAGCGGGTCGATCGCGCCGCGTGCGTACATGCGCAGCAGGTCGTCGTGCACCTCGCGGCGGTACACCGGGTCGTCGCGGAACGGGCGGGTGCGGAAGCCGACCACGGAGTAGTTCTTCAGGAGGGCGTGGTTGACCTTCATCTCGGGGATGCGGCCGGACGCGAACCCGACGACGAGGATGCGGCCCTCGACGGCGACGCACTTCCGCGACTTGTCGAACACGTCGCCGCCGACGGGGTCGTAGATGACGTCCGCGCCGCGGCCGTCCGTGAGGTCCTTCACGGCGGCCACGAAGTCGTCGGAGCGGTAGTCGATGACGGCGTCGGCGCCTAGGTCGCGGCACACGCGCGCCTTCTCGGGGCCGCCCGCGGTGGCGATCACCCGCGCGCCCGCCGCCCGGCCGAGCTGTACGGCGGCGCTGCCCACGCCGCCGGCCGCGGCGTGCACGAGCAGCGTCTCCCCGTCGACGAGCCGGGCGCGGCGGAACAGCGCCATGTAGGAGGTCTGGTACGCGACGAACAGCGCGGCGGCCTTCGCGTCGGGCAGGTCGTCGGGGATGGGCAGGAGCGCGTCCTCGCGTACGGCGGTCCGCTCGCACAGCGCGCCCGCGCCGCCGGGGTTGACGATCACCCGCCGCCCGGTGCCCGCCACGGTCCCGGCCAGCTCGCCGCCGGGCACGTACGGCACCGGCTTCTTGTCGTGGTAGAGCCCCTGGCAGGTCAGCAGGTCGGGAAACCCGAGCGCCGCCGCCGCGACCTCCACCACGACCTCCCCGTCCCCGGCCACCGCCTCCGGCACGTCCACGAGCCGGAGCACCTCCTCCGGCTCCCCGACGGCCGTCACCTGCCACGCCCTCATGCGTTCGCCTCCCGGTGCGTACGGAATTCGGGTGCCCCGGCGGCTCCCGGCTGCCGTGTCCTCATGCTGTCGCCTCCCGGTGGCGGCGGAACTCCGTGCGGGCGATGACCTCGAGGTGGACCTCTTCGGGGCCGTCGGCGATGTGGAGGCCGCGGGCGTGGGTCCACCAGCGGGCCAGGGGGACGTCGTCGGTGACGCCGAGGGCGCCGTGCACCTGGATGGCGCGGTCCAGGGTGAGCAGGGCGGCGCGCAGCACGGCGACCTTGATCGCGGAGATCTCCGTACGGGCGCGGCGCGCGCCGACCGCGTCGACCAGCGCGGCGGTGCGCAGCACCAGCATCCGCGCCTGGTCGATGGCCAGGCGGCACTCCGCGACCTGCGCGCGCAGCAGGCCCTGCGCGGACAGCGGGCCGCCGAACGCCACCCGCGCCTCGGCGCGCCGCGCCAGCAGCGCCAGCCCGCGCTCGGCCAGCCCGATCAGCCGCATGCAGTGCTGCACGCGCGCGGCGCCGAGCCGTACCTGGCCCGCGGCGAACCCGGCGCCCTCGTCGCCGATCAGCTCGCGCGCCGGGACCCGCGCGCCGTCGAAGACGATCTCCGCGTGGTCGCCGGGCCGCCCCATGACCGGCAGCGTACGGACGATCTCCACGCCCGGCGTGTCCATGGGCACGGCCAGCACGGAGTGGCGGCGGTGCGGCGGCGCGTCCGGGTCCGTACGGCCCAGGACGAACAGCACCCGGCAGCGCGGGTCGGCGGCCGAGCTGGCGAACCACTTCCGCCCGGTGACCACGTAGTCGTCGCCGTCGCGGGCGATCTCGGTGGCGATGTTGCTCGCGTCGCTGCTGGCCACGTCCGGTTCGGTCATCGCGAACGCGGAGGAGAACGCGTCGTCGAGCAGCGGCGCCAGCCAGCGTTCCCGCTGGTCCGGGGTTGCCAGCTCGTCCAGCATGACCATGTTCACGGAGTTCGGCGGGCCGCCGTTGATCGCCGCGGGGGCCAGGTCCGGGCTGCGGCCGGTCTCCTCCGCGAGGTAGGCGTAGTCCAGGTTGCCCAGCCCGGAGACGCTGGGCAGGCACAGGTTCCACAGCCCCCGCGCCCGCGCCTCGGCCTTCAGCCCCGCGAGCACCCCGGAAGCGTCCCCGTCCGCCCGCTCCGCCGGATACACCTTCTCGCCCATGAAGTCCCGCAGATCACGCAGCTTCCGCACCGCCTCCTCAGACGGCCGCAGATCCAGCCCGGCGAACTCCCCGGCGTCGTCACTCACGCGCCCTCCCCGGATCGGACGCTCAGTGCGTCGGTGTTGGCCCGGGGGGCCGCCCCGGGTCCGCTCATGGCGTCGGCGCGTGCGGGGTGGCCACAAATTTGGTTCATGCCCCCGCCTCCCCGGATCGGACGATCAGTGCGTCGACCGCTACCAGGGAGCCGTCCGGGCGGATCAGGAGCGGGTTGATGTCGAGTTCGGCGATGTCCGGGGCGGTGGACATCAGGTGGGCGGCCGAGGCGAGGAGTGTGGTCAGCGCGTTCGCGTCGAGGGGGCCGTAGCGGGTGGCGACGGCGGTGGCCATCGTGTGGAGCGTCTCCGTGCGCGCGGGGACCGGGACGCCGTACCGCTGCGCGGCCGCGTCCTCGACGCGCGCGCCGCCGGCGCCGACGACCAGGGCCGGGCCGTACTGCGGGTCGCGGATGCCGCCGACCACGATCTCGCCGCGCTGTTCGAGCCGCGGCTGCACCACGATCCGCGCCCCGGACAGGCCCTGCGCGCGCGCCGCCTCCGCCAGCTCGGCGACCGCGCCGGGCACCTCGCCCGCCGGGACGCCGACCCGGACGAGCCCCAGCTTCGCGCGGTGCGCCACATCCGGATGGTCCACCTTGACCACGTACTCGGCTACTACGGGCAGCCCCGCCAAGGGGTCGGCGCCCGGCTCGGCCACCGCCGTGGGCACGTACGGCACGCCCAGCGCGGCGACCACCGTACGGGCGTCCGCCTCGGTCACCACGCGGGCGCCCGGCGCCGCGGCGCGCAGCGCGGCCAGGGCCTCGACGGGCGGCGGCGCGCCGTCGGCGGCGTCCGCGCGGGGCGCGCGCAGGGCGGGCAGGCCGCGCACGAACCCCTCGATGGTGTCGAACACGGTGCCCGGCGGCGTGCCCGTACGGTCCTCGGCGCGGCCGGCCGCCCAGATCATCCAGGCCGGGGTGTCCAGCCGCGCCAGGTCGCCGGCGAGCTCGCGGTACCACGGGGCGCGCGCGTCGCCGAACGTGAACATGCCGGCGATGCCGTCGATCCCGGGGTCGGCGTCGAGGATCGCGAACAGCTCGGCGAGCTTGTCCGCGTCGCGGTCGAAGTTGCCGCCGAGGTCGATCGGGTTGGCCGAGGACGCCATGGACCGCATCGCCAGCCCGTCCACCTTGGCGCGCGTCTCCGGCGACAGCGCCGGCACGGACCCGCCGGTGGCGCTGAGCCGGTCCGCGAGGATGGCGCCGCCCCCGCCCGTCATGGTCACGATGGCCATCCGCGGGTGCGCGGGCAGCCCCGTGTGCGCGGCCGGGTGCTGCGCGGCGTGCAGCAGGTCGGCGAACGCCTCGTCGGACTCGGCCAGGACGATGCCCGTGTCGGCGCACAGCCCGCGGAACAGCAGCGCGTCCCCGGCGACGGCGGCGGTGTGCGACAGGGTGGCGCGCTGCCCGGCCGCGCTGGTGCCCGCCTTCAGCGCCACGACGCGTTTGCCCAGCTCGGCGGCTCGCGCGGCGAGGGCGCGCAGCGCGGCCGGGTCGCGTACGGACTCGATGTACAGCCCGAGGACGGAGATGTCCGGCCGTTCGATCAGGTGCGCGCCGAGCTCCCCGATGCCCAGGCACGCCTCGTTGCCGACGCTGACGTACGTGCCGATCGCCACGCCGTGCCGTTCCAGCAGCGTGGCCATCACGAATCCGAGCGCGCCGCTCTGGCTCACGACGGCCACCGGCCCGGAGGGCGGGTGCGGCCGGTTCACGTACTGGCTGACCGTGGCCACCGCGGACCCGGGCCGGCTGAGCAGCCCCACGCAGTTCGGCCCGACGAGCGGCAGCCCGTCCGCCGCGGCCACCAGCTCGTCCTCCAGCCTGGCCCCTTCGGGCCCGGTCTCCCGGAACCCCGCCGAACAGACCAGCACCGATCGGACCATGCCGGTCCGCCTGGCCCGCGCCACCATGTCCGGCACGGCCGCCGCGGGCAGCGTGACGATCAGCAGGTCGAGCGGCTCACTCAGCTCGCCGAGGTCCGCGACGTACGGGATCTCCGGGGCGTTCCGCGGCGCCACCGCGATGATCTCCCCGTCGAACCCCCCGTCCCGCAGGTTCCCCAGCACCTTGCGCCCCCAGGTCTCCGCCCGGCTCGACAGCCCGGCGATCCCGATGCGCTTGGGGAAGAACAGGGGCTCCAGGTCGGCGCCGCTCATGTACGCGTGCTCCTTTTCCGGTGGTCAGCGAGCCGTGCCGAGGGCCTTGGCGTCGCGGGTGGGGTTGATGGTGAACGCGGCGATCAGCGCGCCGACGATGAGCAGCACGCCGCTGACCGTCCACACGTTCAGGTAGCCCTGATGGGGGGTGGCGGCCGCGTCGATCAGGTTGCCGGTCACCGCGGGGGCGACCAGGCCGGCCGAGGTGACCAGGCCGACGGTCCAGCCCAGGACGGCGGTGCGCTTGCGTACGGGGGTGATCTCCGCGGCGACGAGCTGGCCCAGCGGGAACGCGGCGCCCGGCGCGCCGAGGCCGATCGACAGCAGGGCCATGCTCAGCCACGGGGTCCCGACGTGCGGGAACGCCAGCACGCACACCCCGGACACCACGCCCACGGCGGCGAGCACCGCACCGCGCGCGTACTTCGACGCCACGCCGCGGCGGATCATCCGGTCGCTGAGGATCGTCGTGCCGAGCTGCGAGACGACGCCCACCAGCGGCGGCACGATCAGCAGGGTCCCGACGGCGCCCACCGCGTACCCGGCGTCCTTCTCCAGGTACGTCGGCAGCCACGCGGAGATCAGCGACAGCGCCCAGTACGCGGCGAACCCGAGCACGAACCCGCCCCACCAGCTCGGCCGCAGGAACACCTTCCACGCGGGCGGCCCGGCGGGCTCGGACGCGTCCGGGCCCGCGGACTTCTCCGCGGCGGCGCTGTACGGGCCGTCCTTGGCGATGAACGCCCACACGACCGCCCACACGATGCCGATGACCGCCAGCGCGAGGAACGCCGACTGCCACCCGAACCGCACGATCAGGAACGTCAGCGTCGGCGCCGCCACGGCGAGCCCGAGGCCGCCGCCGAGCTGCGTCAGCGCGGTCGGCACGCCGCGCCGCGCCGGCGGGAACCAGTCGTGCGCGGTGTGCACGGTCAGCGACGACGTCGGCCCCTCCGTGGCGCCGAGCGCGATGCGGCTGATCAGCAGCCCGGTCACGCCCATCGGGATGATGATCGGCACCTGGCACACCGACCACGCGATCGCGATGACCAGCAGGATCCACCGCGTACGGATCTTCAGCGCGAGCATCCCGACGAGCGCGGAGGAGATGCTGAACAGGAAGAAGAAGCTGCTCGATATGTAGCCGTACTCGGTGTGGCTGAGGCCGAACGTCTTCGATATCGGCACCGCGGCCAGCCCCAGGACGGACTTGTCGCCCCAGTTGATCAGCATCAGCAGCACGAGCATCGCGGTGACGAACCACGCGTACGCCGTGGGTTTCCGGTCGTCCGTGGAAACGAGCGCCGGAGCGACATCGTCCTTGGTGGGCATGGGGAGCTCCTTCAGCAGGACCTAATGTGGTCAGCCTGCACATGCCGTCGCGGTGAGCAGACCCCGGGAAGCACACCGTGCGCCGGGGGTCCGGGGAGGCTCGGCCCCCCGGGCTAGCACTGAGGTCAACGCGTCCGCGTTTCGGTCATGCAACGCCGCGGCTCATGCGACGGTCAAAGACGTAACCCCGGTCACATCCATCGGCCGTGCCTATAACCGCTGATCCGCGGCGGCTGTGACGAACGCGGCCGCGGCCGGGGACAGCGGTCCCGCGCGGTGCACGATGGCGATCTCGCGGATGGGCGACGGCTTGGTGGCGCGCACCACCGCGCCGGCCCGCCCCCACGCCTCGGCGAGCGCCGCGGGGAAGAACGCGCCGCCCGCGCCCTCGAACACCATGTTGGCCAGCGCCTCCAGGTGCCCGCACTCCACCGCGACCCGCGGCACCGCCCCGGCCTGGGCGAACGCCGCGTCCACCGCCGTACGCACCGGCGACCCCTCGGGCGGCAGCAGCAGCGGCGTGTCGGCGAGACCCGCGAGCGGCACCGGCGCGTCACGGTCCGGGTCGTCCGGCGGGAGGACCAGCCGCAGCTCCTGCGTGCCGAGCGGCAGCGTGCGCAGCGTCCCGGCGCGTACGGGCAGGTCGGTGAGGCCGAGCTCGCAGACGCCCCGGCGTACGGCGTCGGCGACGTCGCCGTCGGCGTCCGGCCCCGTCACGCTGACGCGCACGCCCGGATGGCTTTGGTGCAGCCGCCCGGCGATCGGCGCCAGCGGGTCCATGGCCAGCGTGGCGTCCGCGACGATGTCGACCCGGCCCACCGCGAGCCGGGTCACGGCGCCCACCGCGCCGCGCGCGGCGTCCAGGTCGGCGAGGATGCGCCGCGCCGGGGCGACCAGCGCGGCGCCCTCGGGGGTCAGCACCATTGTTCGTTTGTCGCCTCCGGCAACGGGCGCGCGGCCGTCGCGGCGGAACAGCGTCACCCCGATGGACCGCTCGAACCCGCGCAGCGCCTGCGACAGCGACGGCTGCGAGATGTACAGCGCGGCCGCCGCGCGGGTCACGCCGCCGTGGTCGACCACGGCCAGGAAGTACTCGAGCTGCCTGACGTCCATCACGCGCCCCGCCCGCCGGCGCGCTGGGCGCGCGCCCATTCGAGGGCCAGGTCGACGAACGCACGCCCGGCGGGGGACAGGTCGTCCGTACGGTGCAGCAGCCGGTACGTACGGTGCACCGGCGGGTCCATGTGCCGTACGTTCAGGCCCAGCGCGGCGGCGCGGCGGGCGCGCGCCGCGGACACGAACGCCGCGCCCACCCCGGCCAGCACGAACGGGATCAGCGCGTCGCGGTGCTCGGTGATCGCGGCCTCCCGGGTGAAGGCGCGCGCCCCGGCCAGCGTGCGCTCGATGCGGCCGCGCATGGTCGCGTTGCGCGGCACGGTGACGGTCGGCAGGTCGGCCAGCAGCCGTACGGGCACCGGGTCGGGCCAGTCCGCGCCGGTGTCCGCGGGCAGCACGAGCTGGATCTCGTGCGAGCCGAGATCGTGGACGCGCAACCCCCTGACGTCCTTGACCTGCGGGTACGCGAGGGCGATCTCGTAGTGGCCGTCGCGTACGAGGTCGGCCACGTCGTCCTCGTCCCGGTCGCGGAGGTCCGCGATGTGCACGGTGATCTGCGGGTGGCGTTTCCGGAACGCGGCGACCAGCTCGGCCAGCGGGTACGTGGACACAACGGACCAGGCAAGAATGTCCAGCCGTCCGCTGGACAGCCCCACGAGGTCGTCGAGGACGGCGCGCGCCGCGGCGCCGTCGCGCAGCACCCGCCGCGCCGGGCCGCGCAGCGCCTCGCCCGCCGCGGTCAGCACCACCCCGCGGCCCACCCGGTGGAACAGCGGCGTGCCGAGCTCGCGCTCCAGCCCGCGCAGCAGATCCGACAGGGACGGCTGCGCGATGTGCAGCGCACGCGCCGCCCGCGTCACCGAGCCCTGGTCGGCGACCTCGAGGAACCCTTCAAGCTGCCGTAGCTCCACCGCACACCCCCCAGCTCGGTAACCACTCTCCCGCATCGGTGAACTGCGGACATAGGCAGGGCCGATGAGGGCGAACGGTGGTTCGTCTTTGACCGCGTACGGTGCGGGGCCATCTGATGGGGGCGACGGTCGACGCGGGAGGTGCGTATGGGCGAGCCAGATGCGGACGAGGTGCTGGTCGAGCGGTCCGGCGGGGTCGCGGCGCTCACCCTGAACCGGCCGCGGCGGCGGAACGCGCTGACCGTGGCGTCCGTACGGGAGCTGACGGGCGCGGTGACGGCGGCGCTCGGCGACCCGGACGTGGGCGCGGTGCTGCTGCGCGGCGCCGACCACTGCTTCTGCTCCGGCATCGACCTGCGTGCCGCCGACACCGCCGCAGACGGTGCGCTCGACCCCGCGTGGTCGGGCCGCTTCCACGACGCGTGGCTCGGGCTGCACCGTACGCTCGCCGCCGCCGACAAGCCGGTGGTGGCCGCGCTGGAGCGGGCGGCGGTCAACGCGGGGGCCGCGCTCGCGCTGTCCGCCGACCTGCTGGTCGCGGGCCGTACCGCGTTCCTGCAGATCGCCGAGGTGGAGCGGGACATGGTCGCGCGGATCAACCTCGCGTGGCTGGTCGCGAAGTACGGCTCGGGACGCGCACTCGACCTCACCCTGACCGGCCGCCGCGCGGACGGCGACGAGCTGTACCGCCTGGGCATGGCGCACGCCTGCGTCGAGGACGACGCCGTGCTCCACACGGCGGGCGAGCTGGCCACCCGCCTGGCCGGGCTGCCCCGTACGGGTGTGGCCCAGACGAAACGGCTCGTCCGGGCCCTGGAGCGCGACCACGCGCCGGGGGTGTCCCTGGACCTGGCGTCCGGCGCGGACCTGGGCGGTGCCCGATGAGCCTGGCCCCGACCGAGGAGCAGACCGCGCTGGTCCAGGCGCTGCGCGACTTCCTGGACACCGAGGCCGACGGCGCCCGCGTCCGCACGATCATGGAGTCGCCGGACGCGCTCGACCTGGAGCTCTGGCGCCGCATGACCAGCGAGCTCGGCATCGGCGGCGCGCTGATCCCCGAGGAGCACGGCGGCGCGGGCCTCGGCGTCCCGGAGCTAGCCCTGATCATGGAGTGCGCGGGCCGCCACCCGATGGGGCTGCCCCTGCTGTCCCACATGCTGGCCGTAACCGCCCTCACCACGGTGGCGGATCCCGGCCCCGCGGCCCCGTACCTGCGCACCCTCGCGTCCGAGACCGCCCCCCTGGCCACCGTCATCCCCCCGGCCGCGGCCTCGGGGCCGGGGGAGCCCGTACGGGCCAGGCGGTCCGGTGCGGAGTGGCACCTCACCGGGGACGCGGAGTTCGTGCTCGACGGGCACGCCGCCGGGCTGCTGCTCGCCGTCGCGGACACCAGCGACGGGGAGGCGCTGTTCGCCGTGGACGGGGCCGCGTCCGGGGTGGCGCGTGAGCGGCTGGACATGCTCGACCTGACGCGTCCCATGGCACGCGTGGCGTTCGACGCCGCGCCCGCCGTCGCGCTGTGCGCGCCCGGCGCCGAGCCCCGCATCGCCCGGCTGCTGGACATCGCCGCCGTCGCGCTCGCCGCGGAGCAGGTCGGCGGCGCGGACCGCTGCTTGGAGCTGAGCGTCGCGCACGCGCGTACGCGGGAGCAGTTCGGCCGTCCGATCGGTTCGTTCCAGGCGATCAAGCACATGTGCGCGGACCTCCTGCGCGCCATCGAGCCCGCGCGCTCCGCCGTCCACATGGCCGCGCACGCGGCCGCCGCCGACCCCGCCGCGCTCCCGCCCCTGGCCAGCCTCGTCAAGGCGCACTGCCCCGGCGTGTACGCCGAGGCCGCGTACGCCACCGTCCAGATCCACGGCGGCCTCGGCTATAGCTGGGAGCACGACGCCCATCTGCACGTCAAGCGGGCCAAGACCGGCGAGGCCCTGTTCGGCGACCCGGCGCGCCACCGCGACCGGCTCATGCTGACCCGCGGCGCCGGCCACGACGCGTCCGAGTCACCCGACGCCGCCGAGGACGCGGACATCCGGGCGCTGCGCACCGAGGTGCGCGACTGGCTCGCCGCCCACCAGGACCAGGCCGTACGCGCGAACGGTGCGCACCCGCCGCACCACCACCGCACGTCCGACGAGGAGCGCCGCTGGGTCGGGCTGCTGCGCGAGGGCGGCTGGCTGTGCCTGTCGTGGCCGCGCGCGTATGGCGGCCGCGGGCTCGGCGAGCTGGCGTGCCTCGCGGTCATCGAGGAGTTCGCCCGCGCCGGCGTGCAGCGCCCGCACCTCGGGATGGGGGAGACGCTGGTCGCCCCCGCGATCCTCGGCCACGGCACCGAGGAGCAGAAACGCCGCCTGCTGCCGCGCATCCTGTCCGGCGAGGACGTCTACTGCCAGGGCTTCTCCGAACCCGGCTCCGGCTCCGACCTCGCGAGCCTGCGCACGAAGGGCGTCGTGGACGGCGACGAGCTGGTCGTCGACGGCCACAAGATCTGGACGTCCGGCGGCGCCCAGGCGACCATGATGTTCCTCCTGTGCCGTACGGACCCCGACGCCGAGCGCCACCGCGGCCTTACGTACGCGCTGGTCCCGATGGCCGGCAACGGCATCGACGTCCGCCCCATCCGGCAGATGGCCGGCGGCGCCGGGTTCTGCGAGGAGTACATCGACGGCGCCCGCACCCCGCTGGACAACGTGATCGGCGGCCTGGGCAACGGCTGGCGCGTCGCGATGACGACGCTCGGGGCCGAGCGCGCGGGCGAGGTCACCACGCAGTACTTCGGCTACCGCCAGGAGTACGACCACCTGGCATCCCGCCTGAACGGACTAGGCCGCCTCGCCGACCCCCTGGTCCGCGACGAGCTGGCGTCCCTGCTGGTCCGCGTCGAGCTGATGCGCTGCCACGGCCGCCGGGTGGCCGACAAGCTCCGCGCCGGCCAGGACGTCCGCACGCTCCTGGCGATCGACAAGCTCAACTGGTCGGAGTTCCACTGCGACTTCGGCGCCGCCGCCCTCTCCCTCCAGGGCCTGCCCGGCCTCCTCCGCCCCACGGCCGACGAATACCAGGTAGACGATTTCCAACGCACCTTCCTGGAAAGCCGAGGCCGCCGAATAGCAAGAGGCACCAACCAGATCCAACGCAACATAATCGCCGAACGCGCCCTATCCCTCCCGAAGTAACCCACCCCGCCCCCTCACCGCCGCCCTGCGGCATCGTGTCTACGGCCGAGGGCGAGGTGCGGCGCTGGCCAGCCACTGTGTGGCCGAGTCGCTTACAAGAGGCGGTGGGGCGGGAGAGGATTCAGGGCTACGCCGGGGTGGGGTGGAACAGGGTGGGGTTGGTGGACAGGGACTCCAGGTGGGCTATCGGGTTCGGGAGCAGGCGGCGGGTTGTCAGGTTCAGGAGGCCGCCTGTGCCGGTGATCTCGGCGGCAAGGACGCCGTCCGTGCGGTGGAGGGTGTGGGCGACGGTGAAGGTCTTCTCGCTCCTGGAGGTGTAGGCGCAGGTCACGTCCACCGTGTCGCCGTCGCGGAGCTCGTTGTGGAAGCGGATCGTCAGTTCCAGGACCACGGTGCCCATGCCGGACTCCGCCAGGGCGGTGCCGGAGATGCCGGCCGCCTTGAGGAACTCCCACCTCGCGTGCTCGCCGTACTGCATGTACACGGCCTGGTTCACGTGGCCGTTCATGTCCAGCTCGTAGCCGCGCACGGTGACCCGTGCCGCGAACGCGTCCGCCATTCCCTGCCTCCCGTCGCCGTACGGAGGCAGCGTCTCACTCCGGGCAGGCGCCGGTACGCGGCGGGTTCTGGGTTCAATTCTTGATGATCGGCGGCCGCGATCAGGGGCGGGCTTCCGGATTCGCGTTCATGGCCTGAACGGAATGGCTGGGTTCGGCCAGTTTTGAGTTCATGTCTTGATTTGATCTTCGCGGCGGCTTTTGATCAACGCACCCCGAGCCCCCCAGGAGCCCGTCATGAAAATGCGGATCTCCGCCGCCGCGACGGTTCTGATCGTCGCGTCCGGCCTGGGCCTGGCCGCCACCGGCGCCAGCGCCCAGCAGAACCAGCCGTCCGCCCCCGTCCGCTACCTCGACGCCCGCGCGCCCATATCCGCGCGGGTATCCGACCTCCTCAGGCGCATGACGCTGCAGGAGAAGATCGGCCAGATGGCGCAGCCCGCCGTCTACACGATGATGGGCGACTGCCAGTGGTCCGGCGGCGCCCTCGTCGAGTCGTGCATGAAGCACGAGCTCGGCGACCTGAAGGTCGGCTCGGTGCTGTCCGGCGGCGGGGAGGCGCCGCAGAGCAACACCCCGAAGGACTGGGCCGAGATGGTCAACACCGTGCAGAAGTACGCGATCGACCATTCACGCCTGCGCATCCCGATCGTGTACGGCGTCGACGCGGTGCACGGGCACAACAACGTGCTGAACGCGACGAAGTTCCCGCAGCAGATCGGCGTGGGCGCCACCTGGGACCCGGACGTCGCGAAGGCCATGGGCGTGTCCACCGCGACGGCCGTGAAGGCGACCGGCCCGCAGTGGGACTTCGCGCCCGTCGAGGACCTGTCGCGGGACACCCGCTGGGGCCGCTACTACGAGACGTACTCCGAGGACCCGTACCTCGCGGGCACGCTGGCCGCGGCGAACGTCCAGGGCCTGCAGAAGTCCGGCCAGGTGTCGGCGACGGTGAAGCACTTCGCCGGCTACTCCTCGCCTTTCGCGGGCCACGACCGTACGGAAGCGCACATCGACATGCGCTACCTCCAGGACTACTTCCTGCCCGTCTACAAGTCGGCCGTGGACGCCGGCGCCGACACGCTCATGGTCAATTCGGGCTCGATCAACGGGGTGCCGGGCCACGCCTCGCACTATCTGCTCACGGACGTGCTCCGCAAGCAGTGGGGGTTCAAGGGCGTCGTGGTCAGCGACTGGGGCGACGTCCACAGCCTGCAGACCGCGTACCACCTCAGCGATGACTACGCCGGCGCGGTGGCCATCGCCGTCAACGCGGGCGTCGACATGGGCATGCTGCCGCCGGGCGACGTCGACGGGTTCGTCCAGGGCCTGACCGACGACGTCAAGAACGGCAAGGTGTCCCGCTCCCGCATCGACGAGGCGGTCGGCCGCATCCTCACGCAGAAGTTCAAGCTCGGCCTGTTCGAGCACCCGTACGTCGACCCGGCCAAGGCGGACAAGGCCGTCATCGGGGCCGACAAGGACCTCGCCGTGAAGGCCGCGACCGAGTCGCAGACGCTGCTGAACAACGACGGCGGGAAGCTGCCGCTGTCGACGTCGAGCAAGCTCGTCGTCACCGGCCCGTCCGCGGACTCCATCGCGAACCAGGACGGCGGCTGGACCATCCAGTGGCAGGGCATCCCGGACGGCACCACCGACACCGGGACCACCCTCTACCAGGGCATCAAGAAGCTCGACCCGAACGCGTCCCTGGTCACCGATCCCGATGACGCGGTGAGCAAGACCGCCGACGCGGACGCCGCCGTCGTGGTGGTCGGCGAGAAGCCGGGCGCGGAGGGCACCAACGACAGCGAGACCCCGGCGCTGGCCGACGACCAGCAGGCCCTGGTCGACCGGCTCCAGGCCACCGGCAAGCCCGTCGTCGTGGTGGTCGTCGCGAGCCGCCCGCTGGTCCTCGGCAAGGCCGCGGACGCCAAGCAACTCCTCATGTCATGGCTGCCGGGCAGCGAGGGCGGCACGGCCGTGGCGAACGTCCTGTTCGGCAAGGCCAACCCGTCGGGGCGGATGCCGGTGTCGTGGCCGAAGAGCACCGGCGACGAGCCGATGTTCTACCAGCAGTTCCCCGGCACGAACGCGGGCACCAGCTCCTCGTACGACCCGCTGTACAAGTTCGGCGCCGGCGAGTCGTACACCACGTACGCGGTCAAGGGCGTCACGGCGTCCGGCTCCGGCACCGTGAAGGTCGGCGTCACCGTGGCGAACACGGGCGGGCGCGACGGCGACATGGTCGTCCCCGTCTACGCCCAGCCCCCGTCCGGGAGCCCGCTCCAACCGCCGAACCGGCTCGTCGCGTTCACCCGCGTGTCGCTCAAGGCCGGCGAGTCCAAGCAGGTCGCGCTGTCCTTCCCGGCGTCGCGCCTGGCGGTGACCCAGGGCGACATCACCGGGATGGGCACGCGGAAGGTCGTCCCCGGCGCGTACAAGATCGTCGCCGGTGACCAGTCGGCCACCGTGACCCTGCACTAGTGCGTACGGGCCCCGCCCCTGCGGTCTAGAGCCGCAGGGGCAGGGACTCCAGGCCGCGGAGGATGTTGCCGGCGCCGCCCGCCCGCCAGCGGACGTCGTCGGGCGACACGGCGAGGGCGAGGTCGGGGAAGCGGCGCAGCAGGCTTCCGATGGCGATCTCGCCCTCGATCCGCGCCAGCGGCGCGCCGAGGCAGAAGTGGATGCCGTGGCCGAACGCCAGGTGGCCGTGGTCGGTACGGGTGATGTCGAGGCGGTCGGCGTCCGGCACGTACGCCGGGTCGTGGTCGGCGGCGGCGAGCACGACCGTGACGTGGCTGCCCGCGGGCACGGTGACGTCGCCGAACGTGACGTCCTCGAGCGTGTAGCGGGGTGTGGCGCGCTCGACGGGCCCGTCGTACCGCAGCAGCTCCTCGATCGCGTCCGGCATCAGCTCCGGGCGCGACCTGAGTATTTCGAGCTGGTCCGGATGGGTCAGCAGCGCGCGCATGCCGTTGCCGATGAGGTTCACGGTGGTCTCGTGGCCGGCGATGAGCAGCAGCGCGATCATGCCGATCAGCTCGCGCGTGGTGAGCCTGTCGCTCGCGTCGTGCGTCGCCACCAGGGCGCTGATCAGGTCGGGGAGGTCGTCGGCCGGGGTGCCCGGGTCGAGTTCGGCCCGCTTGCGCTCGATCAGGCTGCCGACGTACTCCTCCAGGCTCGCCCAGGCGGCGTCGCGCCTGGCCAGGCCCTCCTCGCTGAGCGGCGCGGTCACGAACGCCTGCGTCCAGCGGTGGAAGTCGGCGCGCTCCCCGTACGGCACGCCGAGCAGCTCGCTGATCACCGCGACCGGCAGCGGGAGCGCCAGGCCGGCGATGAGGTCGACCTCGGTGCCGGGCGCCATGGCGTCGAGCAGCCCGTCGGTGAGGTCCTGGACGCGGGGGCGCAGCCCCTCCATGCGGCGCCGGGTGAACGCCTTGGAGACGAGGCGGCGCAGCCGGGTGTGGTCGGGCGGGTCGGACGTCAGCAGGTTGACGCCGAGCGGCCCCTCGTCGTCGCCGCGCATCAGGCCGGAGGCGTGTACCCAATCGGGTGCGTTCCGCGGGCTTTTGGCCAGCCGGGGGTCGGAGAGCGCGGCGCGGGCGTCCGCGTGCCGGGTGATCAGCCAGGTCTCCATGCCCATGGGTCCCGTCGCGCGGGCGACGGGCGTGTCGTCGCGCAGCCGCGCGTAGCCGGGGTACGGGTCGGCGCGGTCGTTCCAGAGATCGAGCTCGGTCATGCCGAACCTCTCTAAGATACGGTTTGGTTTCTTATCTCACGCTAGAGGTACGAGATAAGAAACGCAATGGTTTCTTATCGGGCGGAAGTAAGGTGCTGGCGTGACGTCCATACGAGCCGCCCGCCAGCGAAGACGCGGGCGCGTGCTGGAGGCGGCGATCTTCGACGCCGTGCTCGCCGAGCTGGCCGAGGTCGGCTACGGGCGGCTGACCATGGAGGGTGTCGCCGTACGCGCGGGCACCGCGAAGTCGACGCTGTACCGGCGGTGGAGCTCGCGCGAGGAACTGGTCATCGCCTCGCTCGGCCACGTGATGCCCGACGCCGGCGGCCTCCCCGACACCGGTGACCTGCGCTCGGAGCTCATCGCGGCGCTGGGTGCGCTGGCCGACGTGCTCGCCGGGCCCGCCGGGCGCGCCATCACGGCGATCATCGGCGAGCTCGACCGCGCGCCCCAACTGCGCGCCGCCGCGCACGAGAAGCTCATCGACGGGCGCATCCTCGGCACCCGGTCGATCTTCGAGCGGGCCGCCGCGCGCGGCGAGATCCGCGCCGGCGCGATCACCCCGTACGCCATCAAGGCCGGCCACGCCGTGGTCATGACGTCCCGGATCATCGACGGCGTCTCGCCGTCGCGGCGCGACATCGAGGACATCGTCGACCAAGTGGTGCTGCCGATCATGGGGCCGCCCGCCGCCCACGGCTGACGGCGCACAGCCTGTGGACAACGGAATGGCCGGATCGGCGCGGGCGGCCTAAGGTGGCGCCGGGAGGATCATCTGTGAGCATTCTTGGTACCCGTGTCGAGCGCGTCGAGGACCCCCGGTTGCTGACCGAGGGCGCGGTCTACACCGACGACCTGTCCGACGAGCGGCTGACCGGCGCCGCATACGTAACGTTCGTCCGCTCGTCCGTGGCCCACGGGCGGATCACCGCGATCGACACCTCGGCCGCGCGCGCCGCCCCCGGCGTGATCGACGTGGTCACCGCCGCCGACCTCGCGGCCGACGGCGTGGAGACGCTGCCGCTGATGAACCCGGGCTACAACGCCGCGATGGTGCAGCACGTCCTCGCCGACGGCGTCGTGCGCTACGTCGGCGAGCCGTTCGCCGCCGTGGTCACCGAGCAGCGCTACCAGGGGGAGGACGCCGCCGAGCTGGTCGAGGCCGACATCGAGCCGCTGCCCGCCGTGGTCGGCCCGCGCGACGCCGCCGCCGACACCCGGCTGCTGTTCCCCGAGGCGGGCACCAACACCGTGATCACGTACGGCGCCGACGACGACCCCGACCCCCACCTGTTCGACGGCTGCGAGGTGGTCGTCACGCAGGAGATCGCCAACCAGCGGCTGGCGCCCGCCCCGATGGAGGTGCGCGCCGGCGCGGCCGCCGTCGACGACGGCCGGCTCGTCATGTGGAACCCGAACCAGGGCGCGCAGACCACGAAGGCGATGCTCGGCGGCATGCTCGGGCTCGACGCCGAGGAGATCCGCGTCATCACGCCCGACGTCGGCGGCGCGTTCGGCGCGAAGCTCGGCGCCGACCAGGAGCACGCGGTGCTCGGCTGGCTCGCGCGGCGGCTCGGCCGACCGGTGCGCTGGGTGGAGACCCGCTCGGAGAACCTGGTCGCCATGGTGCACGGCCGCGCCCAGGTCAACACGGTCACGATCGGCGGCGGCCGCGACGGCACCGTGCTCGCGTACCGCATCGACGTCCTGCAGGACGGCGGCGCCTACCCCAAGATCGGCGGCCTGCTGCCGGGCCTGACCCTCCTGATGGCGCCGGGGGTGTACGACATCCCCAACGTCGAGTCCCGCGCGCGAACGGTCGTCACCAACACCACGCCGGTGGGCGCCTACCGCGGCGCCGGCCGCCCGGAGGCCACGGCGGCCATCGAGCGGGCCATCGACCTCTTCGCCGCCGAGATCGGCGCCGACCCGGCCGAGGTGCGCAGGAAGAACGTCATCACGCCGGAGAAGTTCCCGTTCCGCACCAAGGGCGGCGCGCTGTACGACAGCGGTGAGTACGCCGCGGCCCTCGACCGCGTCCTCGACGTGGGCGGATACGCCGAGCTGCGCGCCGAGCAGGAGGAGCGCCGGGCGGCCGGCGGCCCCGTGCAGATCGGCATCGGCCTCGCGTCGTACGTCGAGATCACCGGCGGCGGCGACGAATCGGGCGCGCCGAATGAGAACGCCACCGTCACCGTCCATCCGGACGGCACGGTCACGGTCCTGACCGGCACCTCGCCGCACGGCCAGGGCCACGCCACGGCGTGGGCCATGCTGGTCAGCGACCAGCTCGGCATCGGGATCGACAAGATCACCGTGCTGCACGGCGATACCGACCTCATCCCGCGCGGCGGCGGTACCGGCGGCTCGCGCAGCCTCCAGCAGGGCGGCGCCGCGGTCCACAAGGCCGCCGCCGAGCTGATCGACGTCGCCCGTCAGCGCGCCGCCGAGCTGCTGGAGGCCAACCCGGACGACCTGGTCGTCGACACCGACCGCGCCGCGATCGCCGTGGCCGGCACCCCCGCGTCCGCGGTCACGTTCGCGGAGCTCGCCGCGTCCGAGCCGCTCACGCAGTACAGCGTGTTCACCGCCGACGGCCCCACGTTCCCGTTCGGCGCCCACCTGGCGGTCGTCGAGGTCGACACGGAGACCGGCAAGGTGACGCTGCGCCGCGTGGTGACCGTCGACGACGCCGGAACCGTGCTGAACCCGCTGCTGTTCGACGGCCAGCGCCACGGCGGCATCGCCCAGGGCGCCACCCAGGCCCTCCTGGAGGAGATCACGTACGACCCGGACGGCAACCCGCAGAACAGCACCTTCGCCGACTACGCGTTCCCGTCGGCGGCCGAGCTGCCCAGCTTCGAGCTGGTCACGATGGAGACGCCCACCCCGATGAACCCGCTGGGCGCGAAGGGCATCGGTGAGGCCGGCACCATCGGCGCCACCCCGGCGGTGCACAACGCGGTGGTCGACGCCGTGGCCCACCTCGGCGTCCGCCATATCGACATGCCGACCACGCCGCGCCGCGTGTGGCGCGCGATCGCCGCGCGCTGACCGACGGCGACGCGGTCAGGCGTGGCAGGCCAGGGGCTTGCCGCCGTTGTAGGCGATCATGTCGGCGAACGCGGCCGCGGTGTCGATGCCGCGGCCGCGTTCGGCGGCGGGGCCGTAGCCGTCGCCGTCGAAGTCGGCGCCGGTGAGGTAGTCGTCCAGCTCGGCGTAGGCGCGGTGCAGGTTGCCGACCAGGCGTTCGGGGTCGAGCAGGCCGGCGTACGCCCCGAGGTCGGTGGCGCGGGCGGCCTCCAGCGGTGACAGGCCCGCGGCGTGCGCCTCGACCGCGCGTTTCCGTACGAACCGCAGGTAGCCGAGCGTGTGCGTGATCAAGGCGGCGCACTCGGCGCGGCCCCGCACGACCGGGCCGTGGCCGGGGACGATCGTCTGCGCCGGGTAGTCGTACAGCGCCTCCAGGGCGTCGATCGCGCCGTCGATCGAGCCCATCAGCAGGAACGGTGTGCCGCCGTTGAACAGCAGGTCGCCGCAGAACAGCACGTCGAGGTCGGGGATCCAGACGATCGAGTCGTTCGTGGTGTGCGCGGCCGATCCGACGTAGCGGCACTCGACGCGCAGGTCGTCGCGGTACAGCGTGACGCGGTCGGCGTACGTCAGGAACGGCGGCGCGACCTCGACCTCGCCCCAGTCGACGGGCGTCCAGTACGGCGGGGCGGGCGGCCCGGCGGCCAGCACCGCCTCACGGGTGCGCTCGTGGCCCACGATCGTGGCCCCGGCGAACAGGTGGTTGCCGTACGTGTGGTCGCCGTGGTGGTGGGTGTTGACGAGCGTGCGCACCGGCTGGTCGGTCACGCCGGCGATGGTGTCGAGCAGCGCCCGGGTGCGCGCCTCGGTGGCGGCCGCGTCGATCGCGATGACGCCGCGCCTGCCGGTCAGGAACCCGGTGTTGTTGAGGTACCAGGAGCCGTCGAGCTGCACATACGCGAACACACCATCGGCGACCTCCACCGTGTGGGGCACTTCGGCTCGAGTCATGCCGGAAATTCTGGCACGCGCGGTCAGTCGGACGCGTTGATCTCCGCCATCTGCATGGTGGTGCTGGCGCCGTCGATGGCCTCGCGGATGATGTCGGCGTGGCCGCAGTGGTGGGCGATCTCGCGGAGCAGGTGGAGGAGGACGCGGCGGCGCGCCCAGGTGTCGCGCTGGCCGGGGGCCCACGGGAACTCGGGGAGCTGGACGGTCTCGCCGAGGTCGCCCGCGGCGCGGACCACGCGCTCGGTCTCCGCGGCGACCTCGGCGTAGCGGTCGAGGAGGCCGGCGATCGTGGTGTCCTCCGGCATGACGTACTGCTCGGGGTCGAAGTCGAACGCGACGTCCTCACGGGCGAAGACCTTGGTCCAGAACGCCTCGGTGTTGGCGACGTGCTTGACGAGGCCGCCGATCGTCAGGTCACTGACCGTGGAACGGTGCATCGCCTGCGCGTCGGTGAGCCCGCGGGCGGCGGTGCGCAGCGTTTTCCGCTGGTTGTGCAGCATTCCGAGGATCTCGTCGGCCTCGGTCGTGGCGGTGGTCTCGGCGGTCATCTGGGACTCCGTTCGTTGTCGGCGCGCACACAGCGTATTGGGTACCTCGGACAAAATCGGACACGCCACGGGTACCGCCCGGCGGGCCGCGCTGGTCAAATAGGGCTGGATGATCACCTAAGCGCGGAGGTCCCTCATGCCCATGGTCACCGTTGACGACGCCCAGGTTTACTACTCCACCGCGGGTACGGGCCCCGGGCTGGTCCTCGTGCACGGCACGCAGGGCACCGGCGAGACCAACTGGGCGCACCTGACGGACCGCTTCACCGCCGACCGTACGGTCGTGGCGCTCGACTACTCCGGCAGCGGCCGCACCACCGACGGCGGCGGCGAGCTCACCGTCGAGAAGCTGGCCGACCAGGTGGCCGCGGTGGCCAGGGACGCGGTGGCCGGCCCGGTCGACGTGGTCGGGTTCTCCCTCGGCGCGGTGGTCGCCGCGGCCACGGCGGCACGCGAGCCGGACCTCGTACGCCGGCTGGTCGTCCTCGCGGGCTGGACGAACGGCGACGACGCCCGCCACCGGCTGAACTTCGAGCTGTGGCGCGACCTGGAGCGCGCGGGCTTCGCGACGTTCAACCGCTTCGCCACGGTGACCGGCTTCACCCCCGAGTACCTCAGCGCCCTCGGCCATGAGGGCGTCGCCGCGGCCCTGGAGCTCGGCGCGCCCCAGCCCGGCCTGGCCCGCCAGATCGACCTGGACATCCGCGCCGACATCCGCGGCCTCCTGCCCAAGATCACCGCGCCCACCCTGGTCCTCGGCTTCACCCAGGACCAGATGGTCCCGCCCGCCGGCCCCCGCGCCCTGCACGCCGCCGTCGCCGGCAGCCAGTACGCCGAGCTCGACACCGGCCACCTGGCCATCTACGAGATGCCCGACGAGGTGACCGCGCTGATCCGCGACTTCATCCTCGCCGAGTAGTCGCACGGCGGGCTGTAAGCCATCTGTAAGCCCGCCGCGCGACAGTGTCGACATGACGATGCGGGACGTGTGGGAGCCGCAGGCGTGGGAGTCGCGCCAATGGTGGCGCATGATCGCGGTCGGATCGGTGTTCCTCGCTGCCTGCGCGTTAGCGCTGATCGCCTGGTCGCGGACGACGGCCGGCACCCTCTTCGGGGTGTTCTGCGTCCTCTTCGGCGTGCTCGGCCTGGCCGCGGTGCTGATGCGCCGCCCCGGGGTCGTGCGCGGCAAACCGGTGGTCGCGCGCATCGACACCGGCACCGGGTACGACGACGCCGTGCTGTTCCGCCAGGCCCGCGTGTTCGGCTGGTGCACGGTCGGCGCGTGCGTGCTGATGGCCGCGGTGGTGTTCGGCGTGGCCGGCCACCAGGCGTACGCCCGTGGCCTGCCGCCGGTGTCCGGAACCCTCCTCGGGAGCTTCTCCGTCTTCGGCTACCTGTTCCTGGTGCTCGGCGCGGCCATGCTGCGGCTCGTCCTGGCCACCCGGTTCGTGGCGGTGACCACGGACGCCCTGGTGCTCGTGCACTGGAAGCTCCGCGCGCG
This sequence comes from Streptosporangiaceae bacterium, assembly GCA_036502625.1. Lineage (GTDB taxonomy): Bacteria > Actinomycetota > Actinomycetes > Streptosporangiales > Streptosporangiaceae > DASXYG01. Next base: position 23,885 of record DASXYG010000065.1, read on the forward strand.
CATGCCGTGGGACGACATCGCCGAGGCGCGCCCGGTCGCCGAGAAGGGCCTGGCCCCGGGCGGCAACGTCCCGCGGCCGAAGATGACCCGCTCGATCGCGCTCATCCCGACCCCGTACGCGGAGGCCGCACCGCGGTTCGCGCAGGTCATCCGCAAGTTCGGCGGCATACGGTTCCTGTCGCGCGAGATCGGCTCCGTGCCGATGATCGATATCGAGACGCTGGTGGCGCCGGACGGCCTGCTTGCCGCCGTCCGCTGGCACCTCGCCCGCCCGCGGACCCCGGACACCCTGGCCGAGGGCTATGAACTCGGCTGGCCGGCCGATCAGGCCCGTACGGAGCGGTAGCCGCCCCGTCCCGTGTGCGATCGTGGCCGCACACAGGACGGAAGGGCGGGTCTGAGACGGCGGTTGTGGAGAGCATTCATGCCGCCGACGGCGGGCTCGCGGACGCGGACGCGGCGATCGAGGCCGCGCGCGGGCGTTCGACACGGGCCCGTGGCCGCGCACGCCGGTCGCCGAGCGGGCCGCCGTGCTGCGCCGGATCGCCGATCTGCTCCAGCGCGACCGCGCGGAGCTGACGCTGACCGAGTCGCGCGACACCGGCAAGACCCGGGCCGAAGGGCGGGTTGACGTCGATGACGTCACCGCCGCGTTCCGGTACTTCGCCGACCTGGCCGCCGCGGAGTCAGCGGGCCGCGTCGTGGACGCCGGCGTGCGCAGCGTGGTGGTGCACGAGCCGGTCGGCGTGTGCGGGGCCGCGGCACCGCAGACGGCGTCGAATGCGGCCCGCTCGTCTCGGCGCAGCAACTCGCCAAGACCGCCGACTACGTCGCGTCCGCGCTTGCCGAGGGCGCCACCCTGGTGTGCGGCGGTGACCGGCCCGGGCCGTCCGACGTACGCCCGGCGAGCGGTTTCTTCTACCTGCCGACCGTGCTCGACGGCTGCCACCGCGAGATGCGGGTCATCCGCGAGGAGACGTTCGGCCCGATCCTCACCGTGGAGACCTTCACCACCGAGGACGCGGCCGTCGCGCTCGCCAACGACACCGAGTACGGCCTGGCCGGCGCGGTCTGGATCAACGACTTCCACCCGTACCTGCCGCAGGCCGAATGGGGCGGCATGGGGAAGTCCGGCATCTACGAGAACCTGCGCCCCGCGCCCGTGCGCTGGTTCGCCGGCTAGCCGCCGGCGAGCTGGCGGCGCAGCGTGTCGAGGTCGCCGAGGACCCAGGCGTCGGACAGTTGGCCGTCCCTGGCGGTGAAGAAGGCGGCGCCGCTGTAGGAGATGGCGCGGCCCGTCGCCGGGACGCCCAGGAGGTCGCCGCGGTGGTGGCCGGTGTAGCGGAGGCGGGCGGCGGCGCGGTTGGGGGACAGCACCAGGTCGGCGATCTCGTTGTGGAAGTCCGGCGACCCGGCGCGGATCTTGTCGCGGTACGCGCGCCAGCCGTCGCGGCCGCGCACCTCGTCGCCGAGCGAGCCGCGGAACGCGAAGTCCGGGGCCAGGATCTCCTCCACCACGGCGTCGTCCCAGGCGTTCCACGCCTCCTCGTAGAACCGGCGCACCAGCGTGCGGATGTCGTTTCCCACCGTGATCTCCCGCCGTCGACTCGGTCCGGTGTCCAGGATGTCCGGGGCGGCGGACCGGCCGCCAGCGGCAACGTGTTCGATCGGGCGCCGCGTTTCTGACAGGTCGTACGGGTGGACAGCGCGGTGCGCGTGATCGAGGATCCGGGCAGTGGCGGCCAGGCACTGGAGGTGCCCGTGAGCGAAGCGCGGCGGAGCCTGTGGATGTTCGGGCTCGAGGCGGACGAGCCGACGTACGAGGAGCGGGCCGCCCATGCGGCGCAGATGTCCCGGCGGCTGGGCGTCGAGCTCACCGCGCCGCGCATCCCGGGGGCCGGCGACCTCGGGCTGCGGGCGCCGCGGATCACGCCGCCGGACGCGATCGCCGCGTTCTGCCGGCAGGACGCCTGGGATCGGGCGTACCACAGCTACGGCAACGACCGGTCGCTGCACGCGGTGCGCGGCCACTACCCGGAGCCGCCCGACGTGGTGGCCCACCCGGCCACCGAGGCCGAGCTCGAAGCGGTCCTCGGGTGGTGCGCGGACCAGGGCCACACGGTCATCCCGTACGGCGGCGGGTCCTCCGTCGTCGAGGGCGTCACCCCGACGGGCGACCTCGGGCCCGTGGTCACCGTGGCAATGGACCGTTTTGACCAGGTGCTCGAACTGGACCGTACGTCGCGGGCGGCGCGCGTCCAGGCCGGCGTGTTCGGGCCGCACCTGGAGGACCAGCTCCGCCCGCACGGCTACACGCTGCGGCACTTCCCGCAGAGCTTCGCCGGGTCCACGCTCGGCGGCTGGATCGCCACCCGCGCGGGCGGCCACTACGCCACGAACCACACCCACATCGACGACTTCGTGGAGTCCGTCCGGATGCTGACGCCGCGCGGTTGGTGGGAGAGCCGCCGGCTGCCCGGATCCGGCGCCGGGCCTGATCCGAACAGGCTGGTCATCGGGTCGGAGGGCATTCTGGGTGTGATCACCGAGGCGTGGATGCGCGTCCAGGACCGGCCGGTGTTCCGCGCCACCGCCGGGGTGCGGTTCCCCACGTGGGAGGCCGGCTACACGGCCGCGCGTGCGATCGCCCAGGCCAAGCTGTGGCCCGCGAACCTCCGGCTGCTCGACCCCGAGCTGGCCCGTGCGGCGGCGCGCCTGGACGGTACGGAGGCGCTGCTCATCGTCGGGTTCGAGTCGTCGGCGGCGTCGCAGCGCGGGCCGATGGCGCAGGCGGTGGACCTCGCCCGCGCGGCCGGCGGCGTGATCGGCGACGACGAGATCCTCATCGACGACGGCACCGGATCGCCGACCGGGCGGTCCGGCGCGGTCGGCGCGTGGCGCGACGCGTTCATCCCGAAGGGCGGCGGGCTCGCGGCGGGGCTCGGCATGATCGGCGGCACCTTCGAGACCGCGATCACCTGGGACCGCTGGCCGGAGTTCGACGCCGCCGTGCGCGCCGCGGCCACCGAGGCGCTGCGCGACGTCTGCGGCGGCGGCATGCTGAACTGCCGGTTCACCCACGTCTACCCGGACGGCCCGGCGCCGTACTACACGTACGCGGGCGCCCGCCCGGCCGCCGACCCTGCCGCGCAGCACCAGGCGATCAAGAAGGCGGCCGCGGACGCGATCATGGCGGGCGGCGGCACGATCACCCACCACCACGCGGTCGGCCGCCACCACCGCCCCTGGTACGACACCGAGCGCCCCGACCTGTTCGCGGAGTCGCTGCGCGCGGTGAAGCGCACCCTCGACCCGTCCGGAATCCTCAATCCGGGCGTGCTCATCGATGCCTAGCCCGTACGGAGGAGCGCGGATGACGGTGCCACGGGCCCAGCCGATCGGGTCGCTGCTGCGCCCGGACGCGGTGAAGCGCGCACGAGAGGACGCCGCGGCCGGGGCGATCACCCCGGCGGAGCTGAAGCGCGCGGAGGACGCCGCGGTCGACGCCGCGCTGGCCGCGCAGGCCGCCGCCGGCCTCGACGTGGCCACCGACGGCGAGATGCGCCGCGGCCATTTCACCGGCGCGCTGTCCGAGGCCGTCGACGGGCTGACCGAGGTGCCCGCCGCCGCGCAGGACTGGTACGGCCGCCACCCCGAGGACCGCCTGCGCTACACGCACGGCAGGGCGGTCACCGGGCGGCTGCGGCGGCGCAGGTCGCTGGCGCAGGAGGAGTGGGTGTACGCGCGTGCGGCGGCGCGCGGCCTCGGTGTCGCGCTGAAGCAGACGCTGCCGAGCCCGCTGATGATGCAGACGTACTGGTCACCCGACCTGTCCACGGACGCGTACGCGGACCCGTTCGACATGTTCGCGGACGCGGCCGCGCTGCTGCGCGACGAGGTGCGCGACCTGGTCGCGCTGGGCTGCCCGTACGTCCAGATCGACGCGCCCGAACTCGCGCTGCTGGTCGACCCGGCGGTACGGGAGAGCTTCGTGGCGCGCGGCATCGACCCGGACCGGATGCTCACCGAGGGCGTCGAGCTGATCGCGAGCGTCGTGGACGTGCCGGGCGCGGCGTACGGGCTGCACCTGTGCCGCGGCAACCGGGAGGGCCACTGGCTGGCCACCGGCGGCTACGCGGAGATCGCGTCGGCGGTGTTCCGCCGCGCCGGCGCCTTCGGCACGTTCCTCCTGGAGTACGACGACGCCAGGTCCGGCGGGTTCGAGCCGCTCGCGGACGTCCCCGACGACACGGCCGTCGTCCTCGGCCTGGTCTCCACCAAGCGCCCCGGCCTGGAGGACGAGGACGAGCTGCTGGCCCGCATCGACGACGCGTCCCGCCACCATCCGCGCGACCTGCTGGCGCTGTCGCCGCAGTGCGGCTTCGCGTCCACGCTCGCGGGCAACCCCCTCACCCCGGAGGACCAGGCAGCGAAGCTGGCCCTGGTGGGCCGGGTCGCGCGGCGCGCCTGGCCTGCCTAGTCCGTACGGGCGGCGCGCCATTCGGCGACGACGCGGTCCACGTCGTACGGGACGAGGTTCAGCGGCGGGCCCGTCTGGGGGCGGCGGATGGCGTCGCGGATCGTGTCGTTGACCTGCTCGATGATGCGGCGCACCTCCGCCTCGGAGCCGGCCGCGCGGGCGGCGGCGAGGGCGTCCTCGGCCTCCTTGCGCACGGCGAGGCTCGGCGGGAGGTTCGCGATGCCCTCGCGGCGCAGCTTGTCGTTGATCCACCACATCTCGTCGCGCGGCCGGCCGGCGTCCGGAATCGGCTTGCCCTTGCCGGGGAGGTCGTCGAACGCGCCGCGCTCCTCGGCCTCCCTGATCTGCCGGTCCACCCACGACTCGAAGCTCACGCCCGGCGGCTTGCGTTCCGTCATCCCCGACCTCCCTGCGTCCGGCCGTCGTACGCCAAGTCTCGCCGACGCCCGCGCCGCCGTCGATCCGGGGGCTACCCGGCGGCGCGGCCCGGCCGGGCGCGGCGGGGTGTGGCCCGTACGGACCGGTCGGATCCGCGTAGCCCGTTGAGCGCCGTACGGACCAGGGTGTCGGCGTACTTCGTGGTCAGCGGGGCGCCGCGCTGCAGCCAGCGGTTCAGCAGCGGGCCCCACAGGAGGTCGATGGCGACGTCGAGGTCGAGGTCCGGCGGGAGCTGGCCCGCGCGCTGTGCGCTGCGCAGCCGGTGCTTGCGGCGCTCGCGTACGGGGCCCTCCAGGCGTTCCGCGTACGCCGCGGCCAGCTCCGGGTCGTGCAGGATCTCCGTGTTGAGTGCGCGCAGCGGCTCGTCGTACCGGGGGTCGTTGAGCTCCAGCACTGCCGTGCGCAGCACCTTCTTGAGGTCCGCCTCCAGGTCGCCGGTGTCCGGCAGCGGGCGGACGCCCTGGCCCTCGGCGCGCGCCACGAACGCGTCGAACAGCACCGCGCCCTTGGACGGCCACCAGCGGTAGATCGTCTGCTTGCCGACCCCCGCGCGCGCCGCGATGCCCTCGATGCTGAGCCGCGCGTAGCCCACCTTCCCGGCTAGTTCGAACGCCGCGGTCAAGATCGCTCGACGCGACGCCTCACTCCGGCGAGAGGCATCCGGGCTGGTCCTGCGCTTCCCTGGCATCCGCCGAACCTACCAAGCCATAGACGAGACGGTCCGTCTCACACGCGGGACACGGCGTCTCGCGCGGGATCAGGCTGCGCGTACGGGATCTTTCCCGGGCGCGGGGCGGTCTCGTACGCTTCGCAGGTCGCCGAGCGCGGAGGAGGCCCAGATGGGCGAGGTCCGGATCAGCCCCGTCGAGGAATGGCCGGAGGACGCGCGCGCCGCGCTGGAGCGGCTGGCCGGGCCCGACGGCGCCGTGCCCAGCGTCTTCACCACCCTCGCCCGCCACCCCCACCTGTTCAACCGCTGGCTCGGCCTGGGCAACCACGTCCTGAACGCGTCCACCCTGCCCGCCCGTACACGCGAACTGGTCATCCTCAGGACCGCGGCGCGCACGGGCGCGGCGTACGAATGGGCGCACCACACGGTGATCGGCCGCCGCGCGGGCCTGACGGACGAGGAGATCGCCCGAATCGCGTCCGGCGAGGCCTCCGGCTGGGCGGCCACCGACCTGTCCGTCCTCCGCGCCGTCGACGAACTCCACGAGACCAGCCACGTCTCCGATGCGACCTGGTCCGAACTAGCCCGTACGTGGGAGCCCGAACAGCTCATGGACCTCGTCATGACCACCGGCTTCTACACGATGACCGCCATGGCCCTGAACGCCTTCGGCGTCGCGGTGGAACCCGGCTTCGAGGAGCCGGGGCCGCGCGCGTGACCGGGGAGGCCGCGGTGGGGCCGCGCGACGGGCGGCTCGACGGGCGGGTCGCGCTCGTGACCGGCGGCGGCCAGACCCCGGGCGCCAACATCGGCAACGGCCGGGCGACCGCGATCCTGCTCGCGGGCCGGGGCGCGTCCGTGGTGGTCCTGGACCGCGACGAGGCGTCCGCGGCCGAGACCGCACGGATGATCACCGCGGACGGCGGATCCGCCGTCGCCCTCCCCGGCGACGTCACCAGCGCGCGCGACTGGCGCACGGCCGTAGCCGCCTGCCTGGACGGATACGGCCGCCTCGACATCGTCCACCACAACGTGGGCATCGGGTCTCCGCCTGGGGGCGTCCCGGCGGCCGGTACGGCGGGGTCCGGTGATGGGGACGGGGCGGATCTCGACGGGTGGGGCGCGGTGATGGCGGTCAATGCCGGGAGTGCCGTGCTGATGGCGCGCGCGGCGCTGCCCGCCATGCGGGAGGCCGGGCACGGGGTGATCACGATCGTGTCCTCGATCGCGGCGGTCACCGCCACCACGTCCGCGCGGGCCAACACCCCCATCGCGTACCGCATGTCCAAGGCCGCCCTGAACAGCTACACCCGCGCCCTGGCCTTGGAGAACGCCCGCCACGGCATCCGCGTCAACGCGATCATGCCCGGCCTCATCGACACCCCCATGGGCGTGGACACCGCCGCCCGCGCCCGCGGCGTCGACCGCGACACGTACGCCGCCCGCCGCGATGAAGCGGTCCCGCTCCGCGGCGGCATGGGCTCCGCCTGGGACGTCGCCCACGCCGCCGCCTTCCTGGCCGGCGACGAGGCCGCGTTCATCACGGGCGTGGTCCTGGCGGTCGACGGCGGCCAGTCAGCCCGCTCGGGCTAGGGCGTACGGGCGGGGGCCCCGGACGGGGTCCCATGCCGCCGCGGAGCGGAACCGGCCTGGTGGGGTCAGCCCGCGCGGCTCTCCCTCTCGGGCTGGCTCAGGTGGGTCCGCCCGGGTGGGTCTGCCCGTGCGGGTCGGGTTCTGGGGGGTGCTTCGTACGGCTACCACCCCGAGCCCGCTCGGCGGGATCAGTCCGTATGGGCCAGGTCCCCGGGGCTATGGTCGCCCTGCTGGGTCATCCGGTGTAGTTGGGCTGGTGGGGGATGGCGTGGGGGGCGTGGCCGGGGGAGCTGGGGACCGGGTGGGGGCGCTTGGGGCCGGAGGTGGGGGCCGGGGCGGCCGTGGAGGTGGGGGCCGGGGCGGGGTGTTCGGGGTGCGAAGTGGGGATGGGGGCCGTCGAAGTGGGGTGGGGGGCCTTCGAAGCGGGGGCGTGGGGGTGGGTGGTGGCTAGGGCGGTGCCGGTCGCGGCGGTGAGGATGGTCGCGGTGGCTATGGCGGTGGGGATGAGGTGCTTCGCGCGCATGGGGTTCCTTTCGGGTGTCTCGGGGGTCACGTCTGGACGGTGACCGGGGTGCCGAGGACGAGGTTGCGGGCCATCCAGGTGATGTCCGGGTTGCGGAGGCGGATACAGCCGTGGCTGACGCGGTGTCCGACCAGGCCCGGGTGGTTCGTGCCGTGCAGGGCGAGCTGGCCGGGGCCGCCGGCGAAGCGGTGCAGCTTGGGTGAGTGGCCGCTGAGCCCGTACGCGTACGGGCCGTAGTCGCCGTGCGGGTCGGGGGCGCGGAGAAGCTCGGTGAAGTAGTAGTGGCCCGGCGGGGTGGGGGTGTCGCGGGTGCCCACGGCGATCTGGCCCGTACGGATCACGCGGGCGCCGTCGTACACGGTGAAGCGCAGCGCGCCGAGGCGCACGGTGACGTGCCGGGTGGTCGTGGTGAGGGTGACGTCGGACGCGCGGACCCACCCCCGGCTGCCGTTCGGCCGCATGGGCAGCAGCGCTTCGAGCCAGCCGCCCGAGCGTCGGGTGACCAGCAGCACGCGGGGCGCGCCGTACGCGTTGGGGCTGGCCAGGGTGGTGCGGCGGGCGCCGCCGGGCGCGGCGTACACGGGGAGGCGGCCGCCGCGCGCCCGCGCGATCTCCGCGCCGGCCGGTCCCGGACGCGCCGTGGTGGCCCGTACGGGCGGGGCGGTGGCGCGCGCCGCGGCACCACCGCAGCCCGCCGCCATGACGGCCAAGGCCAGCGCGCCGAGACAGCGACCCGCTGAGGCCACCGCATGTCCGGCCGCGTTGCCGGGGTGGTGCTCCGGAGTGCGCCGGGGTGGGGTGGTGTCGGGCATGGGATGGGATGGTGTCCGGCTGATGTGAAGAAGCTGTTGGGGCGCCATGATGATCCGGTTAGTCCGCTGTGCGGGTGACGTGCGGGCTCGTACGCTCGATGGGCTGATACGGACGGGAGCGGCATGGGTGCGCACATCCTGGTGGCGGAGGACGATCCGAAGCAGGCCGAGCTGGTGCGGCGGTATCTGGAGCGGGAGGGCCACACCACGGTCGTCACGCACGACGGGCGGGCCGCGCTGGACGAGGCACGCGCGCGCCGGCCCGATCTGGTGGTACTCGATGTGATGATGCCGCGCGTGGACGGCCTCGACGTCTGCCGGGTGCTGCGCGCGGAGTCCGACGTCGCCGTGCTGATGCTCACCGCGCGCACCACCGAGGACGACCTGCTCCTCGGGCTCGACCTGGGCGCCGATGACTACATGACCAAGCCGTACAGCCCGCGCGAGCTGATGGCCCGGGTGCGCACGCTCCTGCGCCGCACACGCCCCGCGGCCACGGAGGAGCCCGACGTGTTCGCCGTGGGGCCGCTCCGCGTGGACGCCGTACGGCACACCGTGACCATGGACGGGCGCCCGGTGCCCTGCACGCCCGCGGAGTTCCGCGTGCTCCAGACGCTGGCCGCCGAGCCGGAGCGGGTGTTCACCCGGGGCCAGCTCCTGGAGGGGATCAACGGGTTCGGCCGGTTCATCACCGAGCGCACCGTGGACGTCCACGTCATGAACCTGCGCCGGAAGCTGGAGCCGGACCCGCGCCGCCCGGCGTACCTGGTCACGGTGTACGGCGTGGGCTACAAGCTGACCGAACCGGCCCATGGGGGCTAGTCCCGGCGGGCGGCCCCGGTTCCGGCACCGGCTGCTGGTCCGGTTGATCGCCAGCTCGGTGCTCATCGCGGTGGTGTCGATCTCCGCGACGGCGTGGCTGGCGGCGCAGAACACGTCCGGGGCGATCCGCGCGCGGCAGGGTCAGGTGCTGGCCCGTGACACGGGCATCAACGACGCGCTGCTCGGCTACGCGGCGCGCCACGCGAGCTGGTCCGGCGTCGCGCCGACGCTGCGGGACCTCGCCCGGTCGACGGGGCGGCGGATCGCGCTGACCACGGAGGCGCGGACACCCATCGCCGACTCCGACTCCGGCGCCGCGCTGCCCGGCCGTGCGTCGTCGGTGGTGGACCCGCTGGCCGTGGACGTCACACTGGTGCCGCGCGCCGCGAAGGACCGCATCGACCCGCGCGCGTCCGGCCCGTTCGCCCTAGCCCGAACGGACCGCGCCCGCCTCGCCGCCGCCGCGAACCACTCCGCCGCGTGCCTCACGTCTGAACGGGGCACGCGGGTCCGCGTCCTGACCGGCCCGAGCGGCCGGCCGTACCTGGACGACACGGGCGCGCGTACGGCCTCGGCCTCCAAGCGCCCGAGCGTCGCCACTCCGGTCCCCGTCCCGACCCCCGTCCCCGGCTCGCCCATGCCCGTGGCCCGCGGGTGCGGCACCGACGCGTGGTCCGCGCCGACCCATGGCGAGCGCGCGGCGCTCGACCGGCTGGCGGACCTCACGAACCGGTGCCTGAACGCGTACGGCTACACCGGTGCGCGTGCGGCGCTGGCCGGGCCGTGGTCGGACCTCGCGCGCGGCCCCGGCGTACGGGTCGTGACCTCGCACCTCGTGCAGGACGACGCCACCCCCCGTACGGCCTCCTCCACCGCGGCCACCCCCGGCGACTGCCTGGCCTCCGCGCGCCGGCAGCAGCTTCGCGGCTACACCGCGCCGGCCGCGCTGCTGTTCATCGCCGATCCGGCGGGCGGCGACGGCGGCCTCGACCTCTCCGGCGCGGGCATCACCCGGATCGGGCTGATCGCGGTGGCCATCGGGGTGCTGACGGTGACGCTCAGCGCGGTGCTCGCGACGAGGCTCGTCCGGCCGGTGCGCGCGCTCACCGACGCGGCCGAGCGCATGCGCGACGGCGACACCACGGCGCGGGTCGAGGCCGGCGGCAGCGGTGAGGTCGGCCGCCTGGCCGCCGCGTTCAACGCGATGGCCGCGCACCTGGAGCGGATGGAGCGCCAGCGCAAGGCCATGGTCAGCGATGTCTCCCACGAGCTGCGCACCCCGCTGAGCAATGTGCGCGGCTGGCTGGAGGCGGCCGAGGACGGCGTGGTGGAGCTCGACCCGAAGCTGACCGCGTCGCTGGTGGAGGAGACGCTGACGCTCCAGCGGGTCGTCGACGACCTCCAGGAGCTGGCCCTCGCCGACGCCGGGAAGCTGCGCCTGCACCCCGAGCCCGTGCACGTCGCCGACCTCCTCGACCAGATCGCCACGGCGCACCGCGGCCGCGCCGACGCCGCCGGCCTGCGCCTCACGGTGACCGTCCACGGCGACCTGGACCTGACCGCCGATCCCGTACGGCTCCGCCAGGCCCTGGGGAACCTGGTGTCCAACGCGATCCGCTACACGCCGGAGGGCGGTGCGGTGGGTCTGCGCGCGTACCGGGACGCGGCCCGGGTGGTCATCGACGTCACCGATACGGGTGTGGGCATTCCGGATGACGTCCTCCCGCACGTCTTCGACCGGTTCTGGCGGGCGGAGAAGTCCCGCAGCCGTACGACGGGCGGCAGCGGGCTCGGGCTCGCGATCGCCCGCAACCTGGTGGAGGCGCACGGCGGGACGCTCACCGCGGCCAGCACGCCCGGGGAGGGGAGCACGTTCACGGCGGGCCTGCCGTCGGAGGGCTAGTTCTCCTGGGCGTGCTTCGGGAGGAGCCACACCAGCGCGAAGGTGGCCGCGTACAGGACGGCGGCGATCCCGATGACGAGTTCGGTGGCGTGGTCGAAGGACGCCGGGGCGCCGTGGCCGGCGCGGGCGAAGAACGCCGAGCCGAGGGCGGCGACGCCGATGGCGCCGGCGAACTGCTGGACGGCGTTGAGCATGCCCGCGCCAGTTCCGACCTCCTCGGTGGTGGCCGCGCCGAGGACGAAGTCGAAGATCGGGACGAAGACCAGGCCCGTGCCGAACCCGATCAGCAGCAGCGCGGGGGCGAGCGTCCAGGACGTGAGGCCGTCGCCGCAGGTGGCGACCGTCCACCACAGGGCGAGGAGGCCGACGACGGCGATGCCGAGGCCGAGTTGCAGGGCGGCGCGGCCGAGTATCCGGGTGAGCACGGCGCCGGCCAGGACGACGGCTACGGCGCTGCCGAGCGCCATGGGGATCAGGGTGAGGCTGGTGTGCAGCGCCGTCCACTGCCGGCCGAGCTGGAGGAGCAGGTTGAACGCGAGCTGGAACCCGCTCAGCGAGGCGAAGAACGCCCCCACGATGACCAGCCCGATGACGAAGCCGCGCTTGCCGAACAGGGAGGGGGTGATCACCGGGTGCGTGCTGCGCCGCTCCGAGACGACGAACAGGGCCAGGGCGGCGACGGAACCGGCCATCGACAGGTAGGTCCAAAGGGGCCAGCCCAGCTCGCGGCCCTGGATCAGCGGGATGATCAGAAGTGCTGAGGCCAGGGTGAGCAGGGCGACGCCGCGGAGGTCGAGCCGGGCGGCGGCGTCCTCGCCCGTACGGTGCGGCAGGATCCGCAGGGCGAGGGCCAGGGCGAGTACGCCGATCGGCACGTTGATCAGGAAGATCGCGCGCCACTGGCTGCCGAGCACGTCCAGGTGCAGCAGCCAGCCGGCGAGGATCGGCCCGGCCACGGTGGCGAGTCCCATGACCGGGCCGAACGGGATGAGCGCCGTGCGCAGGTGGGTGGGCGGGAAGACGACCTTCACCATCGCGAAGCCCTGCGGGATCATCACCGCGCCGAACAGGCCCTGCAGGCCGCGCGCGGTGATCAGGAAGCCGACGCCCGGGGCCAGCCCGCTGGCGAGCGAGGCCAGCGTGAACCCGGCCATGCCCAGCAGGAACAGGCGGCGGCGGCCGAGCAGGTCGCCGAGCCGGCCCGATGTGATCAGGCCGATGGCGAACGCCGCGGTGTAGGCGCTGAGCACCCATTGCAGGGTGGTCTCGCCGCCGCCGAGGTCGGCGCGGATGGACGGGCCGGCCAGGTTCGCGATCGTCGAGTCGATCACGTCCATCACGTCGGCGATGAAGACGACCGCCAGGACGAGCCAGGCCTTTCGGATGGGGAGGGCGGTGCCCGGCGCGTCCAACGAACTTTGTTCGATAGTCACGAACTAAGTTCTATACAACGAACATCGTTCGTGTCAACGTAGGGTGCAGGGCATGCCAGCCGATCCGAAGCAGCGCCGCGCCGCCCGCCACGCGCAGCCGCCGACCCCGCCCGCTCCCAAGACGGGCCGGAAGGCGCCGATCACCGTCACCCGGATCACCGACGCGGCACTCGAGGTCGTCGCCACCCAGGGCTACGACGCCCTGACGATGCGCAGCGTCGCCGCCGTACTAGGCACCGGCCCCGCGTCCCTGTACGCCCACGTGGTGAACAAGGCCGACATCGACGAACTGATCATCGGCCGCCTCTGCACAGAACTAGCCCTCCCCGAGCCCGACCCGGCAAGGTGGCGCGCCCAGATCCACGACGTCTGCGCCCAGCTCCGCGACCAGTACCTGAAGTACCCCGGCATCTCCCGCGCCGCCCTGGCCATGGTCGTCACCAACCTCGACGTCCTGCGCGTCAACGAGGGAATGCTGGCCATCCTCCTGGCGGGCGGCATCAAACCCCAGACGGCCGCGTGGGCGATCGACGCCCTCTCCCTCTACGTCAGCGCATACACCCTGGAGATCTCCCTGGCGCGCCGCCGGAACCCACAGGACGACGCGGTGGCCATCGCCCCCGACGAGCGGAACGAACTGGTGAGCCGCTTCGCGGCGCTCCCCCCAGACCAGTTCCCGCAGACCAGGCGCTATGCGGCGGAGCTGACGTCCGGTACGGGACATGAACGGTTCGATTTCACCCTCGGCCTGATCCTCGACAACCTTGCCGAGCGGCGGTCGAGCAGGTAGTCGCGCCGCCCCGGTCTCGTGAGATGGGGGCGGGTGGGGTGTCTTGAGCTTGGTCGCGGGTTGGGGTGAGGGGGCTGCCCGGCCTGAGGCCGAGTCCCGTGCTCAGGGTGAGGTCGTCCCTTCCCCCCGAGCCGCGATTCTGTGCACGGGGGTGAGGTCGTGTGCGTTCTCCGAGCCAGTGCTTGCGGGTTCGCTGGGCCTTGGAGCGTAGAGGCGGGTGCCCTCTGCGAGCCACAGCGCTGTGCTCAGGGTGAGGTTCGGTTGCGCGGGGGCGGGTGTGGGCGGGTGTGGGCGGGAGAGGGCCGGTCCCGTGCTCAGGGTGGGAGTGGATTGCGGTGGGGTGGGCGATCTTGACGGGGGGTGGGGGGGCTCGTACGGTCCTGGCGGCAGGGTTGGGATTGGTGGAGGTGGTCGCGTGCGGATCGTGCGGTGTGGGACCGGGGACGGGCTGGCGGCCGTGGGGGTTGTGGAGGTTGGAGCCGGGGCGGGTGGGGCTGACCCGGTGGGGGCTGGGCTGGGGCGGGGGCTTGAGGACGGGGCGGTGCGGCCTCTTGGGGTGGGGTCTTTGGGGGAGCTGCTTCGGCTTGGGGTCGGGGAGATTCGGGAGCGGTGTGAGGCCGCCGAAGGGTCGCCGCCTATGTCTCGTCCCGTGCGGGGGGCGTTGCTGGCGCCTGTTGACGGGCGCATGGAGGTTTGGGCCGCGGGGGTGACTTATGGGCGGTCGCGGGAGGCGCGGGTTGAGGAGAGCGAGCGGGCGGCGACCGTGTACGAGCAGGTGTACGACGCCGACCGGCCCGAGCTGTTCTTCAAGTCGGCGGCTTGGCGGGTGAGCGGGGACGGGGGGCGGGTTTCCGTACGGGCGGACTCCGCGTTGAACGTGCCCGAGCCGGAGCTGGGGCTCGTGCTGAACCGGGACGGCGCGATCGCGGGCTACACGGTGTGCGACGACATGAGCTCGCGCAGTATCGAGGGGGAGAACCCGCTGTACCTCCCGCAGGCCAAGATCTACCTGGGGGCGTGCGCGGTGGGCCCGGCGATCCGGCCCGTGTGGGAGGTGCCCGACCCGTACGACCTGGCGCTGCGGATGACCGTACGGCGGGGCGGCGCGGTGGCGTGGTCCGGGGAGGCGAACACGTCCGGGCTGCACCGGCGCCTCGACGACCTGGCCGGATACCTGTTCCGCGAGGACGTCTTCCCCGACGGCGCGATCCTGTCCACCGGCACCAGCATCGTCCCGGAGATCGAGTTCACCCTCGAACCCGGCGACGAGATCGTCATCGACATCGCCGAGGTCGGCACGCTCACCAGCACGGTCGTACGCGGCAAGGACGCCATGGACGCCTGACCGTACGGACCCGCCGGACCCGTACGGGACACCCCGGCCGAACGCACTTCGGTGGTGTTGTTTGACACTGGGCGCATGACGACATCGGCCCCGCCCCCGAGCCTGCTGGTCGCCAACCGCGGTGAGATCGCGGTGCGGGTGGTCCGCGCGGCGTCCTCCCTCGGCTTGCGAACGGTCGCGGTGTACGCCGCCGACGAGCCCGACGCCGCGCACGTACGCCTGGCCGACGAGGCGTACCCCCTGAACGGGTCTGGCCCGGCCGCGTACCTGGACATCGCGGCGGTCGTGGCCATCGCCGTACGGGCCGGGTGCGGGCTGGTCCATCCGGGCTACGGGTTCCTCAGCGAGAACGCCGACCTGGCCGCCGCCTGCGAGGCCGCCGGGGTGACCTTCGTGGGCCCGCCGCCCGGCGTGCTGCGGCTGTTCGCGGACAAGACCCGGGCCCGCGCGCTGGCGGTCGAGGCGCGCGTGCCGGTGCTGCCCGCGACCGACGGCGCGACGTCGCCCGAGGAGGCGCGGGCGTTCGCGGACGGGCTCGGCGCGGGCACGCCCGTCATGGTCAAGGCGGTCGCGGGCGGCGGCGGGCGCGGCATGCGCGAGGTGCGCGACCACGCCGACCTCCCGGAGGCACTCGTTCGGTGCGCGTCGGAGGCGCTGCGCGGGTTCGGCGACGGCGCGGTGTACGTCGAGCGGCTGCTGCCGCGCGCCAAGCACATCGAGGTGCAGGTGCTGGCCGACCGTACGGGCGCGGTGGCGCACCTGTACGAGCGGGAGTGCACCGTGCAGCGGCGCCACCAGAAGGTCGTGGAGTTCGCGCCGAGCCCGTGGCTGCCCGACCCGGTGCGCGCGCGGCTGCTGGGCGACGCCGTGCGCATGGCCGGGCGGGCCGGTCACATCGGGCTGGGCACGTTCGAGTTCCTGGTGGACGTGGACACGACGGACCACTACTTCATCGAGTGCAACCCCCGCCTCCAGGTGGAGCACACCGTCACCGAGGAGATCACCGGGCTGGACCTGGTCGCCGCGCAGATCCGGGTGGCGCAGGGCGCGACGCTCGCCGACCTGGACCTCGCCCAGGACCAGGTTCCGCCGCCGCGCGGCTACGCGGTCCAGGCCCGGGTCAACGCCGAGGACGTCCGGGCCGACGGCGTGCCGCGGCCCAGCACCGGCGTGGTGCGCCGGTTCGGCCCGGTGACCGGCCCCGGCGTACGGATCGACACCCACGCGTACGACGGCATGCCGCTGACCGGCGCGTACGACCCGCTGCTCGCCAAGGTCATCGGCCACGTGCCGGACGGCTCGTTCGCCGACGCCGCCGACCTGACCCGCCGCGCCCTCGACGACCTCGACATCGACGGCCCGCCCACCAACCGGGTGCTGCTGCGCGACGTGCTGACGGCGCCGGAGTTCCTGGCCGGCGACTTCGACACGACGTTCCTGGCCGGCCGCGTCCCCGACCCGGCACCCGGCGCCGCCGTCGACGAGGGCCCCGTACGCGAGGTGCGGGCGCCGCTGTCCGGCACGGTCGTCACGGTCGCGGCCACGCCGGGGCGTGCGGTGCGCGCCGGGGAGACGCTGGTCGTGCTGGAGGCCATGAAGATGGAGCACGTCCTGGCCGCGCCGGTCGCCGGGACGGTCACCGAGGTGCGCGCCGTGCCGGGGGTGACGCTCGACGAGGGCGACGTGACGGTGGTGCTGGAGGCTTCGGGCGCCGGGCCGGACACCGCGGCGGACGGCGACCTGGTCGATCCGGACCTGATCCGTCCGGACCTGGCCCAGGTGCGCGCCCGCCGGGCCGCCGGGCTGGATGAGAACCGCCCTGAGAAGGTGGCGCGCCGCCACGGCACCGGCCACCGTACGGCCAGGGAGAACGTCGACGACCTCTGCGACGGCGACAGCTTCACGGAGTACGGCGCGCTGGCCATCGCCGCGCAGCGCCGCCGCCGCACGGTCGAGGACCTGGTCGCCAACACCCCGCACGACGGCATGGTCTGCGGCGTCGGCACCGTGAACGCCGCGGACTTCCCCGGCGAGCGCGCCCGCGTGGCGGTCCTGGCGTACGACTACACGGTGCTGGCCGGCACCCAGGGGATGATCAACCACAAGAAGACCGACCGGGTGCTGGACCTCGCGGCGGACCGGCGGCTGCCCGTGGTGCTGTTCGCCGAGGGCGGCGGCGGGCGGCCCGGCGACACCGACAACATGGCGAAGGCGTCCGGCCTGGACACCCGGACGTTCGCGACGATGGGCCGGCTGAGCGGCACCGTGCCGTCCGTCGGCATCGTCACCGGCCGCTGTTTCGCCGGGAACGCCGCGCTGCTGGGCTGCTGCGACGTGATCATCTCCACGGAGGACGCCAACATCGGCATGGGCGGGCCGGCGATGATCGAGGGCGGCGGGCTCGGCGTGTTCCGCCCGGAGGACATCGGGCCCGCGTCCGTGCAGGCGCCGAACGGGGTGGTGGACGTGCTGGTCGCGGACGAGGCCGAGGCGGTCGCCGTCGCGAAGAAGTACCTCTCGTACTTCCAGGGGCCGGTGGCCCATTGGGACCAGTCCGATCAGCGTGGCCTGCGGCATGTGGTCCCGGAGAACCGGGTCCGCGCGTACGACGTGCGCACCGCCATCGACCTCATGGCCGACACCGGCTCCGTACTGGAGCTGCGGCGCGACTTCGGCGTCGGCGTGATCACCGCGCTGGTCCGCGTGGAGGGCCGCCCGATGGGGCTGGTCGCCAACAACCCGTGGCACCTCGGCGGGGCCATCGACGCGGACGCGGCCGACAAGATGGCGCGGTTCCTGCAGCTCTGCGACGCGCACGGGCTGCCGGTCGTCTCGCTGTGCGACACCCCGGGGTTCATGGTGGGACCGGAGTCGGAGACCACCGCGACCGTACGGCACTTCAGCCGGCTGTTCGTGATCGGCGCGAACATGTCGGTGCCGCTGTGCCTGGTCGTGCTGCGCAAGGGCTACGGGCTGGGGGCGCAGGCCATGGCGGGCGGCAGCTTCAAGGAGCCGGTCGCGACCGTGTCGTGGCCCACCGGCGAGATCGGGCCGATGGGCCTGGAGGGCGCCGTACGCCTGGGCTTCCGCCGTGAGCTGGCGGAGATCGAGGACGAGGCGGAGCGGCAGCGGATGTTCGACAAGCTGCTGGCCGAGTACTACGAGAACGGCAAGGCGCTGCACGCGGCGTCGCTGTTCGAGCTCGACGACGTCATCGACCCGGCGGACACCCGCCGCTGGCTGGCCGCCGCGCTGGCCGACCGCCCGGCGCCCGAGCACCGCCCCGTACGGCCGTTCATCGACACCTGGTAGCCCGCCGGGATCACGTCCGGCCGCCCTGCGCCGTCAATGGGGGAAACGGCCGGCGCTCATCCCGGAGGTCCCCATGTTCACCGCATACGTCATCGTCACCGTGGTCACGATCGTGCTGAACGGGGGCATGGCCATCGCCGACTTCGCCCGTGCCCCGTTCGTCCTGGCCAATTCGGACGCGGTCGCGGTGCCGCGGTCCTGGCTGCCCATGCTGGCCACGCTCAAGGCGGCCGGTGCGATCGGGCTACTACTCGGGCTGGCCGGGGTGCCGTTCATCGGGGCGGCGGCGGCACTGGGCCTCGTGCTCTTCTTCGTCGGGGCGATCGCCACGCACGCGCGGTCGCACGCCCTGGACAGCGCCTGGTTCGCCGGCGTCTACCTCGCCCTGGCCGCCGCCTCCCTGGTGCTCGCCATCGCTCGGTGACCCGCCGGGCGCACCCTGCGCACGGGGGACCGGCCCGGCCGGATGTAGCACTTCCGGCCTACGGCGAGATGCGCGGTACGGGTGACGCGCCCGGCGGGCCGCCGGCGGCACAGTGGATCACGTCGGAGCAAGCGACGAACCGATCCGAGAGGGTGCCTCCCCCATGCACGCGATCGTTCAGCACACCGTCCTCGCCGCCGAGCCGGCCGCCAGCGGCACCCTGATGCCGATGCACGTCCTGTTCCTCGTGCCGCTCCTGGCGTACGTCGTGCTCGTGGTCGGGGCGCTGGTCAGCATCGTCTCGGCACGGCAGGACACGGGGATGAAGCTGGTCTGGGTGGTGTTCGTGCTCATCGCGCCGTTCGTCGGCAGTCTGCTGTGGTTCCTGGTGGGCCGCTCGCACGCCCGCCGCACGGTCACGCACTGAGCGCGGCCCGCCGCCCGCCCCCGCCCGCCGCGTTCAGCGGCGGGCGAAGGCGCGGTTGGCGGCGGGGGTGTACATCAGCACGGACGCCGCCACCACGCACACGATGTGGGTGAGCCGTACGGCCAGGAACGCGGGCCCGAAGTGGCCTCCGTCGAACGCCTCGGCGAAGGTGGACCCGCTCGCCATGGCCATGACGGCGGGCACGACGAGCGACGCGAGCCCGAACCCGGTGAGCAGCACGGTCAGCGCGATCCGCGCCCAGTTCCGCCCGTGCGCGAACGCGGCGATCAGCACGGCCGCGGTGGCGAACACCACGAACCTGACCGCGACCTGCGCCAGGACGGCGCCCCCGAGCCCGCCGTGAGCCGCGGTCTCCGCCACGGCCATGCCGGTCTCGCCGACCCCGGCGGCCACGGCCGCCGACCACAGCACGACCGCGCCCCGTACGGGACCGGACGCGCTCCGCGCCGCGGCGCTCGCTGTCGCTTCTCCTCGTACGCCTAGCCGCGTACGCCGTTCTTTCGTGTTTCCGTTCATGCCGATAACGCTCGCAGCGCGGCGGACGGGCGGGCAGGGGCGCAGGGAGCCAAGCGCCGTACGGGTTTCCGCACGGCCGGGCTGCGGTTCTGGGCATGCGACGGCGCGGCGGACGCATCCGCGCACGCGAAAGCGCAGGTCGACCTCTTGACGGTCGGACCGTGGATCTCTTACTTTGAGCTCGTCACACATTCTAGGATGTTGTCATGAAATATATGACGAGCGATGCGGCGGGCGCAACCGCCTCCACGCGACCGATGTCCTCGGCGCTGAAGCTGCTGCGGCTCCTCGACGTCGTGGGCGAGACGGAGGATCCCGTGCGCGTCGCCGATCTGGCCCGTACGCTCGGCGCCTCGCGCTCCGAGGTGCACCGCCACCTGGTCACGCTGGTCGCCGCCGGGTGGATGGACCGGCTGCCCGACGGCGCCTACCAGCTCACCGTCAAGGCCGCCCACCTCGGCAACGCGGCGCTGCAGCACGCCGGGTTCGGCGAGCGGGTGTCGGCGATGCTGGTCGAGCTGTCCGAGCGCACCGGCCAGGCGGTCTGCCTCGCCGTGCGCGACGACGACGCGACGCGGGTGGTCAAGCGCGCCGAGCCCGGCACCGCGGCGCACGTCACGCTGGCCCTCGGCCGCCGCCTCGACCTGCGGCGCGGCGCCACCGGCCGGGTGCTGCTCGCGTACGCCGAGCCCGCCACGGTCGCCGGCCTCCGCGACCGCGGCGTGTCCGTGCCGACCGACGCCGAGCTGGCGGAGATCCGCGCGCGGGGCTACGCGCTCACCCCGCAGACCACCGACGACGGCCTGGCCGCGATCGCGTTCCCGGTCGCGGGCCGTACGGGCGAGCCGAGCGTGGCGCTGTGCGCGGTCGGCCCGGAGACCACCTTCGACCCGCTCACCGCGCGGGAGGCGCTCGCCGGCGCGGCCACCCGGCTGTCCCGGCTCACCGCCAGCGTCGAACCGGGGGCCGCCACCCCCTGGGATTCCTAGTCACCATCGCGAACAGGAGGGCCATGCACACCCCCGTACCCGACATCGACCCCGCCCGCGGGCCCGACCCCGACGCGTTCATGCGCCCGGAGCGGCTCGCCGCGCTGGTGCCGACGCGGCTGTCGGCCAGCAGGGCGCTGGTCAACCGGATGAGCAGGGAACGCTGGTCGGTCGAGATCGTCAGGTTCGCGATCGACGAGCGGGCGCGCGGCGAGGCGCTGTACCGGATCCACACCCCCGGCCGCACGTTCGACTTCATGGTGTTCTCCTTCGAGCCCAAGCTGGAGGGCCGTACGGGGCGGATCATCGGCACCGACTGGGACATGATGGGCGCGCTCGTCGAGGGCGAGGCCACCGCGGCGGACATGGCGGCCACCCGCGCCGAGTTCCCCAAGCTGTACGCCGGGCGGGCCACGCCGGGCACGCTCGTGTGGTGCCGGTCCAACCGGAGCCTGCGCCTTTTCGACCACGTCATCGAGCGGCTCGCCGCGGGAGAGCAGCCGGACGCCGAGGAGCTGTGGCGGGTCGGCTACCTCATGCGCAACACCGGCCTGGACGGCAACGGCACCTTCGGCACCCGCTCCTACCTGGCGCTTGAGGACGACCACCCGCTGCGCGGCCCGTACCACGCGCAGATGCTGTCCGCGTACCTCATGCGCGAGTTCTCCTTCGACCTGGCCGACCACCTGGCCGGGCTGGTCAATCCGGACGCCGCCCGATTGGCCCCCGCACATCGGAGGATGCTCGGGCTGGGCAACGGGTCCGCGCTCGGCCTGGTGTTCTTCGCCAACAACCACCCGGCGCTGCTGGACCGCTGGCTCACGCTGCGGTCCGCGGCGGTCGCGGAGGCGCGGGCGCGCGCGGTCGTACGGGGGAGCGCGGAGCTCGCGCGCGCCGGGGAGCTGCTGGAACGTGCCATCGCGTTCTACGGCGACGACCCGTTCGGCTACCACGCGTTCACCCCGGCCCGTACGGTCGCCGCGGGGCTGCGCGCGATCGCCGGGCGGCTGGCTGACCCGCCGGGGACGTACGGCGAGCTCGTGGACGCGGCCGCCCCGACCTGCGCGGACGCCGTCGAGGTGGGCCACGCGATCCTGCTGGAGCTGTGGCCCGAGGCGGCCGACGCGTGGCTGGCGTACCAGCCGGTGGACGAGACGCTGCGCCGCGACCCGGCGCGTTCCGTGCGCGAGCTGCGCGACCTGCTGGACCGCGAGTACGGCTGGACGCGCGGGTTCGACATGGGCGACCCGGCGCAGCGGCGGTTCCGCTGGTACAAGTCGCGCGACGCGGAGGAGCCGCGGCGCGGGCCGGTCGACGAGGTGCCCGACGGGTTCGAGTGGGCGCTCGACCTGCCCGGCGACGTACGGCGGCTGCGCCGTGCGCTCGACGCGGCGGCCGGCGACCTGACCGTGGGGGAGTTCCTGGCCGCCCACCCGGCGGAGCGCGCCACGGTGCAGCGCGCGCAGGGCCTGGCCGGGCGGCGCTACCACTCGCCGCACATGAACATGCTGGCCGACGACTTCACCCCGGCGCACGTCGTCCGGCTCATGAACGCCGCGTTCCACGGGCTGGACAAGACCGTCGACGGGCTCGGCCGGAACGTCCTCGGCCTGCTCTTCCACGGCGCCCCCACCCGTACGGACCTGTCGACGGGCGCGCACGCCGACTGGATCTACCCGCGCCGCGCGACGCCCTCCGCCGACGCCACCGCCACCGCCCGCCCGGCTCCCGCGACGGGGCCGGCGCCCGCCCCGCTCCCCTCCGAACCGCCCGACGAGCGGACGGCGCTCAACGCGTCCCTGCGCGAATGCCGCCTGGTCGCGTACCGGGTGCTGTGGCACCACGGCGCGCCGGTCGGCACGATCCCCGCGATCGTGGACGCGGTGGTCGCGGCGGAGGGCGCCGGCCTCGGCGGGCTCGCCGTCCTCCGCGAGGACGCCGCCACCATGGGCGCGCTCGCCGACCGTCCCGTGCACGCCGCGCGTACCGACGACGGGCTCGCGGTCGACGCGAACGGCAAGCACGCGCTGGCCGCGGTGCCGGACATCCTCGACCTGGTGGCCGCGCACCTCGCGGACGGGCCGCTCGCCGTACGGGTCACCGGCGTGGCCCGGCCCGACCTGCTCGCCGTGCTCGCGTACGCGGCGCCGGACCAGGGCATCGCGATGGACCCGGTCGAGCCGGACGTGTTCGCCGTGCGGCGCGTCGCCCCCGCGTACGACGGGCCGGGCCTGCCGTCCGCCGCGGTGATCCTCCGCGACGGCACGGACGTGGCCGCGGAGCTGTGGTGGGCGCTGTTCCACCTCGGGAACCTCGCGCTGACCCCCGACTCCCCGGTCTCCCGGCGGCACACCGGCCGCTCGGTGTTCGACGCGGACGGGCGGATCGTCGGCGAGCTCGGCGAGGACGCCCAGGACCCGGCGGAGGAGCGGACCGCCACCCGATGACCCCCACCACGGAAGGACACGGCATGTACATCGACGGCCTGGAGTGCAGCGTCTACGACCGCGAGGTCTTCCAGGAGCTGCGCGACGGCGGGCTGACCTGCGTGACCACCACGCTGGCGTTCTGGGAGAACGCCGGGGAGACGATGGACGAGATCGGCCGCTGGCGCGACATGGAACGCGACAACGCCGACCTCATCACGATCGCGCGCACCGCGGACGACATCGAGGCCGCGCACGCCTCCGGCCGCACCGCGATCCTCCTGGGCACGCAGAACTCCTCGCCCATCGACGACCGCATCCGCTACGTCGAGCTGTTCCACGACATGGGCCTGCGGGTCATGCAGCTCACGTACAACAACCAGAACGCGGTCGGCGGCTCCTGCTACGAGCCCGAGGACTCCGGGCTGACCCGCTTCGGCCGCGAGGTCGTACGGGAGATGAACCGCCTCGGCATGGTCGTCGACCTGTCGCACGTCGGCGAGCGCACCGGGCTCGACGCGATCGAGGAGTCCGAAGGGCCGGTCGCCGTGACGCACGCCAACGCGCGGTCGCTGTACGAGCACCCGCGCAACAAGGGCGACGAGCTGCTGCACGCGCTCGCCGCCAAGGGCGGCATGATCGGCCTGGCGACGTACCGGAACATCAGCGGGCCGTACGCGGAGTCGCGGGCGAGCTGGTGCGACATGGTGCGCCGCACCGTCGACATCGTGGGCCTCGACCACGTCGGCATCGGCACCGACCTCAGCCGCAAGAGCGGCGAGCCGGAGCTCCAGTGGATGCGGAAAGGCCGCTGGACCCGTACGACGCAGTACGGCGCGGGCTCCCCGGGCAATTCGGGAAAGGCGAAGCCGGTGGAGTTCATGTCCTCCACCCGCGATTTCCCGGCGCTCGCGGAATGCCTCACGAATGACGCCGGATTCACCGAGTCGGAGACCGCTCAGCTCATGGGCGGTAACTGGATGCGTTTCTATCGGAGTGTTCTCAAGGGTTAAAGGCGGTCGCCATGTCCACACCTCCCCCCAACATTCGCGACGACGGCGCGACCGCTTCCGCGTACGCCGACGTGGCGGCGCGGCTCGACCGGCTGCCGTTCAGCTCCGTCCAGCGCGGCATTCTGGCCAAAGGCGGCCTGACCACCACGTTCGACGGGCTCGACAACGGCATCGTGTCGTTCCTGCTGCCGATCGTCACGGGTGTTTTCGCGCTCACCGGATTCGAGCAGGGGCTGCTCGGCAGCTCCTCGCTGCTCGGCGCGTTCGTCGGCGCGATCGCAGTGAGCTTCCTCGGCGACCGGATGGGCCGCCGCAATCTCCTGATCTACTCGATGGCGTTCTACAGCGCCGCGATGATCCTCGGCGCGATATCACCGAACGGCGGCTTCCTCATCTTCACCCGGGTGGCCGCGGGAATCGCGATCGGCATCAACGTCAACATCATCATTCCGTACCTCGCGGAATTCTCGCCGGTGAAACAGCGCGGCCATTTCGTCGGCTCGCTGGCCGGGTTCTTCGGCTTCGGCTTCGTGATCGCCGCGCTGATCGGGTTCTTCGTCATCGAGCGGTTCGACGGCGGCTGGCGGTGGGCGCAGGTCATCGTCGGCTTGCCGATCATCCTGGCCGTGATCTGGCGGCGCAACCTGCCCGAATCGCCGCGCTACCTGGTCTCCAAGGGCCGCGTCGACGAGGCGCGCGCCATCGTCGACAAGCTCGAGGAGAAGGTGCGCACGGCCACCGGGAAAGAACTGCCGCCGATCGACCCGGACGTCCGGTACTCGCCGGACAAGCAGATGTCGCTGCGTACGGTGTGGCAGCAGTTCCTCGCGCTGTGGCGGCCGAACATGCTGCGGCAGACCATCTTGATCTGGGTCCTGTGGTTCTGCTTCAGCTTCGCCTACTACGGGTTCCTGACGTTCCTGCCGACCCTGCTCGTCGACAAGGGCCTCACGATCAGCGAGAGCTTCGGCTACTCGATCGCCATCGAGGTCGCCCAGGTCATCGGCTACTTCCCGGCGGCATGGCTGTCCGAACGCCTGGACCGCAAGTGGAGCATCGTGATCTTCCTGGCGATCAGCGCCCTGTCCGCGGTGGGCCTGGCCATGGCCACGACCGACGTCCAGATGCTCGTGTTCGGCATCCTCCTGGCGTTCTTCCTCAACGGCGCGTACGCCCCGCTGTACACGTACACCCCGGAGGTCTATCCCACCCCCATCCGGGCCACAGGGGTAGGCGCGTCCGCGGTGTTCAGCCGCGCGGGCGCGGCCCTGGCCCCGATCATCATGGGCTCGACGTACGCGACGCTGAAGTTCTCGGGCGTGTTCGGGATGCTGTGCGTGGTCATCGCGGTCGCGGTCGTGGTGGTCGTGACGATGGGGGTATCGACGCGACAGAGGTCGTTGGAGGAGATCGCAGGCTGACGGCCCGGTCTCCCGCCCGGCCTCCCGGGGCGTCCCGTCTCCCGGGGCGCCTCCCGTCCCGTCCCGTCTCCCGTCCCGTCTCCCGGTCCCGTCTCCCGTCCCGTCTCCCGGCCCCGTCTCCCGCCCGGCTGCTCCGCCTCCCGTCCCGTCTCTCGGGGTGTCTCCGCCCGGCCGTCCCGTCTCCCGGGGCGGCTCCCCGGACGTACGGGAGGCGGGGCGGCGCCCCGGGTCTCCGGCTGGGCGGTGTCGGGGGCTGACGCCGGAGAAAGGCCGCGCTGCGCGCGACTGTTTTTCCCGCGTCCTTGGTTGTGCGTGTTCGTGGCGGGGCGCGGGGCTGTCGCTCTGGGTTTGGGCTGGTTGTACGGGCGGGAAAGGCCGCGCTGCGCGCGACAGTTGGGGCGGGGGTTGGTTGGGTGTGTGGCCTGGGGGTTTGTTGGGCGTGTTGGGGGTTTCCCCGTGTTTTCCCCGTGTGGGGGTGTCAGGCGGTTTTGGGGGTGGGGGGTGGTGTCATGACGGTGTTCATGATCGTGTTCGTGGTTGCTTGGTCGTGTTCGATCATGTGGGTGTAGATGGAGTCGGTGACGCCGGGGTGGGCGTGGCCGACGTTCCAGGCGATGTTGGTGCGGGTTTCGCCGTTGTGCATGAGTTGGGATACGTAGGTGTGGCGGAGGGTGTGGAAGGTGAGTTTCCCGGTGATCTTGGCCTTGGTACGGGCGTAGGCCACGATGTCGCAGAGGTAGCGGGCGCGCATGGGGTTGCCGTCGGGTTCGAGGAAGATCAGGCGGGCTGTGACGTTGTGGGTGGTCGCGTTGGTGTTGCGGTAGGTCATGGTGCGTTCGGCTGGTGGGGCGTCGGTGATGCGCCGTTTGAGCTGGGCGAGGATTACGGGGGCGATGGGGACGGTGCGGGTGCGTCCGTGTTTGGGCGGGGCGAGCCACATTTCGGTTTTGCGGGTGCCCATGAGTTGTGCGTCTACGAGGTAGGTTCCGGCCGTGAAGTCGATCTTGTTCGCGTCGAACGCGCGTGCTTCTCCGGAGCGCAGCCCCAGCCCGCATCCGAGGTCGAGGAGGTCACCGGCGCCGGGGGTGTGTTGCTCTGCGTGGCCGCGTACGGTCCAGTAGTCGTTCATGGGGACGGCGCGGCGGGTGTTCGCGAGGTCGGCGGGCGTGACGGTGGGGAGGGTGAGTTTCACGCGGCGGGGATCGAGGTTGGTGTATCCGTCCGTGAACGCGGATTCGAGGAACCTTTTGAGGGCGTTCCAGGTTTCGTGGATGGTGGTGGCTTTGTGCCCCGGGGCGTAGGCGTCGAACGCGGTTTGCAGGTGCTCGCGTGTGAGTTTGCCCATCGCGATGTCCTTGATGGGGTGGGTTCCCTGGGAGCGGACCGCGTTCCAGCATGACCGGTAGCCGGAAGCTGTGCTGGGGGCGCGCATGGCTTTGACGGTGGGGAGGCACACGGTTTCGACGTATTCGCCGAGCAGGGTCTTGCCTTTCTGCTTGTCGATGTGGGTGCCGGTGGCGACGGCGGCGCGCGTGTCCCGCTTTCCTGCCTTCCGTGCGTCGTCTAGCGTCTTGTAGGTGTCTTGCTGTTCCTTGCCGTTCGCGTCGTAGTACCGGTGGGTGAAGGTGCGTAGTGGTTTCCCGTTCCGGCCTTTCCGGACACTGCCGGAGCGGTCGCGGAGATACCGGAAGTAGATACCCGTCTCGATCTTCCCGTCGAACTTGCTCGACATTTCTCGTCCTCGCTTTCTGTCCGCTTGCGTGTCCGGTGGTCCCCTGGGGTGCGGGAAGGGGTTGCCGGGAGGCTAGCGTGAACATTCCCCGTTGTGCACAGTTTCTGCGGTGAGCGCGTGTCCCGATGCGGCCAGTCTTGTGGCCATGTGACGTGCGGTAATTCGCAAATACCCTCCCCCGCCCCTCCCCTGCCCTATCGGTGGGGGAGGGGCGAATTGGTGAGTAAATTCGGGAAACGC
>DASXYG010000066.1:0-43648 GCA_036502625.1 Streptosporangiaceae bacterium
ACACCCCCCGCAACCTCGACGGCCTCACGAGTCCCCGGCAACCTCAGCGCGACCCCCGGCAACCTCCGCAACCCCCAGCGCGACCCAGGAACCTCCGCGCCCCCTGCGCGACCCGGGCAACCTCGGCGACCTCGGGCGGCCAGCGCAAGCCCACACCCGGACGCCCCCGCACCCACCCGGGCCGCACCATCCCCCCGCGACCTCAGGCATGCCACCGCAAGGTGGCGCCAGTCACTGACACCTGGCTGGAAACCCCCACCAAAAGCCTGGACGAACACCTAACCCAATCCCTCAAAACCCTCCGCACCCTCACGTACCACCCACCCCAAGCCACCGAGCCTCAAACCGCTTCGCCTCCGTAAAGCTCCCGCCACAGCCGCTCAAGAAATTTCCGATCGCTCCCGTCCTCGTAAGCGACCGCCTCGAACAAAGCCCCTTCCGGAAGCACACTCGGGTCCCGCACGACGGCACGCAACTCCTCCTTGAAAACCCGCATGCTCGCCCCCTCCCCGCCTTGATCGCTGTACCGCGCCGCCTCCTGAAGCAGGGGAAACTTGGTGTCAGCCTCAGGGTTGACGTAGCTTTCGAGCGTGCTAAGCAGCGTCGCGAATGGCGCGTCAGGATCGCGATCCCAGAATGGCGCGGTCACGGAGTGATCCCCCTCAGACCTGCTCATCGCCGTAAAGCTCCCGCCACAACCGATCGAGAAACTTCCGCTCAGACCCGTCCTCGAACGAGGCCGCCTCGAACAGCGTCCCCTCGGGCAGCACCCCCGGGTCACGCATCACCGCACGCAACTCCTCCTTGAAGACCCGCACCCACTCCCGATCGGTATGCGACAACGACCGCTTAAGCGCAGGCATGTCTTCATTCGCGTCGGGGTTCAGATAATTGAATATGACGCCCAGTAGCGTCGCGTACGGCGCATCGGGATAACGGTTCCAGAATGACCCGGTCACACGTGACTCCCTTCAGACCGGCTCATCGCCGTAAAGCTCCCGCCACAACCGATCAAGAAACTTCCGCTCAGACCCGTCCTCATACTCCGCCGCCTCCGCCAAAGCCCCCTCGGGCAGCACCCCCGGATCCCGCATCACCACGCGCAGCTCTTCCTTGAAAACGCGCATCATCTCCCCCTCGGTGTTCTTCACCGCATCCTGGAGCATTTCCATGTCGGCGTAATGCTCGGGGTGCAGGTAACGCTCGATGACGCGCAGCAGCGTCGCGTACGGCGTAGTCACAGCGCCACTCCTTCAGACCGGCTCATCGCCATACAGCTCCTGCCACAACCGATCGAGGAATCTCCGCTCAGACCCGTCCTCATACTCCGCCGCCTCCGCCAAAGCCCCCTCCGGCAGCACTCCCGGGTCACGCATCACCGCCCGCAGCTCGTCCTTGAAAACGCGCATACGCGGATCCGAACCGCCTTGATCGCTGCGCCTTGCCTCCTCTTGGAGCAGCGGAAACTTGATATCGGTCTCCGGATGAACGTAGCTCTCGAGGATGCTCAGCAACGTCGCGTACGGCGCAGTCACAGCGTGATCCCCCTCAGACCGGCTCATCGCCATACAGCTCCCGCCACAACCGATCGAGGAACCTCCGCTCAGACCCGTCCTCGAACGAGGCCGCCTCGAACAACGTCCCCTCGGGCAGCACCCCCGGGTCGCGCATCGCCGCGCGCAACTCCTCCTTGAAGACCCGCACCCACTCCCGATCGGTATGCGACAACGACCGCTTAAGCGCAGGCATGTCTTCATTCGCGTCGGGGTTCAGATAATTGAATATGACGCCCAGTAGCGTCGCGTACGGCGCATCAGGATAACGGTTCCAGAATGACCCGGTCACGACCGTCCCTTCAGTTCTTTGGGGGCTTGGGAAAAAGGTTCATGATCTCGTATCTGCTCCGGTCGTCCCGCGGCTGGATGAGGATTTTGATCGTGCCTCCTTCAAAGGTGTCGATCTTGCTCGACGTAGGCTCAACCGCGTCCGTCGGAGCGCCGTCACGCTGGGCCTTCACCCATGCGGCGCGGTTATCCATCGCCTTGTAGATGCTTCCGTCGATGGGAATGAGTCGGTAGCCCGCGCAGCTCTCGTGTCCCTTCGGCCCCAGGAGCTCATTGATCGGGATCTCGACCTCGCGGCGTTTGTCCTCGGGCTGGACGGTCCGGTCCAGCACCTTCCGTACGTCCGGATGCTCCATCGCCCGTGCGACCGCCGTAGCGAACGCGTCCGGGTCGGAGATCGCGGTGGCCTCGTCCCTGCACACATGCCTCCGCGGCACCCCGTCCGCCCCGACCTTGAACGCGTCATCCGCCCGCCCCCGCGACACCGCATCCGGGTTCGCCGGATCGCAGAGTCGCTCCACCCGCTCCCGCGCCGCATCCCCCGATGCCGCCCCCTCATGCCGCCGCAGGTGGTGCCCCTCCCCCTGGTCCACCGTCGCGATCACCCGGCGGGCGTCCTCCGAGGCGACCATGGCGGGGCGTAACCACGGGCGCTCCGCCAGGTCCGCGGCGTTGAGGTGGCGCTCGGCGGCCTCCGTGCTCAGGCCGGGCATTTCCCGCAGCGACTCCCGGGGCGGCCTCGGACCGTCCGGGCCGGGCAGTTCGCGGTCGAGGGACTGGCGGTACGGGGGCTGCGCGAACGCCGGATCCCGCGCGGCCCGGTCCATCGCGGCGCGGATCTCCCGCCGCTCCGCCGCATACCGGTCCGCCCCCGGGAGCCTCTCCGCCCCCGGGAGCTGCTCCGGGCCGAGCCGCTCCGGGCCGCGTGGCTGCTCCATACCGCCCCGCCGCTCCGCGTGCGGCACGTGCGGCGCCTCGGGCGTCCGGTCGCCTCGCTCGGGAAACTCAGGCACGCCACCATCATCCCCGCACGGGCCACCCGCCGCCCCCGTAACGGGAGCGCGTTGCGATACTCCCCGGATGGACGGGACCAGCAGGTCAGAACCGGTGGAGTGGAGGCTGCGCCCGGCCGCCGCGAGCGACGTCGAGGCGATCGCGGAGCTGCGGGCGGTGGTGATGCGGGCGGATCTGGAGCAGCTGGGGCGGTTCGATCCGTATCGGGTCCGGCAGCGGTTCCGGGATGCGTTCCGCGCGGAGGACACCTCGGTCATCGTGGCCGGGGACGGGTTCGCGGGGTGTGTCGCCGTACGGCATGCCGCGGACGGGTGGTGGCTCGAGCATTTCTATCTCGCGCCCGGGCTGCAGGGGCGGGGGGTGGGGTCCGGCGTGCTGGGGGCGGTGCTGGCGCGCGGCGACGCGGAGGGCGCGGTCGTACGGCTGAACGTGCTGCGGGGCAGCCCTGCCCGGCGGCTGTACGAGCGCCACGGATTCACCGTGGAGTCCCAGGACCCGGTGGACGTGTTCATGGTCCGGCGACCCGGCGGAGCCAAGCCGGACCCCGCCGGGACGTGATTCGCATCCCCCGACGGACGCGACCGCCTGGACGTGATCCGCGTCGCAGAAGCCTGGACGTGATCGACATCGCAGGGCCTTGACGGAAGGCGGAGGCGGGCGCGGGGGTTCGGGTCTCACGGGAGTCGAGACGCGGGAGGGCGTGCGTGAGCGAGATGACGGTCGAGATGTGGGACCGGCTCAGTGCCGTCGAGGTGATCGAGGCGATGCGCGACGGGGCGCTGCCGCGGTGGCCGCAGGACGAGCTGATCGGGTTGTGGGCCGCCGGGGCGAAGCCGGGGGTCGTGGAGATGCGGTGGGAGCCGACGCCGGAGGCGTGCAACCCGGCGGGCGCCGCGCACGGCGGCTACATCGCGATGGTCCTCGACAACGCCGTGTGCCTGGCAGGGGCGAGCATCGGCGAGCGGTTCGTGCCGCAGCTCACGCTCAGCCTCAACATCGACTACCTGCGCGCGATCCTGCCGGGCGCGGCGTACGCGGTACGCGCCGAGGTGGTCCACCCCGGCAAGAGCCGCATCGTGGTGAACGGCACCATCACCGACCCGTCCGGCCGCACCGCCGCCCAGGCCCACGCCGCGGTCACCCCCAACCGCGCCTTCACCGCCGGCCCGCCCCCGATGCCCGCCTAGGCGAGTCCGGCGAGGATCTCGACCGCGTCGTACGGCCTGACCAGCACGCCCACGTGGCTGGTGTCCAGCGAGCGGACGTCGAACGGGTTCTCCGGGGTCAGCGCGTCGGCCTCGCGGATGAAGCGGTCCTGGAGGGCGGGCGGCATCGAGCGGTCGCCGGTGAGCCTGATGTACGTACGGGGGATGCGGCCCCACGTCGCGGCCTGGGCGCGGTCGCCGGGGCCGCCGCCGTCCAGTGACTCGTCCGGGTCCATGGTGTTCATGAACGCCAGGAACTCCTCGTCGGTGCCGTCGGCGAGCATGGCCTCCTTCAGCCCGGCCAGCAGCCCCGGATCCGCGGTGCGCCAGTTCATCCGCAGCGCGCCCAGCTCCGCGGGGTTCGCGGCGAGCACCCCCGCCGTGTCGTTCAGCTTGCTGGTCGCGTTCTCCGGCCCGGCGGCGTACTCGGCGGCGGTGGCGTCCACGCAGCACCACGCCGAGATGTAGACGATCCGGTCGATCAGCTCGGGCACCGCGTTGCCCGCGCCGGTGAGCGCCAGCCCGCCGCGGCTGTGGCCGGCCAGGACGACCGGGCCGAGCTCGGCGGCGCGGCGCACCGTGGCCACGACGTGCGCGACGTCGTCGGCCAGCGTCACCGCCGCGCGCGACGACGGCGCGGACGCGAACGCGGCGAGGTCCTGCGGCGCCTGGTACGCCGCGGGGAACGCGGCGCCGAAGCCGTGGCCGGGCAGGTCGACGGCCAGCGACCGGTGCCCGCGCAACGCGAGCTCCCGTTGCGTGGCCGCCCAGCTCGCGGCGTTGCAGTTGGAGCCGTGGACCAGGATGAACGTTGCTGACATGCGGGGATTCTCCCAAAGCCCGCGGTCAGGCCGTGCCGCGGACCTCCAGGTGGGCGGGCAGGACGACCGGGCGCGGCACCGGCATGCCGTTCATCTGCGCGATCAGCAGCCGCGCCATCTCCTGCCCCATGCGCTCCACCGGCTGGTGGACCGTGGTCAGCGGCGGGTCGGCGTGGCGGGCCAGGTCGGAGTCGTCGAACCCGATCACCGCGACGTCCTCGGGCACCCGCCGCCCGCGCGACCGCAGCACCCGTACGGCCTCAAGCGCCATCGGGTCGGACGCGGCGAACACGGCGTCCAGGTCGGGCCGCTGGTCGAGCAGGTCGCCCATGGCGCGCGCGGCGCTCTCCGGGCCGAAGTCGCCGGTGCCGACGAGGCCGTCGTCGAGGGCGAGCCCGGCCTCCTCCAGGCCGTCGCGGTAGCCGGTGAGCCGGTCGCGCCCGGCGCGCATGTCCGGCGAGCCGGTGATCGTGGCGATGGCGCGCCGCCCGGACGCCGCGAGGTACGCCACGGCCTGGTGGGCGCCGCCGACGTTGTCGACGTCGACGTAGACCAGCGCGCGCTGCCGGTGGCCGCCGAGCACCAGCGGCAGGCGCAGCCGGGTGACCAGGGCCGGAAGGGTGTCGTGGTCGTGCTGGGACAGCATCAGCACGCCGTCGACGTGGTGGCCGGCGAGGTAGCGCTCCAGGCGGGCGCGCTCGGCCGCCGACTGCGCCATCGCCAATAGGAGCTGGAGCCCCGCGGCGGACAGCGCCGTGCCGATGCCGCGCAGCACCCCGGCGAAGAACGGCTCGGTGAACACCCGCTCCTCCGACTCCGACACCACGAGCGCCACCGTGTCGGTCCGCCGGGTGACGAGCGTACGGGCGGCGTGGTTCGGGACGTAGCCGAGCTCCTCGACGACGGCGAGCACGGTCTCCCGGGTGCGCGCGCTGACCCGGGGCGAGTCGTTGATCACCCGGGAGACCGTGCCCCTGGACACCCCCGCGCGCTCCGCCACCGCCTCGAGCGTCGGCCGTGTGTTCACGCCGCCTCCCTCCCGCCTCCGGACCGCGCCGCCACGCGGCCGGCCCGCAGCACGCAGCATATGGGAGCGTTCACACGTCGCGTCAACTCCCCGGCCGCGATCATGGTCCACGCAGGTCGGAGCATGATCGCCGACGAACGGCCGACACATGCCCGTAACGGTTGCGTCTCGCGCCTTGACGCCCGGACGGACGGACGTTTTTCTCTGTGTGAGCGCTCTCACAGCGTAGGTGGGAGCGTTCACACCCGATCAGGAGGCTTCGCAAAGTGGCTACCCGTGGCATCGCCCTGGTCGCCGCCACGTCTCTGCTCGGCGCCACGCTGGTGGCGTGCGGCGGGGGCGACGGCGGCGGTGGCGGCAAGAGCACCACCCTGACGTACTGGGCGAGCAACCAGGCGCCCACCCCGCAGCTCGACGAGAAGGCCCTCGCCCCGGTGCTGAAGGAGTTCAAGCAGCAGACCGGGATCACCGTGAACCTCCAGGTGATCGGCTGGCCGGACCTCCAGAACCACATCGACACCGCGGTGAGCAGCGGCAAGGGCCCGGACATCGTCAACATCGGCAACACCTGGTCGGCGTCGTACCAGGCGACCGGGGCGTTCCTGCCGTTCGACAGCGCGGCCGCGGGCAAGATCGGCGGCATGGGCAAGTTCGTGCCGACCACCCAGAAGGCGATCGGCGCGCCCGGCAAGACCCCCACCTCCGTGCCGCTGTACGGCCTGGCGTACGGGCTCTTCTACAACAAGAAGCTGTTCAAGGAAGCCAAGATCGCCGGCCCGCCGAAGACCTGGACGGAGTTCGTCGCCGACGCCAAGAAGCTGACCGACCCGGCCAAGAAGGTGTGGGGTGTCGGCCTCGAGGGCGGCAGCTACACCGAGGGCGTGCACCACGCGTTCATCCTCGGCGAGCAGAACGGCGCCACGCTGTTCAACGGCACCAAGCCGGACTTCACCTCCGCGCAGGAGATCAAGGGCGTCAAGCAGTACGTCGACCTGATGTCCACGGACAAGGTCGCCAACCCCAGCGACGCGCAGAACGCCGACGGCACGAAGTCGCCCGCGAACTTCGCCCAGGGCAAGGCCGCCATGCTCCTCTGGCAGGGCAACGCCGCCACGAACATCGCGCAGGCCGGCATGAAGCCGTCCGAGTACGGCGTCGCGCCCTACCCGCAGACCGCGGGCGGCAAGAACGTCGGCACGTTCGTCGCCGGCATCAACATGTCGGTGTTCAAGAACACCAAGAACCAGGCCGGCGCGCTGAAGTTCGTCAAGTTCATGACGGACCCGAAGACGCAGGCGACGCTGAACACCAAGTTCGGCACGCTCCCGGTGAACACGAAGGCCGCGAAGGACCCCGCGTTCAACACCCCGCAGCTCCAGATGTTCATCAACGAGCTGGCGACGCGCGCGCAGCCGCTGCCGCAGATCCCCGAAGAGGGCATCTTCGAGACCACCGTGGGCAACGCGGTGAAGAAGCTGATCGCCGACGCCGCGCAGGGCAAGCCCGTGGGTGACGCGCAGATCCGCTCGGCTCTCACGGCCGCCCAGCAGAAGATGGAGGCCGGTGGCTGAGGCAGGACCGCTGATCGCGGGCGGGGCGCCCCGGTAAGGCCGGGCGCCCCGCCACCATGGAAGGAGTGCGATGGCCGCTGTCACCCGCGAGAGCCCGGGTACGGCCGACACCGCGCCGCCGGTACCGCGGCGCGCCCCCCTGATGACCCGGCTCCGCCGGATCGGGCTTCCGTACCTGCTGTGCGTCCCGGCGATCGTGCTCGAACTGCTGGTGCACGTCGTGCCGATGCTCGCGGGCGTCGTGATGAGCTTCTACCACCTCACCCGGCTCTACCTGCGCAACTGGCAGAACGCCCCGTTCGCCGGCCTGTCGAACTACAAGGTCTCGCTCCAGCTCGACAACGCCGTGGGCCAGTCGCTGCTCGCGTCGTTCGCGCGGAGCATCGCGTTCACGGTGCTGAGCGTGGGGTTCGCGTGGCTGCTCGGGTTCGGCGCCTCGGTCGTCCTGCAGGGGAAGGTGCGCGGCCGCGGCTTCTGGCGCACGCTGTTCCTCTTCCCGTACGCGCTGCCGCTGTACGCCTCGGTGTTCACCTGGACGTTCATGTTCCAGCGCGACAACGGGCTGATCAACCAGCTCCTGGTGCACGACCTGCACCTGTTCACCCCCGACAAGGCGCCGTTCTGGCTGCTCGGCGGCAACAGCTTCTACGCCCTGGTGATCACCGAGATCTGGCAGAAGTGGCCGTTCGCGTTCCTGATGCTGATGGCCGGGATGCAGAACATCCCCGGCGACCTGTTCGAGGCGGCGTCCATCGACGGCGCGGGCGTCGGCATGCAGATCCGCAAGATCGTGATGCCGATGCTGCGGCCGGTGAACGTCGTGGTGATCCTCGTGCTGTTCCTGTGGACGTTCAACGACTTCAACACGCCGTACCTGCTGTTCGGCTTCGGGTCCGTGCCCGATCAGGCCGACCTGCTGTCGATCCACATCTACAGCAGCACGTTCCAGAACCAGAACTTCGGCCTCGGGTCGGCGCAGTCGGTGCTGCTGCTGCTGTTCCTGCTGGTCGTCACCGCGGTCTACCTGATGGTCACGCGGAGGAGGCGCGATGCTGTCTGATCCCGTCTGGTTCCGCTGGGTGCGCCGGGTGTTCCTGACGCTCCTCGCGGTGTTCACGCTGGTGCCGATCTACGTCATGGTCACCACCGGGCTGAAGTCGCTGTCCGACGTCAACGGCGACTTCACGTGGCTGCCGAACCTGAACGTCTCCGCGTTCGTCGACATGTGGTCCACGATCCCGCTCGGCCGCTACTTCCTGAACAGCGTGATCGTCTGCACGACCGCGGCGGTGCTGTCGGTGCTGGTGGCGATGCTCGCGGCGTACGCGCTCAGCCGCTACCGCTTCCCCGGGCGCGGGGTGTTCTCCACGACGGTGCTGTCCACGCAGATGTTCCCCGGCATCCTGTTCCTGCTGCCGCTGTTCCTCATCTTCGTGAACATCGACAACACGCTCGGGTTCTCGCTGTTCTTCGGCACCCGGTTCGGGCTGATCCTGACGTACCTGACGTTCACGCTGCCGTTCGCGATCTGGATGCTGACGGCGTACTTCGACTCCATCCCCCGCGACCTGGACCAGGCCGCGATGGTCGACGGCGCGGGCCCGCTCGGCGCGCTGTTCCGCGTGGTGGTGCCGACCGCGCTGCCGGGCATCGTCGCCGTCACCGTCTACGCGTTCATGACGGCCTGGTCGGAGGTGCTGTTCGCGTCGGTGATGACCACCCCGGCCAGCCGTACGCTCGCGATCGGCCTCCAGGAGTACTCCACCTCAACGAACGTCTACTGGAACCAGCTCATGGCGGCGTCGTTCGTCGTGAGCATCCCCGTTGTGGCGCTGTTCCTGCTGCTCCAGCGCTATCTCGTCCAGGGGCTGACCGCCGGCGCGGTGAAGTGACCGGCCCGGCCCCGTCCGTACCCCGAAACCAGGAGGCTGTGCCGAACATGCCGGAGACGACCACGTCGGAGCCGACCGCGCCGGAGCCCGCCGCCGCGTCCGCGCATCCCGCTTTCCCCGACTTCCCCGCGGGGTTCGAGTTCGGGGTGAGCACCGCCGCCTACCAGATCGAGGGCGCGGTGGACGCGGACGGGCGCGGGCCGTCCATCTGGGACACGTTCTCCCACGAACCCGGGCGCGTCGTCGGTGGCGACACCGGTGACGTCGCCTGCGACCACTACCACCGGTACGCCGAGGACATCGCGCTGATGTCCGGCCTCGGCGTGGACACGTACCGCTTCTCCGTGGCCTGGCCCCGGGTGCAGCCCGACGGGCGCGGGGCGGTCAACGAGCGGGGCCTCGACTTCTACCGGCGGCTGGTGGACGACCTGCTCGCGGCCGACATCAAGCCGTGCCTGACGCTGTACCACTGGGACCTGCCGCAGCCGCTGGAGGACGCGGGCGGCTGGCGGGTGCGCGACACCGCCGAGCGGTTCGCCGACTACGCGCGGATCGTGTTCGCCGCGCTCGGCGACCGCGTGCCGATGTGGATCACGCTGAACGAGCCGTACTGCTCGGCCATCGTGGGCCACGCGGAGGGGCGGCACGCGCCGGGCACGGTCGAGGGCGAGGGCGCGCTGGCCGCCGCGCACCACCTGCTGCTCGGCCACGGCCTGGCGGTGAACGCCATGCGCGAGGCCGGGGCGCGGGCGCGCGGCGCGCGGATCGGCATCACGCTGAACCCGTCGCCGATGCACGCCGCCTCGGACGACCCCGCGGACGTCGCGGCCGCCGAGCGCGCGTGGGTGCTGAACACGGGGCTGTTCAGCGAGCCGGTGCTGGGCGGGCGCTACCCGGAGGCGGCGCGGGAGATCTGGTCCGGCGCCACCGACTTCGCGTTCGTCCGCGACGGCGACATGGCGATCACGTCGGCGCCGCTGGACTTCGTGGGCGTCAACTACTACTTCCGCGAGCACTGGCGCGCCGCGCCGTACGAGGTCGCCGACCCGGCCGTGCGCCCGGCCAACGACATCGGCGCCGAGAAGGTGCGGCCCGCCGGGGTCAGCGACTACACCGAGAGCGGCTGGCCCGTGGAACCGGCCGGGCTGACGGAGGTGCTGACCGCGCTGGCCGAGCGGTACCCGGACATCCCGCCGGTGTACGTCACGGAGAACGGCCGCGCCTGCCCGGACGTGCCGGGCGACGACGGGGTCGTCGACGACCGCGACCGGATCGCGTTCGTGGCCGCGCACCTGCACGCGCTGCGCGCCGCGATGGACCAGGGCGTCGACGTGCGCGGCTACTACCACTGGTCGCTGCTCGACAACTTCGAATGGGCGGAGGGCTACGCGAAGCGGTTCGGCCTGGTGTACGTCGACTACCCGACGGGGCGGCGCGTGCCGAAGGCGGCGTACCACTGGTTCCGCGAGCAGCTCACCGCGCGCTATGGGGACGGCGCGCGGTGAGCGCGGGCCCGCGCCCGCCGGTGCGGGCCGCCGCGTCCGGGACCGTGCTGGCGGGCTTCGCGCTCGCCGCTACGGACGCGGCCGTCCGCGACCCGGAAGAACTGGCGGGCGCGGGCCCTGAATGGCTGCCCGCGGTGGTGCCGGGCGGCGTGCACGAGAGCCTGCTGGCGGCCGGGCGCATCCCGCACCCGTACGGGCCCGGCGGCGCGGAGCGCGTGCGGTGGGTGGAGGACGCCACCTGGTGGTACCGCGTCCGCTTCGCCGCGCCCGCCGCCGGTGCGGGCCCGGTGCGCGTACGGCTGGTCTGCCACGGGCTGGACACGGTGGCCGAGCTGTTCCTGAACGGGGCGCCGATCGGCGCGCACCGGTCGCAGTTCCGCCCGGCCGACATCGACGTCACGGGGCGGCTGGCCGCGGACGGCGGAGAGAACGAGCTGCTGATCAGGTTCGACCCGCCGCTGTCCGGGCTGACCGCTCCGCCGGGCCCGGCGGAGACGCTGCGCCTGATGCGCGCGGGCTTCACGGCGGGCCTCGCCGCGATGCTCCCCCCGGACGCCGACCCGTCCGAGGTCGCACCCCCCGGCGTCCTGGCGGTCGACCCCGCCGCCACCCTCCGCCGCAAGGCCACGTACTCCTGGGGCTGGGACTTCGCCCCCCGCCTCCCGTCCATCGGCGTCGCGGCCCCGATCGAGCTCCGCGTCTCCCAAGCCGCCGAGCTGACGGACGCGTACGTCCGCACCCTCCGCGCCGAGCCGCACGGCGGCCTCGGCACCGCCGAGGTCGAGGTGACCGTCGGCGCTGACGCGTTCGCCCACCCCGGGCCGCTGACCGTGCGCGCCACGCTGACCGGCCCGGACGGGGAGGCCGTCGTCCGTACGCTGCCGCTCCCGCCCGGCGGCGCGGGCCCCCGCACCGCGTCGGCGACCGTACGCCTGGACCGCGCGCACCTGTGGTGGCCGCACGACCTCGGCGCACCGCACCTCTACACGCTGCGCACCGAGCTGTACGCCGCGGACGGCGCGCTGCTCGACGCCCGCGAGTCCGCGGCCGGGCTCCGCACGGTGGCCCTCGACCGCTCGCCGGACGCCGAGGAGGGCGGGCGCCTCTTCCGGTTCCTGGTCAACGGCGTCCCGATCTTCGCGCGCGGCGCGAACTGGGTCCCGCCGGACATGCTCACCGGCGCCGTCCCCGACGACGCGTACACCGCGCTCGTCGGCATGGCCGTGCGCGCGAACATGAACATGCTGCGCGTGTGGGGCGGCGGCGTGTACCCGCCGGACGCGTTCTTCGCCGCCTGCGACGCCGCCGGGATCCTGGTCTGGCAGGACTTCATGTTCGCCTGCGTCGACTACCCCGACGACGACGCGGACCTGGCCGCCGAGGTCGCCGCGGAGGCCGCCCACCAGGTGCGGCGGCTGCGCGGCCGCCCGTCCCTGGCGCTGCTGTGCGGCAATAACGAGGTGCAGACCATCCACGCGGGCCTGCGCGGCGGCCTCGGCGGCACCGGCTGGGGCCGTGCGTTCTTCGACACGCTGCTGCCCGAGATGGTCGCCAGGCTCGCGCCCGGCGTGCCGTACTGGCCGGGCAGCCCGTACGGCGAGCACGACCCCGCGGGCGTGAACGGCGTCCGCGACGGCGACCGCCACGCCTGGGAGGTCTGGCACGGCCAGGACCAGGGCGCGGGCGGCCCGTCGGCGTACCCGTCGCGCGGCGCCGCCGTCCACTTCACCCGCTACGCCCACGACCGGGGCAAGTTCGTCAGCGAGTTCGGCATCCACTCCGCGCCCGAGCCGGGCACGCTGCGCCGCTGGGCCGGGCCGCTGGACGCGTACGACGCCGAGTTCGCCCGCCGGATCACCGACGCCCCCATGACGAAGGGCGACGACCTCCTCGCGTACGAGACGGGCCCGGCCGCCGACCTCGCGTCGTACGCGGACTTCTCGATGGCCGCGCAGGCCGAGGGGATGAAGTTCGGCGTCGAGCACTACCGGCGCCGCCGCCCGCACTGCTCCGGCGCGCTGATCTGGCAGTTCAACGACGTGTGGCCGGGCATGAGCTGGTCGCTGCTCGACTACGACCGGGTCGCCAAGGCCGCCTACTATTTCGCGCAGCGCGCGTTCCGCCCGGTGCTGGCGTCCTTCACGTGGTCGCCGGAGCGCGGGCTGGCGCTGTGGGTCACGAACGACCTGCGCACGGAGGCGCGCGTCCGGCTGCGCGCGCAGGTGACGACGTTCGCGGGCGAGACCGTGCTGGACGAGGAGGTCGCCGCGAACGTGCGGGCGGGCGGGTCGGCCCCGGTGTGGTCGGCGGCGGCGGAGCGGGTGGGCGCGGGTCCCGACCGGTTCGCGTGGGTGTCGGCGGCGTCCGGCGACGGCCTGGCGGGCGCGAACCGGCTGTTCTTCGGACCGCTGAAGCGGCAGCGGTTCGGGCCGTCGCGGCTGGAGACGCGGGTGCTGTCGGCCGCGCCGGGACGCGCGGAACTGGAGGTGGCGTCGTACGGCTACACGTACCTGGCCCGCGTGCCCGCGCCCGCGGCGGGCGTCGCGTTCGACGCCAACTACCTGGACCTGCGCGACGGCGACCGCGTACGGATCCAGGTGACCGGGCTGCCGCCGGGCTTCGACCCGGCCGGGCTCTCGGCGTCCGGCTATGCCGGGGCGCGCCGCCCGGAGGCACCGTGATCGCTTCGGCGGCGACATAAGGTGGCGGCATGGTGGACGCCGCGAGAATTCTCGACCGCATGACCCAGATGACGCCGCTCGCGCAGCGCCGCGCGCAGCCGCTGATCCTGGAGCTCGACCTCACCGAGGGGCTCCATGAGGGGCCGCCGAGCGACCCGGTGTCCGCGCTGCTCGGCATGCGCCGCCCCCGGTTGCAGGACGTCCTCGACGGGCTGCGCCGCGCGGCCTCCGACGACCGGGTGAAGGGCCTGGTCGCCAAGGTCGGCGGGCGCCACATCGGGTTCGGCGCCGTCCAGGAGCTGCGCGCGGCGGTCACCGAGTTCCGCCGGGCCGGCAAGGGCACGCTCGCGTGGTCGGAGACGTTCGGCGAGTTCGGCCCCGGCACCGTGCCGTACTACCTGGCCACCGCGTTCGAGCGGATCGCACTGCAGCCCTCGGGCGACGTCGGCGTCACCGGCGTGGCCATCGAGGAGCGGTTCCTGCGCGGCACCCTGGAGAAGCTCGACGTCAAGTGGGAGGTCGGGCAGCGCTACGAGTACAAGACCGCCGTCAACACGTTCACGCAGGACTCCCTCACCGAGGCGCACCGCGAGGCCGACGAGCGGCTGATCGCGTCGCTGGGCGAGCAGATCGTGTCCGGCATCGCCGAGGGCCGCGGCAAGTCCGCCGACGACGTGCGCGCGCTGATCGACCGGGCGCCGCTGCTGGGCGCCGAGGCGCTGGAGGCGGGCCTCGTCGACCGCCTGGCGTACCGCGACGAGATCTACGACGAGCTGCGCGAGTCCGTCGAGGGCGACCCGCGGTTGCAGTACGTCGCGCGCTACAACCGGGCGCACGCGCTCGGCTCGCGCATCCCGAAGCCGCGCGAGCAGGTGGTGGCGCTGGTCCGGGTGACCGGCGGCATCCGGCTCGGGCGCAGCGGGCGCGGCCCGATGTCCGGCGGCGGCAACGCCGGGTCCGACACCGTGGCCGGTGCGCTGCGCGCGGCCATCAAGGACGACAAGGT
The DNA here is from genome assembly GCA_036502625.1 of Streptosporangiaceae bacterium. Taxonomy (GTDB): domain Bacteria; phylum Actinomycetota; class Actinomycetes; order Streptosporangiales; family Streptosporangiaceae; genus DASXYG01. Next base: position 14,567 of record DASXYG010000066.1, read on the forward strand.
GTCCGCGATCGTGCTGCGGGTCAACAGCCCCGGCGGTTCGTACGTCGCGTCCGACGTCATCTGGCGCGAGGTCGTGCGCGCGGGCGCCGTGGGCAAGCCGGTCGTGGTGTCGATGGGCGACATGGCGGCCTCCGGCGGCTACTTCGTCGCGATGGGCGCCGACACGATCGTGGCCCAGCCCGGCACTCTGACCGGCTCGATCGGCGTATTCGGCGGCAAGCCCGTGCTGGGCGACCTGCTGGGCCGCCTCGGCGTCACGTTCGACACCCTGCGCCAGGGCGCGCGCGCCGGCATGTTCTCCACGTCCACCCCGTTCACCGACGACGAGTGGGACCGCGTGAACACCTGGCTCGACCACGTCTACACCGACTTCACGGCGAAGGCCGCCCAGGGCCGCGACCTCACCCGCGACCGCGTCCACGAACTGGCCCGGGGCCGCGTGTGGACCGGCGCCGACGCCCACGAGAACGGCCTGGTCGACCTCCTCGGCGGCCTCGACCTCGCGGCCGGCGTCGCCCGCAAGAAGGCGGGCCTCTCGGCGGACGCACCGCTGCGCCCGTACCCCCACGTCTCCCCCATCGACCGCCTGCGCCCCCCGGAGTCCAGCGAGGACCGCACGGCCGCCCGCACGGCCCTCCGCCTGGAAATGTGGGGCCCCTTGGCCGACCTCTCCGCCCGAGCCGGCCTACCGCTGGGCGGGCCCCTCATGCTCCCCGTGAAGTACGAGGTGCGCTAGCCGGCCCCGGGAAAACCCCGTGCGGTCGCGTCGCACCTCGGGTTACCGTCCTGCGGTGGATGAGGACGGGTACTTCGGCGCCGAGGTCGCGGCGCGGTACGACGCCGGCTCGCCCGAGCGGTTCGCCGACGACGAGCTCGGCCCCACGGTCGAGCTGCTGGCTGAGCTGGCCGCGGGCGGGCCCGCGCTGGAGTTCGCCATCGGCACGGGCCGCGTCGCCCTGCCCCTGGCCGCGCGCGGCGTCCCCGTGCACGGCATCGACGTCTCCCGCGCCATGGTCGCCGAGCTGCGCGCCAAGCCCGGCGGCGCGGACCTCCCCGTAACGATCGGCGACATCGCCGCCACCCGCGCCGGCGCCGCGTTCACCCTCGTCTACCTGGTCTTCAACACCGTCAACAACCTCACCACGCAGGACGCCCAGGTCGCCTGCTTCGCCAACGCCGCCGCCCACCTCGCCCCCGGCGGCCGCTTCCTCGTCGAGGTCGGCGTCCCCGACCTGCGCCGCCTCCCCCCGGGCCAGTCCGCCGTACCGTTCCATGTCGCCGAGCGGAGCTGGGGCTTCGACACGTACGACCCCGCCACCCAGGCCATGACGTCCCACCACATCGCGATCGACGACGGCCGGGCCCGCCACACCGCCGTACCGTTCCGCTACGTCTGGCCGTCCGAGCTCGACCTCATGGCCCGCCTCGCCGGGCTACGCCCGGAGGCCCGCTGGGCCGGTTGGCACCGCGAGCCGTTCACCTCCGACAGCACCCGCCACGTGTCGGTATGGGAGAAGCCCCGCGCCTGACCGCATGCCGCCTAGCGGGTGCGGCGGCCGAGGAGCCAGCCGGCGGCCGCGGCGACCACCGCCACCAGCGCGGGCACGGCGGCGCGTCGGGCGAGGGGCATGAGGGGCACCCCCGCGTTCGGCGTGTTCTCCTCGCCCCGCGACGCCGCGCCTACGCGCCCCGCGACGGGCGCGGGTGCGGCGGCCAGGGCCTCCAGGCGCCTGGCGAACTCGGCGACCAGCGTGGCGCCGGCCTCGTCGAGCGTGCCGCGGCCGAGCCGGGCGGCGCGGCCGGTGACCGACAGGTCCGTCGCCACCTCCACCCGCGTGCCGCCGTCCGACGGGCGCAGGCGCGCGGTGATCGTCGCGGACGCCGTGCCGCTGCCGCGCTCCTCGCGGCCGCGCGCGGCGATGACGGCCCGGTGGTCCACGTCGTCGCGTTCCAGGAACGACGCGCTCCCCCGGTACGTCGCGGTGACCGGGCCGATCCGGGTGGACAGCCCGCCGCGGTACGCACCGTCGACGGTCGCGTCCAGGTGGGCGCCCGGCAGGCAGCCGGCGATGCGGGGCGGGTCGGTCAGCAGGGACCAGGCCTCCGCCACCGGAAGCGCCACGTGGAAGGTGTGCTCGAGTCGCATGGGTCTCGCTTCTGTGGTCAGGCGGTGTGCCAGTACGGCGGCCGTACGAGGGTCCGGCTGTGCATCTCCGCGACGATCGGGCCGCCGGCCTCCGACTCCGCCTTGACGCGCCGCCACTCCGGGTCCGCGCCGAACGCCGCCCACGCCGCGCGCTTGGCCTCCTCGTCGGCGAAGGCGAGCAGGTAGACGATGCGGCCGGGGTCGGCGGCGTCGGTCCAGAACCCGTTGACAGTCAGGCCGTGCCGGTCGAACAGGCCGAGCGTGTGGTCGGCGAATCGCGCGTGCAGCTTGTCGGCGGCGCCGGGCGCGGCGACGTACTCACGCAGCTCGTAGATCATGACGTGCTCCCCTCAGGCGGCGGTCGCCGCGGATCCGGTGGCGTTGCGGTGGGCCTCGGCGACCGCGCGTGCGGTCAGCGTCCCGGCGACGTCCTTGCGATACGCGGCCGTGGCGTGCAGGTCGCCGGTCGGGTCGACGCCCGCGCGTACGGCCTCGGCGACGGCGTCGAGCAGCCGGTCGTCCGGCGCGTGCCCGGTCAGCAACTCCTCCGCCGCCGTCGCGCGGTACGGCGTCTGGGCGACGCCGGTGAGGCAGATCCGCGCCTCGCCGACCCGCCCGTCGGACACGCTGATCTGCGCGCCGGCGCCGACCAGCGCGAAGTCGCCGCGCCGCCGGCCCACTTCGTGGAACGCCGCGCCCGTACGGCCGGGTGCGCGCGGGAACCGGATCTCCACCAGCACCTCGTCCACCGCGAGGTCGGTCATCAGGTTGCCGTGGAAGAAGTCGCGCGCGGCGATCTCGCGCCGCCCGGCCGGTCCCTGCGCGACGAGGACCGCGTCCAGCGCCCGCGCCACGCTGGGCAGCTCCGCGGCCGGGTCGCCGTGGGCGAGGCTGCCGCCGACCGTGCCCCGGTTGCGGATCGGCGGGTGCGCGATGTTGGGGAACGCCGCGGTCAGCAGCGGCGCGTACGCCGCGACCGCCGGTGACCGTTCGGCCCGCGCCTGCCGCACCATGGCGCCCACGACGAGCCCGTCCTCCGTACGGCGCAGCTCCGCGAGCGCGGCGATCCGGCTCAGGTCGACGACGTGCGCGGGCCGGGCGAGCCGGAAGTTCAGCAGCGGCACCAGGCTCTGGCCGCCCGCGAGCGCCTTCGCGTCCTCGCCGTGCTCGGCGAGCAGCGCCACCGCCTCGGCGAGGGTGTCCGGGCGGTGCAGGGTGAAGTCGACGGGCTTCACGCCGCGCCGCCGGGTCCGAGCAGGCCGGCCGCCGTACCCCCGAGGACGGCCGCACGGTCGTCGTCCTTCAGGTCGGCACGCGCGACCACCTCCGCCGGGGCGAGGTCGCCGATCGGGAACGGGTAGTCCGAGCCGAGCAGCACGCGCGGCGCGCCCGTACGCCGGACGAGGAACTCCAGCGCGAGGGGGTCGAAGACGACGCTGTCGAAGTACAGGTGGCCGAAGGACTCCAGCGGGTCGGCGGTGCCCGGGTTGATCGTGTGGCTGCGGATCAGCCGGCCCAGGACGTACGGCAGGCCGGCGCCGCCGTGCGCCACGACGATCCGCGCGCCCGGGTGGCGTGCCGGGATCCCGGCGTACAGCAGGCGGGCCAGCGTGACCGTGCTGTCCTCCAGCCGGGCAAGGCCGTTGACCAGGCCGAAGTCCTGATACCTGGGCGACGCGCCGCCGAACCCGGGGTGCAGGAAGACGATCGCGCCCGACGCGTCCGCGGCCTCCCAGAACGGCGTGAACGCCGGGTCGTCCAGCTCCCGGCCGCCGGCCCGGGTGGCGATCATGACGCCGGGCAGGCCGGCGGCGCGGCACGCGGTCAGCGCCGCGGCGGCCCGCGCCGGGTCCTGTAGCGGCACCGTGCCGAGCGCGGTGAGCCGGTCGTCGGCGCCGGCGGCCTCGGTGAGCGCGCCGGTGAGCCGGGTGGACCAGTCGGCGCCCTCGTCCGCGGGCAGGTCGTAGCCGAAGATGTCCAGCCAGCCGCCGACGAGCTGCCGCGCGATGCCCTGGCCGGTCAGCCACTGCCGGCGCTTGTCCGGGTCGGTGAGGCCCGCGGCGATGGGCCGGGTCGGCGTGCCGCCGGAGAACGCGGCCACGTACGTGGCCTCGTGCCGGTCGACCTCGATGTGCGGGAACCGCTCACGTCCGGACGCCAGCTCCTCCAGCAGGTCACGCGGGACCAGATGGGCGTGCACGTCGATGATGTCGGTCACGGGTGTGCTCCTTCGGTGCCGGGCGTGCGCAGTGCCGCCCAGATGTCGCCTGGCTTGATGGGCAGCGCGTGGACGGGCGGCGCGCCGTACGCGGCGAGCGCGTCGTTGACCGCGCCGGCCACGGCGGCCGGCGCGCCCATGTATCCCGCCTCGCCCGCGCCCTTCTGGCCCAGGCTGGTGTACGGGGAGGGGGTGCAGTGCTCGGTGTCGACGATCGGCGGCACCTCGTGCGCGCTGGGCAGCAGGTAGTCCATGAACGACTGGGTGAGCGGCTGGCCCTCGTCGCTGTACGCGAACTGCTCGTACAACGCGACGCCGATGCCGTGCGCGGTGCCGCCGTAGACCATGCCGCGCACCACGTCGGGGTTGATCACCGTGCCGCAGTCGTGCGCGATGAAGTACCGGTCGAGGTCGACCGCGCCCGTGCCGGGGTCGATGGCGGCCAGCACCACGTGCGCCTCGAAGGAGTAGCACGGGTAAAGCTGCACCGTGCCGTCCGGCTGGGCCAGCCCACCGGAGCGCGGCGTGTGCGCGACGTGCACGACCTCCAGGCCGGGCTGCATGCCCGGCGGCATGAGGTGCTGCTTGCGCTGCGCGATGGCCACCAGGCCGGCCCACGTCATCCGGCGGTCCGGCGCGTCGCGGACCACCACGTCGCCGTCGTCGTACGCGACCTCGTCCACCGGTACGTCCAGGTTGTGCGCGGCGATCGCGCGCAGCTTGGCCTTCAGCTCCTCGGCCGCGCCGCGTACGGCCTGGCCGAGCACGATCGTCATGCGGCTGCCGACCGGGCTCTGCGACGGCATGCCGGTCAGCGAGTCGGCCCGGATCACCGCGACGGACGCCGGGTCGCGGCCCAGCTCCTCGCCGACCAGCGTGGCCACCATCGTGTCGTGGCCCTGCCCGGCGGAGGAGATCGAGATGACCGCGGTGACCTCGCCGTCGCCGTCCACCCGCAGCCGGCACGTCTCGGGGAACGTGGTCTTGTCGTTGGCCGGGTTCATGATGTTCTCGAAGATCGCGTTGCCGCCGCCCGGTTCGAGGCACGTGGCCACGCCGATTCCGGCGAGCCTCCCGGCCGCGCGCAGTTCGTCGCGGCGCGCCTCCAGTTCCGGCCACCCCGCCAGCGCGACCGCCTTGGCGAGCACGGCCGGGTAGTCACCGGAGTCGTACTCCGTGCCGCTGGGGATGCGGTACGGGAACTCGTCCGGGCCGATGAAGTTCCGCCGCCGCAGCTCCAGCCGGTCGATGCCCAGCTCGCGCGCGACGCCGTCCACGGCCGCCTCGATGGCGTAGTTCGTCGGCGACTGCCCGAACCCGCGCACGGCGACCTGGCCGGTCTTGTTCGTCACGACGGCCGTCGCGTCGTACGTCACGCTGGGGATGCGGTACGGCCCGACGATCGCGCCGATGGGCTTGGCGAGCTGGAGCGGCGACCGGCCGGGGAACGCGCCCTCGTCGTCGATGACCGCGATGGCGATGCTGGTGAACGTGCCGTCGGCGGTGTAGGCGAGCTCGACGTCGAAGACGCGGTCGGGCCCGTGGAAGTCGCCGCCGTGCATGTTCTCCGCGCGGTCCTCGATGAGCTTGACGGGCGCGTCGAGCAGCCGCGAGAGGTACCCGGCCAGCACACCGTGCTTGATGCCGCGCTTGACGCCGTAGCTGCCGCCGACGTCCACGTCGAAGTGCACGCGCACCTGGTTGGTGGGCAGGCGCAGTGCGCGGGCGAGCTGGTCGGGGAACTGCGGCATCTGGATCGACGCCCAGACGTCCATCAGGTCGCGTGTCCGGTCCCAGCTCGCCACCACGCCGAACGTCTCGAGCGGCACCGTGGAGTTGCGGTTCCAGCGGGTGCGGACGCGTACGGTGCCGGACGCGCGCGCCCGGTCGGCGTCGACGTCGCCCCAGCGGAACTCGCGGTGCGCCATCACGTTCGTCCCGTGGTCCGGGTGCACCAGCGGCGCGTCGTCGCGCACGGCCACCTCGGGGTCGACGACGAACGGCAGCGGGTCGTAGTCGACGGCGACGCGTTCGGCGCCGTCCTCGGCGACGGCCCGCGACGTGGCGACCACCGCGGCCACCCACTCCCCCGCGTACCGGGTCGCGTCGACGGCCAGCGGACGCCACTGCACGGCGGGCACGTCGAGGTACTGCCGCAGCGGCTCGGTGTCCTTGGCCATCTCCGCGCCGGTCAGGACGGCGACGACGCCGTCGAGCGCGAGCGCCTCCGACGCGTCGATCGCCGTGATGCGGGCGTGCGGGTGCGGGCTGGTGACCAGCCCGACGTGCAGTGTCCCCGGCGGCGTGATGTCCGCGACGTAGCGGCCGCGGCCGGTGACGAACCTGCGGTCCTCGCGCACCGGGCCGTGGTGGGACACCCAGCGGTAGTCGCTCACCGGGCCACCTCATCCGATGGGCGGCCGGTCCTGGCGGCCAGCTCGACGGCCTCGCGGATCTGCTGGTATCCCGTGCAGCGGCAGATGTTGCCGCCGAGCGCCTCGTCGATGTCCGCGCGTGACGGGTCGCCGTTCGCGTCGAGCAGCGCCTGCGCGGCGAGGATCATCCCGGGCGTGCAGTAGCCGCATTGCAGGGCGTGGGTCTGGCAGAACGCCTCCTGGACCGGGCTGAGCCGCCCGTCCGCGCCGGCCACGCCCTCGATCGTGGTGACCGCGCAGCCGTCGGCCTGGGCGGCCAGCACGATGCAGGACCGTACGGGATCGCCGTCGAGCAGCACCGTGCACGCGCCGCACACGCCGTGTTCGCAGCCCAGGTGTGTGCCGGTCAGGCCGAGCCCGTCGCGCAGCAGGTCGGCCAGGCTGGTGCGCGCCTCCGTACGGCAGGCACGCGGCTCGCCGTTGACGGTCAGCTCGATCTCGTGATGGTCGGCCATCAGTTCCCCCCACTCGCCGCGTCGGGCAGGCGCCAGGCCCGTCCGACGAAGCCGTCGATCAGCCGCGTGAACACCGCGGGGTTCTCCAGGTTGGACAGGTGCCCGGCGGCCGGGACGTCCCGCAGCTCGGCGCCGTCGATGCCGGCGGCGATCCGCTCCGACAGCGCACGTGGCGTCTTGCGGTCCGCGTCACCCCACAGCACCAGGGTGGGCGCGCGCACACCGGCGAGCCGGTCGGCGATCCGCGCGCCGAAGCAGGCCCGTACGGATTCCGCGTACGCGTGGACGTCCATGCCCGCGATGGCGGTCCGGATCAGGTCCGTGCCGTCGGGCGGCGGCACCCGGGTGAACGTGTCCGCCACGTACGATTCGGCCGTGGCGGTCATGCCCTCGGCCGCGGCCTGCCCCGCCAGCCCGGCGATCTTGGCGGCCGCGACGTCCGCCGGCAGCTCCACGAAGGAGTCGGCGACGACCAGCGCGGACACCCGCTCCGGGTGGGCCTCCGCGTACGCGATGGCCTGGATGCCGCCGAGCGAGACGCCGACGAGCGCGGCGTCCTCGACTCCGGCGGCGTCGAGGACCCGCCGCAGGTCGGCGACCCAGGCGTGCACGTCCACCGGATCCACCCAGCCCGATTCGCCGTGGCCGCGCGCGTCGGGCGCGACGACGCGGTAGCGGTGCCGCAGGCCGGCGATCTGGTCCCGCCACATGCGCCGGTCGGCGCCGAGGCTGTGCAGCAACACCACCGCCCGCGGGCCGTCCGGCCCCGACTCGGTGTAGCTCAGGCGGGGCGCGGCGGGCACCGTGTGCGGGCGCTCGGCCGGGACTTGCCCGTTGCTCACTGCGAATGTTCCTCTCGGGTTCAGGAGGCGCCGGCGGTCGCCTCGGACGCGGATTCGGACTCGCTGTCCGGCGTCATGGCGGCGAGCAGGCGCGCACGCAGCGCTTCGAGCTCGGCGGTGTCCGGGCCGGCCGGAAGCCGTACGTCATCGGCCAGGTGGCCGGGCGGGCGCAGCACGAGGACGCGGTCGCCGAGCGTCAGCGCCTCGGTCAGCGAATGGGTGATCACGACGCCGGTCTTGCCGCCCACCCGTACGAGCTCGACGAACTCCTGCCGCAACGCCTGCGCGGTGATCTCGTCGAGCGCGGAGAACGACTCGTCGCACAAGATGATCTCCGGGTCGACGGCGAACGCGCGGGCCAGCGAGACGCGCTGCCGCTGGCCGCCGGACAGTTGGTGCGGGTAGGCGTCCTCGCGCCCGGCCAGGCCGAGCCGCGACAGCCAGTCGCGCGCCCGCCCGTCCCACTCCTCCGCGGGCACGCCGGCGAACTTCATGCCCACGCGCACGTTCTGGACGGCCGTACGCCAGGGCAGCAGCCGGGAGTCCTGGAACACGACCGCGATGCGCCGCCGGAACCAGTCGAACTCGCCGTACGGGTCGTGCCCCGCCACCCGCACCGTGCCCGCGCTCGGCGGGAACAGCCCGAGGATCAGGTTGAACGTCGTGGACTTGCCGCAGCCGGTGACGCCGACGACGGAGACGAGCTCGCCCCGCTCGACCGTGAAGTTCAGGTCGCGCAGCGCGTGATGGCCGGGGAAGACCTTCTCCACGTTCGTGAACTCGATGACGGGCGTGTCGGTGGCCATCGCGGTCACCCCTTCGCGGTCGGGGCCGTGACGGACGTCCGGCCGGGGTCATCGGTACGCGGCCGGTAGCGCAGCGCCCAGGACTCGAGCAGCTCCACGACGCCCTGGATGATCAACATGCAGACCGCGAGCAGCAGCGTCCACGAGACGACCGACGCCATGTCGAAGAGCTGCTGCGCGGACAGCAGTTGGGCGCCCACCCCGACCGTGGCGCCGACGAGCTCGGCGATCAGCACCATCCGGATGCCGAGCCCGAGGTTGACCTTCCAGGACGTGAAGATGCCCGGGGTGATCGCCGGCAGCGTGATCTCCCGGAACAGCGCCCACCGGCCCGGACGGAACGAGCGCGCCATGTCGCGCAGCTCGGCGGGCACGGCGCGGTAGGAGTCGTACGTCTGAAGGGCGAAGCCGGGCAGCGTGACCAGCACCATGACGAACCACACCCGCAGCTCGACGTTCGCGAACCAGATGACCGCGATGATCACCCAGGACAGCGACGGGATGCCCTGCACGAACCGGATCGGCGGCAGCAGGTAGCGCGCGGCGAGCGGGCGCGTGCCCATCAGCAGGCCGAGCGCGAGGCCGACGGCGAACGCGCCCACCAGGCCCACACCGACCCGCGCCAGCGTGGTGAACAGGCTGGCCAGCGTCTCGCCGGTGGTGAGGATCCGCCAGACCTCATGGGCCACGCTCGGGATGGTCGGCACGTCGTACGCGGGGGTGAACCGGGAGACGATCGCCCAGACGGCGAGCAGCACCACGATGAGGATGGGCATGCTCGGGTCGCGCAGGCGCCGCCAGGTCGACTTCCTGGCGCCGGACCCGGTCTCCGGGGCGCGGGCCGACGGCGAAGCAGTTGAGGTGGCCATTCACAGCCCCTTGTAGACGATCGTGGACGGGGGCGTCCTGGTGAGGTAGCCGGTCTGCCGGCCGGCCCGGAAGACGGCGCCGATGCCGCCGGTGAGCGCGCTCGCCGGCTGGACGTTCAGCCGCAGGCGCGCGTTGTTCTCGATGAGGCCCTGGAGGGTCTTCGCCTTGCCGCGCGGCGTCGCCGCGGCGATGATCTTCGCGGCGGCCGCCGGGTTGTGCGCCGTCCACGTGGCCGCGTCGGCGTAGATGCGGTACAGCTTCGCGATCACGTCCGGATGCCTGCGCGCCCAGTCGCGGTGGGCGGCCAGCCCGAGGTACGGGATGCGGTCCGTGCCGAACGCCCGTTTCCAGTTCGCGAGGCCGATGTCCAGCGTGCGGATGCCCGGTTTCTTGGCGCGCAGCGAGGAGTACGCGGGCTCCCAGATCTCCGTCGCGTCGGCCCGGCCCATCAGCGCCATCGTCGACAGCCCCGCCGTGGTCTGGTTCAGCAGCTCGACCTTGCCGAGGTCGAGGCCGGCCTCCTTGGCGAACCACTCGAACATGGCGTGGTTGGTCGTACCGGTCGCCGCCGCGAGGCTGTGCCCCGGCAGGTCGCCGATGCCGCGGATGCCCGGATCGGAGGTGACGACCGAGGTGAAGTAGCCGAAGAGGTTGAACAGGTACGTGACGTCCACGCCACGCTCGGTGCGCAGCGCCTCGGACAGCAGCGCCGCGCTGCCGCCCACCTGGTAGTGCCCGGACGCGAACTCGGTGTTGTAGTTGTCCGGCGTGGCGTAGGAGAACGCGATCCGCAGGCCGTGCGCGGTGTCGATGTGCCGCCCGGCGATCACCGCGGGGAGGAACGCGCCCAGCGACGGGGCCTGGAAGGCGAGGACCCGTACGGTCAGCCGGCCGTCCGCGCCGACGGACAGCGCCGGCGCCGCGCCGCACGCGGCCGTGAGGCCGAGCCCCGCCACCCCGAGCGCGGTGGCGCCCAGCATGGCGCGCCGGCTCAGCGCGGTGCCGTGCCCGCGGGCGTGGCTGGTTCGCGTCATTGGTTCCTCCGGTGCGGTCAGTGCCGGGCGGCGGCGGTGACCAGCGCGGCGGGGCCGCCGAGCGCCGCCGAGACGGCGATCGCGGCGGACACCGTCTGGTCCCGCAGGTCGGCGAAGCGGTTCCGGCCGAAGCGGTGCTCCGGCAGGCAGATGCCGACGGACGCGATCACCCGCCCGGTGTGGTCGCGTACGGGCGCGGCCACGCCGCCCACGCCGTCGCGGTAGCTGCCGTGGTTCGTGCCGTAGCCGTCGCGCCGCACCTTCTCCAGCAGCGCGGCGAGCTTCTCCGGGGCGGTGATCGACCGCTCGGTGTACGCCGGCAGCGGCCCGGCCAGCACCGACTCGATCTCCGCGGCGTCCTGGAAGGCGAGCAGCGCGCGGCCGGTGGCCACGCAGGTCGCCGGGCAGCGCCGGCCGACGTACGACTTCGCCACGACGGGCTGCCGGCTCTCCAGCTTGTCGACGTAGACGACGTCGCCGTGGTCGTAGACGGCCAGGTGGATGGTCTCCCCGGTGCGCTCGTTGAGCGCCGCCAGGTGGGGTGCGGCGGTGGCCCGCATGTCCAGGTTCTGCGCCCACATGCTGCCGAGCTCGAAGCAGCGCACCCCGGCGGAGTAGCGCGACGTGTGCGGGTCCCGCGTCACGTAACCCCGGCCGTGCAGGGTCGTCAGCAGCCGGTGCACGGTCGCCTTCGGCCCGCCGACCGCCGCCACGACCTCGGCGAACGTGTGCGGGCTGCCCGCCTGCGCGAGGAACTCGAGGATGTCGAGCGACCGGTCGAGCTGGGCACTGCCAACAGAGTTGGACCGCTGTTCCATCTCTGTTTTGTAGTTGATCCATAGTTTCAGTGTCAATACCGCGCAACCCGCGCGTTGTGGACGCCGTACGGCCACGGTCGCGCGGTGATCGGCGATAATGCGCGGATGAGCGTGGCGCCGCAGGACTTCAAGGACGCCGTAGGCGCGTACGCCTCCGGCGTGACGCTGGTGACCGTACGCGACGGCCGCGACGACATCGGCTCGACGGTGACGTCCTTCATGTCGCTGTCGCTGGAACCGCCGATGGTGGCGGTCGCGATCGCCGCGGAGTCCTACCTGACGGAGGCCCTGACCCGCGCGTCCGCCTTCGCCGTAACGATCCTGTCCGCCGACCAGAAGCCCCTGGCGGGCCGCTTCACCGCCGCGGGCCGCCCCAGCGCCCGCCTCCTCCTGGCCAACGTCCCCCACCACCGCGGCCAATCCACCGAGGCCCTAATCGTGGACGAGTCCTGCGCCGCCCTGGAATGCACGATCACCACCCCCCTCCCGTACGGCGACCACACCCTCTTCCCGGCCGTGGTCACCCAAATCGACCACATCACCCCCTCCGCCCACCCCCTCCTCCACCACAACGGCACTTACACCACCCACGCCTAGCCCACCCCGCGCCGCCCCGAAACCCACGCGCTCCGGAAACCCCACCCCCGAAAAGGCCGCGCTGACGCGCGACAGATTTCCCGCGCCCTCAGCGAGCCATATCCTTCGCCGGGCCGCGAAGCTGCCGCCCCACCACAACGCCCTCGCCCCCCGCGCCGCCCACACCCGGAAACTCCGCCAAGAACCGCCCGACAAAGGCCGCGCTGGCGCGCGACTGACCCCCCGCGCACCCAGCGAGCCATATCCTTCGCCGGGCCGCGAAGCTGCCGCCCTTGCCAAGCCGCGCCCCACCGCAGTTCCCCAGCAACCGGCCATCCACCAGCGCGGCATTCCCTCGCCACACCCCAACAAGAGCACGACCCACACGAGCGACAGCCTCGCGGCCCAACCAAGAACAAGCCCCAGTAAGGACGCGGAAATCAGTCGCGCGCCAGCGCGGCCTTTCTCCACCGGACACCCGCCCCACCCCCCGCAAGACCGCGCCCCGCGCGACACGCTCCACCGCCCCAGCACCGCGCTCCTCAGCGGAGCCGCATGGCCGCCCCCCACGCGACACCACACCTCCGGAGAGGCGAAGGCCCCGGCCAGCTTCGAGCGACAGCCCCGCGGCCCAACCAAGAACAAGCCCCACCAAGGACGCGGAAAACAGTCGCGCGCCAGCGCGGCCTTTCCCGTACGGGCATCAGCCCCCCGCAGAGACCCCGCCCGCGCGCCAGCGCGGCCTTCCCCATACGGACACCAGCCCCCCGCACCCCCGCCCTAGCGCCCCGACGCACCCCCCAGCGCCGCCCCCAGCCGCTCCCGCGCGGCATCATCACGCGCCACCGCCTCGATCATGTGCCCCTCGGTGGTGTTCCAGCGGTGGGCGATCGCCGCGGGGCGCTCCCCCGTAAGCAGCCCAGCCGCCTGGGCCGCGGCTCCCAGGGCTACGAGCTCGGTGTTGCGCGGGATCACCAGCGGACGCCCCGAGAGCCTGGCCACGGTGTCGCGCCAGGCGGTGCCGCGGGCGCCGCCGCCGACCAGGACGATCGGCTCCTCGGATGCCGGCTCGCCCGTGGCGCCGTTGATGGCGTCGAGGCCGGTGAGGAGGGTGAACACGGCGCCCTCGTACGCGGCGCGGAGGATCTGGCCTGCCGTGGTGGTGTGGCGGAGGCCGGTGAGCGTTCCGGTGGCGGTGGGGAGGTTCGGGGTGCGCTCGCCGTCGAGGAACGGGAGCATCACGACCTCGCCGCCGGGCTCCACGGCCTCGCGGTCGCGGCCGAGCCAGCCGGCGACGCGGTCGATGGCCTCGGTGCAGTTGAGCGTGCAGGCCAGCGGGAGGTAGCCGTCCACGGCGTCGCAGAACCCGGCGACGATGCCGTGCGGGTCGGTCGTACGGGACGGGGACGCGGTGTAGACGGTGCCGGATGTGCCGAGGCTCAGGGCGGGGCTGCGGGCCGCGGCCGTGGCGTCGAACCCCAGGCCGAGCGCCGCCGCCATGTTGTCGCCCGTGCCCGCCGCGACCAGCGCGCCCGCCGCGGCCGGCACATCGCGTACCGCGGGCTCGGCCACCGTCCCCGCGGGTTTCCCGGCCGGGACGACGCGCGGCAGCAACTCCGGGTCGAGCCGTACGCCAGGCAGCCCGAGGATGTCCGGGTCATAGTCCTCGCGAACCGTGGAGTACCACCCGGTGCCGGACGCGTCCCCCCGGTCGGTGACGCCCATACCGGACGCGCCGCCCCCACCGGACGCCCCGGCCCCCATCAGCCGCCCCGTGAGGTAGTCATGCGGCAGCCGCACCCCCCGGGTGGCCGCCGCCACCGACGGCTCGTGCGCACGCAGCGCCGCCCACTTCGTCACCGTGATGCTCGCGACCGGCACGGTCCCGGTCCGCTCCGCCCACGCCGCCGCACCACCGAGCGCCGCGGTCAGCTCCTCGGCCTGCGGCGCCGAGCGGGTGTCGTTCCACAGCAGCGCCCGCCGCAGCGGCACGCCCTCCGCGTCGAGCACGACCAGCCCGTGCTGCTGGCCGCCCACGGAGAGCGCGGCGATCGTACGGACCCCCGCGTCGCGCACCGCGGCGGCCAGCGCCTCGGCGAGCGCCGTCCACCACTGGGCGGGGTCGGACTCGCGGGCGCCGCCGGTGCCGGTCACCTGGTGCGCGGCGCGGCCGACCCCGATGACGGCGCCGTCGTCGGTGTCGACGAGCAGCACCTTGGCCGACTGTGTGGAGCTGTCAATCCCGGCGACGACCGCCATCGAACCTCCAGCGCTGGCTACGCCGCCACCGTACGGCAGGGACGGCTCCCCGTGAACGGGCGAACACGATGCCCGATCATGCCCACTTCCAGGACAGACTCAGACACCATGATCCATCGGGAAATCAGGCATTGACCGGTTCGTAACGTCACCGCATAATGTCGCACAACCGGTCACGAACGGAAGGACTCGGGCGTGTACGCAGCGGAGCGTCAGCAGGCGATCCACCGGGAGGCGCAGCGTACGGGCCGCGTCGAGGTGGCCGCCCTCGCCCGCGCGTACGGCGTCTCGCCGGAGACGATCCGCCGCGACCTGGCCGCCCTCCACGACGCCGGAACGCTGCGCCGGGTGCACGGCGGCGCGATCCTCGCCGAGCGGCTGGTGTCGTTCGAGCGCGGCCTGCCCGACCGGTCGAGCGTGATGGCCGAGCAGAAGCTGCGCATCGGCCGCGCCGCGCTCGACCTCGTCCCCGAGGGCGGCACGCTGTTCGTCGAGGGCGGCTCCACGCCCGGCGTGTTCGCCGAGCTGCTGCCGCAGAACTGGGACCTCACCGTCGTGACCACCGGCCTGCCGATCGCCGTCGAGCTGGCGGCGCGCGCGGGCTTCACCGTGCACCTCGTCGGCGGCCGGGTCCGCGGCCGCACCCTCGCGGCGGTCGACGACTGGGCCGTGCACACGCTGCGCGGCGTACGGGTCGACGTCGCGTTCCTCGGCACGAACGGGTTCTCCGCCGAGGACGGCCTCACCACACCCGACTCCGCCGAGGCGGCCGTCAAGCGGGCGGCGCTCGGCATCGCCGGGCAGACCGTGCTGCTCGCCGACAACACCAAGATCAACGCGAAGTGCCTCTGCCGCTACGGCGACGCGTCCGACATCGACCTGCTCGTCACCGATGACGGCGTCCCGGCGCGCGAGGTCAGGCGCCTGCGCGAGGGCGGCCTGGAGGTGCGCATCAGTTAGCCAGGAGACGACGAACCGGGAGGCGTGCGCATGCGTGTATCCGGCCGGAGACCCGGCCGCCCGACCATGCCGTTCAGGGCCGGCCTGACGGCGTGCGGCCTGCTCCTCGCCACCGCGTGCGCGGGGGCCGGCGCCGCCGGCGGCGGTTCCGGGCAGGTGGTGACCGTCGCGGTCGTGTCCAACCCGCAGATGACCGACATCAAGACGCTGACACCGGAGTTCGAGCGCGCGCATCCGGGCGTACGGGTCAAGTACGTATCGCTCCCGGAGAACGAGGCGCGCGACAAGATCACCCAGTCCGTGGCGACGCACAGCGGCGTGTTCGACGTCGTCATGATCAGCAACTACGAGACGCCGATCTGGGCGCGCAACGGCTGGCTGACCGACCTCCAGTCGCGCGCCGCCTCCACCCCCGGCTACGACCCGGGCGACATCCTCCCGAACATCAGCAAGTCGCTGCAGTACCGCGGCCACCTCTACTCCGTGCCGTTCTACGGCGAGGGCTCGTTCCTGATGTACCGCAAGGACATCTTCGCCGCGCACCACCTGACGATGCCCGCGCACCCCACGTGGGGCCAGGTCGCGGCGCTCGCCCACAAGCTCAACGACCCCGCGCACGACCGGGCCGGCATCTGCCTGCGCGGCAAGCCCGGCTGGGGCGAGGTCCTGGCCCCGCTCGACACCGTCGTCAACACGTTCGGCGGCCGCTGGTTCGACCCGTCGTGGAACGCCACGCTCAACTCCCCCGAGGTCAACCAGGCGGTGAGCTTCTACACGAACCTGGTCCGTACGGCCGGCGAGCCCGGCGCGGCGACCTCCGGGTTCACCGAGTGCCTGACCGACTACTCCGAGGGCAACGCCGCGATGATGTACGACTCCACGGTCGCGGCCAGCACCCTGGAGGACCCGACGAGCAGCAAGGTCGTCGGCAAGACCGGCTACGTGGCCGCCCCCGTGCAGCGCACGAAGCACAGCGGCTGGCTGTACACCTGGTCGCTCGGCATCCCGAAGACGACGACGAACAAGGCCGCCGCCTGGGCGTACACCCAGTGGGCGACGTCCAAGCAGTACATCAAGCTGGTCGGCGACAAGCTCGGCTGGGCGCGGCTCCCTCCGGGCAGCCGCACCTCCACCTACCAGCTCCCGCAGTACAAGAAGGCGGCGGGCGCGTTCGCCGGGCCGACGCTCGACGCCATCTCCCACGCCGACCAGTCGCACCCCAGCGTCAAGCCGGTGCCCTACACCGGCATCCAGTTCGTCGACATCCCCGAGTTCGTCGACCTCGGCACCCGGACGAGCCAGCAGTTCAGCGCCGCGATCGCCGGACAGAAGACCGTCACCGAAGCGCTGGCCCAGTCGCAGGCGTACGCCGCGACCGTCGCCGAGACCTACCGCACCGCCGGGAAGGGGTGAGCGGCCATGACAGCGATCGCCGAGCGCGCGGTCCCGGCCGGGACCGGACGCGGCTCCGCACGCCGTGAGGGCTGGCGGCGGCGCGGCCCGCTGATGCCCGCGCTGATCTTCACGATCGTGGTGACGCAGGTGCCGTTCCTGCTCACGCTCTACTACTCGTTCCAGTCGTGGAACCTGCTGCGCCCCGGCTCGTTCCACTTCGTCGGCCTCGGCAACTACGCGGCGGTGATCCGCGACGCCGAGTTCCGCGACGCGCTGCTGGTCACCGTCATCATGACGCTCGGGTCGGCGGTCATCGCGCTGGTCCTCGGCACGCTGCTGGCGCTGCTGCTCGAACGGAAGGTGCTCGGCCGCGGCGTCGTCCGCACGCTGCTGATCTCGCCGTTCCTGATCATGCCGGCGGCGGCCGGGCTGCTGTGGAAGACGACGATGTTCGACCCGGTGTACGGCCTGGTCAACTTCGTACTACAGCCGTTCGGCGTGCACGGCGTCGACTTCGTGGCGCGGTTCCCGCTGGCCTCGGTCATGACGGTCATGGTCTGGCGGTGGACGCCGTTCATGATGCTGATCATGCTGGCCGGGCTGCAGAGCCAGCCCACGGACGTCCTGGAGGCGGCGCGCGTCGACGGTGCCCGGCCGTTCGCCGCGTTCCGCGAGGTCACCCTCCCGCACCTGCGGCCGTACATGGAGCTGGGGCTGCTGCTCGGCGCCATCTACATCGTCGGCACGTTCGACGAGATCTACATCATGACCCAGGGCGGGCCCGGCACCTCGACCACGAACCTGCCCTTCTACCTGTACCAGCGGACGTTCCAGGGCTACGACATCGGCCAGGCCGCGTCGCTCGGCGTGGCGACGGTCATCATCACGTTCATCGTCATGACGATCGCGCTGCGCACGGTCTTCCGGCTGTTCACCGAAACGGAGGGACGCTGATGACCGCCGCACAAGCGGAAACCGCGGCCCCGGCCGCACCCGCCGTACGGAAGCGCTCGGGCGCGGCCGCGCGTACCGGGTGGACGATCCTGGCCTGGCTGGTCGGGCTGGTGTTCTTCTTCCCGGTGCTGTGGATGGTGCTGACGTCGTTCAAGCAGGAGCGCGACGCCTACACCACGACGCCGCGCGTGGTGTTCACGCCGACGCTCGACCAGTACCGCGCGGTCTTCTCCGGCGGCATCGGCACCGCCGCCGCGAACTCCGCGATCGCGACCGTGTTCTCCACGCTGCTGGTGCTGCTGCTCGCGGTGCCGGCCGCGTACGCGCTGTCGATCCGGCCGGTGAAGCGGTGGCGCGACGGGCTGTTCTTCTTCATCGGCACGAAGATGCTGCCGATCGTCGCCGCGATCGTGCCGATCTTCCTGGCCATCAGGAACCTCGGCGCGCTGGACAACGTGTGGTCGATGGTCGTGCTGTACGCGGCGATGAACCTGCCGATCGCGGTGTGGATGCTGCGGTCGTTCTTCCTGGAGGTGCCGCGCGAGACGCTGGAGGCCGCGCGGCTGGACGGCGCGGGCGTACGCCAGGAGCTCACCGAGGTGATGCTCCCGGTCGTCGCCCCCGGCGTCGCGGCCACCGCGCTGATCTGCGTGATCTTCTCCTGGAACGAGTTCTTCTTCGCGCTGAACCTCACCGCGACGCGCGCCGCCACGGTGCCGTTCTTCCTGGTCGGGTTCATCACCAGCGAGGGGCCGTACTGGGCGCAGCTCGCCGCGGCCACCACCCTCGCCTCGCTGCCCGTGCTGCTCGCCGGGTGGATCGCGCAGAAGCAGCTCGTCCGCGGGCTGTCCATGGGGGCCATCAAGTGACCGGGGAAAGGGAGTAGCGATGGCTGAGATCACGTACGAGGGCGCGACCCGGCACTTCCCGGGCGGCAAGGTCCCCGCCGTGGACGCGCTCGACCTGGCGGTGGCCGAGGGCGAGTTCATGGTGCTCGTCGGGCCGTCCGGTTCGGGCAAGACCACGGCGCTGCGCATGCTCGCCGGGCTGGAGGACATCGACGCCGGGCGCATCACGATCGGCGGCCGGGACGTCTCGGACGTCTCGCCGCGCGACCGGGACATCGCCATGGTGTTCCAGAACTACGCGCTGTACCCGAACAAGACGGTCGCGGAGAACATCGGCTTCGCGCTGAAGATGCGCGGCGTCGACCGCGACGAGCGGTCCCGCCGCGTCGCCGAGGCGGCGAAGCTGCTGGACATCGGGGAGCTGCTGGACCGCAAGCCGCGCAACCTGTCCGGCGGCCAGCGGCAGCGGGTCGCGATGGGCCGGGCCATCGTCCGCGAGCCGAGCGCGTTCCTGATGGACGAGCCGCTGTCCAACCTCGACGCGAAGCTGCGGGTGGCGACCCGCGCGCAGATCGCCGAGCTGCAGCGCCGCCTCGGCGTCACCACCGTGTACGTCACCCACGACCAGGTCGAGGCCATGACGATGGGCGACCGGGTGGCGCTGCTGAAGGACGGCTGGCTCCAGCAGTGCGCCGCGCCGCAGGAGCTGTACGACCGTCCGGCGAACACGTTCATCGCCGGGTTCATCGGCTCGCCGCCGATGAACCTGCTGGACGCCGAGCACCACGACGGGCGGCTCACCATCGGCGGCGCGCGGATCGACCTGCCCGAGGCGCACCGCGCGGCCGTCGGCCGGCTCGACCACGTGACGGTCGGCGTGCGCCCGGAGCACCTGGACCTCGCCGACGACGGCATCCCCGGCACGGTGTCGCTCGTGGAGGAGCTCGGCGCCGAGATCCACCTGCACGTCCAGGCCGCCGGCACCGGCGTGGTGCTGCGCACCGACCGGAACCGGCGGCACGCGCTCGGCTCGGCGGTGCACCTGCGGGTGCCGCCGGAGCGGGTGCTGTGCTTCCACCCGGAGACCACGGAGCTGCTGTTCGCTCCCGAACCCGCGCCCTGACTGGAGGGACACATGCGAGCGGTCGTCATCGACAAGCCCGGCGCGTTCCGGATCGGCGAGGTCGCCGACCCGGAGCCCGGCCCGCACGACGTGGTCGTACGGGTGGCCGCGTGCGGCATCTGCGGCACGGACCTGCACATCCTCGACGGCGAGTTCCCGCCGAGCCCGTACCCGCTGGTGCCCGGCCACGAGTTCGCCGGCACGATCGCGGCCGTCGGGTCCGGGGTGCGCGGGCTGGCCGAGGGGCAGCGGGTCGCCTGCGACCCGTCGCTGTTCTGCGGGCGCTGCGACTACTGCCGGATCGGCCGCGGCAACCTGTGCGCGAACTGGAACGCCGTTGGGGACACCGTCAGCGGCGCGTTCGCCGAGTACGTCGCGGTGCCCGAGGCCAACACGTACGCGATCCCCGACGGCCTCGACTTCGCCTCGGCGGCGCTGATCGAGCCGCTGTCGTGCGCCGTGCACGGCGTCGACATGCTCGGCGGCGTCGCCGACCAGCGGGTCCTGGTGATCGGGGCGGGCACGATGGGGCTGCTCCTCGCCCAGCTCCTGCGCAACGGCGGCGCGGCCGAGGTCGCCGTGGTGGACCGCGAGGCCGCCCGGCTCGACCTGGCCGCGCGGGTCGGCGCCACCACTGTGGCCACGGACGTGGAGGCCGTACGCGGGGCCGGCTTCCACACCGCGGTCGACGCGACCGGCGCGGTCCCGGCGATCGGCGCGGCCTTCGACTCGCTCCGGCGCGGCGGCACGCTGCTGGTCTTCGGCGTCGCCGACGGCGAGGCGAAGGTCGAGCTGTCGCCGTTCCGCATCTACAACGACGAGATCCGCGTACTCGGGTCGATGGCGGTGCTGAACAGCTACGGCAGGGCCGTGGAGATCGCGTCCGCGGGCCGCGTCGACCTGGGCGCGCTCATCGCGCCGGCCTGGCCGCTCGACGGCTACGGCGCCGCCGTCGCCGCCGTACGCTCAGGAAACGTCGCGGAAGGACGGGTGAAGGCCCAGGTCGTGCCGGGGACCTGAGCCCTCAGGCGGGGTCGGCGGTGATGCGGTGGTCGGGGCTGCCGTCCTTGGCGAGGATCGCGTACGACTCGGCGACGGCCCGGTACAACCGCAGGCCGCTGCCGGGCCGTACGTCCTCGGTCGTCCACTCCAGGCCGCCGTGGCCGAGCGAGCGCCGCGAGAACACCGCGATCGCCGCCGCCAGGTCGTCCTCGCCGACCGGTTCGGCGACGGCGCTGACGTAGACGCCCTGGCCGGTGCCGATCGGCGCGTGCGAGTCGAAGATCGCGACGCCGACCTCGGGACGGCCCGCGATGTTCCGCGAGTGCCGGGCGTCCGGCGAGGAGACCCAGACGAACGTCGCGTACGCGTCGTGGGCGAAGTAGACGGGCGAGCTCCACGGCCGCCCGGTCGCGTCGGCGGTCGCGAGGACCATGTAGAGGCTGGCGTCGATGATCGACCGTACGGTCGTCCCGGTGTCGGACATGATCACTCCTCGCGTCAGTCCAGCAGGTCCGGGCGGAACGTAACACCCTCGGCCGTCTCGGCGTGCAGGCCCTGGCGGGACCGCCGGATCTCGGTGCCCGTCTCGGCGGCGGGCGACCAGGCGGCTGACGGTCGTGGACAACCGTGCCCATTGCTCTAGTGGGCGTCCGCCCACTAGAGTGGGCGCATGCCCACACTACCTTGGCGCGCCGCCGACTCCCATCACGCACGCGACGTCGCGGAGTCCTTCGGCACCGACGCCGAACGCTACGACCGCGCCCGTCCCCGCTATCCCGAGGCCCTGATCGAGCGGATCGCCGCCGCGAGCCCCGGCCCCGACCTCCTCTCCGTCGGCAGCGGCACCGGCATCGACGCCCGGCAGTTCCAGGCGGCCGGATGCCGGGTCCTCGGCGTCGAGGCCGACGCGCGCATGGCCGCGTTCGCCCGCGGCACCGGAGTCGAGACCGAGGTCGCGCGGTTCGAGGACTGGGATCACGCGGGCCGCGTGTTCGACGTGGTGGCCGCCGGGATGGC
Source organism: Streptosporangiaceae bacterium (assembly GCA_036502625.1). Classification (GTDB taxonomy): domain Bacteria; phylum Actinomycetota; class Actinomycetes; order Streptosporangiales; family Streptosporangiaceae; genus DASXYG01. Next base: position 36,325 of record DASXYG010000066.1, read on the forward strand.
CTGGCACTGGGTCGACCCGGTCGCCGGCGCGAGGAAGGCCGCCCAGGTGCTGCGGCCCGGCGGGCGGCTGGCGCTGATGTGGTACGTCACCGACACGTCGGCGGACCTGAAGGAGGCGTTCGCCGCGGTCTACCGCCGGGTGCTGCCCGACCTGCCCGGCGGGACCATGCCCGGCCTGGCGGCGTACTCGGCGTTCTTCACGAAGGCGGAGGACGGCCTGCGGGAGGCCGGCGGGTTCGGCGCGCCGGAGCGGTGGCGCTACGACTGGTCGCGCACCTGCACCCGCGACGAGTACCTCGACGCGGTGCAGACGTCCGGCGGCCACGCCACCCTCCCGCCGGAGAAGCTCGCGGCGCTGCTGAGCGGCATCGGCGACGCCGTCGACGCCGCCGGCGGCAGCTTCACCATGGAGTCCGCCACCGTGGCGGTCACGACGACACGGGACGCCTGACGCCGGACTTCCACACCGCCGCCGTGAGCGGCACGCCCGGCCGGTAGGCCAGGTGGATGTGCGACGGGGCGTCCAGCATGTGCAGGTCGGCGCGGGCGCCGGGGGCCAGGTGGCCGACGTCCGTACGGCGCAGCGCGCGTGCGCCGCCCGCCGTGGCCGCCCAGACCGCCTCCTGGGTGGTCATCGCCATCTCGCGGACCGCGAGCGCCACGCAGAACGCCAGGCTGGACGTGAAGCACGAGCCGGGGTTGCAGTCGCTGGCCAGCGCGACCGTGGCGCCGGCGTCCAGCAGCGCGCGGGCCGGCGGGTACGGCGAGCGGGTGGAGAACTCCACGCCCGGCAGCAGGGTGGCCACCGTACGGGAGCTCGCCAGGGCGTCGATGTCGTCGTCGGTCAGGTGGGTGCAGTGGTCGGCGGACGCGGCGTCCGCGCCCACCGCGATCCGCACGCCCGGCCCCGCGCCGAGCTGGTTGGCGTGCAGGCGCGGCACCAGGCCGCGGCGCACCCCGGCGGCCACGATCTGCCGGGTGGCGGCGGCGTCGAACGCGCCGTCCTCCTCGCAGAAGACGTCGATCCAGCGGGCGTGCGGCGCGCAGGCGTCGAGCATGTCGCCGCTGACGAGGTCGACGTACGCCTGCGGGTCGGCCGCGTACTCGGGCGGCACGACGTGCGCGCCGAGGTACGTCACCTCGTCGGCGACCTCACCGGCGATGCGCAGCGCCCGCGCCTCGTCGGCCACCGTGAGCCCGTAGCCGGACTTGCACTCGACCGTCGTGGTGCCCTGGCGGTGCATCTCGGCGACGTAGCGCGCGGCCGTGGCGCGCAGCGCGGAGTCGGCCGCGCCGCGCGTAGCCGCCACCGTCGTACGGATGCCGCCCGCCGAGTACGAGCGCCCGGCCATCCGCGCCGCGAACTCCGCGGAGCGGTCGCCGGCGAAGACGAGGTGGGCGTGGGAGTCGACGAACCCGGGCAGTACGGCCCGCCCCGCCGCGTCGACCACGTCGTCGGCGGGCGGGGCGTCGGCGGCCGCCCCGACCCACGCGACGCGCTCCCCGTCGACCACCAGGGCGGCGCGCGTCAGGATGCCGAGCCGCCCCTCCCCGACGCCGGGCGCGCACGTGGCGAGCTCCCCGATGTTCGTGATCAGCGTGCTCATCCGTGCCTCCAACGGGCGGACGGCCCCTCCCCAGGCGCGGTGGGGAGGGGCCGTACGGCGCGTGCTCCTACAGGCTCTGGTCCTTCAGCCACTGCTTGGCAACGTCGGACGGGTCGTCCTTGTCGACGTTGACCTTCTTCATCATGGCGACCAGCTCCGGTGTGGTGAGCTTCGCCGACACCTGGTTCATGACCTGCTTGGCGTTCGCCGGAACCAGCTTGTCGTTGACCACCGGGGTGACGTTCTGCGCGCCGAACAGGTTCTTCGGGTCCTTCAGGACGACGAAGCCCTTGGTCAGCACCGCGGGGTCGGTGGTGAACAGGTTCGCGGCCTGGATCTGGCCCTTCGACAGCGCCGAAACGGTGATCGGGCCCGCGGTGTCCAGCGACTTGAACGACTTGAAGTTGATGCCGTACTCGCTCTTCAGCCCGACGATGCCCTGCTTGCGGGTCTTGAACTCCGGCGGGCCGCCGAAGACCATCTTGCCCGCCACCGGCTTGAGGTCGGCCAGCGTGGTCAGGTGGTCCTTCTGCGCGGTCGCCTTCGTGACGACGACGGAGTCCTTGTCCTCCGCCTGCGCCGAGTCGAGCAGCGCCATGCCGGACGGCAGCTTCGCCTTCAGCGCCGTGTTCGTCTCCGCGGTGGTCACCGCGGTGGCCTTCGGGTCGAGGTAGGTCAGCAGCGCCCCGTTGTACTCGGGGAGCATGCTCAGCTCGCCGCGCTTCAGCGCGCGGAAGTAGACCTCGCGGCTGCCGATGTTCAGCTTCTTCTCGACCTTGACGCCCTTGCCCTCCATGGCCTGGGCGTAGATCTCGCCGAGCAGGACGTTCTCCGGGAAGTTCGCCGAGCCGACGGTGACGGTGCCGGACGACGCCTTCGCGGTCGACTGCGCCGCCGGGGTACCGCCGCCGCACGCCGACAACGCCAGCAGCGCGGCGGCGCCGAGGCTCGTCAGGCCGATCAGTTTCCTCATGGTCGCGGGTGTTCCTTTCATGGATTTCAAGCCTTTTCCTGTAGCCGTACGCCGCGCGGCACCAGCAGCCGCCGCAACAGCATGAAGACGAGCGTGACAACGAGCGCGAGCAGCACGGCGAAGACCGTGCCGCCGGCGAGCGCCTGGTAGTCCTGGCGGCTGAGGCCGTCGAAGATGAACCGGCCGAGGCCGCCGAGCCCGACGTACGCGGCCACGGTCGCGGTCGCCACGATCTGGATCGCGGCCGTGCGCAGCCCCAGCAGGATCAGCGGCATCGCGGCCGGCAGCTCCACGCGGAACAGCACCTGGCGGCCGGTCATGCCGACGCCGCGCGCGGCGTCCTTCATCTCCGCGTCGACGCTCCTGATGCCTTCGTACGTGTTGATCAGGATGGGCGGGATGGCCAGCGCGACCAGCACGATCAGCGGCGGCACCAGCCCGATGCCCATGCCCTGCACGATGATCACCAGCAGGCCGATGGTGGGCAGCGCACGCGCGAAGTTGGCCAGCGACGCGGCCAGGAACCCGCCGCGCCCGGTGTGCCCGGTGAACATGCCGGCGGGCAGCGCCAGCAGCATCGCGACGGCCAGCGCCAGCACGGTGTAGAAGATGTGCTCGCTGACGCGGTTCGGCACGCCGTCCTGCCCGGACCACTGCGCGGGGCTGGTCAGCCACGGCAGGAGGAAGTTCAGGAACCCGCTCATGCCGCGGCCCCCTTACGCGCCCGGCTCCACGGTGTCAGCGCCCGCTGCACGAGGACGAGGATCACGTCGCAGACGAACGCCAGCAGGATCGTCAGCACGATGCCGGCGAACACCTCGGACGGGATGTCGCGCTGCTGGCCGTCCTGGAACAGCTCGCCGAGCCCGCCGAGGCCCATGATGCCCGCGACGCTGCCGAGGCTGATGCTCGCCACCGTGGCCACCCGGATGCCCGCGACGATCACCGGCACCGCGATCGGCAGCTCCACCTGCATGAGCCGCCGCAGTGTGCCGAACCCGACGGCGGTCGCGGCCTGGCGTACGGGGTCGGGCACCTGCTTCAGCCCGTCCACGACGTTCGGCACGAGCACCGACAGCGTGAACAGCGCCAGCGGGATGATCGCCGACACCACGGACAGGCCCGTGACGTACTGCGACATGAACACGAACAGCGCGATGGACGGTATGGCGTACAGCAGGTTCGCGATGCCGAAGATCGGCGGGTACGTCCAGCGCCAGCGCACCGACACGATGCCGAGCGGCAGCGAGATGATCAGCCCGAGCACCACCGGGAGCAGCGCGAGCTGGAGGTGCTGCGCGGTCGCGGTGGCGAGGTCGTCAAGGTGGCCGGGCAGCCACTGCCACTCCATCAGGCGCCCCCCGCGGGTTCCGGCTCGTCGGGCTCGCCGGCCCGGTCGAGCGCGTGCGGGTGGAGGTCGCCCGCGGCGACCGCGCGGATCGCGGCGGCGAGGTCGGCCTGAGTCGCGACGCCGAGGACGGCGCCGTCGGCGTCGACGCCCACGGCACGGCCGGACGGCGACAGCACCGAGGAGTCCAGCGCGGACCGCAGCGGGTCGACGCCGACCTGGAACGTGTTCCCGATCGGCAGCAGCCCGGCGTCGCCGAGCGTGCCCGACTCCGGTACGGCGTCGGCGGACTCCGCGGACAGCCAGCCGACCGGGCGCCGCGCGTCGTCCACGATCAGCAGCCACGGCTCGCCGTCGACGCCGGCCAGCGCGGCGCGCGCGTCCGTACGGGTCGCCGACGCCGGGACGACGGCCGAGTCGTGCAGCGCGATGTCGTCGGCGGTGTGGAACGACAGCAGCCTGATGCCGCGGTCGCGGCCGATGAAGCTGGCCACGAAGTCGTCCGCCGGGTTGGCCAGGAGGTCCGCGGGGGTGGCGTGCTGCACGAGCTCGCCGCCGGTGCGGAACACCGCGATGTGGTCGCCGAGCCTGATGGCCTCGTCGACGTCGTGCGTGACGAACACGATCGTCTTGTGCAGCTCGGACTGCAGCCGCAGGAACTCCTGCTGCAGCTCCGCGCGTACGACGGGGTCGACGGCGCTGAACGGTTCGTCCATCAGCATGACCGGGGGGTCGGCGGCGAGCGCGCGGGCCACGCCGACGCGCTGCTGCTGGCCTCCGGAGAGCTGGAACGGGTAGCGCTTGGCCATCGAGGCGGGCAGGCCCACGCGCTGCATCAGCTCCATCGCCGTGGTGCGGGCCTTGGCCTTGTCCCAGCCGAGGAGGTAGGGGACCGTGGCGATGTTGTCGCGGATCGTCCGATGCGGGAACAGCCCGACCTGCTGGATGACGTATCCGATGCCGCGGCGCAGCTCCGCGGGCGACTTCTCCTTGATGTCCTGCCCGTCGATGAGGACGCGGCCTGACGTGGGGTCGACCATGCGGTTGATCGTGCGCAGCGCGGTCGTCTTGCCGCCCCCGGATGTGCCGACGAAGACGGTGATCTCGCCGGTCGGGCATTCGAGGGTGAAGTCGTCAAGGGCAACCGTGCCGTCGGCGTACCGCTTGGTGACGTGGTCGAAGGTAATCAAGTGGTCCTCACGCACCTCGTGAGTTCCTCGCGCGTGCCGCGCGAGGGAGACGAACGACGGGCGGACGGCCTCCCCTCTTCCTGGCCACTATGGACGTGGTCGTCACCCTGGTCTGAATAGAAATCTTCATGGTTCAGTAGCGATGAAGATTATGTCAAGATGAGCCCCAAGCCTCTTTGTAGCCCTTCCTGACAGGCGAACGGTTCACATCGCATGGAAATTGCCCGCATCGTGATCGACGGTACCGCTCTGACGTGTGCCCAGGTCACCGGCATCGCCCGCCACGACGCCCAGGTCGAGGTCGATCCGGCCGGGCTGGAACGCGCGCACGCCGCCTGGGAGGCGGTGGGCCGCATCGCCCGCCGGCGGCCCGTTTACGGCCGTACGACCGGGGTCGGCGCGAACCGCCACGTGGTGATCGACGGCGACGAGGACGAGGCCGGCCACGGCCTCCGCCTGCTGCGCAGCCACGCGGGCGGCGCCGGGCCGCTGCTGAACCGCGAGCTGGCGCGCGCCGCGCTCATCGTCCGGCTGAACCAGTTCGCCGCGGGCGGTTCCGGGGTCAACCCGGACCTTCTCGGCATCCTGGCCCGCGCGCTGAACGCCGGGCTGTCGCCCGCGATCCCGTCGTACGGCGCGATCGGCACCGGCGACCTCACCGCGCTCGCGTCCACCGCGCTGTGCATCCTCGGCGAGCGGCCGTGGCGCGGCGGCGTCGACCTCCCGCCGTACCGCCTGAGCTCCGCCGATGCCCTGGCGTTCATCAGCAGCAACGCGGCCACCCTCGGCGAGGCCGCGATCGCCTGCCACGAGCTTCGCGACCTCCTCGACGCCGCGGTCGTGGTAGCCGGGCTGTCGTTCACGGTGGTGCACGGCTCCGACGAGCCGTACGGCGTGCCCGTCCACGAGGCCCGCCCGCACCCCGGCCAGCGCGCCGCCGCCGCCCTGATGCGCACGCTGCTGGCCGACGAGCCGATCACCCCGGCGCGCATCCAGGACCCGTACGGCTACCGCGCCCTGCCGCAGGTGCACGGCCCCGCGATGGACGCCGCCGGCCAGCTCGAACGCGTGCTGACGATCGAGATGAACGCGGCCAGCGAGAACCCCCTCGTGGACGTCGCCGGCGACGACGTCTGGCACAACGGCAACTTCCACACGGTCGGCGCCGGCCTGGCCCTCGACGCCTCCCGCGTGGCGCTGTTCCAGACCGCGGCGCTGACCGCGGCCCGCCTCGGCACGCTGATGGAGCCGTCCTTCACCGGCCTGCGGCCGTTCCTGGCCGACGGCCCGGAGTCCAGCTCCGGCGTGATGATCCTGGAGTACGCCACCCACGCCGCCATCGCCGACATCCGCCGCCACGCCGCCCCCGCCGCCCTCGGCACCGCCGTACTGTCCCGCGGCCTGGAGGAGCACGCCGGTTTCTCCACCCAGTCGGCCCGCGCCTCCACCGACGCCGCGGCCGCGTACCGCGTGGTGGTCGCCTGCGAGCTGGTAGCCGCGGTACGCGCCCTCCGCATGCGCGGCGCCCCCCCGAAGGGCGAAGCACTGCGCACGGCCTACGACCGAGTAGCCGCCGCCCTCGACCCCAACACCGCCGACCGCCCGCTGGACGCCGACATAGCAACAGCGGAAAGCCTCCTGCCGGAGCTCGCGGGCCTGGCCTCGGGCGGCTCGCTTTCCCAGACCTGGCCGTCCTAGCCGCCGTCCGGTGGCGTCGTCGTGGCGGTGGGCGACGGGGAGTGCGACTTCGTGGGCGTGTGGGATGGGCGGTGGGTCGTGGGCCGCCCGCTCGGCGGGGGCGTGCTGGGCCTGATCGTGGCAGGCGGCACCTGGTCGGGATGGCCTGAAGGCGTCCGCCGGTGGTGGCCGGGCTGTGCGGGTACGGTCGCGCGCGGGGTGCCGTACGCGCCGGAGGTCGGCGTGGCGGACCGGCCGTGGCGATGCGTGGGCGTGGTGTGCTCCGTGGGAACAGGCGCGGCGCCCCCGGTGGTCGCGCTCGGCGAGACACGCGCCCCGGCCGACCGCGACGGCGCGAAAACCTGCTGCGCCGCCCAGGCCCCACCCGCAACAGCCATCACCGCAAGCAACACGGCAACGGCATACCAAAACCGCCCCGCCCTGGTACGCCGCCGCGCCCGCCGCAGCTCCCTCCGCCGCGCCCGCCTCCCACCCGCCCCTTCTTCCTCCGCCCCTCCCCCAACCCCCG
>DASXYG010000067.1:0-13307 GCA_036502625.1 Streptosporangiaceae bacterium
CTCCGACGTGCCCTCGCCGATCTCCAGGATCTTCGCGTCGCGGTAGAACCGGCCGACGGGGAACTCGTTCATGAAGCCGTAGCCGCCGAAGATCTGCGTGGCGTCGCGGGCGTTGTCCATCGCGGCGTTCGAGGCGACGAGCTTGGCGATCGCCGCCTGCCGCTTGAACGGACGCCCGGCGAGCAGCCGCGCCGCCGCGTCGTAGTACGCCAGCCGCGCGGTGTGCGCACGCGCCTCCATGTCGGCGATCTTGAACTGGATGGCCTGGTACGCGCCGATCTCGTGGCCGAACGCGGCGCGCTGCCCGGCGTACGTCACGCACTCGTCCACGCAGCCCTGCGCGAGGCCCACCGAGACCGCCGCGATGGCCACGCGGCCCTCGTCGAGGATCCGCAGGAACTGCGCGTAGCCGCGGCCGCGCTCGCCGAGGAGGTTCTCCGCGGGCACGCGGCAGTCGTCGAAGGCCAGCTCATGGGTGTCGGAGGCGTTCCAGCCCACCTTCGAGTACTTCGGCGCGACCGTGAACCCCGGTGTGCCGGACGGGATGATGATCGTCGAGATGTCCGGCCTGCCGTCGGGGCGCTCGCCCGTCACGGCGGTGACCGTGACCAGGTCGGTGATGTCGGTGCCGGAGTTCGTGATGAACGACTTCGACCCGTTCACGACCCACTGGTCGCCGTCGAGGATGGCGGTCGTCCGGGTCGCGCCCGCGTCAGAACCGCCGCCCGGCTCGGTGAGCCCGAACGCGCCCAGCCGTTCCCCGCTGGTCAGGGCGGGCAGCCACCGCCGCTTCTGCTCGTCGGTGCCGTAGCGGAAGATCGGCATGGCGCCCAGCGACACCCCGGCCTCCAGCGTGATGGCCACCGACGAGTCGACCCGCGCCAGCTCCTCCAGGGCCAGGCACAGCGCGAAGTAGTCGCCGCCCATGCCGCCGTGCTCCTCGGGGAACGGCAGCCCGAACAGCCCCATCCGGCCCATCTTCGCCACCAGGTCGTACGGGAAGGCGCCGCGCTCGTAGTAGTCCCCGATGACCGGGGCCACCTCCGTACGGGCGAACTCCTCGACGGACTTCCGCAGCTCATCGAGCTCGTCGCCGAGCCGGAAATCGATCATGATGCGTTCTCTCCTTGTGGGAGGCCGGTCGGCTCGACGATCGCGACGGTCGCGTCGAGGGCGACGGTGGTGCCCGCGCGGACCGTGATCTCGGTGACCACGCCGTCGATGGGCGCGGTCACGGTGTGCTCCATCTTCATCGCCTCGATGATGGCCAGCGGCTGACCCGCGGTGACGGTGTCGCCGGCGGCCGCCTTGACGGCGATCACCGTGCCCGGCATCGGGCTGCGCGCGACACCGCCGGACGCCGCGGCCGCACCGCCGCCGCCCGCGTCGACGGGTTCCGCCTCGGTCAGCGCCCACGCGTGGCCATCGCGGCCCAGCCACAGCACCCGCCCGTCGCGGGCCCGCAGGTACCGCCGCGTCCGGTCGCCGTACGTGACGGCGAGGCCGCCGCCGGTGTGGCGCACGGACGCGGGCACCGGTTCGCCGTCCCCGATGGCCACCTCGGCGCCGGACGCCCGGCCCCGTACGCGGACGGGCACGGCCTCGCCGCCCGACGGGGTGACGCGCAGCGTGCGCCATGCCGGGCCGCCGATCCGCCACCCGTCCGGCACGTCCCACCGGTCCACCACCGGCCCGGCGGGCTCGCGCCCGAGCCGCTCGTCGAGTACGGCCGCCGCGAGCACGTCGTCGGGCACGCCGCCGCCCGCACCGGCGACCAGGGCGTCCAGGTCGCGTTCGACCAGCCCGGTGTCCAGCCGGCCGGCCGCGACGCCGGGGTGGGCGAGCAGCGCGCGCAGGAAGGCCACGTTCGTGCCCACGCCGAGCAGCCCGTACGACGCGAGCGCGCCGTCGAGCGCGGCCAGCGCCGCCGCGCGGTCGGCGCCGTAGCCGACCACCTTGGCCAGCATCGGGTCGTACGCGCTGCCCACCTCGGTGCCGACCGCCAGCCCGGAGTCCACCCGGACCCCGGCGGACACCGGTTCGTCCAGCGCCAGCACCCGCCCGCCGGTCGGCACGAACCCCCGCGCGGGGTCCTCCGCGTAGACGCGCGCCTCGATCGCGTGGCCCGCGAAGCCCACGTCGTCCTGCGCGAACGGCAGCGGCCCGCCGGCCGCGACCCGCAGTTGCAGCTCGACGATGTCGATGCCGGTACGGCCCGCCACCGACGCGGCCATCTCCGTGACCGGGTGCTCGACCTGGAGCCGCGTGTTCATCTCCATGAAGAAGTACGAGCCGGGGTCGTCGGCGGACACGATGTACTCCACCGTCCCCGCGCCCACGTAGCCGACCGATTGCGCGGCGTCCACCGCGCTCGCCCCCATCCGCGCCCGCTGTTCCGCGCTGAGCAGCGGCGACGGCGCCTCCTCCACGATCTTCTGGTGCCGCCGCTGGAGGCTGCACTCGCGCTCGCCGAGGTGCACGGCGTTCCCGTGCGCGTCGGCGAACACCTGCACCTCGATGTGCCGCGGGTTCGCCACGAACCGCTCGACCAGCAGCGTGTCGTCGCCGAACGCCGCGGACGCCTCGCGCCGCGCGGCGGCGATCGCCTCGGCGAGCTCGTCGTCCGCGCCGACCAGCCGCATGCCCTTGCCGCCGCCGCCCGCGGACGGCTTGAGCAGGACGGGGAGCCCCACCTCGCGCGCGGCGTCCGCCAGCTCGGCGTCGGACAGCCCCGCCTCGTCGCGTCCGGGCACGACCGGCACGCCCGCCGCCGCGACGTGCTGTTTCGCGCGGATCTTGTCGCCCATCGCCTCGATGGCCTCCGGCGGCGGGCCGACGAAGACCACGCCGGCGTCCGCGCAGGCCCGCGCGAACGCCGCGTTCTCGGCCAGGAACCCGTAGCCGGGATGGACCGCGGCCGCCCCGGCGGCGCGCGCGGCGCCGATGATCGCCGCGATGTTGAGGTAGCCGTCGATGCGGACCGCCTCGTCGGCCTCTACGACGTGGCGCGCCCCGGAGTCCGCGTCGCTGTAGACGGCCACCGAGCGCACCCCGAGCCGCCGCAGCGTACGGATCACCCGGCAGGCGATCTCCCCCCGGTTCGCGACCAGCACTGTGGAGAACACGCGCAGCCTCACATCCTGAAGACGCCGTAGCGGACGGGTTCCAGCGGGGCGTTGGCGGCCGCCGACAGGCCGAGCGCCAGCACCGTACGGGTGTCGGCCGGGTCGATGACGCCGTCGTCCCACAGCCGCGCCGTCGAGTAGTACGGGTTGCCCTGCTCCTCGTACTGCTTGCGGATCGGCGCCTTGAACGCCTCCTCCGCGTCGGCCGGCCACCCCTCGCCGCGCGCCTCCATCTGGTCGCGGCGCACCGTGGCCAGCACGGACGCGGCCTGCTCGCCGCCCATGACGGAGATGCGCGCGTTCGGCCACATCCACAGGAACCGCGGGGAGTACGCGCGGCCGCACATGGAGTAGTTGCCGGCGCCGAACGACCCGCCGATGACCACCGTGAACTTCGGCACCCGCGCGCAGGCCACCGCGGTGACCATCTTCGCGCCGTGCTTCGCGATGCCGCCCGCCTCGTACTCGCGGCCCACCATGAACCCGCTGATGTTCTGCAGGAACACCAGCGGGATCGACCGCTGGTCGCACAGCTCGACGAAATGCGCGCCCTTCATCGCCGACTCGCTGAACAGGATCCCGTTGTTCGCCACGATGCCCACCGGGTGGCCCTCGATCCGCGCGAACCCGGTGACCAGCGTGGCGCCGTACTCCGCCTTGAACTCCGCGAACCGGGATCCGTCCACGATCCGCGCGATCACCTCGCGCACGTCGTACGGGGTGCGGGAGTCGGCCGGGACCGCGTCGTACAGCTCGGCGGGGTCCACCGCGGGCTTCTCCGCCGCGGCCACCTCCCACGGCCGCGCCGGGCGCGGCCCGAGCGTGGCCACGATGTCGCGGACGATGCGCAGCGCGTGCGCGTCGTCGTCGGCCAGGTGGTCGGTCACCCCGGAGACCCGCGAGTGGACGTCGCCGCCGCCCAGCTCCTCCGGCGTCACGACCTCGCCGGTCGCGGCCTTCACCAGCGGCGGGCCGCCCAGGAAGATCGTGCCCTGGTTCCGTACGATGACCGCCTCGTCGCTCATCGCCGGGACGTACGCGCCGCCCGCGGTGCACGACCCGAGCACGGCGGCGATCTGCGGGATGCCGCGCGCCGACATGGTCGCCTGGTTGTAGAAGATGCGGCCGAAGTGCTCGCGGTCGGGGAAGACGTCGTCCTGGCGCGGCAGGAACGCGCCGCCGGAGTCGACGAGGTAGACGCACGGCAGGCCGTTGTGCAGCGCCACCTCCTGCGCGCGCAGGTGCTTCTTCACCGTGACCGGGTAGTACGTGCCGCCCTTCACGGTCGCGTCGTTCGCCACGACGACGCACTCGCGGCCGCTGATCCGCCCCACGCCGGTGATGATCCCGGCCGCCGGCGCCTCGTCGTCGTACATGCCGTACGCGGCCAGCGGCGACAGTTCGAGGAACGGCGACGCGGGGTCGAGCAGCGCGTCGACGCGGTCGCGCGGCAGCAGCTTCCCGCGCGCCTCATGGCGTTCGCGCGCGCGGTCCGAGCCGCCGCGCGCGGCCGTGGCCAGATGCCCGCGCAACTCGGCGACCAGCGCCGTATGCGCCTCCGCGTTGCGCGCGGCCGCCTCGCCCGACGGGTCGACGGTGCTGCGCAGAACCGGTGCGTCCCAGGTCATGTCGGTAAGACTTCCCCGTTCCCGTCGGTACGCGCGCGTCGCGCGCGGCGTTAGCGAGCGTTAACACCCGTGATGTTAGTGATCGCTAACGCCGCCGTCCAGGCTCGGGGGAGCGCGCCGTCAGTGGTCGTTCAGGAACTTCTTGTACCCGTAGACGCGGCCGGTGTTGTAGTTCCAGAACCGCACCCGTACGGTGACGCCCTCGCGCAGGTTGTACTTCCCGCCCTGGGAGGCGCGGCGCGTAACGCAGTGGCCGTACCCGCCGTTCACGTAGATCTGGTAGTAGTCGCCCTTGGCCGGGAGGACGATGATCCACGCGGGGTTGCCGTCACGCTTGACGTCGCAGAGCCGGATGACGTCGCCGCGCTCCTTGACCCAGACGCCGTCGCTGCCCCAGTGCCAGTGGTGGTCCCACGTGGTGGCGGCGGTCGCGGCGGTCGCGCCGCCGGTCAGCAGGGCGCCCGCGGCGGCCAGGGTCAGCGCCGCGGTCAGGATCGGCCGGAGAGTTCGCATGGGCTTCGCCTCATCCATCTGAGTTGATGACTTTGGGGCGATATCTTAACTGAGATGGATGATCGGCGTGCGGGATGTTAGTGATCGCTAACGTCGCCGTCTAGACTCCGGCCATGAGCGACGCGCCGGGTGGTACGGGCGCCGCCCGCGCGCGGTCGGCGCGCGGCGGCGTCATCCTCGCCGCGGCAGCGGAGCTGTTCGCGCGGCGCGGCTTCCACGGCGTGTCGATCGAGGAGCTCGGCCGCGCGGTCGGCACAACAGGCCCGGCCTTGTACCGGCACTTCCCCGGCAAGCACGCGCTGCTGTCCGCCATGCTGCTCGACATCAGCGAGCGGCTGCTGGCCGAGGGGCGCGCGCGGGTGGCCGCGGCACGCGACCCGGCCGCCGCGCTCGACGCGCTCATCGCCTGGCACGTCGACTTCGCGCTGGACAACCCGGCGCTGATCACCGTCCACACGCGCGAGCTCGCCAACGTGCCCGAGCCGGACCGCCACGAGATCCGCCGCCTCCAGCGCGAGTACGCCGAGGAGTGGGTGACCGTGCTCGCGGCGCTGCGCCCCGGGCCGCCGCCGCGGCTGCGCGCCGCCGTCCACGCGGCGTTCGGCCTGATCAACTCCACGCCGTACAGCGCGGGCGAGCTCGACCGCGGCGCGCTCGCCGCGCTGCTGACCGCGATGGCCCGCGCCGCGCTCACGCCCTGAAATGGGGGAGGGCCCGGCCGCCGGCCGAGCCCTCCGCGTTTCCGGTGTGCCGCATGCGTCATGCGGCACCGTCCCGGTCCCGCATGATGTCGATGCGCTCCTTGCGCACCCGCGCGCGTACGGTCTCCTGGCCGCGGTTCGCGGTCTTCTTGATGCGCACGCGCTCCACCGGGACGCTCTCGGTGCTGACGACCGGCCGCTCCTCGTAGAGGATGATCTCCAGCTCGTCCTCGGCCAGGTCCGAGGCGTGCACCCGGTCGGTGTCGGTGATCGGCTCGCGCAGGATCTCCACGTCCTCGCGGCTGACCATGACGGCGCGCTCGACGTCCTCGGTCTCGATCCGCCGGTGGACGTGGATCCGGTCCGCCTCGAGGCGCTCGGTGCCGACGTGCATCCGCTCCTCCGACCGCGTCACGACGATCTCCTCGGCGTCCTCCCCGGCCGCCGCGGTCTCGCCCATGCGCGCTTCGGAGGGCGTGTCCGTATGCGTGTCCGCGGCGAGGTCCGTACGCGGGCCGTCCATCCGGTCCGCCTCGGCGTCCTCGGCCGCGCCCGGCATCGCGGTCGCGTCCATGGTGGTGGTGTCGTGGGCGTCCTCGACGCCCATGGCGTCCTTGGCGTCGGTGGCGTCGTCCTTCGTACCGGCGGTTTCGGCGGACGCGTCCGCGGCGGCATCGGCGGTACCCGCGGTGCCGGTGCGCGCGGCCGTGTCCGGGCCGCCGGTCTGCTGCGCGGGCACATCGGAGCTGCGCAGGCCGTAGTGCTGGTACAGCTCCTCGCCCTCGCCGGGTGAGATGTCGCGCCCGCTGCCGACGTCCGGCGCGTCCTTGACCCGCTGCTTGTCGAACGGCACCCGCAACTGCTCGCCGCTGACCTGCGAGCCCTGCAGCGGCACCAGGCTCTCCCTGCGGCCGAACATCCCCGCGGACTTCACGGAGACGAACTCCGGATTGTGCGTGCGGTTGTCGTAGAAGACCTCTTCGACGGTGCCGAGGTCCTCGTCGTCCGACGCGACTACGTGGTAGCCGATGAGCCGGCGTGCGTCATCTTGGAGCGTCATTTTCGAACTCCCCCCGATTTCCCCCCGTTCGGTAGCCGCATCATGACGTGCGGCGTTCCTGTGGTCTCGCGTACCCGCCGTACCATCGGCGACACTCGGTGACGAAATGGACGCACCATGTCCGGACTGGTTCCGTACGTCCCGCTGGGGTACTGCGGAACGTGACCAATTCGGACCATGCGTATCATCGTTAGTTGACGTTAACTAACGATTTTGGGGTGATCTGGTACGAGTACGGGGGCCGACACCGGAACACGCCCGGGGCCGTCCGCGAACCGGCTCGCGACGGCCGTGATGCCCGGCACCCTGCTGAACGCGCTGAACTCCTCGATGATCGCGGTCGCCCTCGTCGGCATCGAGCGCGACTTCCACTCCGGCGTCGCCACCGCCACCTGGCTGATCTCCGCCTTCTACATCGCCGCCGCCGTCGGGCAGCCGCTGATGGGCAAGCTGGCCGACCGGTTCGGGCCGCGCCGCGTCTTCGTCTCCGGGCTCGTCGTCGTCCTCGCGGTGTCCGCCGTCGCGCCGTTCGCGCCCGGCCTCGGCTACCTCATCGCCGCGCGCGTCGTGCTCGCGGTCGGCACGTCCGTGGCGTTCCCGTCCGCGATGGCGATCTTCCGCGCCTGCCTGCCCGGACCGACGCCCCAGTCGGCGCTCGGCTCCGTGGCCGCCGCGAACTCGGCCAGCGCCGCGTTCGGCCCGGTCATCGGCGGTTTCCTGGTCTCCTTCTGGGGCTGGCAGGCGATCTTCCTGGTCAACGTGCCGATCACCGCGATCGGCATCGTCCTGGCGCTCACCCGCCTGCCGAAGGTGGCCGGCGACGGCGGCAGCGGCCACGGCGTGCTCCGCGAGATGGACGTCCCCGGCATCGGCGCGTTCGTGCTCACGCTGATCGGCCTGCTGGGGTTCCTGCTCTCCCTCGAACAGGGCCCGAACTGGCTGCTCGTACCCCTCGCGGTCGTCGGCGGCGTCGCCCTGGCGCTGCGCGAGCTGCGCGCCACCACGCCGTTCATCGACTTCCGCATGCTCGCCGCCAACCGCGCGCTGCTGAGCGTGTACGGGCAGTTCGCCCTGGTCAACATCGTCTTCTACGCCAGCTTCTTCGGCGTGCCGATGTGGCTGGAGGAGGCGCGCGGCGACGACACCCGTACGGCCGGGCTCCTCGTGCTGCCGCTCGCCGGCGTCGCCGTGCTGGCCATGCCGCTGGCGTCCCGGCTGATCCGCCGCGCCGGCGTCCGCACGTCCCTGCTCGTCGGCAGTTCCGCGCTGCTCGTCGGCTCGCTCGGCCTGCAGCTCTTCGGGCGCGGCACACCCGTCTGGCTGATCGTCATCGTGACCGCGCTGCTCGGCGTGCCCAACGCGTTCAACAACCTCGGCCTGCAGACCGCGCTGTACCAGACGGCGCCGCGCGCGGTCATGGGCACCGCGTCCGGCCTGTTCCAGACGTCGCGCTACCTCGGCTCGATCCTCTCGGCCAGCGTGATCGGCCTGCTGTTCGGCGCGTCCGTCGACACGTCGGGCCTGCACGCCATCTCGTGGGTCATGGTCACGATGTCCGTCGTCCTCGTCGCGGTCAGCCTCGGCCGCCTGCGCCGCGGCGGCCAGATCCGGTAACCGGCGCGCCGGCCCCGCCGTACGGGGATTAGACCCGGCCTGTCGCGGAATGATCAACGCGGGGCACTCGGGGAGGGAGCGCTATGCGCGTCGCGTTGGTCGGATACGGAACCGGCGGTTCGGTGTTCCACGCGCCGATGATCACGGCCACCGAGGGGCTCGAACTCGCCGCCGTCGTCACGAACGACGCGGAGCGGCGCGCGGACGTCAAGCGCCGCTACCCGCAGGCGGCGCTGTTCGGCGACCCCGGCGAGATCTGGGACGACCCCGCGGACTACGACCTGGCCGTCATCACGACGCCCAACCGTACGCACGCGCCCCTCGCGCAGGCCGCGCTCGCCGCCGGGATGCACGTCGTCATCGACAAACCGGTCGCCACGACCGTCAACGACGCGCGCACGATCGCCGCCTTCGCCCAGGAGCACGACCGCACCGCGATCCCGTTCCACAACCGCCGCTACGACGGCGACTTCCTGACCGTACGGCGGCTGCTCGACGACGGCGACCTCGGCGCCGTCCACCGGTTCGAGTCGCGGTTCGAGCGCTGGCGCCCCGAGATCAAGCCGGGCTGGAAGGAGAGCGCCGACCCCGCCGACGGCGGCGGCATCCAGTTCGACCTCGGCGCGCACCTCATCGACCAGGCCATCGCCTTGTTCGGCACCCCGGCGCGCGTCTACGCCGAGATGGACGTCCGCCGCTCGGGCGCCAAGGCCGTCGACGACGCCTTCATCGCGCTGACCTTCGGCGAGCCGTCCGACGACGCCGTACGCGCCCACCTGTGGATGAGCGCGGTGGCCGCCGACCTCGGCCCGCGCTTCCGCGTCCTCGGCGCCGAAGCCGCGTACGTCAAGTACGGCCTCGACCCGCAGGAACAGGCGCTGCGCGACGGCCGCACGCCGGACGAGGACGAGTGGGGCGCCGACCCCGAGGAGCTGTACGGCACCCTCGGCACCACCGGCGACACCATGCGCGTCCCCACCGAACCCGGCCGCTACCAGCGGTTCTACGCCGACGTCCTGGCCTGCCTGAGCGACGGCGCGCCGCCGCCGGCCACCATGGACGACGCCATCACCGGCCTCCGCGTGATCGAGGCCGCCAACCGCTCCGCCCGCGTCGGCGTCCTCGTGCCGCTGTGACCGCACGGCCCGCCGCACCGAAGTCGTGACATCTGTCGTGGTCGCCCGCCGCCGCCCGCGACGACGCTGTGGGGCATGGAGAACACACGGAACCCCAAGGCCGCGCTCAAGGGCCTCATCTGGGAGATCGGCGCCCCCGTCGTCGTCTACTACCCGCTGCGCCTGCTCGGCCTCCCGATCGTCGCCGCGCTGGCCGCGGCCACCGGCATCGCGGTGCTGCGCATCGCGTACGTCGCCCTCCGCCACCGCAAGTTCGACGGCATCGCCACCCTCATGGCCGGCATCTTCGGCTTCGGCCTCGTGCTCACCCTCGTCACCGGCGACCCGCGCGTCATGCTGCTGAAGGACTCCGTGACCACCGGGCTCATCGCGCTGGCCTTCCTCGGGAGCTGCCTGGCCCGGCGGCCGCTGATGTACGTCCTGATCCGTCGCATGGACGAGAGCCGCCGCGCCGACGCCGAACGCCGCTGGTCGACCGACTCCGCGTACCGCGGCGCGCTCACGCTCGTCTCCGCCGTATGGGGCGTCGTCCTGCTCGCCGAGGCCGCCACCCGCGCCGTCCTCGTCTACACGCTGCCGGTCGACACCGTCTTCGGCATCTCCCACCTCCTCACGCTGGTCGCGGTCGGCCTCGCCCTCGGCTGGACGGTCATGTACGGCGCCCGCCGCAAGCGGAACGCCGCCGCCAAGGCCGCCGCGGCCGGACAGCCGGCGTGATCTCCGTGGACACCGAGGTGCTCGTCGCCGGGGCCGGGCCGACCGGCCTGACCCTGGCCTGCGACCTGCTCAGGCGCGGCGTCGCCTGCCGCATCGTGGACGCCGCGCCCGGCCCGCAGGAAGGGTCGCGCGCGTTCGGGATCAAGCCCCGCACGCTCGCCGTCCTCGACGCGCTCGGCGCGGCGGCCCCGGTCGTCCGCGAGGCGAGCGCGGGCGCCGGCCTGCGCGTCTACCTCGGCACCGGGCCCCTGTTCACCCGCCGCGGCACCGTACGGGAGCCGACGCCCGCCGAGCCGTACCCGAACGCCGTCTCGCTGCCCGAGTGGCGCACCGAGGCCGTCCTCCGCGCGCGGCTGGCCGACCTCGGCGGCAAGGTCGAGTTCGGCGCCCGCCTCACCGGCCTGAACCAGGACGGCGACGCGGCCACGGCGGTGCTCACGACGAGCGCGGGCGAGGAGCGTGTGCGCGCCGCGTACGTCATCGGCTGCGACGGCGGCGGCAGCACCGTACGCGGCCTGGCCGGCATCGCGTTCACCGGCCGCACCGACGAGGACGCGCGCGCCCTGCTCGCCGACGTCGAGGTGCGCGGCCTCACTCCGCCCGGCGCCGTCCACCTGTGGCTGGGGGAGCGGTCCATGGTGGCGGTCCGCCCCACGCCCGGCGCCACGACCAGCCAGGTCGTCGCGTCCCTCGACCCCGGGGAGGACCCCGAGGTGTCCCTCGACGCGCTACGCCGCGTCGTCGCCGCGCGCACCGGCCGCGACGACCTCGCGTACGGCGCGGTGACCTGGCTGTCCACCTGGCGCTACAACCTGCGCCTCGCCGAGCGGTACCGCAGCGGCCGGGTGTTCCTCGCCGGGGACGCCGCGCACGTGCACAGCCCGTTCGGCGCGTTCGGCATGAACACCGGCGTCCAGGACGCGTACAACCTGGGCTGGAAGCTGGCGCTCCGGCTGCGCGGCCACGCCGGCGACGGGCTGCTCGACACGTACGAGGCCGAGCGCCTGCCGGTCGGCCGCGCGGTGCTGGCCGCCAGCGACAGTAGCTTCGGGGCGTTCACCACGCCGCCGCGCTTCCTCCGCCCGGTCATCCCGTACCTCATCCGCCCGTTCCTGGCCCGCGCCGACCGCCGCGGCCGCGACGACCACCCGCGCTACCCGGCGGGCCCGCTCACCGCGGCACCCCGCGCCCGCGCCCGCGTCCGGCCCGGCGACACCGCACCGGACGGCACGCTGGCCGGCCCCGACGG
Organism: Streptosporangiaceae bacterium; assembly: GCA_036502625.1. Lineage (GTDB taxonomy): Bacteria > Actinomycetota > Actinomycetes > Streptosporangiales > Streptosporangiaceae > DASXYG01. The sequence continues at coordinate 11,744 of DASXYG010000067.1, forward strand.
CCGGCCCGTACGGCTGTACGACCTCTACCGCGACCCGGCCTTCACGCTGCTGTCCTTCGGCGCGCCGGCGCCGGTCGCCACGCGCCACCGCCCGTACGTCCGCGCGCACGCCGTGGCCGCGGACGGGCTCCACGATCCGGGCGGCGCCGTACGCGGGAGGTTCGGCGTACGGCACGGCACCGCCGTGCTGATCCGCCCGGACGGCTACGTCGCCCTCGTCGCCCGGCCCGATGAGGTGGACACGTACCTCGACGACGTGCTCACCTGATGGCCATGTCCCGTCCGCACCGCCCCGTCACCGCGTTCGGCGCCCTCGTCCCGGGCTCCTGGATCGCCGGCACGCACTCCCGCTCCGACGGCACGTCCGACGCCGCCGACCCCCGCGCCTGGCCCACCTGGGGGGACGCCACGGGCACCGCGGTCCTGTTCCCCGTCAGGACCGGCGCCAGGGCGTCCGCCGGGACCGTACGCGCCGACGCCCGCAGGATGATCGGTCCCGTGCTCTCGCTCGTGGGGCTGGTGATGGCGGTGGTGGGCGTGCTGGCGCACCCGGCCACCTCGGCGCACGCCGCCGCGGTGGTCGTCGACGCGGGGCTGCTCGCCGCCGGCTACCTCGCCGCCCTGTATGTGGGACCCCGCGCGGGCCATGCCGCCCGCGTCGCGCTGCTGGCCGTGCTCCTCGCGCTCGGCGTCGGGTTCGCCGTGCTCATCGGCGACCCGCACGGACTCGGCGTCGTCTCGTACCCGATCATCGTCTCGGTCGTGCTCCTCCCGGTGCTGTGGACCCGCCTCATCGGCACCGCGGGCGCGCTCGCCGCGCTGGCCGTGAGCTGGCGGCTGGACGGCACCCCGAACTGGGACATCGCGCTGCTCATGGCGTTCGTCGCGTACGTGCTCACCGGCATACGCCAGCTCAGCCGTACGATCACCGAGCTGCGCGCGGCCCGCGACGAGATCGCCGAGCTCAGCGTGGCCGCCGAACGCAGCCGCGTGGCCCGCGACCTGCACGACGTCCTCGGCCACAGCCTCACCACGATCACCGTGAAGACCGGCCTGGCCCGCCGCGTCCTGGAGAGCGGCGCCGACACCGACCGCGCCATCACCGAGGTGCGCGACGCCGAACGCCTCTCCCGCGAGACCCTCGACGAGATCCGCGCCACCGTCTCCGGCTACCGCCGCGCATCCCTGCCCGCCGAACTCGCCGGCGCCCGCGCCGCCCTCCGCGCCGCCGCCATCACCGCCGACCTCCCCCAATCAGCGGACGAGGTCGCCCCCCACCTCCGCGAACCCTTCGCCCACGTCCTCCGCGAAGCCACCACGAACATCCTCCGCCACACCAAAGCCACCCACTGCGAAGTCCGCCTAACCCCCACATCCATAGAAATCCAAAACAACGCCCCCACCCACCCCACCACCCCATCCACCGCCACCCCGGCAACCGCCACCCCAGCCACCCCAACCCGGGACACCCCCACCTCCGGCACCCCAACTCGGGACACCCCCACCTCCGGCACCCCAACTCGGGACACACCCACCTCCGGCACCCCAACTCGGGACACACCCA
>DASXYG010000068.1:0-9507 GCA_036502625.1 Streptosporangiaceae bacterium
CCATGGCCCTGTGCGCCCGCCCGCTCCCAGCCCGGTCACGACCCACCTCGTCTTCCCTCTTCGCCATGACCCGCCCTCGCCCCACCAAGCCCGCGCGCTCCCCAGCCCCGCTACGCCCACCCCGCGTTCCCTGTTCGCTACGGACCCCCTTCTCTGTTCGCTGCGGACGCCTCTCCTTCCCCATTCGCCTTGGACCCGTCGGAAATCCGCCTGGGCTATTCGCGCTGATCCGACCTACCATCGGAGCGTGACCGACGAAGCAGCGATCCTGCGCGGCGCCGTGGACGACCACATGGCCGTCCTCATCGCGCACGCCGCCGAATCCGCGCGCCTCGACGCGGACCTCGCCCGGCGCATCGGCCACGCGCTGCTGACCGTCCTCGACCGCTGGGAGGGCCTCGGCGAGGCCGACCGCGCCGACGTCGCCACCGCGGTCCGCTACTACGTCGAGGTCGACGACCAGGTGGCCGACCTCTGGGAGCAAACGGGCCTGGAGGACGACGCCGCGGTCGTCCGCGAAATGCTCACCCGCGTAGCCCCCGACGTCCCCCTGTAGCTCCCGCCCCCGCGTAACCCCCGCCCCGCGAAGCCCCCGACGTGCCCCTGCAGTCACCCGCGGCACCAGATGAGCAACCCCAAGGCGTGTCAGCGTGAGGAACCGCTGTCCGGGTCGTTCGGCGCACGGCGACCGCATGAGGGCGGCGAGCCTCATGAGGCGCCCTCCGGGATCCCCAGCACGAGACGGGCCGCGTCGCGGTACAGGTCTTCCGGGGTGCGGCCGGTCCCGGCGAAATAGTCGCCGATCGCCTGGACCATCACGGGGAACCGGGCCCGCAGCGCGCCGGGGTCGGGCGCGGGGCCGTCGGGCTCTGGGCCCTGCTCCTCCAGGACCCACCCGACCGTGTACCGCTCCCCGGCGAGCACCAGCAGCCGTGCCTCGTGCGCGGCGTGCCCGTGCTCGACGAGGGTCGCCATCGCCAGCTCGGAGAAGTCCGCGCGCCGCAGCGAGTACCTCGCCCCCGACACGATCCGGGCTCCGTCGCGGTGCCGCAGGAGCGCGGCCCGGAGCGCGACCAGGGCGTCGAGCAGCCAGGGACGGCCATCACCCCCCGGTGACGAAGGGATCGCGGCGATCGCGTCGTCCATCACCGTGTCGGCGACGGCGTCGAGGAGCTCGGACTTGTTCTTGACGTGCCAGTACAGCGTTGGCGCCCGCACCCCCAGCCGCGCCGCGAGGGCGCGCAGGCTCAGCGCGTCCAGGCCCTTGTCGTCCACGAGCCGCAGCGTCTCGGCGACGACCTGTTCCCGGCTCAGCGTCATGCGTCCCTCCCTTGCCTCGCCCTCTCTAACAGTGTTAGACAGATCCTAGTATCTAACACTGTTAGAGAGGAGCTGCCATGAAGGCAGCAGTGGTCGACCAGCCGGGCGGTGTCCCGGAGTACCGCCACGTGCCCGAGCCGGAGGCCGGCGCGGGCGAGGTCCTCGTCACCGTCGAGGCGGTCGCCGTGGAGAACGTGGACCGCGCGATCGTCGCGGGCACGCACTACACCGCGGCCGCCTTCCAGGCGGCACTGCCCGCGGTGCCGTGCTTCGACGGCATCGGACGGCTCCCGGACGGCACCCTCGTCGGCTTCGGGGGCATGACCCCGCCACATGGCGCGCTCGCCGAGCGCGCCGTCGTCCCCGCCACGTACACAACCCCGATCCCGGACGGGATCGAACCGGTCGCCGCCGCGGCGCTGTCGTCGGCGATCACGGCGATGACGATGCGGACCGCAGGCGGGCTCGTCTCCGGGGAGACGGTCCTGGTCCAGGGCGCGACCGGCGTCGCCGGCCGCCTCGCCGTGAAAGTCGCACGGCTGCTCGGCGCGGGCCGCGTCGTCGCCACCGGACGCGACGACCACGCGCTGGCCGGCCTCGCCCACCTCGGCGCGGACGAGGTCATCACCACCGCCGTGGACGACGACACGCTCGTCGCCGCGTTCCGCGAGCACGCGGGTGACGGGTACGACGTCGTCCTCGATTTCCTGTGGGGCCGCCCGACCGAGCTGCTCACCCGCGCCCTCGTGCCGCAGACCTTCACCCTGCACAAGCCGACCCGGTTGGTGCAGGTCGGCGAGGCCGCCGGCCCCGGCCTCACGCTGACCGGCGACGCCCTGCGGACGTCGGGCCTGGAGGTCTACGGCGCCGGCCGCAACGCGGCCGCCGGCATGGCCGCCGCGTACGGCCAGGTCGTCGAGTGGGTCCGGTCCGGAGAGCTCGAGATCGAGGTCGAGACCGCACCGCTGAGCCGGATCAGTGAGGCATGGACCCGCGCGGACCTGCGCGGGCGCCGCCTCGTCATCGTCCCCGACCACGGCTGAAGGACGGGCTCACTGCCCTGGGGCAGGCTGTCGGTTCTTCGGTGTTGCGCTTGTCAGGTCTCCTCGGTGGTGCTCGGGTCGTCGGTGGACCAGTCGGGCATGTCGGTCGTGTAGTGCTCGGGGGCTAGCTCGATGCCGTGTTTGGCCAGGAGGCGTTCGACCTGTTCGGCGTTCTCGAAGGGGTCGTGGGCTTCCAGGTCGCGGTATTCGTAGAGGCCCTTGAGGACGCCTAGGGCGATCGTCGCCGCGGAGTCGTCCAGACCGGCGGCTATGCGGCGTTCGATGGCCGCCAGGTGGGGTTCGAGGGCGCGGTCGATCAGCTCGGCGGGGTCCGGCGGCGCGGTGCCGTTGGCGCGCGCGCCGCGTTGGGCGTCGTCGAGCGGGCTCAGGGCGTCGATCACCTCGTCGGCGATGTCGTCGGAGCCGGCGCCGTCGAGTACAGCGCGGGCGAGGCGTTCGGCGTCGGCGGCGACCTCCGGGTGCAGGGTCAGGACGGCATCGAGGACGGCGGCCTTCTCCTCGTCGGAGCAGGCGCCGATCAGGGGGTGTTCGGCCACGACGTGATCCTAGCGTGGATCTTGGCGGCTATTTCGCCCCATGGCGGCGTTGGCACCGGTTTGGACCTCCCTTCCGCGGTGCAATTCTTCGCCATTGCGAACCCCGGTCAGTCTCGGATGAACGGGTGGACGAATCTGCGGTCGTCGAATGGCCGGAACCAGTGCGCGAGCTCGTTTCCCGCGCCGTCGACGGAATCGGCGCGCAACACCATCGGCAGGTCTCCCCTTTCCAGGTCGTAGAGCCGTTCGTGGTCGCGGTCGTCGAAGGCGGCGGCGCGGAACGGTTCGTAGACCTCGTCGCTGTCGGCCCAGTCGATGACCTCGGCGATCTCCAGGCTGGCGCGGGCGGTCGCGATCACCAGGTGCAGCGCGAGGCGTTCGGCCACCGAGCCGGGCGTGACCCACTCCGGCCGGTGGAGCGCGGCCACGACGTCGGCGGTGACGATGAGGAACCGCTCGGCGAACGCGTGGGTGTAGAGGTGGGCGAACGCCGACGGGAGGTCGTCGAGGACGATCATGCGGCCGGGGGCCTCGGCCACGTCGTCCTGGTCGGTGAGGAGGAGGGCCGTGTCTTCGAACAGGCAGGAGAGTAAGGATGTGCCGGCGCGGACGAGCGCGCCGGCGGCGAGCATGGCGCGCTCGTCATCACGCTCGGCGCCGGACGGGACGCCGAACGCCCCGGGGTCGAAGACGCGCAGCCGGCCGGACATCGCGCGCATCTCGCCGACCATTTCGCTCATGACGCCCGGCGCGCTCTCGCGCTCCGCGGCGTACATTTCGGTGTTGCCATTCGCCATGGGTCGCATGGAATTCCTCCGAAGCTCGGATTTTCAGTGCCGCGACCACATTAGCCCGTCCGCGGAATTCCCGCGAAAAGTTATCCACAGCCCGCTCAATGGCCACAATGGCGAACGGAATTCCGTTCACCGGATATCGCGCCGCGTGAACACCGCGTACGCCGCCGCCAGCGGCACCACCGCGTACGCCGCCAGCACACACGCCGCCACCGGCGCCGAGAGCAGCCCGGGCGGCGGCCCCGGCACGTGGTAGCCGGAGATCTCCGCAGGCAGGTTCATCGGCACGACCGAGGTCATCCGGACGTTCCACGGCGCGGGCAGCCACTGCGCGATCATCGGCAGCGGATACCAGACCACCGCCACCACGACGATCGCGCCCGCCGTCGACCGCAGCAGGACGCCGAGCGCCAGCCCCAGCAGCGCGAACACCATCACCGCCGCCCCCGACGCGGCCAGCAGCACCAGCTCCCGCCCCAGCTCGGGCCGCGCCGCGACGCGGTCGCCGATGATCGCGCGTCCCACCAGCGACGCCGTACCGACCGCCACCAGCCCGAACACCAGCGCCACCACGCCCACCACCGGCGACTTCGCGGCGAGCAGCAGCCCGCGCCGCGGCGACACGGTCAGGCTCGCCCGGATCTGGCCGGTGGCGTACTCGGACGTGATCGCCAGCACCCCGAACACCCCGGCGGCGATCTCCGTCAGCGGCACCGTGATCGCCTGCGTCATCATCGTCGTGTAGCCGGGGCGGCTGACCGGCAGCAGGTGATCCCAGACCACCGTGGCGTACAGGTCGAGCACCAGCGCGAACGCCACCGCCGCCAGCGGCACGAGGAGCACCACGTACGTCGACCACACCGAACGGACCTTCAGCCACTCGGCGGACACCGCGCCGGACACCGCGCTCACCGCGCACCTCCCCGTACCGCCTGGTGCTCCCCCGCACCGGCCGTCAGCTCCATGTACGCCTCCTCCAGCGATGCCGCGCGCTCCCTGATGGCGTGCACCGGGACGCCATGGCGGGCCGCCAGGTCGCCGATCGCGGCGGCGCCCAGCCCGGTCACCGCCAGCCCGCCGTCCGGCTCGGCGCGGACCGCGCCCCCCGCGCGTTCCAGCAGCCCGGCCAGCTCCGCACCGCGCGGCGACCGCACCAGGACGCCGCGCGCGAACCGTTCCGCCAGCTCGGCGACGGTCGTCTCGGCGATCAGCCGCCCGCGTCCGATGATCACCAGCCGGTCGGCCGTACGCTCCATCTCGGTCATCAGGTTGCTGGACAGCAGGACCGTGCGGCCCTCGGCGGCCAGCGACCGCGTCAGCTCGCGGATCCAGCGGACACCGTCCGGGTCGAGGCCGTTGACCGGTTCGTCGAGCAGCAGCACCCCGGGGTCGCCGAGCAGCGCGGCGGCGATGCCGAGCCGCTGGCGCATGCCGAGTGAGAAGCGGCCGACCCGCCACCGCGCCACCCCGGCGAGCCCGACCGATTCGAGCACCTCGGCGACGCGCCGCCGTCCGATGCCGTTCGTCCTGGCCAGGCAGCTCAGGTGGTCGACCGCGCGGCGCGCGGGGTGCGCGCCCGCCGAGTCGAGCAGCGCGCCCACCGCGGACATCGGACGCCGGATGGCCGCGTACGCCCGGCCGTCCACCAGCGCCGTTCCCGAGGTCGGCGCGTCCAGGCCGAGCAGGACGCGCATCGTCGTGGACTTCCCCGCGCCGTTCGGGCCGAGGAATCCGGTGACGTGGCCGGGCCGCACCGTGAAGGACAACCGGTCCACGGCCGTCGACCGGCCGTAGCGCTTGGTCAGCTCACGTATTTCGATCATGCCGCCACAGTGCCGGTGCGTACGGCCGCGCCGCGTCGCGCCGGTGGCGGAAATCCGGGCTCCGCCCGCAGCGGGAGCCGGGCGCGGCCGCCCGTACGCCTCCGCCTCAGGAATGACCGCCCTGAGGCGGAGGCGTACGGCGGGACCTGTGGATACGGTCGTGCCGTGGACCCGACCGCGCCGGACCGCCCACTGCTGGCCCACCGGCTCAGCCGCACCCAACTGATCGCGTTCGACGGCGCCGTGGCGCTCGGCTACCTCGGCCTGCTGCTGTCCATGACGACGGCGGCGGGCACCGCGCCGCTGCCCCCGTGGGCGCGGTTCGCGCTGACGGCCGCCACCGTGCTGCCCGTCGCGGCGCGGCGGGTGTGGCCGGTTCCCGTGTTCGGCGTGGTCCTGGCGCTGACGATCGTGTCGACGCTGCTGCGGCTGAACACGGAGCCGTTCGTGGCGGCGGCGTACGCCATCTACCCGGTGGCGCTGGAACGGTCCCGCCCGTGGCGGATGCCCGCGCCGGTCGCCGTCCTGGCCGGGGTGGCCATTGTGCTCGTCGTGGCGCTCGGAATGGGCGGGTCCGGCCGGGTGGGCGCGGTCGCACCGCATCCGCCGTGGTGGCTGGGGTCGCTGTCCGCGTTCGTGTTCGGCTGCGCGCTGATGGCCGGGGTGTGGACGGTCGGCAGCGCCGTACGGGAACGCCGTGCGTACGCCGCGCGCGCCGCCGAACGGCTCGCCGAGAAGGCCGCCACCGACGAGCGGCTGCGCATCGCCCGCGAGCTGCACGACGTCGTGGCACACGGCATGAGCCTGATCGCCGTCAAGGCCGGCGTGGCCAACCATGTGCTGCGCGAACGCCCCGAGGAGGCACACGACGCGCTGCGGCTGATCGAGACGACGAGCCGCAGCGCGCTGACCGAGCTGCGGAGCATGCTCGGGGTGCTGCGCTCCGGCGACGCCCCGCCCGCCGACCTCGGCCCCGCGCCCGGCCTGGCCCGCCTGCCCGAGCTCGTCGAGCGCGCCGCCATGGCGGGCGTCCGCGCGGAGACCGACGTACGCGGCGCCGACGGGCTGCCGGAAGGGCTGGAGCTGGCGGTCTTCCGCATCGTGCAGGAGGCGCTGACGAACGTCGTCAAGCACGCGGCGCCCGCCCGCTGCCGGATCGCGGTTACCGTAGCCGACGGCGCGGTGACCGTGGAGGTGACCGACGACGGACCGGGCGTACGCGTGCTGCCGGGCGCGCCGTCCGCCGGGCACGGTCTCGTCGGCATGCGCGAGCGCGCCGCCGTCTACGGCGGAGACTGCACCACGGGGCCGCTGCCGGGCGGCGGTTTCCGCGTACGCGCGCGGATCCCGGTCCCGAGCTGAGAGGACGTACATGGGCGAGGAGATCCGCGTGGTGGTCGCCGACGATCAGGCGCTGCTGCGCGGCAGTTTCCGCGTGCTGCTGGAGACCGCGCCCGGCATCACCGTCGTCGGCGAGGCGGGCACCGGCGCGGAGGCCGTGGAGGTCACGGCACGCGAGCGCGCCGACGTGGTGCTCATGGACGTCCGCATGCCCGGCATGGACGGCATCGAGGCGACCCGCAGGATCTGCGCGGCCGGGGGTCCGCGCGTGCTCATCCTGACGACGTTCGACCTCGACGAGTACGTCTACGCCGGGCTGCGCGCGGGCGCCAGCGGCTTCCTGCTGAAGGACACGCCGCCCGGCGATCTGCTCACCGGCATCCGGGTGGTGGCCGCGGGCGAGGGGCTGCTGTCGCCGACGGTCACGCGGCGGCTGATCGCGGAGTTCGCCCGCCGGCCCGAGCCGCGGCGCGCACCGCCCGCGCTCGACGGCGTCACGGGCCGGGAGCGCGAGGTGCTGGTGCTCGTCGCGCGCGGGATGTCCAACGCGGAGATCGCGGCGCACCTGCACGTCGGACTGGCCACGGTGAAGACGCACGTGGGCCACCTACTGGACAAGCTCACCGCGCGGGACCGCGCGCAGCTCGTGATCGCGGCGTACGAGACGGGGCTCGTCGCGCCGGGGGGCTGAGTCAGTCCTGGTCGCCGGGGTCGTCGCGCTCGGCGAGGAAGCGCTCGAACTCGGCGGCGAGCTCGTCGGCCGTGGGCATCGGGCCGCTGTCGTCGGCGAGCAGGCCGCCCGAGTCGCGGCCGCGGACGAAGGCGTCGTACTGCTCCTCCAGCGACCGCACCACCGTGGCGATCTCCTCGGACTCCTCGACCTGCTTCTCGATGTCGTCCTGGGTGCGCTCGGCGGCCTTCTCCAGCTCACCGCCGGGCAGCGACAGGCCGGTCGCGCGGACCACGGCGTCGAGCGCGGTCAGCGCGGCGGCCGGGTAGTCGAGCTGCGCGAGGTAATGGGGTACGTGGACGGCGTATCCGGCGGTGTTGTAGCCGGACTCGCCGAGCCGCAGCTCCAGCAGGGCGTCGGCACTGCCGGGCACCTGCACGCGGCCGAGCACGGACGGGTGCTGTTCCAGCAGCTCGCGGTCGGTGCCGTGGGCGGTGACGCCGAGCGGGCGGGTGTGCGGCACGCCCATCGGGATGCCCTGGAAGCCGACCGCGAGCCGGATGCCGAACCGCTTGGCCAGCTCGCGTACGGCGCCGGCGAACAGCTCCCACTCGCGGTCGGGCTCGGGCCCGGACAGCAGCAGGAACTCCTGGCCGCCCGCGTCGCGCATCAGCCGCATCGCCAGTTCGGGGGCGTCGTAGGACTCGTAGTGGTCGGTGGCGAACATCATGGTCGGCCGGCGCGCCCGGTAGTCGACCAGCCGGTCGGTGTCGAACCGCGCGACCACGGTGCCGTCGAGGCCCTCGACCAGGTGGTCGACGATCAACTGCCCGGCCGACCCGGCGTCGATGAAGCCGTCGAGCGCGTGCAGCATGACCAGGCCACTGGGGACCGGCCCGCCGTCCGGATCGAGCTCGTACAGTTCCGCGGGATCCCGCACCGTCGCCGTGCCTCTCCGTCACCATCACGCCCGGGACCGTCCCGAGCGGCGTTCCTTCACCTACGAACATACGACCACGGGGAAACCATCCCGCCCGCACCGCCGTGTCAGGACGCACGCGAGCGCCAGCCCCGCAACTGCCGGTCGGTCATCTCCCGTACCTCCGCGTGCGCGTGCCCCCAAGCGGCCCACACCGGGCGACCCGGCCAGCGCGACGTCGAAGACGGTGACGTCGCCGGCGATGGGCGGCGGCGTGAAGCGCGGCCACGAACCGACGGTGTACGCGGCGACCTCCCCGTGCAGGGACAGGCACTCCGGTGCGGCGTGGTAGCCGGTGGCCGGCGCCGGTGTACCCGGGGCCGCGGGAAGGTCGAGCCCGCACCCGGGACACCGGCGCACTGCGGCTACCGTACGTTGACGAGGTCGACGACGAAGATCAGTGTCTCCCCCGGGGCGATCGCGCTGCCCGCGCCGCGGTCGCCGTAGCCCAGGTGCGGCGGTACGACCAGCTTGCGCCGGCCGCCGACGCGCATGCCCGCGATGCCCTCGTCCCAGCCCTGGATGACGTATCCCTGGCCGAGCGGGAAGGTCAGCGGCTCGCCCCGGTTCCAGGACGCGTCGAACTCCTCCCCGGTGGAGAACGCCACCCCGACGTAATGGGCGTCGATCGTCGAGCCCTTCACGGCCTCCTTGCCGTCGCCGACGATCTCGTCGACGATCTCGAGCGCGCTCGGCGCCTCGCCGCCCGGGAAGTCGATCTCGGGCTTCTCCCGCTGTTCCACGTGCTCTCTCCTTCTCCTCGCTCGCGTGCGCAGCCTATGGGGTCCGGCACACGGTCCCGGACAGGCGCGGGGACACCGGACGTGTCCACCCGGGAAATGTCAGGCGGGACCGGCGGGATCTGAGCCGGTATCGGGTGCCGCGTTCCCATGGAACAATGTCCCGTGCTCCGGTGGCGGCGTACCCGGGGCCTGCGGGGCGGTAGCTCAGCCGGTTAGAGCAGGGGACTCATAATCCCT
>DASXYG010000069.1:0-77735 GCA_036502625.1 Streptosporangiaceae bacterium
GGCTGGTGGTGGCTCCCCGAAGACCCGGACAGACGAATCCCCGGGACTCTTGCCTGCTCCGAAGAGGGCAACTACCTACGCCTGATCGGCGGATTCGACGATCGGATATGGGTGTCCGATGGCCCGAATAGCTCCCATCTCGCACCAGAAAACAAATCTTGGCAAATAATTCATGGAGAATCATCAGCCGCCAAGATAACTCTTATCGATTCCATTGCAACCAATAGCAACGGGCCGTTCATCGGCTCGTATACGGATCAGACCGTAGAGGCAAGCAGGGCTCTCGTCGGCATACATCTTGACGATTTGGAATCGCCATGCTTTACCGGCATAAATCTAGCTCTGGAAAATTTGTTGACCTGGTCCAGCCAGTCGGCATATTCAGCTTCACTTGCATTGAAAGAGAGCAAGTTGACGGGCGATGGCACTATCAACATACGCCCAGTAGGCGAGACAATCGCAACTCTTGAGCCAGGAATAGAAATATCTCTTGAGCATTCCCATACACTTCCCAACTTCACTCATACCCGTCGAGTTACGACCGCAATGTCAAAAGAAGAAGCATATTTTAAGATCAGGTCAATGGAGCCCAAGAGCCTAAAAGATATAACGCTCTATACAAAAGCCCTTCAAGACCTCATAACCTTGGCATCCAACCGGGCATCTGGGATTATATATCAGGAACTGCGTGCCCCTCAGAGCAATAAGCCGATCTCCCTTTATAGCAAACAGGTAGCCAAACTCGACTCAGAAGCGAAAGCGCAGCGCCCAAATGAGCAACTATTCACTCTTAAAGATATCAGCTTTCCAGACTTTCTGCCAAAATGGCTTGAGCTGGAAAAAAGACTTGGCGCATCATGCAATATGCTGTTCGGATTGCGCTACATAACGAATGGTTATGTCGAAAGTCGATTGCTAACGGCAGTCACCGCTGCTGAGGCACTCCATCGAGAGCTTGACCCAGCACCAGAAATGCCAGCCAGAAGACTCCGATACGCCCGGAGGAAAGTACTGAAGGCAGTGCCTGAGGACATGCGCGCTTGGCTGGAATCGAAGCTCGCCCATAACGAGCCATCACTACAAGCACGCCTTAATCGCCTCGCAAGCCGACTTCACGAGCCCCTTAAATCAAAGCTGCTACCTGACGCCGGCCGTTGGGCGTCCTACGCCTCCAAGGCACGAAATAGCCTCGCACACCGCGGAATCGCGAATCCGTCACCAGAACAATTGTATGCGATCACAGAGGTGACCGCGGCAGTTGTCATGTTCGTGCTCCTTGTCGAATCAGGCGTCGATGCTGAGACAATTAATAAGTCACTCAGATACAATCGTGATATTCACGCGCTAACGCAGCTAGCCCAGAAACACCTTGCCTAGGCTGCCGAATCACTGAAACTTTTGAAATATCGACAGATTTCGATTGCCCCTTGGGGATTTCAGGCACCGTTGGCGCGGGGGCGAGTCGCCTTTAACTGCGCGGCGAATGATTCATATGAGGTGTCTTGAATTGCACAGCGCGCCCCTTCAAGATCATCTATGAGCATAGTGTACTCACGATCAAAGGTCGGTTCCGAAACCGCCAACAAGTAGACAATGGAGCCAATCGTCGCAATCATCTTTGATTTCTGATAGAGCTTCCAGTAATTCTCAGGATCCGGCGCCGAGTCTTGTTTGAACGCTCTCTCATTTCTATCCCTAAAATGCCAGACCCACTGTCCGTGCGCCGTCTTGTTTCGATCACTAATCAACGACTGAAGGTCAACGGTCAAGAGTCGGCAGATTTCGCCGTATCTCGCATAGGTAGGTTGCCCTAGCGAACGTTCACTCAACGGGATATGAAATAGGACTCCATAATGCCTTCGTGTTGCGAGTTCAACCGCGTCAAGCCACTTCTGGTTTTGCGAACCTGCCCGCCGCAGCAGTTCACGCTCCCTATCATTAAAACCATTAGGATCTGAGGCAATCTTGCGCAACATGTTTTCAGCAAATATGCCGATCAACAGTCCGTGAAGGCGAGCGAATGCGCCTATAGCAGGACCGTCTGACTCGCGAATGGCCCGCTTGTGCGCGCGTTCAATTTGAACAAGCTCTTTTCGGACAGCTCGAAGATTATCGCTGTTCTTCCTGAACTCTGGGGAGGTCCTATACATCGCTCACATTTCGACTCACGGACGCCGGGCGACACAAACGAGTTATGTAACCTGGCGTCCGGGAGTCGAACCCGGTTTGGGCTCTGCAAGCTGCAGAGTGCGCTCCGAGCGCCCACGCCCAACAGAAGACTACATATGGCTCGACTCGCCGGCCAGCACCGCACGAACCCACGGTGCAAACTAGGCAGCGGACATCGCATGCTCGCCTGATACGCCTCCTAGGCGCACGATGCATCTACTCACGGCGTGCCACAACCGTGCCACATGCTCCGGCGATCAAGGGTCAACTACGGTCACTACGCGATCAAGGTATCGCCAGGCCGTACGTACCACGTCGAGCGTCCGTTCTGATTCCCAAGCTGATAGTGCGGGTTCGATTCCCGTCACCCGCTCCCCTAACATGCCGCCTGAGCAGCGCAGACATTCAGATCGACGCGTCACAGCCGCAGCCGGGAGTTGCAGTTTGAGTTGCGGTTTCATCCGGCCGCTCCCCACAGAGCGGCGCCCATTCTCTGGCCGCAGCTTGTGCCATCGGCGACGCTACGTGGACGTATCGCTCCGTGGTGTTGACACTTCGGTGCCCCAGGATCTCTTGCACTGTCCGAATGTGCACGCCCTGCTCGACCAGCAGCGTCCCGGCCGTGTGACGCCCGTCGTGAACGCGGGTGTCCCGGACGCCGGCGGCATCGAGGACGTCCTTCCACTCCCGCCAGTCGTCATTGCGCGCGATCGGCTGACCGTCCTCACGACAGAAGACGAGATCGTTGTCCTCCCACCGGTCCCCGGCCGCCATCTTCTCCCGCCTTTGCGCCGCCCGGTGGCGGCGAAGCAACGGAACGAGTTCGGGCGGTAGTGCGACGGTGCGCTTGCTCTTCCCCTTGGGCTCACGGAACAACAGGCCGCCGGTGTGCCGCTTCGGGCAGTTGGCCGCGTGCCCACGGCAATCGCGCGCGCACGGCTTGGGGCAGATGTGCTTCTGCTTCGTACAGCCCTGCCGGGCAGTCGGCTCGGTGCCGGTGGGTCGTACACCTCTTCGCACACGGCGCCCGATGGTGCTGCTTTCCACAGGCATGCGGGTCGGCGCAGCCGTGCCACCAGTTCGCCCGGGAGACCTGCCACCAGACCCGGACGACGCCCGCCTCCAAGTCGACGTACTTCCACCGAAGGCCGAGCGCCTCCCCCTGCCGGAGCCCCAGCGCGAGCCCGACAGACCAGCGGACACCGTTACGACGTCCGTCCGTGACGTCGAGGATGCGGCGCGCTTCCTCCTGGGTCAGCGGCTCGATCTCGATGCTCGACCGGCCTGCGGCGTACATGGCGGCGTACATGACGTCCAGGTGCTCGGGCAGCAGCCGGTTGGCGCATGCCGTTCTTGTGCTGTCCGCCGCGCGCACGTGGAGGTGTTCCGGTGACGCCATGATTTCGTTCGTGAGCAATGACCGCACGTGTTCGCCAGTTTCGACCGGAATCATTGGCCCGACCCAGGAGTGACTCTGTTCGCGAGAACTGACCGCAGTCATCGGGCTGGGTCATGTGCGGCGGCGAGAGGCAGGGGCGTCGGCGGTCTAGTCGGCTTGTGGGGCGTTGGAGCATTCGCGGTCTGGCCCGGGGCTCGCGGTGCGGAGGTGGGAGCGGAAGGTCTCCGGCAGTGCGAGCAGGCATCCGATGCTGAGCGCGCAGGCGGCGAGGAGGTAGATCGTCACGCCGATGGTGCCGAGCGACGACGCGACGAGGGCGGTGGCGATGAATGGTGCGAGTGCGCCGCCGAAGATGCCGGCGAGCTGGAAGCTGAAGGAGGCGCCGGTGTAGCGCTCCTGGGTGCGGAACAGCTCCGGGTAGAGGGCGCCCATGATGCCCCAGGTGCTGGCGTGGCCGAGGCCGAGTGCGACGGCGAAGGCGAGGATGGCGAGGCCCTGCGAGCCGGAGCCGACGAGCGGGAAGAACAGGAACGACCAGATGGCGAAGATGATCAAGCCGCCGAGGAACACCTTCTTCCGGCCGATCCGGTCGGAGAGCGCGCCCATCAGCGGGATCACGACGACCTCGCAGGCGGCGCCCACCGCGAGCGCGATGATGCCGAGGTTCGCCTTGAGGTGCAGGTTGGCCGTCATGTAGCTGAGGCTGTAGGTCGCGAATGAGTAGTAGGCGACGTCCACGCCCACACGCGTGCCGGCGGCGAGCAGCAGGTTCTTCGTGTCGTGGCGGAACAGGGAGACCAGCGGGTAGCGGGCGGTGCGGCCCTGCTTCTTGATCTCCTCGAACGCGGGGCTGTCGGAGACGGTGAGCCGCATCACGATGCCGACCGCGAGCAGGACGCCGCCGGCCAGGAACGGGATGCGCCATCCCCACTCGGTGAAGGCGGGCCCGCTGACCGCCGCGGCCAGGGCCATCATGCCGCTCGCGCACAGGTTCGCCGCGGGGCTCCCGATCTGCGGCAGCGATCCCCAGAGCCCGCGCCGGCGCTCGCCGGCGTGTTCGGTGGTCAGCAGCACCCCGCCGCCCCATTCGCCGCCGAGCGCGACGCCCTGGACGAGGCGGAAGAGGACGAGCAGCACCGGCGCGGCCGGACCGATGGTGCCGGCCGACGGGATGAGCCCGATGCAGACCGTGGCGATGCCCATCATCAGCAGCGTCACGATGAGCGACGTCTTCCGGCCGTTGCGGTCGCCGAAGTGGCCGAAGATCAGCGCGCCGACCGGGCGGAGGAGGAATGAGGCGGCGAACGTGGCGAACGACTGCATCGCGCCCACGAACGGTGTGGAGTGCGGGAAGAACACCGTCGGGAACGCGACGGCGGCGCTCGTCGCGAAGATGTTGTAGTCGTACCACTCGACCACGGAACCGATGGTGCTGGCGGCCAGGATGCGGGCGGTGCCGCGGCGCGGCGCGGCTTGCGCGGGACCGGTGCTGCTGATGCTCATGGTGCGGCTTCCTTCTCGGGGCACGCCGTCGGGCACACGTGATGGGGGTCAGAGGAGGTCGATCAGGCGCTGGAGGTCCGAACCGTCGTTGTAGAGGTGCAGGCTGGCGCGGACCCTGCCGCGTCGCAGCGATACGCGGACGTTCTCCGCCTCCAGCCGCGCGGCCAGCGCCCCGGGGTCGGGGACCGCGAAGGAGACGATCCCCGACTGGGCGCGGGCGAGCGAGGGCGCGGCCCCGGCGTCCGCGAGGGCGTGGACGAGCTCGTCCGCCAGGCCGAGCACGTGGTGCTCGACGTTCACGATCCCCGCCTCCTCGAGGAGGGACAGGGACGCCTCGAAGGCGAACAGCCCGGCGAAGTTGGGGTTGCCGACCTCGAAGCGCGCCGCCGAACCGAGGACGGCGGCGTTCTCGAAGTCGCCGAGGTCGGATTCATGCAGGCCTGCGCGGTCGACGCCGGAGACGGAGAGGAACGGCGGGCGCAGCCGGTCGAACCACTCCGCGCGGCAGTACAGGACGCCGAGCCCGTACATGCCGAGCAGGCCCTTCTGGGTCGCGGCCGCCAGGGCGTCGACGCCGTCGCGGTGCACGTCGATCTCGACCACGCCGAGTGCCTGGGCGGCGTCGACGAGGAAGAACGCGCCGTGCTCGTGGCAGACGCGGGCGATGGCGGCCAGGTCGGGCCGGGCGCCGGTCCATGCGGACACGGCCGAGAGCGTCACGAGCCGGGTGCCCCGGTCGATGACCGTGGCGATGTCCTCGGGCCGGACGACCCCGCCCGGACCGACGCGGACGGTGCGGACCTCGACACCGCGATCGCGCAGGTGCACCCACGGGTACACGTTGTTGGCGTGCTCGAACTCCGGGCTCACCAGCACGTTGTCGCCGGCGCCGAGCCGCAGGGCGGCGCCGACCGAGTTCAGCCCGTCGGAGGTGTTCTTCGTGAACGCGATCTCCGCGGTGTCGGCGCCGAGGAACGCGGCGGTGCGCGCGCGCAGGCGTTCGACCCGGGCGTACCACTGTTCCTTGTCGGCACCCCGGCTACGGCATACGTCCAGGTAGTCGAGCATTGCCTGGTGGACCCGGTCGGCCATCGGCGCCCGCCCGGCGACGTCGAGGTAGGTCATCTGGTCGAGCACCTGGAACTCGTGCCGTGCACGCTCGGACACGGTGGTCCCGCGCATCGTGGTGCCCATCAGCCCGCCTCTCCGTGGCCGGCACCGCCCGGCGTCTCGACGCGCAGGACGTCGCCGGCGCGCAGCCGTACGTCACGGGCGATCCGCGGCAGGTCGTCCTCCTGGCCGGTGCCGGGATTCAGTACGAAACGGCCGGGCGCGCCGTCTTCGCCGCCGCGCACGCCGCGCGCGGGCTCGATGTGCCGCTCCCCCGTCAGGCTGATCTGCGCGGTCTCGGAGATGACGCGGTAGTCGCGGCGGATACCGCGGCCGCCGCGGTGCGTGCCGGAGCCGCCGGAGCCGTCCCGCAGCTCGTAACGCTCGACCCGCAGCGGGAAGGCTCGCTCCAGCGCCTCGACCGGCAGGTTCGCCGCCCCCGATGCGTAGACGCGCACCGCGTCGAGCCCGTCGTGCGCCGACGTGGCGCCCAGCGCGCCCGCGATGGTCTCGTAGTTGACGAAGTAGTCGCCGGTGCGGTCGTCGAGCCCGGCGAACACCACGAGCTGGTGCGGACCGGAGCCGGCGACCGTACGGTCCGGGGCGGCACGGGAGAGCGCGCCGGCGATGGCGTCGGCCAGGACGCCGCAGCTCAGCGCGCGGGCGCCCACCGGTGCCGGCTCGACCGGGTTCACGATCGAGCCCTCGGGCGCGATGACCTCGACGCTGCGGTAGAAGCCGTCGTTGGTCGCGACGGCGGGGTCGAGCATGGTCTTGACGACGCAGAACGCGGTGGCGGCGAGCGCGGAGTACGGGATGTTGCGCGCGTACGGCATCTGCGGGCTGGATTCGGCGAAGTCGAAGACGAGCCGGCCGTCCCGGACCTCCAGGCGCACGTGGATGCGCAGTGGGGTGCCGTCGGGCAGCGGGTCCATGCACTCCTCGTGCTCGTACACGCCCGGCTCGATCTCCGCGAAGCGGGCGCGGATGCGCCGCTCGGTGGCGCTCAGGAGGGCGTCCACGTAGCCATGGAACGTGTCCGTGCCGTAGCGCGCGTCGAGCTCGGCGAGCCGCCGCTCGGCGACCCGGTTGGCGGCGATCTGTGCGCGCAGGTCACCGCCGCGGTCGCCGGGGACGCGAGAGTTGAGGGCGACGATCGCGATCACGTCCTCGACCACCCGTCCGGCGTCCACCAGCTTCACCGGCGGCAGCCGCAGACCCTCCTGGAACACCTCGCGGCAGTCGGCGGACTCGCTGCCGGCGACCATGCCGCCGACGTCCGAGTGGTGCGCGGTGCTGGCCGCGTAGCCGATGAGCCGGCCGTGGGCGAAGACCGGGGCGACCACGTTGACGTCCGGAAGGTGTGAGCCGCCGCCGTGGTACGGGTCGTTGGCGACGAACATGTCGCCGGGCCGTAGCGTCTCCGCGGGGTGGCGCTCGTGCACGGCGCGCACCGAGCCGAGCAGCGAGCCCATGTGCAGCGGCAGCCGCTGGGACTGCGCCAGCACGCGGCCCTGCGCGTCGAAGAGGCCCGTGGAGCAGTCGCCACGCTCGCGGATGTTCGGCGAGTACGCGGTGCGCATGAGCGCACCGCTCATCTCCTCGGTGATGGCGAACAGGGCGCTGCCGATCACCTCGGTCGTGATCGGGTCGAGCCCGGTCGCCGTACCGGCGGACGTCACTGGGCCTCCTCGATGATCAGGTTGGAGACCGCGTCGATGCGCGCGGTCTGCCGGGGAAGGACGACGGTCGTGGCGTCCATCTGCCCGACGATCGCCGGGCCCGCGCAGCTCCAGCCGGGCGGAAGCGCCTCGCGGCGGTAGACCTCGGCCGGTGTCCAGGCGCCGTCGATGAAGACGTCGCGTACGGTCGGGGACGGGTCGCCTTCGGGCACCCGCTCCGAACTCCATGAGCGCTCGGACGGCGCGATGGCGGTGAGCCGTACGGCGGCGACCCGCACCGGCTCGCCGGGCAGGGCGTAGCCGTAACGCTCCTCGTAGAGCCGGTGGAAGCCGTCGACCGCCCGGCGCAACGACTCCGCGTCCGGCTCGCCGTCCAGCGGCACGGCGAGGGCGTGGCTCTGGTTGGCGTAGTGCAGCTCAACATGCCGCTCGGTGCGCACCGCGTCGGTGACGGACTCGACGCGGGCCCACTCGGTGCAGCGATTGTCGAGACGCTGGAAGGCGGCGACGACGTCCGCGAGCCCGGCCTCGGTGGCCTCCGCAGCGCAGGTGGCGCCGAAGTCGCCGCGTACGTCGGCGCTGAGCGCGCCGTACGCGCACAGGATGCCGGGGGTCGGCGGCACGAGAACGCGGCGGATGCCGAGCTCGCGGGCGAGCGCCGCGGCGTGCAGTGGCCCGGCGCCTCCGTACGGGACGAGCGTGAAGTCGCGCGGGTCGGTGCCGCGGGCGACCGACACGGCGCGCACAGCACCGACCAGGTCGGCCTGCAAGACCCGCAGGACGCCGTCGGCGGCCGCGACCGCGTCGAGCCCGAGCCGCTCGCCGACGTGCGCCGCCACCTGCCTGGCCGCCGCGTCGGTGTCGACGCGCAGGGTGCCGGCCAAGGGCGCGTCCGGGTGCAGGTAACCGAGCACGCAGTCCGCGTCGGTGACGGTGGGGCGTGCGCCGCCCCGGCCGTAGGCGACCGGGCCGGGAACGGCACCGGCGCTGTGCGGGCCGACCTTGAGCAGCCCGCCGTCGTCGACCCAGGCGATCGACCCGCCACCGGATCCGACGGAGACGACGTCGACCATCGCGCCCATGATCGGGCGGCCGTCCATCTCACGCTCGTGCACGATCGGGACGCGCCCGTCGCGTACGAGACAGACATCCGTGCTGGTGCCGCCCATGTCGAAGGTGATGATGTCGCCCACGCCGGCCTCCGCGGCCACCTTCACGGCACCGAGCACCCCGGCGCTCGGCCCGGAGAACAGGGTGGAGACCGGCAGCGCGCCGGTCGTGGCGGTGGACGCCAGACCGCCGTTGGACTGGACGACGCGCACCGGCGGTGCGATGCCGGCCGCGGCGACGCCGTCGGAGAGCCGGCCGAGGTAACGGCGCATCACCGGGACGAGGGAGGCGTTGACCGCCGTCGTGCTGAACCGCTCGTACTCGCGGTACTCGGGGTGCACCTCGCTGGAGATCGAGACGGGCACGCCGGGCAGGGCGCGCTGCACCCGCCGCCGTACCTCTTCCTCGTGCGCGCCATCCGCGTAGGAGTGCAGCAGGCAGACCGCGACCGCGTCGACCTCGGCGTCCGCCAGCGCGGCGATCGCCGCGTCGAGGCCGGCACCGACGGGGGCGACCACGCCGCCGTCGGCATCGAGCCGGCCACCGATCTCTACGCGCAGCTCGCGGGGCACGACGGGCTCGGGCTTGGGCACCGACATGTCGTACAGGTGCGGCCGGCGCTGCCGGGCCAGCTCGAGCACATCGCGGAAACCGGTGGTGGTCAGCATGCCGGCACGGGCCGCCGTGCCCTCAAGCACGGCGTTGACCGCGACCGTCGTGCCGTGGCTGAAGCGGCTGACCGCCTCGTGCTTGACGCCGTGGTCGGCGAGCAGGCCGAGCACCCCGGAAAGGATCGCCGCGGAAGGGTCCTCCTTACTCGACGGCAGCTTACGGACGGCGACGAGGCCGCGCCGTTCATCCACCAGCGCGACATCCGTGAACGTTCCTCCGGTGTCCACGCCGACCCTCCAGGCCATTCGCTCTCCATCCCTCTGGGCGTCGAATGCAGGGAGACTAGCCAGCGAACAGGCCACATTGCAAACAATCTCGCTTGAATTATTGTTCTGCAATATCGCTTGCATGAATTGCAGACGTGCGGCATCGTCATCGAGACGATGGCCGGGACCGTACGAGGAGGAGCCGATGGCCGAACCTGACGAGCTGCGCGCGCGGCTCGCGACGCTGGCGCCCAACGTGGGAAAGGCGCAACGCCAGGCCGCGCGGGTGATGCTCGACGACCTCGAGTCCGTCGCCTACCTCCCGGCCGCCGACCTCGCCGAACGCGCAGGGGTGCACACCGCCACCGTCGTACGGCTCGCGCAGCGACTCGGATTCGAGGGCTACCCCCACCTCCAGCGCTCCCTGCGCTCCACGCTCTCCAAGTACCCCCACTTCCTGCAGGGCCTTGGCGGCGACACCGAGAAGGACAGCGCGGAGGCAATGGCGGCCGCGGTGCTTGCACAAGCCCGGCGCAACCTCGAACAGCTGAGCCGGATGACGTCGCCGGCGACCCTCACCGACGCCGCGGGGGTGC
The DNA here is from genome assembly GCA_036502625.1 of Streptosporangiaceae bacterium. Taxonomy (GTDB): domain Bacteria; phylum Actinomycetota; class Actinomycetes; order Streptosporangiales; family Streptosporangiaceae; genus DASXYG01. The sequence goes on from DASXYG010000069.1 coordinate 10,448, forward strand.
TCGTCCGCGCTCGCCGCGTGCTCGTCCTGGGGCTCGGCGTCGCCGGCCCCGTCGCGGCGCATCTCTGCTCGTCGCTACGGCTGCTCGGGATCGCCGCCGACCAGCCCGTGGACCCCGTCTCGACCGTCCAGCAGCTCGGCCTGCTCGGGTCCGAGGACGCGATGATCGCCGTCGACTTCCACCGCTACTACCAGGCGACCGCGGACGGCGCCGCCGCGGCCGCAGCCGCCGGTGTCACGGTGATCGCGCTGACCGACAGCGAGGTCTCCCCGCTGGCGACGACCGCGCAATTGACGCTACTGGCGCCCTCCGAAAGCCCGGCACCACGCACCTCGCTCGCACCCGCGGTGACCGTGGTCGAGGCACTCGTCGCCCTGACCGCGCGCGCCGACCGCACCCGTGCCGAGGACTCACTACAGCGCATCGACACGTCGTACTCGGCCCTGAAGGTATTCGTCGGCGAATGAGGCCACGGAGTGGTACAGCGCCTGGTGGAGGGTGGCGCTCTCGTGCCAGGTGTGGCGGGCGGCGAGGGTCTGGCCGTTCGGGCGGTGGGCCGGGTCGGGGTGGTGAGGGCGTCGGCGAGTGCGGTGGCCAGGGTGTGGTGCGTGGTGGCGAACCGGGCCGCGCCGGTGAAGATCTCGCGCAGGACGGGGAGGTCGCGGACGACGAGGGGAGACGCCGGCCGCTGTCGTAGCCAGCGGCGCTGGTGTCGCCCGTGCGGCGTTCACAGCGCGCGACACTACCCACGGCTCGTGCGTGAGGGCCAGCAGCTGTGCCGGGCTCACTCCGCTTGGCCGGACGAGTCGAGCAGTTGCCTGCGGCGGCCATCGCTCACCCAGCACCCTCCAACCTAGACAGCACAGCTTCGTTGACCTGGGCATTTTCATTCCGTTGAGCTCGACCGTCTCCTCGGTACACGACACCGAAACCGAGGAGGAGAACGATGCCCAACACCGATGTCCCGCAGGGAAAGCACGGCGAGCAGACCGACCGGACTGGTGGGCCCTGGCCGGCTCAGGGTCCCCGGTCTGGGTGCGGATGAGCCACATCAGTAGCTCATTTGAGCCGACAGGGCGATGGCGGGCCAGGCCGCTACGGCTGCGCCGACGGGGCCGTGCACCCAGCCGCGCGCGACGTTCGCCGCCAGGGTCGCGGTGATGCCGAGGCCAAGCAGCCAGCGGGCCAGGCTTGGCGTGGACGCTCCTTGGCGGGCGCTGTGCAGCAGGACCATCGACGAGGCGTAGATCAGCCCGTCCACGGTCAGCGGCACCAGCCGGGCGGTTGAACCCGCCTCCCCGTGAGCTCGGACCACCTCGTAGCCGATTCGTAACTGCGCGTTGCTGCCCACCGGAGCGCACCGCGCCGGGGGCGGTAGTGCGACACGGAGCCGGCGATCTCCTCCCGGCGTTCCGGCCGTTCCTTGGCCGTGGTGACCACGTACCGTGGCTCGTCCGAGCCGTACGACGCGCTCTCTGGCCACAGCCATAGGCCAGACAGCCGTCGCGGCGGACAGCCGTACCGGATGCGGGTAGACGTCTCCTCCCGGTGCGTCACGCCCCAGCGGGCGCCCGGCCCTGAGTCCGACTCGACCGCAACAATGTGCGCAGGCCCGCACGACGGACCGACAAAGGCAGCCGACCCGGACTGATAGTGCGGGTTCGATTCCCGTCACCCGCTCCCCTTGAAGGCCCAGGTCAGACGATGTTCTCCGGCTCGGCTCCGGCCGGTCGGTGTCGCTGTTACGGGCTTCGTTGGTTGAGGGGCTCTGAATTGTTGGGGGGCTGGCTTGTTCTCCGGGGGTTGGTGAGTTCGGCTGTGGCGCTGGTGGCTGTTAGGGCGAGGGTTAGGGCTACGCCTGCGAGGATCGCCTTCTCCGGGGTGGAGGTGGTTTGGACGGCGGCGGCCAGGGTGGCGGAGGCGGCGTAGCCTACGGCGGTTGCGGCGTACAGGAGTGAGTAGCCGGCCGCCTGGGCGCTTGGGGGGAGCGCCTCGCGCAATGACAGGTTGCGGGAGAGCTGGACGGCCGCGGCTAGGAAACCGGCCACGGTCAGGGCGGTCGCGATCCAGGGGAGGGACGGCGCGATTGCCGTCAGGGCTACGCAGGTCGCTACGGCCAGCAGCAGGACCAGGCTTTGGGTGCGGACCGAGGCGGGCCACGAACCGCGGGCGCCGTACAGGATCGCGCCGAGGATGGACGCCACGGCGAACGCGGTCAGGAGGGGGCCCGCCCAGGCTATGGCGATGGAGCGTTGCGTCAGCAGGGCCGGGAGGACGACCTCCGCGAGGGCCAGCAGGGACATCGCTGCCGCGCCGGTGAGGTAGATCGGCCAGGCGCGGGCGAGCGTACGGGCCAGTGACGCGCCGTCGCGGTCGGTGCCGTCCGCGTCCCAGCCCGCCGGCAGCGCCCACATTCCCAGCGTTGCCGCGGCCATGAGCGCGGCCGCGAGCACGAGCGGGAGGGGGGCGGCGACGCCGAGGGCGAGCGCGCCCGTTACGGCGGGGGCCACGGCCCAGACGCCGTACGTGAGGACGGACTCCAGGCTCAGCGCCTTGACGACGAGGGTGTCCGGGAGCCGGGACGTCAGGAGTGTGCGCAGGCCGCCGGGGGCGGCGGCGGGTGCGGCGCCCGCGGCCATGGCGAGGGCGCCGATTGCCAGCGGGTGCGCGTGCGGCAGCAGGCCGGCGCCGGCGAAGGACGCGGCGCCGGCGGCGAATCCGGACGCCAGATGCGCGCGGGCCCGTCGCGGCCTCAGCCACGGCCCGAGTACGGCGGACCCGGCGACCTCGCCGATCACGTACGCGGCGGCGAGGCCGGCGCCCAGCGCGTAGCCGCCGGGGCGTTCGCGGGCGAGGAGGACGAGCGCGAACGGCGCCATCGCGACCGGGAGCCGCGCGCAGATGACGACCAGCGCCCAGCTCAGCACGGGTCTCGTGGCGAGCTCGCGGTAGCCCGTCACCGCACGGGCCTCGTGGCGAGCTCGTGGTGGCTCATGACCGTACGGGGCCTGTGGCGAATTCGCGGTGGCTCATGGCCGCTGACCCCCAAGGCGCCGTACGGATGTGGCGGGGCGGGTTCAAGGCTAAGGAGAACCGGGGGCGGGGTCGAGGCGGCCCGTACGGGCGGGGGTCAGGGGGTGGGGAAGAGGCGGGTGCGGAGGTCGGGGCGGAGGTACGCGGCGGGGGACGTGATGGACAGGCCGCCGTCTACGGGGAGGGTGACGCCGGTGATGAAACCGGCGGACGGGGAGGCCAGGAAGGCGATCGCGGCGGCTACGTCGTCCGGGGTGCCCGTACGGCCTAGGGGGTAGCCCTCGGTGACGGCGGGGAGGTCGGCGCGGCCGATCATGGCGGGGGCTACGGCGTTGACGCGGATGCCGCGGGGGCCGTACTCCAGGGCGAGCTGGCGGACGAGGCCGTCCACGCCGGCCTTGGCGGCGGCGTAGCCGGGCAGGCCCGGGGCGGCGAGGAAGCCGTTGACCGAGGTCACGGCGACGATGGCGGAGCCGGGGGGCATGACGCGCAGGGCGGCGCGCGCCGGGAAGAACGCGGTGTCCAGGGTGTTGGCGATGGCCGCGTGCCACTGGGCGTCCGTGGTGTCGGTGGCCGCGGCTACGGGTTGCGCGGCGGCGGCGAGGACGAGGACGTCGGGGGCGCCGTAGCCGGCGGTGACGCGGGCGAGGAGGTCGTCGGCGGCCCGGGGGTCGCTCGCGTCGCAGAGGTAGTACGCCGCGTACGGCGGGATGGCGGGGTGGGGGGTTGCCGTGCCGGGGTCCGGTGAGGTGGGCGCGGTGGGGTCGCCGGACGGGCGGAGGCCCGCGCCGATGACCGTGGAGCCGGAGGCGGGGGTGGGAGCCCGGGCGGGCTCGGGGCTGAGGCCGGGGCCGGAGCCGGGGGCGGGGGTGGAGAGGTGGGTGGCGGTGGCTTGGGCTATTGGGGAGTCGGCGCCGATGATCAAGGTGGTGGTCATGGGGTGGGCCACTTGGGGAGGGGGAGGTCGGTGAGGGTCTCGGCCAGGGCTCTTGCGGTTATCGGGTCGAGGGGGCGGGCGGGGAGGCGGACGGTGGGGGTGGCGATGACGCCGCGGCGGTGCAGGACCTCCTTGTGGACCGCCCATGCCTGGCCGGGGCGTACGCCGAGCAGGATGAGCGGGAGGAGGCGGGCGAAACCGGCTCGGGCGGCGGCGGCGCGGCCGGCGGCGAGGTCGTCGAGGACCGCGCGGAGGGGGTCGGCGAACTCGCAGGCGGGCATGGTGCCGACCGCGCCGTTCGCGTACTCCTCCAGGACGGCTTGGGCGTTCTGGCCTCCGAGTACGGCCAGCCCCGGGGTCGTGGCCGCCACTACGGCGGCGATCTTGAGCGGGGTGGGCGGGGCCTCGACCTTGACGGACGTGATCAAGGGGTGCGCGGACAGGGTGGTGAGGGTGGCCGCGTCGATCGGGACGCCGGTCACACCGGGGGCGTCCTGGATCATCACGGGTGTGGCCGCGCCGTCGGCCACCTCGGTGTAGAACTCCGCCAGTTGGGCGGGGGCGGGCTTGGCCAGGAACGGAGGGAGGACCATGAGCTGGTCGGCGCCTCCCTCGGCGGCGGCGCGCGACTGTTCCAGGGCCGTCACCGTGCTGGTGGCGTTGACGCCGGCGACGATCGGCACGGCCGGGCCCGCGACCTCCCGTACGTCGCGCAGGATCGTGGCGCGTTCGGCCGCGGTCAGCGCGAAGCCCTCGCTGGCCATGCCGAACACGGCCATTCCGTCGACGCCGCAGTCGAGCTGGAACTCCACCAGCCTCCGCAGGGACGCACGGTCGAGCTCGCCGCCCGCGGTGAACGGGGTGGCCAGGATGGGGACCAGGCCGGTCGGGGTACGGGTCACGCTCGGTCCTCCTTCGCGGCGGCCAGCTTCTCGATCTTGTCGACGTCGACGTCCACGCCGAGGCCGGGGGCGGACGGCACGGTGAAGCCGGTGGGGCCGGACGGCGGTGGGGAGCGGAGGATGCCGCCCGCGACCGGCACCGTGTCCGGCTGGAACTCGAAGTACGGCGAGTCGGCTACGGCGGCGGACGCGTGCACACCGGCGGCCAGGGCCACGCCGAGGCCGACCGAGTGGTGGAACGCGACCGGCACGTGGTGCGCGGACGCCAGCTCGGCGATGGCCATCGCCTCGGTCAGGCCGGTACGGGCCACGTCCGGCTGGGCGATCCGCAGGGCGCGCCGCCCCAGCCAGTCGGCGAACTCGTAGCGGTTGCGCAGCGCCTCACCGATCGCGACCGGCGTGGCCAGCGACCCGGCCAGCTCGGCGTGGCCCAGGACGTCCTCCGGGGCGAGCGGCGCCTCGTAGAACAGCGCGCCCCGCCGGTCCAGCTCGCGGCCGAGCCGCAGCGCGTCGCCCATGCCGTACGCCCAGTGCGCGTCCACTGCGACGGCCAGCCCCGGCGCGGCGGCGGCCACCGCGTCGTACGTGGCCAGGTCGGCCGCGACGCCCTTCCCGAGCGCCAGCTTCACCCGCGTGGCCCCGCGGCCGGCCCATTCGGCGGCCAGCGCGGCGCGCTCGGCGTCGGTGGGCACCGGGAGCCCGGACACGTACGCGGGGACGACCGTACGATGCGCGCCGCCGAGCAGTTCGGCGACGGGCAGCCCGGTGAGGCGGCCGTGCAGGTCCCACAGCGCGATGTCCACCGCGGCGAGCGCGTCGGCCTGGTGGCCCACCAGGTGGCCGCGCTCCCGCATGAGGTCGCGCAGGCCGTGCCACAGCGGACGGGCGCCGCGCGGGTCGCGGCCGAGCAGCCACGGCCCGAGCAGCCGGTCCACCACGGCGGCCGGGATCTCCGGACCGACCGGCGCGAGCGCCTCGCCCCACCCGGTGGTGCCGTCGTCGGCGGTCACCCGGACGAGCATGGTCTCGAAGCGCGCGGAGTACAGGCTGCGCCACGGCTCGCGCACCACATAGCCCTGGTCGCGGCGCAGCTCGCGGCCGTCGTCGAGCGCGCCGAGGTACGCGCGCGGGCCGTCGAGCTTGAGCACGTACGTCCTGACCTCGGCGATGCGCATCCGCAGGCCGCCCCTCCCCGTCGATGATCGTCACCGCGATTCTGCACAGGAGTTGCGAAATATGCAAACGATGCGCATACTCCGGACCATGGTTTCCGAACATGGCGGCAATCAGAGCGTGGAGCGCGCCTCCGCGGTGCTGAGCGCCTTCACCCTCGGCCGTCCGGCGCTGCGCGTCTCGGACGTCGCCGCGCACGTCGGGCTCGGCGTCTCCACGACGTCCCGGCTGCTGGCCACGCTGGAGTCGGTGGAGCTCGTACGCCGCGACCCGGTGAGCCAGCTCTACGAACTGGGCCCGGCGGTGCTGACGATGGCCGGCATCGCGCTCAACCACGACCCGATCTACCGGCAGTCGCGGCCGGTGGCGCAGCGGCTGGCATGGGAGCTCGGGCTCGGCGCGAACGTGTCGGTGCGCCGCGGCGCCGAGCTGTTCTACCTGCTCAACGTCGAGGGCCAGCTCGCGCAGAAGTCGTTCTCGCTGATGGGCCAGCGCAACCCGCTGCACGCCACCGCGATGGGCAAGTGCCTGCTGCTCGGGCTGTCGCCGCAGGAGCGCGGCGCGCTGCTGTCCGCGCCGTACGCCGGGTTCACCCAGCGCACGATCACCACGGCACGCGCGCTGGACGCCGACCTGGCCGGCGCGGCCGAGCGCGGCTACACGACGGAGGTCGAGGAGCTGGCGCTCGGCCGCGCCTGCGTGGCCGCGCCCGTACGCGACCACACCGGCGAGGTGGTGGCCGCCATCTCGCTGTCCGGCGCGCTGTCCGCGATCGCGCTGGACGAACGCGAGGCCGAGCTGGGCCGGATCATCGTCGAGGCCGCCGACTCCGTGAGCACCGGGCTCGGCTACCTCGGCCCCGTGCACACCCCGGCGGGCGGCGTACGCGAACAGGAGGACCGATGAGGATCGCGATCACCGGGGCCTGCGGCCGGCTCGGCCGTACGCTCACCGACCGCCTGCTGGCCCGCGGCCACGAGGTCGCCGCGCTGGACGCCGTGCCCCCGATGGCCGCGCCGCCGGACGGCGTGGCGTTCACCCAGGTGGACCTCGCCGACCGCGCGGGCCTGATCGCCGCCTGCGCGGGCGCGGACACGGTCGTGCACCTGGCCGCGCTGATGTCCTGGCGGCGCGACGACGACGCCGCACTGTTCACCGCGAACGTGCTCGGCACGGCGAACGTCGCCGAGGCCGCCGTGCTCGCGGGCGCGTACCTGGTGTTCGCCAGCAGCGGCGAGGTCTACCCGGAGGGCCGGCCCGCGTACCAGCCGCTGGACGAGGACCACCCGCGCGCGCCCACCAGCGCGTACGGGCTGACCAAGGCGCTCGGCGAGGACACCGTCGCGTTCTACCGCCGCGCCCGCGGGCTGCGCGCGTCCGTGCTGCGGTTCGCCCACTTCCAGGACGCCGCCGAGTTGCTCGACGAGGACTCGTTCTTCTCCGGGCCGCGCTTCTTCGTGCACCGCAAGCTGGCCCAGCAGCGCGCGTTCGGCAACGCGGCCGCGGTCGCCGCGCTCGAGCCGTACGACGACGGCGCGCCGCGGCTGCTGCTGTCCCGCGGCGCCGACGGCACCCCGTACCGCATGGGCATCCTCGACAGCCGCGACCTCGCCGAGGGCGTGGCCGCCGCGGCCGAGCGCCCCGATCTCGACGGCGCGACCATCGGCGTCGGCCCGGACGACTCCGTGGGCTTCGACGACCTGATCCCCCTGATGGCCGACGGCGCCGGGCTCCCGTACGCGGACGTGCGGCTGCCCGGTCCCGCGGTGCACTACACGACGTCCAACGCGGCGGCGCGCGAGCTGCTCGGGTTCGCCGTGCGCCATCCCATCGCCGAAATGGCCGCCGAGGCCGTCGCCGCCCGGCTCGCCCGCGCGGCGCGGCCGTCCGCCTGACCGCGCGCTCCCCCACCCCAACCACCTGCGAGGTCGCCATGCGTGAAGCCGCCGCACCCGTACCAGGACCGGCAACCGACGCCACACCGCCGCCGCGCGGCCGGGTGCTGCTCGCCGCCGGCGCCGGCCATTTCGTCGAGTGGTTCGACATGGGCATCTACGGAACCCTGTCGACGATCATCGCGGCGAACTTCTTCGCGAAGGGCGATCCCACCGCCGCGCTGCTGTCCACGTTCGCGGTGTTCGCGGCCGGGTTCCTGGTGCGTCCGCTGGGCGGGCTGTTCTTCGGTCCGCTCGCCGACCGCATCGGACGGCAGAAGGTGCTGGCGCTCGTCGTGCTGCTCACCTCGGGGGCGACGTTCCTGATCGGCGTGCTGCCGACGTACGCGGCGGTGGGCGCGCTGGCGCCGCTGCTGCTCGTGGTGGTCCGGCTGATCCAGGGGTTCGCGGCCGGCGGCGAGACGTCGAGCGCGGTGACGCTGCTGTACGAGTACGCGCCGCCGCGCCGCCGCGGCTACTTCTCCAGCTTCGCCGACACGTTCGGGTTCCTGGCGTTCGTCGTCGGCTCGGGCCTGGCGCTGCTGCTGACCGGGGTGTTCGGCGACGCCACGATGCAGGCCTGGGCGTGGCGGCTGCCGTTCCTGCTGGCGCTGCCGCTCGGCCTGGCCGGGCTGTACCTGCGGCTGCGGCTGGAGGACACCCCGGAGTTCCGCCGCCTGGAGGCCAACGACGAGGTGGCGGAGTCGCCGTTCCGCGAGACGTTCCGTACGGGGCGTGCGGCGATGCTCGTGCTGGCCGGGCTCGTCGTGATCAAGGGCGTCGCGCACTGGACGCTGCAGACCTTCATGATCTCCTACCTGACGGAGACGCTGCACTTCAGCACCATGGCGTCGTTCACCGCGGCGACCATCTGCCTGGCCGTCGTCGCGGTCACGGTGCCGATGATGGGCGCGCTGTCGGACCGGGTGGGCCGCAAGCCGCTGCTGATCGCCGGCACCGCGGGGTTCGTGGTGTTGAGCTGGCCGGCGCTGTGGCTGATGTCGCTGGGCAACCCGGTTCTCGCGGTGCTCGCGATGATCGTCCTCGGCCTGCTGATCGCGGCGTACGACGGGGCGGTGAGCGCCACCATGGCCGAGCTGTTCCCGCCGCGCATCCGCTCCGGCGCGATCGCCATCCCGTACAACATCGCCGTCTCGCTGTTCGGCGGCACCGCGCCGTACATCGCCACCTGGCTGATCGCGGCGACCCACCAGCCGCTGTCGCCCGCGTACTACATCATGCTGGCGGCCGCGATCACCCTGGTCACCGTGGTCCGCGCCGTGCGGGAGACGGCCGGGCCGCGCGCCGCGCTCAGTCCGGCAGCGTCCACGTGATCGCGGGCGGTACGACCCGGGCGCACCTCGGCCCGCCCTTGGCGTCGGTCAGCGTGAGGCGGCCGACGAGGGTGCCCGGCTCGGCGGCCCGGAGGACCTCCGGCGGAATCGCGGTGAGCAGGAGCTTGGCGCGGCGGAACATGTTCCAGCCGGACGGGTCGACCGCGCCCCACGAGAGGTAGATGAACCGGTCGCCGGGGCGGCCCTGGACGTACGGGCCGGTGACGTCGGCGCCGGAGACCGCGCAGTCGAGGGTCCAGGTCGCCGAGGGCGCGTCGCCAGGGACCGGGTCGAGCAGCTCGGCGGGGCGGTTGCGGCCCTGGACCGCCACGTGGACGTCGTCGTACGCGTCTCCGTTGACCGGGGCGAACGCGCGTCCGGGCAGGTCGGTCGCCTCGATGCGGATCAGCATGCCGCCTCCTCGCCCATGTGCGTGCCGGTGGCGACTCTACCGATGCGCGACCCGGGAGTGCGAGGCGAATGAAGGTGAGCCTAAGCTAAGTCGACGGTGTCGGGCTCGGGTGGAAGTGGTGGGATGACGGCGACCGCGGCGGAGGATCTGGCGGAGTTGCGGCGGCCCGTACGCGGGCGCGTCACGGTCGCGGCGGGCGCGCAGGTACTGGCGACGGCGCTGGGGGTCGTGCCGCTGGTCGCGGTGGTGGAGCTGGGGCGGCGGCTGCTCGGCGGGCAGACGTCCGGGCTCTGGGCGATCGCGTGGCTGGCGGTCGGGGCGTTCGCGGCGCGGCTCGTGCTGTACACGCTGGCCGGCGGCATCAGCCACCTCGCGGACGCGGACCTCGCGCGTACGCTGCGGCGCCGGCTCGTACGGGCGCTCGCGGAGCTGCCGCTCGGCTGGTTCGCCGGCGGGGTGGCCGCGCGGGTCAAGACGACCGTGGAGGACGACGTGGCCGCGCTGCACCACGCGGTCGCGCACGCGCCCGGCGACATGGGCGCGGCGATCGCCGGGCCGGTGGTGGCCGGCGCGTACCTGCTGTACGTGGACTGGCGGCTGGCGCTGCTGACCGGCGCGGCGATCGGCGCCGCGCAGGCCACGCGCATGCGGATGGTGCGCCGCTCGGCGGAGCCGGCCGGGCGCATCGCGGCGGCGCGTGCCGAGCTGTCCGCGTCCGCGATCGAACTGGTCCGCGGCATCGCGGTGGTCAAGGCGTTCGGGGGAACGCGCGCGGCGGAACGGCCCGACGCCACGGACGAGCGGCCCGACGCCCCGCCGGAACGGCCCGACGCCCCGCCGGAACGGGCCGACGCCCCGCCGGAACGGGCCGACGCCGCGGCGGAGCGCGTCGGAGCCGCGCCGGCGCGGTTCGCGGCTGCGGCGGAGCGGTACGCGGACGTCAATGACGAGGCGCAGCGGATCTTCATCCGGCAGCGGAGCCTGGCGCGGGCGACCGTGGCGCCCGCCACGATCCTCCTGCTCGTCACCGGGGCGGGGACGTGGTTCGCCGCGCTCGGGTGGACGCGGCCGCTCGACGTCGTCGCGTTCCTGCTGCTCGGGCTCGGCCTGTTCGAGCAGATCACGCCGATCTACACGGCGCGCGACCAGCGGCGCCGGGCGCGCGACGCGGCGCACCGGATCTCCGAGCTGCTGCGGGAACCGCCCGAGGCCACCGCGGCCCATCCGGTGGCGCTGCCCGCGCCGGCCGGGCGGGCGCTGCCGCTCGAGCTCGACGACGTACGGTTCGGCTACGCGGGCGGGCACGAGGTGCTCCACGGGATCAGCGCGGAGCTGGCACCCGGCACCGTGACGGCGCTGGTCGGGCCGTCCGGGGCGGGCAAGTCGACGCTCGGGCTGCTGCTCGCGCGGTTCTCCGACCCCACCGGCGGCGCGATCCGGCTCGGCGGCGTGGACGTCCGCGACGTGGACCGGGCCGAGCTGTACCGGCACATCGGGTTCCTGTTCCAGGACGTCGTCCTGCTGCGCCAGTCCGTACGGGACAACATCGCGCTGGCGGACCCGGACGCCGGCGACGCGCGCGTCGAGGAGGTGGCCGCGGCGGCGGCGATCGACGCGCGCATCCGCGACCTGCCGCGCGGCTACGCCACCGTGCTGGGCGAGGAGGCGGAGCTGTCCGGCGGCGAGGCGCAGCGGGTGAGCATCGCCCGCACCCTGCTCGCGGACACCCCGATCCTGGTCCTCGACGAGGCGACCGCATTCGCCGACCCGGAGTCCGAGGCGGCCGTACAGGACGCCCTCGCCGCGCTCGCCGGGGGCCGGACGCTGCTGGTCATCGCGCACCGGCTGCCGACCATCGCGCACGCCGACCAGATCCTCGTGCTCGACGAAGGGCGCGTCGCCGAACGCGGCCGGCACGACGACCTGCTCGCCGCCGGCGGCCTGTACGCGCGGCTGTGGCACGCCCAGCAGGAGGCCGCCGCATGATCGCCACGCTGTTCCGCGTCGTCGGGCGCGGGCACCGCGGCCTGCTCTGGCGGTTCCTGGTCTCCACCGCGGTGTACGCGCTGAGCGAGGGCGCCGCGTTCGGGCTGCTGGTGCCGCTGCTCACCGCGCTGCTCGGCGGCCGTACGGGCACCGCGGCGTGGTGGCTGATGCCGCTGGCCGCGGCGGTCGTCGTGGGGTGGGTCGCGCATTACGACATGGGCATCAGCGCGCTGCGGCTCTCCTCGGCCTGGCGGCGCTCGCTGTACGGGCGGATCGGGGCGCATGTCGTCCGGCTGCCGCTCGGCTGGTTCGACGGCGCGCGCACGGGACGGGTGGAGCGGCTGTTCGGGCACGGCCTGGACACCGCCGTGCAGACGGTCACGCTGACGCAGACGCTGATCAACGCGGTCGTGACGCCCGCGGTGATCGGGGTGTTCCTGGTCGTCCTCGACTGGCGGATCGCGCTCGCGGTGCTGGTCACCGTGCCGGTCGTGCTGCTGGTGTTCGCGTACGCGCGGCGGGTCACCGACCGTACGGAGGCGGCGAGCGACGCGGCCGCCGCCGAGGCGGGCACGCGGCTGGTCGAGTTCGCGGCGGCGCAGCCGGTGCTGCGCGCGATCGGCCGCGGGCGCGGCGCGAGCAGGCCGCTGGACGACGCGCTGGACGCCCGCCACCGGGAGGCGCGCCGCGAGGTCGTGGGCGCGCTGCCCGGCCTGCAGCTCGGCCGGCTCGCCATCCAGCTCGCGTTCACCGCCGTGCTGGTCGTGGGGCTGCTGCTGGCCACCGGGAGCGACATCACGCCGGCCCGGATGATCGCGCTGCTGGTGCTCGGCATCCACTTCCTCCAGCCGTTCGCCACGCTCGCCGGTGTGGCGGGCGGGCTGCGGGTGTGCCGCGCGGCGATCGAGCGGATCGACGCGGTGCTGCGCACGCCCGTCCTGCCCGAGCCCGTACGCCCGCGGCCCCTCGGCCCGCCCGCGATCGACCTCGACGACGTGCGGTTCGGCTACGACGGCGTGCCGCTGCTGGACGGGCTCACCCTGCACGTGCCGGCCGGGAGCACGACGGCGCTGGTCGGGCCGTCCGGGGCGGGAAAGACGACGGTCACGAAGCTGGTCGCCCGGTTCTTCGACACCGACGCCGGCACCGTACGGGTCGGCGGCGCCGACGTGCGCGACGTGGCGAGCGCGGACCTGCTGGACGCGGTGGCGCTGGTGTTCCAGGACGTCTACCTGTTCGACGGCACGATCGAGGACAACATCCGCATGGGCCGGCCCGGGGCCACGCCCGCGGCGGTGCGCGACGCCGCGCGCCGCGCCCGCGTCGACCTCGTCGCCGAGCGGCTGCCGGACGGCCTGGCCGGCCGGGTCGGCGACGGCGGGCGGCTGCTGTCCGGCGGGGAGCGCCAGCGGGTGGCGATCGCCCGCGCGCTGCTCAAGGACGCGCCGATCGTGCTGCTCGACGAGGCGACGTCCGCGCTCGACGCGGAGAACGAGGCGGCCGTGCACGCGGCGCTGGCGGAGCTGCGCCAGGGCCGTACGCTGCTGGTCATCGCGCACCGGCTGCGCACGGTCATGCGCGCGGACCAGATCGCGGTGCTGGACGGCGGCCGGATCGCCGAGCTCGGCACCCACGCGGAGCTGCTCGCCGCCGACGGCCGCTACGCCGCCCTGTGGCGCAGCCAGCAGCGGGCGCGAGGCTGGCGGCTGACCAACGACGCCGGGCGGCCCGCCGGGCGCTGACCCCGGCGCCGTACGCCGCTACGGTCGGAGCATGCGGCTTCATGTGGGGTGTGCGATGTGGGCGCACGGGCCGTGGCGGGGGCGGTTCCTGCCGCAGCCGCTGCCGCCGGGCGAGCGGCTGCGCGCGTACGCGAGCTGGTGCGACGCCGTGGAGGGCAACACCACCTTCTACGCGACGCCGACGCGGGAGACCGTCCGGTCGTGGGCCGGGCAGACCGGTGCGGACTTCAGGTTCGTGCTGAAGCTGCCGAAGGCGATCACCCACGACCGGCGGCTGACCGGGGCGGAGGCCGACGTACGGGGGTTCCTGCACGCGATCGGGCCGCTGGGCGCGCGGGCGCACGCATTGTGGGTGCAGTTGCCCGGGTCGTTCGGGCCGGACGATCTCGGGGTGCTGGCCGCGTTCCTGCACGGGATGCCGCGCGACCACGCGTACGCCGTCGAGGTGCGGCACCGGGCGTTCTTCGACGACGGGCGCGCCGCGGCGGCGCTGGAGCGGGTGCTCGGCCGGGTCGGCGCGGAGTGGCTGACGTTCGACACGCGGACCCTGTTCGGGAAGCGGCCCACGAGCGACGCCGAACGCGCGGCGTGGACGGACAAGCCGCGGCTCCCCCGCCGGACGGCCGCGCTCACCGCGCACCCGATCGTCCGCTACATCGGCCGCGACCGTACGGAGGAGACCGCCGAGGGCTGGCAGGTCTGGGTGGACACGGCGGTGGAGTGGCTCCGCGAGGGCCGCTCACCGACCGTGTTCGTGCACACCCCCGACAACGCGGACGCACTCCCGTTGGCCCGCCGCTTCCACGCCGACGTACGGGCCCGCGTACCGAACCTCGACCCGCTCCCCGAGCCCGTACCGACCGGCCCGCCGACGCTGTTCTGACGCGGAGCCGCACGCTTCTAGCCCCGGGCCACGCGGGACCACGCCGACAGGAGGCGGGCCGCCGAGCCGCCGATGGGGCCGACCGCGTCGGCGAGGACGTCCGCTGACGGGAGGTAGGCCCCGGTCGCGGCCGTGGTCGCCTCCGCGGCGTCGGAGATGGTGGACGAGCAGACGTCCAGGAGGTACTTGGGCACGTTCAGCGCCGGGTCGACGCAGCCGACGACCGGCGTGCCGACGGCCGCGACCAGCGGGAACACCGTTCCGGGGATGCCGATGGCGACCTGGGCGCGCGCGGACGCGGTCACGGACGGCACGTCCGCGATCTCGTACCGCTCCCAGAGCGTCCGGTCCTCGCGGGGGTGCAGGCCGACCAGGATGTGCCACCCCGCGTCCGCGAGCCGGGCGGCGGACGCGAGCAGCAGCTCGGTGCCCGGCGCGGCGGCACCGGTCGCGTCCGGGTGGGTGACGCTGGTGAGCACGAGCGCCAGCCCGTCCTCGGGGGCGCGCGCCGGGAGCCCGTCCGTCTGCGGCGAGCCGACGACCCGGATGCGCCGGCGCGTGCCCAGGTAGCCGGCGAACGCGCGCGACTCGGCCGCGGACGAGGACGTGATCACGCGCAGCCGGCCGCGCAGGCGCCGCGCCCCGGGCGCCTCGTCCGGCCCGAGGTACGCCAGCGAACTGGCCGCCATGGGGAGGTGGCGCAGGCGCGCGGCGCACTCCAGCGGCCAGTCGTCCGCCCCGGCCACCACGAGCAGGTCGTACGCGTCGGGGTGCCGGCGGCCGTGGGGGCCCGCGAGGAGGTCGTCGAGGGTGGCCACCGGGACGGGGTCGCCGGCGGCGATCTGGCTGAGGTCGGGGACGAGCTGGGTCAGCCGCCAGCGCCGCCGCGCCGCCTCGGCGAGCAGCGGTTGGACGTGGTACGTCCCCCACGGCTCGTTCGTCGCCACCAGTACACGCCGCCCGCCCCGCGCCCGCGCCGCCGCACCCGCGGGACCCCCCGCGGCGACCGCCCCGGCCAGCCCGAGCCCGCCCGCGAGGAGCGCACGCCGGGCGACACCACCATTCCCCTGTTCGCTGATCACGCCCGGACCGTACCGAGACGCCCCGACTCCTCCGTGAACGCCCAGGTAACACGCGGCGTACGGCGCCGGGAGACGGCCGTCACCGGTGCGGGAAGTCGATGCCGGCCGCGCGCAGCTTGGCCTCGACCAGGGTGTTCAGCCGGGCGATGGACGGCCCCTGGTCTTCCCGGTGGTGGTTGACCACCCCGTACCGGGAGGCGGCGTCGGCGCGGTTCCGGAACCCGGTCGGCACCGCCAGCAGCGCGCGGTCGGCCAGCAGCTTGTCGGCCAGCGCGGACGCCAGCTCCTCGATCCGCGGGTCGTCGGGGTCCCAGGACCGCGCGTCCCAGCCGCGTTTGGTCAGCGCGACGAACCCGGGATCGGCGAGCCGGTGTTCGAGCTGGGTCAAGAAGCCGTCGAAGATCTCCGGGATCAGCGCGCGGGCCAGCACGAGGCCCTCCCGTTGGCCGGCCACGTAGTCGGGGCTGAAGCCGAGATCGGCGAGCCGTTCCAGGACCGCGCAGGCCCGGTCGGGCAGCAGGGCGCGGTCGCCGTGGGCGAGCCGGTGCAGCGTGTCGCGCCGCGCGGTCAGGTCCTCGATGCGTTCGGTGAGCCGGCGGCGTACGTCGTCCAGGGCGCCGGCGAACGTCTCGGGATCGGTGTCGAGCAGGTCGCCGATCTCGGCCAGCGGCACGCCGGCGCCGGCCAGTGTGCGGACCTGGACCAGCCGGAGCAGGTCCGTCGACCGGTAGCGGCGGTAGCCGGAGGTGTCCCGCTCCGGCTCGGCGACCAGGCCGAGCCGGTGGTAGTGCCGCACGGTCTTGATCGTGACGCCGGCGAACGCCGCCGCCTGGCCGATCGTGAGCCCGCCTGCCATCGCCTCCGCCACCTCCGCATCCCGCCGGCTTGACCTTGACCTTAGGTCAGGGTGGACGCTCATCGCACACCTTGAGAGAAGGAGATGCGCGATGGGTACGAACTGCGGCTTTTCCGAAGCCGGACTGCGCAGGCTGCGCGGCGTCCTGGCCAGGTACGTCGAGTCCGGGAGGATCCCCGGGCTCGTCGCCCTGGTCGGCCGCGGCGGCGAGGCGCACGTCGAGGCGATGGGGACGATGCGCCACGAGGGTGGCGAACCGATGCGCCGGGACACGATCTTCCGGATGGCGTCCACGACCAAGCCGGTCACGATGGCGGCGGCGATGGTGCTGCTCGACGAGTGCCGGCTGCGGCTGGACGACCCGGTGGATCCGTGGCTGCCCGAGCTCGCCGACCGCCGGGTGCTGAAGCGGCCGGACGGCCCGCTGGAGGAGACCGTGCCCGCGCGGCGGCCGATCACCGTACGGGACCTGCTGACCTCGACGTTCGGGCTCGGCGTGGACTTCGCGCTGCTGGACGCCCCGATCAGGGCCGCGATCCTCGAGCGGACCGACTACGGCGTGGCGTCCGGTCCGGCGCCCGGGCCGGACGAGTGGATGCGCCGCCTCGGCGAGCTGCCGCTGTCGTACCAGCCCGGGGAGCGGTGGCAGTACGACCTCAGCAACGAGGTGCTCGGCGTGCTCGTGGCCCGGGTCGCGGGCCGGTCGCTGGAGGCGTTCCTGCGCGAGCGCGTCCTCGATCCGCTGGGGATGCAGGACACCGGCTTCCACGTGCCCGCCGACAAGATCGGCCGGCTGCCGCCCCTGTACGGGCCCGACCCGCGGACCGGGGAGTTCACCGTGTGGGACGAGGCGGAGGGCGGCCGCCTCAGCGAGCCGCAGGCGTTCCAGGGCGGCGGCGGTGGGCTGGTCTCCACCGCCGACGACTACCACGCCTACTTCCAGATGCTGCTGAACCGCGGGACGCACGGGAGCGAACGGATCCTGTCCCGCGCCGCCGTCGAGCTGATGACCACCAACCGCCTCACGCCCGATCAACAGGCCGCCCGGGACGCGATGTACCGGAGCATCGTCCACCTGTCGTTCGGCGGGGGGCTGCACGGCGGCTGGGGCTTCGGGATGGCGGTGCGCACGTACCGCGGCGACTACGCGCCCGCCGGCCAGTTCGGCTGGGACGGCGGAACCGGCACCACCGTCTACGCCGACCCAGCCAACCGCCTCACCGGTTTGCTGCTCACCCAGGTCGGGATGTCCACCCCGGACTCGACCCACCTCATCCACGACTTCTGGACCACCCTCTACCAGTCCGTCGACGACTGACGCGGGGCTCGGGGGATGCGGTTCAGCGACCCGGTACGGGGGTCGGCCGAGGCCGGTCCGACGGCGTCCTGGCCGTGGCGCGCCACCAGGGGCGGGACGCGAGCGCGGCCAGGACGGCGCCGGCGGTGTTGAGCAGGACGTCGTCCACCGACGACACCCGGTCGAGCCGCAGGACGTACTGCGCGGTCTCGATCAGGACCGAGCAGCCCGCCGCGAGCGCCAGGATCCGCGCCACCGACGCCAGCGCCGTGAACCGCAGCGGCGCGAGGAACCCCAGCGCCGCGAACATCAACAGGTTCCCGACGACCTGCCCCGCCGGCATCGTGGCCAGATCCCGGAACGGCACCAGGCTCACCCGAGCGGGCGCGACCCCGGCCCCGCCCCCCGGCAGCATGGTCATCCACACCAGCGGCACCGTCCCGTAAACAATCCCGATCTCCGCCACCGACCGCCGCCACGCCCACCCCGCCGCGGCCCCGCCGGCCCGCCGCCGACGCGCCAGACCCCACACCGCGACCACAACAAACGGC
The DNA here is from genome assembly GCA_036502625.1 of Streptosporangiaceae bacterium. Taxonomy (GTDB): domain Bacteria; phylum Actinomycetota; class Actinomycetes; order Streptosporangiales; family Streptosporangiaceae; genus DASXYG01. The sequence goes on from DASXYG010000069.1 coordinate 28,570, forward strand.
AGCACCCCCACCGCAATAACCGCCACCCCAGTGAACGTCCCAACCCACCGCCACCCCGTGAACACCCCGCCACCCCTTCCACCCCGGTCAGCCGCAACGGACGCCCCACCGCAGCCCACACGACCACCTAAGCCGAACCCCCGTTGCGCTGACGTATGCGTTTCTCAATACACCCCAGATACACGCGCTTCCAACCACGAAGGCCGCCTCCGCATGAGCCCCTCGAACGCGCACCGCCCCCGCCGAACCCACGCCACCCCTTTCACGGCACCCCGTGCGACTTTCACGCCACCCCTTTCTGCGACCTCTACCGAGAGGGCGTCTCCATGCGCCCCTCCGGGGGTCCCCGAACCCCTGTCCGCCGGCACAGCGTTCTCAACACGAACGCCACCCCGCAAGGGCGCGACCCCGCTCGAGGAATACGGGGCCGCGCGAGGTGGTGGAGACGTAGCGCGCTCCGAGTCCTCGGAAGCCTCCTGGGCTGGGCGTGGCTGGTGCTAGCGTCCGGCCGTGATGAGCCTCTCGGCGATCCGGCGGCCGTGCTGCTCGCGGTCGCCACCTGCAGGAAAGAGGTCTCGGTCTACGCGCTGCTCGTGCTGGGGCTGCTCGAGGCGTTCCGGGTGCTGCTGCGCGCCCGCGATCCCGGGCTGCCAGAGGCGTGGGCGTGGCGCCCGGCGATCAAGCGGCTGGCGACCGCGGCGCTCGGCAGCGCGGCGCTGTTCATCGCCGGACTGTGGGCCATGGGCCTGATCGCCACACCGTACGCCGCGCCACCTGGCAGCACGCCGCCGCCGCTCGACAGCCAGCGGCTGCACATCACCGGCGGACCGTTCGCCCACCTGGCGCACCCGTCAGAGGACGCGGGTGCGCGTTCGCTCAGGCGGGGGTTCTTATGCGGTGTAGTACCACAGGCCATCGCGCCCGAAGTAGCACGGCTCTGACGGGAGGGCACGCGCGGTGTAGTAGAAGTAGCGGTTGCCTTCGCACTCCGAGTTGGTGCGGAAGCCCCCGTGGGCCGTGCCCGCCTGCGCCGCCGTGCCGGTGAACGCGACCAGGGCGGCGCCGACGGCGACCGCGCCCAGGAGAATGCGCTTCTTCATATGAACTGACTCCCCGTTGATTGAGACTTCGGCGACGCCGATCTCGACAAAAGAAGCCTAAGCGGCGCGTCCTACTAACGGCACTCATTTGAGCCTTCTCAGAGCTTCCCGGATCTACGGGGCCGCAATACGGTCACGGAGGGCGAAGACCTTCTTGATTTGCCGCGGATCGCTATGTACGGGCCGCCATTTCCAAGAGAGGGCGTGTTGGTCGGCCGTGGGATCGGTTGGCGTTGATCCGCTCGTGGTCGACCATCGCCCACTCGGCCAGCGCCATCACCAGTGCGGCGGGCTGCCCGTCGTCCGTGTGACCTTCGCCATACAAGAGGTCCTTTCCTGGACACATACACGGATGTGCCTTTTGCAGCCGCCCCCGTACGCACAGATCATCAGGCTACGCACAAGTCGTAAGAATCGGGGAGCACGGTGAACATCGCACTGTGGATCGCGCAAGGGCTGCTCGCACTGGTCTACCTTGCCGCGGGCGGGCTGAAGCTCGTACGGCCGCGCGAGCGGCTGATCGCGACGGGCAACCTCAATTGGATGAAGGACGCCTCGGACGCCGGGGTGAAGGCGGTCGGCCTGGTGGAGGTCCTCGGCGCGCTCGGCGTGGTCCTGCCCTGGCTGACCGGCATCGCGCCCATCCTCACCCCGACCGCCGCGATCGGCCTGGTCATCGTGCAGATCGGCGCGCTGCGGGTGCACCTGGTCCGCAACGAACGCCAACCGCTCCCGGCCAACGCACTCCTCCTGCTACTAGCCGCATTCGTAGCGCTCGGCCGCTTCCTCGGCTGACATCCGTCGCGCGTGCCTGAATGGTTCGGCGTTTCCCTGGGTGCCGCCGCGGGCCGGCGCGCCTTGCCGGGCGACTTGAGAAAGGCGCCGCCCGCACAAGGTGTCGCACGCGAACAGCCCGAGGATGTACGGCAAGAGGCGACAGCCCCCGCGGCCCATCTGAGAAAACGCTGACCTAAGGACGCGGGAAATCAGTCGCGCGCAGCGCGGCCTTTTCCACGCGAGCGGGCGCCCCGCCACGAGGCGATAGCCCCGCGGCCCAACCCCGAGAACGCTCACCCAAGGACGCGAGAAAAGCAGTCGCGCGGAGCGCGGCCTTTTTCGCGGGAGAGACTGTCGCGCGTGGCGCGGCCTTTCCCCCGAGAGCGCGTCAACCCAGAGTCGCGGGAAGCCTGTCGCGCCCGGCGGTCTTTCCTGCGGCCGTGAGGGGGGTGGTGCGCTTCCTTAGGGCAGGTGGGAGAGGAGGGTGGCGCCTAGGACTGACGCGCGGTCCGTGCGGGAGAGGGGCCAGTCGAGGACGCGTTTGAGCTCGGACTCCGGGATTGTGTACGGGGCGTCGGTGGAGAAGACCACGCGGGACGGGCCGACGGCGGGGTCGGCGGCGAAGCCGGACAGGACGGTGTCCCAGGGGGCGTAGCTGGTGTCGGCCAGGAGGTTGGGGGCGTGGCGCAGGGCCGGGACGGCGTCGATCCAGAAGTCGGTGGCGCCGCTGCGGCCCATGAGGAACGTGACGCCGGGGTGGCGGCGGGCCAGGGACGCCAGCGGCAGGGGCAGCGCGGTGGGCGGGGTGCCCGTACGGACGTAGACCGGCCAGCGCCACGCCGCGGCGCGTTCCAGCAGGGGGTCGAGGAGGCCGTCGTGCAGGTCGAAGCCCTGGAGGACCGGGTCGACGGCCAGCGCGACCGCGCCCGCGTCCCGGGCGCGCTCCAGCTCGGCTACCGCCTCGGTGCCGCGCCACGGGTTGGCCACCGCGTACGCGAGCAGCCGCCCGCCGGACGCGGCGGCCGCGCCCGTGACGAGCGCGTTGCCCTCGGCGTTGGCGTACGCGACGCACCGCTCCGGCGGGGAGATCAGCGCGGCGTCGATCCCCAGCGCGTCCATGGACGCCAGCAGCGTCCGCACGGGCAGCGACACCTCGCGCCCCTCCCCGACCCGCACGTGCGCGTCAACGACGCGCGTTCCCGAGACCGTCATCCGCGTCCCTCCACCGTCTCCTGATCCGTCACCACGGCTCCCGCTTGATCGCGTCGCTGAGGCCGAGGGCGCCGAGCGCGTCGGCGTGGATGATGTTCTCGATCAGCTCGCCCGGCACCCGGGGCAGCGCGGTGCCCTCCAGGATGGCGTTCACCCGGCGGATCCCGGCCATGGCCTCGCCGGTGTTCGCGATCGGGAAGTCCGACCCGAGCAGCAGCTTGTGCGTGCAGCCCCATTCGGTCGCGGCCAGCAGCGACTCATAGCACACCCACGGCCGCAGGTAGATCGACGAGACGTCCGCGTACACGTGCGGGTGCTTGCGGATCGTGACGACGGTCTCCTTGCCCCACGGGTGGCCCATGTGCGCCATGACGATGCGCAGCTCCGGGAACCGCAGCGCCACCTCGTCGGTGACCAGCGGGTACGTGTACCGCAGCGGGGCGTGCCTGATGGGCGACGCGCCCTGGTGGAACAGGATGGGCAGCCCGTGGCGCTCCGCCCATCCGTACAGCGCCAGCGCGGGCTCGCCGAGCGGGTCGAACTCCTGGTAGTTCGGCCCCAGCTTGACGCCGGCGAGCCCGCGCGTACGCCACTCCTCCGCCTGGTCGACCGCGTCCGGCCAGGTCGGGTTCACGGACATGAACCCGACCCGGCGGGACGGCGCGGCCCGGGTGAACGCCAGCGTCGCCGCGTTGGTGTCCTCGGGCCGGTAGTCCAGGCCGGTGGAGGACAGCGGGTCGTCGACGGCGATGTTGAACACGATGGAGACGTCCGCGTCGGCCATCGCCGCGTCGTAGTCGTCCCAGGAGTTCGTGGTGGTCACCGGGCGGTCGGTGCGCCAGCCCTCGTACGTCAGCCGGTCCGGCTCGGGCACCGGTCCGGTGTGCGTCGGGGTGTGCGCGTGGACATCGACGATCAAAGCGGGTTCCTTGTCTCCTCGGTCGCGGTCAGGGCCGCGCGAACTGCGTCGCGACGGTACGGAAGATCCGCTCCGGCTCGTCGCGGTGGTACACGTGGACGGTCGCGTTCACGTGGTCGCTGTTGCCGCCGATCGTCCACGCGGACGGGTCCTCGAACCCGGGGTCGTGGATGCCCAGGCCGATCGACGACAGGTCGTCGAACGTGGCATCGACGTAGTAGTCGCCCACGCCCTTCTTCTCGTACAGGCGGAAGGCGATCTTCACCTTCTTCTTGCCCTTCACGAACTGGGTGACGTCCATCGGGCCCTGCCGGTCCGACCCGTTGACCCACATGAAGCTGAACCAGTCGGTGACGTCGGAGTCCCACACGACCTTGTCGTCGATCAGCACCTGCATGAAGTGGTAGCCGCCGAGGCCGCCGTAGTACGGGTCGCGGTGCCACCAGGACAGCTCGTACCGCGGCGACTTCGGGTCGACGGCGACCTCCTGGGACGCCTCCGCGTAGTCGCCGGTCTTCGTGCCGACGTGCGGCGCGACGGTCAGCGCGAGCCGCCCGTCGCCCTGGCGCGGCCCCTGGCTGGGGTCGGTGAGGTTCTGGCCGGTCATCTGGGTGCCGTACGAGATCACCCCGTCGATCTTGTGCTCGCGCGTGTAGCGCATCCCGACGTTCAGGACGTCGTTGACGTACCGCGACGTGGGCGCGAGCACGCTGTCGAGCAGCCGCCCGGAGTAGTCGAGCAGGATGACGCTGAGGTTCTTCTTCTCCGCCAGCGGCAGGATCGTGTCGAGGTTCGCCGCGACGGCGGACGCGTCGTTGGTGTTGTTGTCCTTGCCGAGGTACGGGTACACGATGCCGTCGATGACGTCGCCGTACTTCTCGTAGAACGACGGGTCCTTGGCGGTGTCGTAGTACGCGATCGTGTAGAGGCCGAGGTCCGGGTTGATCGCCTTCGTGGTCTGCCGCATCCGGGTCAGGTAGTCGTGGGTGAACAGCTTGGCGTTCTCCCCGGCGAGGAAGTCGTCGATGGACCAGGCCACGATGTTCGGGTCCTGCTTGGACAGGTCGGCGACCTGCTTGGCCCAGGTGAGGAAGTCGGTCCCGTACGGGCGGGAGCAGCGGCCCGCGAGGTGGGCGTCGGAGTCCGGGAAGCACTCGCTGGGCGGCGCGAGGCCCACCCAGATCTTGATGCCGGCGCGGCGCGCGGCCGGCGCGAACTCGTTCTTCAGGTCGGCCCAGTCGGTCGGCTCGTCCCATACGGAGTAGTAGTACGTGTTGACGTGCAGCGCCTTGAGCCGCTTGATCAGGCGCGGCGTGTCGATGTGCCGGTAGCCGTCCTTGCGCGGCTCGGCCTCGCGGACCTGCGTGCCGATGGTGTTGCCGCCCGGGTGGGTGGCTCGGACACCGTCCTTCGGCACCCACGGACGGTGCGTGGACGGCAGGTTCGCCGGTACGGCCGCCGGGCGCGCGGCGGCGCGGGCGGGATGGGCCGCGGCGCTCGCCGTGCCGCCGCCGATGAGGGCGAGCAGCGCGGCGAGGGCGACGGGCGTGATGGCTCTGCGCACGAATGTCTCCTTCGCTGGGGGTTACGAGAAGAGGTCGAGCAGGTCGGGCCGCGGCGTGACGCCGAGGCCGGGGCGGTCGGTGAGGCGGACGCGCGAGCCGTCGCTGTCCAGCGGCTCGGCGAGGATGTCCTCGGAGTAGTAGTGGGCGCCGATGATGTCCGACGGCAGGTCGGTGGCCAGGTCGGGGATGGCGCAGGCGGCGTGCAACTGGGCGGCCGCGCCGATGCCGAGCTCGCCGTTGGAGCCGATCAGCGACCGCACCCCGAACGCCGACGCGACCCGCGCCAGGTGCACGGCGCGCCCGGGTCCGCCGGCCTTGCCGATGTAGACGGACGCCACCTCGGCGGCGTCCGCGCGGATGGCGCGTACGAGGTCGCTCAGGCCGAACACGGACTCGTCCGCGATCACGGTGACGCCGAGCGCCCGTACGGCGCGCAGCCCCTCCAGGTCGTCGGCGGCGACCGGCTGCTCGACGAACGCGATGCCGTACGGCGCGAGCCCGGCGACGGCGCGCGCCGCCTCGGCGCGGCTCCAGCCGCCGTTCGCGTCGACGCCCAGGAACGCGTCCGGCCCGGCGAGCTCGCGGGCGCGGGCGACGCGCGCCAGGTCGCCGTCCACGCCGAGCCCGACCTTGACCTTGAACGCGCCGAACCCGGCGGCGCGCGCGGCCCGGTACGCGGTGTCGAGCACCGCGCCGTCGCCGGACAGCGACAGCTTGATCGGCACCTCCGTGCGGTACGGGCCGCCGAGCGCCACGGCGAGCGGCACGCCGAGCGCCCGCGCCCACGCGTCCCACAGCGCGGTGGCCACGCCCGCCTTGGTGAACGGGCTGGCGGCCAGCGCCCGGTCCATGGCGGCCTCGGCGCCGCCGACCGGGGCCAGCGGCGCGCCGGCGAGCGCGGGCGCCAGCACCGTGCGGATGAGGTGGGCGGCGGTCGTGCCGTCCTCGCCGCTCCACAGCGGCGTGGCGCTGACCTCGCCGTATCCGGTGACCTCGCGGCCCTGCCGGTCGCGGGCGACCACCCGGACGAGCAGGAAGTCCGACCGGTCGTGCGCGCCCTTCGCGCCGTGCACGGTGAGGTCGGGGGCGGCGGTCAGGCTCACCGGCGCGGTCTGCACCGCGCTGATCGTGTACGTCACGCGGGCCATCCTTTGAGCAGGTCACGCGGGTTGTCGTAGAGGACGCGGCGGAGCGTGGCGGCGTCCAGGCCCCACTGGGTGATCTCCTGCGCGCGCGCCACCGCGTACGCCTGGCCGACCTGGTCGGACAGCCCGGCGTCGGAGCCGAACAGCACCCGGTCCGGCGGGCAGCGCTCGATGATGCGCCTCCCCGCGTACGGCGGCACCCCGCACAGGCAGATGTGCAGGTTGGCGGTCTCGTTGACGGCGGCGATCGCCTCGCGCCAGGTGTCGTGCAGCCCGGCGTGGCCGAGCACCACGGGCACCGTGGGATGCCGCCGGGCGAACGCGGCGATCTGCGTCGCGGTCGCGTACGGCGGGGTGCCGTCGTGGCACAGCACGATGCCGCCGTGCGCGGCCACCACCTCGGCGATCGGGTCGAGGCTCGGCTCGTGCATGCTGACGCCCTGCAGCCAGGGGTGGATCTTCAGGCCGCGGATGCCCAGCGTCGCGAAGCACCGCTCCATCTCCTCGGCGGCGCCCGGGTAGCGCGGGTTGACCGTGCCGAACGCGACCATGCGGGACGGGTCGGCGGCGACGAACTCCGCGAGCCGGTCGTTGGCCTCCGGCGTGGCGTGGAACAGCCCGTCGTGGCTGAGCACCACGGCCGCGCGGATGCCCGCGGTGTCCATGAACGCGGTGAAGTCCGCGGGCGTGAACGCCTTTCCGGCCAGCCAGGACGCGTGGTCCCAGGCGGGCGTGTGGGTGTGGAAGTCGACGACGGGGATGGCGGTACTCACCAAAGGGTCCCTTCCGGGGTGCGCTACAGGTCGCGGGCCAGGGTGACGAGGCGGTCGGCGAGGGCGGCGGTGAGGAGGGCGAACCAGGCGGCGCCGTCGGCGGCGGACGCGTCGGCCGGGCGGTCGGTGTAGCCGTCGATGGTCCGCCACAGGTCCGGGGTGTGCACGGTGACGCCGGGGGCGTCCGGCACGGCGGGCTGGAGGTCCCGGTCCGGCGGCGTGCCGACCAGGTCGGGGCGCAGGTGGGCGACGATCGAGGTCTCGAACCTGCCCGCGTGGCCGGGCACGTTCGGCGGGTCGCCGGCGATGCGGTCGTACGGGAACAGGTCCCAGTAGTCGAGGTACGCGGTGGCCAGGCCGTGGCGGGTGGCGGCGGTCGCGGCGGCGGCGTGGCAGGCGCCCCGGTTGCCGCCGTGGCCGTTGACGATGACCAGCCGCCGCCCGCCGTCGGCGGCCACCGAGCGGGCCAGGTCGCCGAGCACGGCCGTGGTGGTCTCCGGCGACAGGGACAGGGTCGCGCCGAACACGAAATGGTGGTCCGAGGCGCCGAACGGCAGCGCGGGCGTGAGCACCAGGTCGCGCGGCGCCGACGCGCCGGCGCGGTGCGCGGCCTCCTCCGCGACTGCCGCGGCGACCAGCGCGTCCGTACCGGACGGCAGGTGCGGTCCGTGCTGCTCGACGGTGCCGACCGGCAGCACCACCAGCGCCTCGGGCAGCACCTCGGCCAGCCGCTCCCGGTCGGTCTCGTGCCACTTCCACACGGTCATGCGTCTCCCCCGTACGTACGCGACCCGCCCTGGTCGTCGCGGCCCCGCGCCATCGCGACGATCCGTTCGCTGAGTTCGAGCCCGGCTAGCCCCTCGGCGAGGCCGGGGACGGCCCGGTCCGTACGGCCCGCCGCCAGGTCGGCGAACCGGTCGAGCTGGCGGTCGAACGAGCGGGTCGTACGGTCGCCGGGGAACCGGGCGGCCCGCGTCTCGTCGCGGGTGCGCAGCTCCAGGTCGAAGGTGAGGCCGTCCAGCTCGGCGTACCCGTCCGCGCCGAGCACGCCCACCGCGCACCGCGGCAGCGCGTCGGTCCACCAGCCGAACTCGGTCACCGCGGTGGTGCCGTCCGGCCAGGTCAGCCGGGCGCCGCCGAGGTTCGGCGACCCCAGGCCCGGCTCGGTGGCCAGCGCCCAGGCGTCCGCGACGCCGCTGGGCGGGCCGCCGAGCAGGAACGCGAGCCAGTCGAAGAGGTGCGCGCCCTCGTGGACGACGGGCGGGCCGTGGTCCAGGGTGGCCCGCATGCGGCGGGCGTACGGGCCGTCGGCGGCGCGCGGCTCGTCGTAGATCTGCGCGCGGATCAGCAGCGGCGAGCCGAGGAGGCCGTCCGCGATCCAGGTGCGCAGCCGGTCCAGCGCGGGGTCGTGCCGGTACGTCAGGCCGACCTGCAGCCGGTCGTGCGGCAGGTCCGCGAGCTTCCGGACCTCGGCCAGGCTCGTGCCCAGCGGCTTCTCCGCCAGGACGTACTTCCCGGCGGCGAGCGCGTCGCGGACGAGGCCGGTGGTGATCCACGGCGGCGTGGCCAGCACGACCGCCGGGATCGACGGGTCCGCGAGCACCGGCGCCAGGCCGTCGTACGCCGCGGCGCCCGGGGCGAGCCGCGCGGCGGCGGCGCGCCGGTCCGGGTCGGGGTCCGCGAGCGCGGCCACCTCGATCCGCGGCGACCGCAGCAGCGCGGGCAGGTGCGCCTGCGCGGCGATGTCCCCGAGCCCGGCCAGCGCGACCCGGATCACGAGGCCGCCCCGTCATCCGCCCCGTCATCCCGTACGGGCACCCGCGGGATCGCGTCGATCAGCGTGCGGGTGTACTCCTCGCGGGGCGCGGTGAACAGGTCGTCGCGGCTGGCCCGCTCCACGATGCGGCCCTCGTGCATGACGGCGATCTCCGGCGCCATGTAGCGCACCACGGCCAGGTCGTGCGAGACGAACAGGTACGTCAGGCCCAGCTCGGTCTGCAGCGACCGCAGCAGGTTGAGGATCTGCGCCTGCGTGGCCACGTCGATCGCGGACACCGCCTCGTCCAGCACCACGAGGTCCGGGTGCAGCGCGATGGCCCGCGCGATGCCCACCCGCTGGCACTGCCCGCCGGACAGCTCGCCCGGCCGCCGCGACGCGGACGACGACGGCAGCCCCACCAGGTCGAGCAGCTCCCCGACGCGGGCGCGGCGCGCGGCGGCGTCCCCCTCGCCGTGCACCTCAAGCGGCAGCGCGATGATCTGCGCGACGGTCTTGCGCCGGTTCAGCGAGCCCACCGGGTCCTGGAGCACCATCTGCATGTGCCGCCGCGTACGGCGCAGCGCCGTGCCGGACAGCCCGCCCAGCTCGGTGCCGCGGAACCGCACGGTGCCGGACGTGGGCCTGCGCAGCCCGAGCAGCAGCGACGTCAGCGTGGACTTCCCGCAGCCGGACTCCCCGACCAGCCCGAACGTGGCGCCGCGGCGCAGCTCCAGGCTGACGCCGTCGACCGCCCGCGTACCGGAGAAGTCCATGACCAGGTCGCGGGCGTCCAGCAGGATGTCGTCGGTCATCCCGCGTCCTCCTCGATGTCGTCGAGCACGGCGAGCGGGCGGTCCGGGTCGACGTCCAGCGTGCAGAGCGCGTCGAGCAGGCCCCGCGTGTACGGGTGGGCCGGGTGGGCGAAGATCCGCTCGGTGGGCGCGCTCTCCACGATCCGGCCGTGCCGCATCACCTCGACGCGGCGGCAGAACCCGGCGGCCACCGCCAGGTCGTGGGTGATGAACAGGACGGCGGTGCCGTGCTCGTCGGCGATCCGGTCGAGCAGCGCGAGGATGCGCGCCTGCGTGGTGACGTCGAGCGCGGTGGTGGGCTCGTCCGCGATCAGCACGCGCGGCTCGGCGGCCAGCGCCATCGCGATCACCACGCGCTGCCGCATGCCGCCGGAGAACTCGTGCGGGTAGGCGTCCGCCCGTACGGCCGGTTCCGGGATGCCGACCTCGCCGAGCAGGTCGACGGCGCGCCGCCGGGCGGCCGCGCGCCCGGTGTCCGCGTGCGCGCGGACCGCCTCGACGATCTGGCGGCCCACCGTACGGACCGGGTTCAGGCTGGTCAGCGGGTCCTGGTAGATCATCGCGACGGACGCGCCCCGGGCGGCGCGCATCTCCTTCTCCGACGCGGTCGCGTGGTCGCGGCCGTCGAGCCGGATGGCGCCGCCGGTGATGCGCGTCGGCGGCGGGTTGAGCCGCATGCAGGCCAGCGAGAGCAGGCTCTTGCCGCTGCCGGACTCGCCGACCAGCCCGACGCGTTCGCCCGCGGCCAGCGCGAGGTCCACGCCGCGCACCAGGTCGCGCCCTGGCACGCCGACCGTCAGGCCGCTGATGTCGAGCACGGGTGCCTCAGTCACGGTCGTCTCCGATCAGGATCCGCTGGAGCCCGTTGCCGACGGTGTTGAACGCGGCGATCGCGATGACCACGACCAGCGCCGGGACCAGCGGGTAGGAGATCGATTCGAACAGCTTCGTGTACCCCTGTTGCAGGAGCGTTCCCCAGGACGCGGTGGGCGGCTGCACCCCGAGGCCGAGGAAGCTCAGCGACGCCTCGACCATGAGCGCGGTGGCCATGTTCAGCGACGCCTGCGCCATCAGGGCGGGCGCGGTGTTCGGGAGGATCTCCCGGAACAGGATCCGCGTCTCGGACGCGCCGACCGCGCGCAGCCCCCGTACGTACTCGCCGCTGGTCTCCCCGAGCACCACGGCGCGCGCGATGCGGGCGGTCAGCGGCGCCATCAGCAGGCCGATGACCAGCGCGAGGGTGAACGTGTCGCCGCCGAACGCGGCCACGAAGATCAGCGCGAACAAGATCATCGGGATGGCCATGAACGCGTCGCCGATGCGCATGAGCACCTCGTCGAGCCAGCCGCCGCGCGCCGCCGCGACCGCGCCCCACACGGTGCCGATGATCATGGCGAGGGCCGTGGACGCCACCCCGATCAGCAGCGACACCCGGCCCCCGGCGGCGATCCGGCTGAGCAGGTCGCGGCCGAGCTCGTCGGTGCCGAGCGGGTGTGCCCAGGACGCGGGCGCGTACCTGGCGGGCACGTCGATGAGGTCCGGCGCGGTGAAGACCACCGGTCCCAGGATCGCGAGCAGCACCAGGACGACCAGCACGGCCAGCGCGACCGCGGTGGCCGGACGGCGCACCACCTTCCGCCACACCCCCGTACGCGACCGCGCCGTGGCGGCCTCTTCGCTCATCTGGAGGACGGTCACCGGGCACCTCCCGTCGCAAGGGCGGCGGCGGTGGTGCCGCGCGCCCGGGTGCGCGCGCCGCCCACCCGCAGGCGCGGGTCGAGCAGCCCGGCGAGGATGTCGATCAGCAGGTTGGCCAGCACGAACGCGGCGGCGACCAGCAGCACGGCCGACTGGAGCACCGCGTAGTCGCGTTGCAGGACGGCGTCCACGATCAGCGACCCGAGTCCGGGCCAGCGGAACACGTACTCGACGACGACCACGCCGCCGAGCACCGAGCCGATCATGACGCCGAACGCGGTGAGCGTCGGCAGCAGCGCGTTCGGCAGCACGTGCCCGCCGACCACGCCCGGCCGGCCAAGGCCCTTGCCGGTGGCCGTGCGCACGTACGCGGCGGACTCGACCTCGCGCATCGACACCCGCAGGTAGTGCACGAGCGGCGCGGACAGCGTGATGGCCAGCGTGACCGCGGGCAGCGCGAGCAGCCGCAGGCTCGCCCCCGGGTCGGACCACAGCGACTGGTAGCCGCCGGTGGGCGTCCAGCCGAGGCCGACGCTGAACACGGCGATCAGGATGATGCCGAACACGAACGGCGGCGCGGCCATGCCGACGGTGGAGTACCCGCCGACCAGCCGTCCCCAGATCTTGCGCCGGGAGATCGCCGGCAGCACCGCGAGCGGCACGGTGAGCAGCACGCCGAGGACGAGCCCGGCGACGGCGAGCAGCACGGTCGCGCCGATCCGCTGGCCGATCAGCTCCCCGACCGGGTACTCGCTGAAGTACGACTGGCCCAGGTCGCCGTGGAACAGCCCGGCGATCCAGCGGCCGTACTGGACGAGGATCGGGTCGTCCAGGCCGAGCGAGTGGCGCATCGCGGCCAGCGTCTTGGCGTCGATGGCCTGCGCGGCGCCCACCCGGGTGATCGTCGGGTCGCCGGGCAGCAGCCGCAGCACCACGAAGACCAGGACCGAGACCAGCGCGATCATCAGGATGCTGAGGCCCAGGCGGCGGGCGATGTAGGCGATCACGGTCGGCTCCCGGCGGCGAATCCGGCGTCCTCGAGGTGCAGCGTGCCTTCGCTCTGCACCCAGACTCCGCGTACGTTCTTCTGCGCCACCGACAGCGGCGACGTGTTGGCGAGCGTCACGATCGGCACGTTCGCGTTGAGCACCCGCTGCGCGTCGGTGAACCCGCGCGCCCGGTCGCCGCCGCTGGACCGCGACACCGCGGCGGCCGCCTTCTCGTACGCGTCCGGCGCCGTCCAGTTGCATTCGCAGGTGCCGCTGTTGGAGTACCAGCTCACCGCGTAGTCGGCGGGCGGCGGCGGGAACGACAGGAAGTTCGCGTAGATCAGCCCGGGGTAGCGCTTGCCCTTCGGGAACGCCTTCGCCGCCCAGGTCGCGACCTCGTTGCTGCGGATCTGGAGGTTGATGCCGATCTTCTCGAGGTCCTGCTGGAGGATCTGGCCCATCGTGGTCCACTCCAGGTTCGCGCCCGCCGTGGTCCAGAACGTCAGCGTGCTGCCCTTCCTGACGCCCGCCTCGGCGAACAGGCTCTTGGCCTTGGCCAGGTCGAAGGTGTGGTGCGGGAGGCCCTTGTCGTAGTACGGGCCGGTGGGGTTGACCGGCTGGTCGGTGTCGTTGACGACGGCCTTGCCCGCGTACGCGGCCTGGTTCATCGCGGCGCGGTCGGCCGCGTACGACAGCGCCAGCCGCGCCTTGGGGTTGTCGAACGGCTTGGATTTCGTGTCCAGCTCCCAGACCGCGACCCCGGCGGGCTGCGGCGCGCCGAGCAGCGTACGGCCCACGGCCAGGTAGCTTGCGGTGTCCGGGGCCAGCTCGGTGAGGGTGTCAAGCTCGCCGGACAGGAACGCGCTCTGCGCCGCGGTGGCGTCGGCGTACCGCTGGATCTCGATGCGGTCGAACCGCGGGCGCGGGCCCCAGAAGCGGTCGTTGCGGACCACGGTGACCGACTGGTTCGGCACGAACCGGGCCAGCTTGTACGGGCCGGTGCCGTTGGCGGTGCGGTTCACGTCCTTGATGTGGTCGACGTCGGTCATCTTGATGTCCACCAGGCCGTTGGGGAGCTGCGGGTTCGGCGTCTTGAGGTCGATGTCGAGCGTGGTCGGGCCGGCCGCGCGGACCTTGTCGATCATGCTGATCTTGACGGCGGCCTGCGCGGCGGTCTTCGGGTCGAGCACCCGCCGGATGTTCTTCACCGCGTCGTCGGCGGTGAACGGCTTTCCGTTGTGGAACCGGACGCCGGGGCGCAGGTGGAACGTCCAGTGCCGGTAGTCCGCCGAGGCCGTCCACGACGTCGCGAGGTCCGGGCGTACGGACATGTCCGGCGCGTACTTCGTCAGGCCGTTCCACAGCAGCGTCTGCAATTGCGTCTGGGAACTGCTCGCGATGGTGTTCGGATCGAGCTGGGTGATGCCCTGCGACTGGCCGAAATGCAGGGTCCCACCGGTGCGCATGGGACCGGTCATCGTCGCGCCTGCCTTGCGCACGGTGGCCGCGGGGCCGCGCCCGGCGCCGCAGCCGGCCAGCGCGAGCGCGCCGGCGACCAGGGCGGCGACCGGCCACATACGGGAACGCGGGATTCTCACTGGCTCCACCTATCTTCCGTATTTCGAAGATAGAATTCGAATTTGAAAAATACTATTCTGGCGATCACGAAGTGACAAGGCGCGGAGTGGTAATTCCGTGCGCCGGACGGGCCGGGGCTAGACGCCGTACGGAAGCTGGACGGTGCCGGCCCGCAGCTCGCGGCCCAGCGCCTGCGCCTGCGCGACGACCTGCTCACCGACCGTGTCGAACCCGGCGGTGCGCATCTGCTCGGCGGAACCGGTGACCCCGATCGACCCGGCGACCGCGCCGTCGGCGTCGAAGAACGGCGCGGCGACGCAGGCGATGCCCGGGTCCTCCTCTTCGTCCTCGGTGGCGTAGCCGCGGTCGCGGACCTCGGCCAGCTCGGCGCGCAGCGCGGCACCGCGTACGGGATGGGCGTTCGGCCCACGGCCCACCGCGGCCTTCTTGATCAGCGGGTCGAGCGTGTCGTCGGGCAGGTGCGCGGCGATGGCGCGGCCCAGCGCGGTCAGGTTGAACGGGGAGGCCTTGCCCGGGTACGTGTCGAACTGCAGCATGCCCGGCGCGGCCACCTTCGCGACGTAGATGACCTCGCCGCCCTCGAGGACGCCGACGTGCGCGGGCACGCCGATCGCGTCGACCAGCCGTTTCAGGAACGGCTGCGCGGTGCGCATCAGGTCGACCTTCTTCACGAGCTGCGCGGCCAGGCCGTTCAGCCGCAGCGTGGGCCGCCAGAAATGGCTGCGCCCGATGACCCGCCGCGCGGCGTAACCGCGCATCTCCAGCGTGCGGGTGATGGACGCGCATGTCGCCAGCGGAATGCCGGTGACCTGCGCGAGCGTCGTCAGCGTCATCGGCTCGTCGGCCGCCACCAGCGTTTCGAGCACGGTCAGCGCCCGATCCACCGCGGGCGACGGCGCCTTGCCGTCACCGTTCGAACCGGCCATGCCGCCCCTCATCTCCGCGCACACTTCCGCCCTGACCCTATTCGGCCGCGCGCGCCCGCGGGCGGTACGCGACCACGTCGATCTCCACGAGGATGCCGCCCAGGTTCGAGCCCGCCGTGGTCCGCACCGGGTACGGCGGGGTGAAGAACTCCCCGTACGCGGTGTCGAACGCGGCCCAGTCGCGCTCGCCGTCCTGGAGGTGCGCGGTCACCTTGACGACGTCCGCGAGCGACGCGCCCGCCTCGGCCAGGATCGCCGACAGGTTGCGCAGCACCTGCCGGGTCTGCTCGCCGGCCTCCGTACCGACGACCTCCTTGGTCGCGGGGTCGAGCGGGCCGAGGCCCGCCGTGTAGACGTGGTCGCCGGCGACGACGCCCTGCGCGTACGCGCCGCGCGGCGACGGCGCCTCCGCCGTACTGAGCTGGATGCGGCCCATGGTTCCTCCGGTGGTCAGGACAGGTCGGGCAGGCGGTCTTTGAACTCGGTGAGGAAGCGGTCGACCATCGCGACCTCCTCGGCGTCCAGGTGGTGCGCGGGTGCGCGGCAGTACGCGCTGCCGATGAGGCCGCGGCGCTGGGAGATCAGCTTCTCGGCAGCGACGATCAGCTCCGAGCCGAGCATCCAGTACGAGATGTACGGCAGGAACGCGCGGTGCAGGTCGAACGCGGCGTCCTGGTCGCCGGCCGCGTACAGGTCCCACACGTCGACGTACAGCTCGGTGAACGAGCAGCCGGGCTGCACGCCGACGGCGCCGCGGCGCAGCGCGTCCGGGAGCTGCACCCCGGCGTAGCCGACCATCGCGGGCAGCAGCGGGCGCTGGCGGCCCAGGTCGGCGATGAACGGGCCGGGCGGCGTCGACTCGACCTTCACCATGCGCACGTTCGGGCGCTCGGCGGCGATCGCGGCGATCGCGGACGCGTCGAGCGCGGTGCCGGTCTGCTCCGGGGCGTACTGCACCACGATCGGGGTGTCCGGCACGGCGGCGGCCACCGCCTTGACGTGCTCGTGGACGTCCCGCGCCGAGGGGGTGAGCTGGTACGGGGGGAGCAGGTTGACCGCGTCCGCGCCCTGGTCCACGAGCCGGCGCGCGTGGTCCGCGGCGAGCCGGGTCGCGTGGTCCTGCACGGCCACCACGGCGGCCACGTCCGTACGGTCGCGGGTCCGTCCGAGCAGGATCGCGTTCAGCCGCCCGCGCTCGTCCCCGGTGAGCTTGAGGAACTCCGAGGCGTAGCCAGGGAACATCACGCTGCTCACCCCGCACCCGAGCACGTAATCCACCACCCGCCCAAACCCGGGTTCGTCAAGCCCCCCATCCGCATAAAACGGCACCTCCAACACCGGAGACACCCCCCGAATAAGCCCATCAGCCCCGCCACCCACCGTGTACGTCACATGCCCTGCCTTTCCGCGTCGACCTCGTCGCACCGTCCGTACCTCACTGAACCGTCCTCTCCCTGGCCCCCGCGCTGACGCCCAACGAAGCGACGCGGGAGAAACCCCCCTCGTCCCCCGCACTCAGGGCCGGGGACTGAGGAGAGGGGGAATGCCCCCCACCCCCCGCACCCAGGCCGGAGGCGGAACGCCCCCCGCCCCCGGCGTCACGGACCCCGGCCGCCGCGCTGAGGTCTGGGGATGGGAGATGTCGCAGCTCTCCCCCACCCCCGCGCTGAGGCCAGCGGAAGTGCGAGGCGCGGAGCGCCCCCAAACCCCCGCCCCGAGCCCGGCGGCAGCCCGCGGGGCGAAATCCCCTCCTCCCCCTGCGCCCAGGGAAGCGCGCCCGCTCCCCACACCCAGACCAGAGGCGGAACGCCCCCGTCCCCCGTGCCCGCGCCGTGGACCTCGGCTCCTGCGCTGACGCCCGGCGAAGGGAGGCGGGAGGAACCCCCCTCGCCCCCGGTGTCACGGACCCCCACCCCCGCGCTGAGAGCTGGGCACGGGGGAAGGGGGTCGTGCTCCCGCCTTCCCGCGCTGAGGCCGGAGGAAGCGCGAGGCGCGGAGCGCCCCCAAACCCCCGCTCCGAGCCCCGGGGAAGCGAGAGGGGCGAAGTACTCCGCAGGCCCCGCCCCGAGGCCAGGAAGAAGGGAATGGATGGAGAACTCCCCGTACCCCGCGGCGGACGTGGACGGAGGGGCGGCGTTCACGCGGACCCCCATCGCGTGGTTGGTCCCGGGGAAGGGCGGAGCGCTTCCCAGCCCCCACCCCGAGATCAGAGGGAAAAGGAGGGGCAGCCCCCACCCCAGAACGGGGAAGGGCGGAGGGCTCTCTGGACCCCGCGCTGGGAGGGGTGGCTGTCATGCGGGCCGCATCGCGTGGTTGGCCCAGGGGAGGGGAAGGGCACTCCCCAGCCCCCACCCCAGGAAGGGTGCGGATGGAGGGCTCTCTGGATCCCGCGCTGGGAGGGGCGGCGTTCACGCGGGCCCCAGCGTGTGGCTTGTCCAGGGGAGGGGGGTGCCGGTTTGGGATGCGGCTCGGATGTCGCCGCTGCGGGCGTGGCCTTCGAAGAGTTCTACCCGGGCGGCTCGGCCGCAGAGCTCGCCTAGCCGCGCGCTGGTCGACGGGTTGGTTACCTCTTGGTACGTGACGGTCTTGAGGTATTTGCCGACCCAGAGGCCTCCCGTGTAGCGGGCGGCGCCGCGGGTTGGGAGGACGTGGTTGGTGCCGATGACCTTGTCGCCGTACGAGACGCACGTGCCCGCGCCCAGGAACAGGGCGCCGTAGTCGCGCATCTTCGCAAGCGCCTCGCGCGGCTCGGCGGTGAGGATCTGGACGTGCTCCGAGGCGAAGCGGTCGGCCAGGGCGAACGCCGCGTCGAGGTCGGCCACCACGTGCACCTGGCCGTGGTCGCGCCAGGCCGGGCCGGCCATGTCGGCGGTCGGCATGCCGGGCAGCAGCTCCTCGATGTGCGCGAGCACCTCCGTACCGAGCTCCGCGCTCGTGGTGACCAGTACGGCGGGCGAGTCGGGGCCGTGCTCGGCCTGGGACAGCAGGTCCACGGCCACGGTGAACGGGTCGGCGGTCGCGTCCGCCACGATCAGGATCTCCGTGGGCCCGGCGAACAGGTCGATGCCGACCTCACCGAAGAGCTGCCGCTTCGCCTCGGCGACGTACGCGTTGCCCGGCCCGGCCAGCATGTCGACCCGCCCGATGCTCTCCGTACCGACCGCCATCGCGGCCACCGCCTGCACCCCGCCCAGCAGGAGGATCTCGTCCGCCCCCGCCAGGTGCATCGCCGCGACCGTCGCCGCCGGGATCTCCCCGCGGATCGGCGGCGTGCACGCGGTCACCCGCGCCACCCCGGCCACCTTGGCGGTCACGATCGTCATGTGCGCGGACGCGGTCAGCGGGTACCGCCCGCCCGGAACGTACGCCCCGGCCGCCGCGACCGGGATGTTCCTCTGCCCGAGCCGTACGCCCGGCAGCGTCTCCACCTCGAAGTCGGTCAGCGACGCACGCTGGTGCCCGGCGAACGTACGGACCTGGTCCTGCACGAAGCGGATGTCGTCGAGCACCTGGGCGGGCACCCCGTCGACGATCCGCGCGACCTCCTCCTCCGACAGCCGGAACGCCGCGGGCGACCAGGTGTCGAACCGCTCCGAGTACGCGCGCACCGCCGCGTCGCCGCGCTCCCGGATGTCGGCGATGATCGCCGCGACCCGCTCCCGCAGGCCGTCGTCTCCGCGCCCGGCGCCCGCCGCGGCCGGCGCCGGCCCCTTCAGCGTGGTCATGACTCACTCTCTTTCGTGTCCGGGGTCAGGAATCGGTCGAGGACGTTCCGGGTCACCGCGGCCACCGCGTCGTCCACCGGCACGGACGTGGACCACGTGATGGACCCGGCCGCGAACACCTCGCCGCCGCTCGCGGTGGTGAGGTGGACGAGCTCGGCGCCGCCGTCACCCGCGTTGGTGCCGCGCGCCAGGACGGCCGCGCCCTCGGGGGTGTGCGCGCCGGTCTTGTCGGTCTCGTGGCCGGACGCGCCGCCGGAGCACCGTTCGTGCAGCCCGGCCGCGCCGAACACGTCGCCGTGGGCGAGCCCGGTGCCGGCGAACGCCCAGTGCCCGGCGTCGGCCACCCGGTACGGCGCGGCCGTCATCGCGCCCGCGCTGGTGAACACCACGCCGAGCAGCGCGCTGGTCGGCCGGTGGCTGCGCGCCATGCGGCTCTCGTACGGGCCGTCCTCCACGGCCTCGGTCCGGAACCGCAGCCCGCCGTCCGCGGTGAACTCCACCTCGCAGTCGGCGCCGTTGCCGCCCAGGTAGGCCAGCTTGCCGCCGCGCTCGTGCACCCACGTCCACACCCGGTCGTACATCTCCCGCGACCAGTACTCCGGGTGGGTGTTCAGCACCAGCACCCGGTACGCGTCGAGGTCCAGCGTGCCGTCGTGCAGGTGGGCGTCGGCGTACAGGTCGTGGCCGTAGCCGTTGCGCTCCAGCCAACTGATCAGCCGCCACTCCGCGGACGCGAGGTGGCACGGCTGCCGGCCGCGCACCGGGTCCAGCGGCCCCTCGTCCGGGCCGATCTGGTTCAGCGGCTCCGGCCGGTCGAAGGACAGCGGCGGGTACGCGTCGTCGGGGAACTGGTGCTCGCTGAACGACGACTCCTGGTAGCGGCGCATCTCCATGCGCGGCACCAGCACCGGCTCGTCCGGCAGCCCGGCCGCGTTGACGTAGTTGCTGCGCCCGCCGAAGTTGTTGTACGCGTTCCAGGTGTTCGTCGAGGCCAGTACGGCGATGCGGGCACGCGGCGCGCGCGGGGCGACCACCCACGGGAACGAGAAGTGCGCGCCTGACTCGCCCTCGGCGTGGAAGTAGTAGAGCCCGCCGCGTTCGGGCGCGGTGACGAACTGCTTGTGGTTCGGGTCGACGTAGCCGTGCTCGTTCCAGTGCACGCCGCCGCGCGTGTAGTCGCCGTCCGGGGTGACCTGCGCGGTCGCGCGCGGCGCGTGCTCGTCGAACCAGCCGACGATCCGCTCGCCGCCCACGTCCGCGCCGTAGCGGCGCAGGCTCAGCCGGTACGGCTCGGGGCTGTGGATGCGGAACTCGGCGGTGCCGCCGGAGACCGTCCACTTGGGCCACACGTAGCCGTAGATCCGGTCGGACAGCAGCCGGAACCGCCGTACGCCGTCGCCGAGTTCGGCGGTGACGTGCTTCGCGCCGTAGCCGTCCTTGGCCAGCGTCACCCGGTAGCGGCCCGACGGCACGTCGAGCCGCACCGCGCCGGACGCGCTGGACCTGGTCACCCAGGCGTTCGTACGGTCGGCGACCTCGACGTCCACGTCCGCGAGCGCCAGGTCGCGCTCGTCGCTGACGTAGCCGATCAGCCCCATCTCATCCCCCCGTCTCGACGGCCGCGCGCCGGTCCGCGCGCAGCGAGCGCCCCGCGCTCTCCGGCACCGCGATGATGGCCGCCGCGCTGAGCGCGCATCCCGCGATGACGTACAGGCTCACGCCCCACGACGCGCCGCCCGCCGCGGCCGTCAGCGCGCTGGCGATCATCGGCGCGAACCCGCCCGCGAGCACCGCGGTGAGCTGGTAGCCGAGGCCGACGCCGGTGGAGCGGGCGAACGTCGCGAACATCTCCGAGAGGATCGTCTGCGACAGCGCGGACATGGCGATCACGCAGACCGCGAAGCCGAGCGTCATGCCCAGGTAGACCAGCACGGGCTTGCCGGACGCGAACATCCCGAAGATCGGGAAGATCAGGACGGCCAGGCCGGCGCAGCCGCCGAGGAACACCGGCTTGCGGCCGACCCGGTCCGACAGCAGCCCCCACGTCGGCGCCAGCACGATCTGCACACCGGACGCGATCATGGTGGCGGTCAGCGCCAGGGACGCGGGCGACCCGCGGTCCTCCAGGTACGCCGGGCCGTACACGGTCAGCACGTAGCCGCCGATGCTGTTCGCGAACCCGAACAGCACGCCGAGGACCAGCGCGCGCGGCTGCCGCAGCACCTCCATCAGCGGTGTGCGGCGCGTGCCGGTGTCCGCCGCGCGGTCGGCGGTGAAGACCGGCGTCTCCGGCACGCGCGACCTGATGACCAGTCCGGCGAGCAGCAGCACCAGGCTCAGCCAGAACGGCACCCGCCAGCCCCAGCTCAGGAACTGCTCCTCCGGCAGCGACGACACGAGGCTCATCAGCCCGGAGGAGATGAACAGCGCGACGCCGGACCCGCTGAGCAGCAGCGCGCCGAACAGGCCGCGCCGGTCCGGCCGCGCGTGCTCGACGGCCAGCGCGGTGGCGCCGCCCATCTCGCCGCCCGTGGAGAACCCCTGCACCAGCCGCAGGACGACCAGCAGGATCGGCGCGGCCACGCCGATGCTCCGGTAGCCGGGCAGCAGCCCGATGAGCAGCGTCGCCGCGCCCATCATCACGATGGTGATGACCAGGGCCTTCTGCCGTCCGACCCGGTCCGCGACGTGGCCGAGCACGATGCCGCCGATCGGCCGCAGCAGGAACCCCACCGCGAACGTCGCGAACGAGGCGAGCTGCCCGGCCAGCGGGCTGGACTCGGGGAAGAACAGCTTCGGGAACACCACCGCCGAGGCCAGGCCGAACAGGTAGTAGTCGTAGTACTCGAGCAGCGTGCCCACGGCCGCCGCCAGCGCCGCCTTCCGGCGCACCTGCCGTACCGCGTCCGGTCCAGTACCCACGATGCCTCTTCTCAGGACGTGTCCCAACCCCCGACCAGGATGTCCGGCATTCAGCTATCTACGATATTTCGTAGATATATTCCATTTGCTGAACTCAGAGGTATCAGGACATGAGGGCACGACGCAAGAGGTGGACGAGCCGACCGTTATCGACCCGCGGGGGTCAGGGGGTCAGAGGGCGAAGCCGCCGCCGTCGGTGATGCGGATGTCGAAGGACTCCGGGTCGGTGTGGCGGCGTTCGGCGATGAGCTGGCGGCTGGCGTACTCGACGCGGTCGAGGCGGTCGACGGCGTGCATGAAGCCGAGCTCGACGATGGTCACCAGCCACATCGGGCCGTGGCGTTCGACCGCGGCGGTGTACGTCACCGGGGCCGCGGGGCGCCGGGTCTTGGCGGGTCCTCGAAGGAGCGTCCACACAGGACCGACGGTAACCAGCGGTGGGCAAACAGCCCTCCGTGAACCGGTCGCGCGCAGGTCAAGCACGTACGGCCGGGCACTGCGCCGCCGGTGGGCGGCGTGTGAAGGTTGCGTCAGGAATGTCCCCAGTGCGGGTCACGGCGGACCGGGGCGGTGCGCGCCGGGACGACCATGGGCGGGGTACGTACGGGCGTCCCCGAGGCGGTGATCATGGTGATGGCAGGGCTGGCGGCGTGGCGGTTCGACCCCGTGGTCGCGGTCTTCGTCGTGGCGCTCGGCGTGGCGTACGCGCTCGGCGTGCGGACGGTGCGGCGCCGCGGGCAGGCGTGGCCGCGGTGGCGGACCGCGGTGTTCGTCGCGGGCGGGCTCGGCAGCGTGGTCGTGGCCACCATGTCGTTCCTCGGCGCGTACGCGCACACCCTGTTCTGGGCGTACACCGTGCAGATCATGGCGCTGCTGACGGTCTGCCCGGTGCTGCTGTCGCTGGGCGCGCCGCTGCGGCTGGCCGGGCGGGTGCTGCCGCCGGGCGCGCGGCGGCGGCTGGTCGCGGTGCGCGACAGCCGGGTGCTGAAGCTGCTCACGTTCCCCGCCGCGGCGCCCACGCTGCTGGCGTTCGTGCCGTTCGCGATCTACTTCACCGGCGTCTACCCGGCGACCCTGCGCCACCCGCCGCTGTACGCGCTGTTCCACCTGGTGCTGCTCGCCGTGGGGTTCCTGCTGGTCTGCCCGCTGAGCGAGCCCGCCGTGATCCCCCGGATGTTCTCCTACCCGCTGGCGATCTTCGTCGCGTTCGGCACGGTGCTGCTCGACGCGTTCCCCGGCATCGTGATCCGCTTCGACCAGCACCTCATCGCCGCGTCGTACTACCTCGCCCTGCCGCACCCGTGGCTGATGAACCCGCTCACCGACCAGCAGTACGGCGGCGACGCCCTGTGGTGCGTCGGCGAGACCATCGACATCCCGTTCCTCGCCGTCCTCGTCATCGCCTGGATGCGCGCCGAGCGGACCGAGACCGTACAGGTCGACGCGTACCTCGACGCGCGCGAGGCCGACGGCGACGACGACACGCCCTGGTGGGTGCGCGACCCCGACGCCGCGAGCGTGCTCGGCCGGCGCGCCGCGGCGTACGGATGGGACGAGCACGACCCCGGGGCGCGCCCTACTCGGTGAACGAGTCGAGGCCGGTGACCCGCCATTTCCCCCCGCGGTACGTGGCGTCGACGGCCAGCATGGCGCCCGCGAAAACCGTCTGGCCGGTCTTCACCGCGGTGTTCCGCTCGTTGGCGAAGACCAGCAGGTGGGCGCGGTCGCCCTGAATTGTCGAGACGCCGCTCTCGGTGACCGTCGTGGCCAGGACGAGCCGCTGTTTCCCGGCCTGTTCCAGAACGGGCGCGAACAGTTTCCGATATTGCGCGACCGCGTTTCCGGAAAGGAATGTCCGGGTCGCCTGGCGGTTCTTTTCCGGATGCGCGTAATCGTAGGAGAAGAGCCCGGCGACGGCCGTGGTGATCTGCCCGTTGGCCTCGCTCGTCCGCGCCGTGTCGGTGAGCGCGGTGTTGCGCGCCGCGGTCGAGCCGCGCAGGCCGGCGGCGTTGTGCCCGGCGACGATGGCGAACACGCCGAGGGCGGCCGCGACGACCGCGAGGCTCACGGGTGCGGCCAAGCGCGGGCGGGTGGCCGGTGGGGTGCGGCGCGGCATGGGCGGTGGTCCTCTCGGGCGGTGCGTACGGTCACGATGCGCGGGGCGCGGGCGTCGCGAGGGGCGCGCCGCCGGCCCCGGTGTCCACCGCGACCTGGCCGATCTTGCTGAGCTTCCAGCCGGCCCCGGTGCGGGTGAGCTCGCCCTGGAGGCGGCTCTGCTTGGTGGCCGGCTTGCCCTTCGCGGGGGTCACGGTGATCTCCAGGGCGACGATGATGGCGGCCTTGCCGGCGTGCTCGTCGAGCTGGGTGATCGCGGCGTCGAGCACCTTCGCGGTGGTGGCGGTCTTGGCCTGCTGGACCTGCGCGGCGAAGGTCTTCCGGCCGGCGGTGATCGAGTTCCGCAGGTCGCCGGCCGACGACTGGAGCCAGAGGTTCAGGCCCTGGTCGACGTGGCGGTAGTCGAGCGTGTTGAGGTTCTGTACGGCCTGCTCGCCGGAGACCAGAGCGGAGTCGCGCATCTGGGAGTAGCGCAGCGACTCGTCGTGCGCGGCGGTGTACCACGCGCCGCCGAAGTAGACGGCGCATCCGGCGGCCACGACGACCAGGGCGATCGCGGCGGCGAGCAGCGGCCGGGCGAACACGCGGCCGCCCAGGGCGGCTAACGCGGACGGCCCGCGCTCGTCCTCGCCGTCCTCCGGCTCGCCGTCTTCCGCGTCCTCGTCGTCCTCGTCGTCCGCTTCGTCCTCCGGGTCGACGACCGCGTCCGCCTCCTCGTCGACGACCGCGTCCTCGTCCTCCGGGGGCGTCTCCTCGGCCGGAGTCGGGGTGGTGTTCTCGTCGGACTGTGCGCGCATCAGGTCCCTCGAAGCTGGTCCGTCCCCCGGAGACGCTGAGCGTACGGCGCGCCGCGCGGGACGCGCAATCCTGCGTCCGGGTTGTTGCTATGACGCATGATTCGGGTCGGCGAATTGTCATCAGATGCCTAGCGAATCCCGCGCGGACGGACTAATGTCAAGGCCGCTGTGATCACCGCCGTTGGGCATCGGGGCAACGACAACCGGGAGCGAACGGGAGACGGGAGTTGTCCGATGACGCAGGTCTCTGAGTTACCCGCAGTCGCCGAACCGCTGGCACTGATCCCGCGGGATCTCGCCGCGACCATGCGACCGCAGTTAGCCAGCCTCGCGACCGAGATCATCACCGAGATACGCAGATCCATTCCCGAGTACGCGCGCCCGATGGACGGCCCGTACGGCCGGATGCTGAGCCTCGGCGTCCACGAAATGATCACGACATTCGTGGACCAGGTGGCCGATCCGACCCTTTCCCGCGAGCCATTGCGGAAACTGTGCCGCGACCTCGGCCGCATCGAGGCCCAAGAGGGCCGCAACCTGGAGAGCCTGCACACGGCGTACCGCATCGGCTCGCGGCTCGCGTGGCAGCGCATCACCGACGGCGTCCAGCGCTACGAGCTCACCCCGGTCGTCACGTCGCTGCTGGCCCAGGGGCTCTTCTCGTACATGGACGAGCTCGCCGCCCAGTCGTGGGCCGGGTTCCTCGACGAACAGGCGAAGTCCTCGGAGGTCGTCGCGCAGTGGCGGCTGCAACTGCTGCGGCTCATCCTGGACGACCAGCCCGCGCCGCGCATCGCGCTGATGGACCTCTCCACCCGCGCCAAGTGGCCGCTGCCCGAGGTCGTCACGATGGTCGCCGTGCGCACGGGCGCGCAGAAGGCCGTGCCGCTGCCCGACGACATGCTGCCCGACCTGGGCAGATCCGATCCGTACGTGCTGCTCGCCGGTGAGGCGGGCGCGGACCGGATCGCCGGGCTGCGCACGGTGTTCCCCGACGCCACGTTCGTGGTGGGCCTGCCCGTGCGGCTGGCGCGGGCGCGCGACTCGCTGCGCTGGGCGCGGCGGGTGCTCGGCCTGGCCGACGCCGGCCTCATCGAGGCCGAGGGTCCGGTCACGTACTGCGCCGACCACCTGCTCACGCTGCTGGTGATGTCGGACGAGGCGCTCGTCGAGCAGATCACCAAGCGGCACCTCTCCGCGCTGGACGACCTCACCGACCGGCAGAGCCGGGTGCTCCAGGAGACATTGGCCGCGTGGCTGGCCGTACGGGGCGACGCGCAGCGCACGGCGTCGATGCTCGGCGTGCACCCGCAGACGGTGCGCTACCGCAGGCGCCAGCTCGACCGCCTGGTCGGCGACCGGATGGACGACCCGGAGACCCGGCTGCTCACCGAGGTCGCGCTGCACGCCCGCGGGCTGCGCGAGAACGGCGACGAGGAGGCCGCCGGGTAGCCGTACGCCGGTCCGCGTAGGGGCGGTCCGCCCGGGGGTTCCGGGCGCGCCGCCCTCGGCGTTTCCGCGGGAACGCGCACGGAATGACAAACAGCGGCGCTTTTTTGTCATTTCACGAGGACCCGAATTCGATCTCCGGATACGCGCCGCGCGACAAGTACGCGGCCTTCATTTGTGCCCGTGCGCGTAAATCGAATGACCCTCGCAGGTAATCTCGCGGAAATGTCCCACTGGGTCTTGCCGGGCAAGTTACTCCGAAGTACGTTCCCATCCGTCGGGTCTTCCACCGACGTCGGGGCCGGTCACGGTGGCATACCCGGGAGGGAGTGGGAGGCGTACCGCAAAATCCGGCCCATCGGTCCAGTACCTCGATTCACCAGGCCCGGCCAGGGGAGACGGCGGGGCCCGTCGAAGGAAGGATCAGTTGTGAAACGAAGCAAGGTCGCAAGTGTGGCGTTCACCGGAGCGGCCGCGGCCGCGACGGTCGGGTTCGCCACCCAGCCCGCCGCGGCGGCGCCCGCGTCGACGTGGCACATCACGCCGGGCGGCGCGTTCACCGCGGCGAACTCGGGCAACCCGGTGCTGGTCGACACGACCACCGGAGTGTCGCTGACCTGCACCACGGCCGCCGCCACCGGCAACCTTTCCGGTGACGGCCGGACCGGCGCGTCGGTCCAGCTCGGCGCGATCAACACGGCCACGTTCGGCACGACCGCGAACCCGTGCTCGTTCCTCGGGATCAACTTCACGGCGAAGCTGAACAAGGCGACGACGCTGTCGGGG
This sequence comes from Streptosporangiaceae bacterium, assembly GCA_036502625.1. Taxonomy (GTDB): domain Bacteria; phylum Actinomycetota; class Actinomycetes; order Streptosporangiales; family Streptosporangiaceae; genus DASXYG01. The sequence continues at coordinate 55,638 of DASXYG010000069.1, forward strand.
TCCCACTACGCGGGCGGCGTGACCAACGGCCACATCGGCAACAAGACGGCCAGCAACATCAGCGCCACGATCACCGGCCTGAACGTCTCCTGCACCGCGAAGATCGTCGGGAGCACGCTGCCGGGTTCGTTCGTCAACGCGTCCAACGCGCTGAACATCAACCCCGGCCACGCTGCGACGCTCACGGTCAAGAGCGTCACCGGCTGCCTCGGCGCGATGCACAGCGGCGACAAGACGTACTTCGCCGCGAAGTACAAGCCGAACCCGGCACAGACCATCACCGAGAGCTGACGATCGCGATCGCCCGGCGGCCCGATCCGCCGGGCGATCATCAGCGCTGCTCCGGCGGGGAGGGCGAGGCATCATTCGGATGGCGGGCGGGTTGATGAGGATTCGTACGGCGGCGCTCGCGGTCGTGATGGCCGCGGGGCTGGTGGGCGGGGTCGCGACGGCCGCTTCGGCGGCGGAGACCCGGCTCGGGTATACCTGCTCGTTCCCCTCGGGGAAGGCCCCGGTCGGCGTCACGGTCGCGGCCACGTTCCCCAAGCACGCCGAACCCGGTACGCCGTTCCAGCCCACGGGGGTGGCCACCACCGTGGCGGTCCCCCGGTCCGCGCTCGGCGACCTGGCGAAGGCCGCGACGGTCTCCGCCACGACCCAGCTCACGGTGAAGGTGGCGCAGGACGACGGGCAGCCGGCGGACGCGGGCTGGCTCGGCGACGCGCCCGCGACGAAGGTCCCGGCCGGCGGCGACCTCACGCTCACCGCCCCCGGTGACGTACCGACGGTGACGGTGACCACGGACGGCACGGTGGTGTTCACCGCGGCGAAACTGGACCTGACGCTGACGCCGGACACCGGCTCCCCGGTCCAGGCGAGCTGCACCCCCGACGCCGGGCAGCGCACCACCCTGGGCAGCGTGCCCGTGGGCAACGCGACCGCCACGGCATCGCCCACACCCACCGCCGCTCCGACCTCGGCGAAGCCGTCCGCGTCGGCGAACCCCACTGGCGGGCCGCTGCCAAAGGTCACGGGCGGGGCCACGACGCCTGGCGCGCGGTCGCGGGCGGGCACTGATGCCACGCCGGCGACGGCGCTCGACGCACCCGCTTTCCAGAAATGCGCGAACCCTGCCACATATGTCGCCAAGCCGTTCGCGGTCGCCGCGTACGTCGCCGGATACGCCAACGTCCAGAAGGTCAACGGCGCGGCCGTGGTCGGCTCTCCCGATCCCGGATCCGCGATCAGCGCCACCGGTGAGGGCCTCCAGCAGACCTTCACGGCGATCGGCGATGGATGGTACTTCTGCGGACGGGTCACGTTCGAACTGAATGACAACGGGGTTCGCGAGTTCCCGGTGGTGACCACGACCGCACCGGCGTTCGGGTTCGTCCCCGTGACCGCGACGGCGCATATCAGCCAGGTCGGTGACGATCCCCTGCAAGCGGTCGTCTACCAACGGGAGGGGCCGTCCGACTTCCCCGCCGCGGCGGACCGGGTCGCGCCCTACACGGTCGTGTCGACCGCCCGTGTCTCGATGCGGTTGTCCGACGTCAAGGTCAATGGTGTTCCGCTGGACGTCGGCAATAACTGCCGTACGAGCCGTGGCCTCTACACGCCCGGTAGCGCCGCCGATCCGAACAACGACCGAATCGTGTTCACCGGTGGCGACACGACAGGCAACCCGACGCCCATCTACGCCAACCCGCTCAACGGAGGCGCATCGGCCGGCGACGTGCAGATCCCGCCATTCCAGGGTTGCGTGACGCCGAGCGGCGACGATCTGGACAAGCTCCTCACTTCCACCGTCTCCGGTGCCGATAACTACAGCAAGATCGTCCAAGGACCGCTCTGCCCGGCCAACATCGGCTGCGTCCCCGGGCAATTGCAGCCCGTGTTCAAACCACTGTGGACACTCACACACGGCGGTCCATTCGACGGGTCCGGTCCCATCGAGTTCACTCTCTTCCCGTCTGTGACGGGGCTGCCACCTGCCGATATCAAATGCGCTGCGCACACGATGTCCGGCATCGCTTACAACGGCAGCGGGCCACCGCGCGGCGACCAGGCCATGATGCGGCTGCGTGGCATTCGCAACTGCACTGACCAGGCGAGCGGTTCGACGTGGACGATCACGCAGCAAGGCGAGACCCCGTTCAACGGTTCCACCTACGACGCGACGACCGGCCTCACGAAAGGCCGTGGTCTCACCACCTTCACGATGACCCGTACGAGTGCGCCACGGTGCTCGATGACCGTTACGGGCGCCGCCGGGATCACCTATTCCAACCCTGATGGAGTGCTCCGCGTCGAGAACGTCGCCCTGGTCGCGACGGGCGAGGCGATGACCGCGCGGTCCAGCACCTGCGCGGACTTCCCCGCCAGCGAGATCAATGACCAGCACCTGCGAGAGACCACCACCGCCACGGTCACCTCGACCTACACGCTTCCCCCCGACCAGGCGTTCACCCTCACCAGCCCGTAGCCCTTCGGCCCGGGCGAAAGGACGGATGACATGGAGCAACCGGTGACCGGCGATCCGGTGTTCGTGCTGTGCGGCGGGCGTTCGGGGTCGACGCTGCTGCGGTTCGTGCTCGACGCGCACCCGGACCTCGCGTGCCCGCCGGAGACGAACGTGCCGGCGCTGTGCGGGCAGCTCGCCACGGTGTGGTCGCTGATCGAGGGTGCGCCGCTGTCGCAGAACCGGGGCGACGAGCCGCCGGAGATCCCGGACGCCGCGATCGCCGGGGTGCGCGACACCATGGACCGGATGGTCGGGTCGTACCTGGAGCGGCGCGGCAAGAAGCGGTACTGCGACAAGAGCCTCGGCACGGCGCGGTTCGCGTACCTGATGCAGCGGATCTGGCCGAACGCCAAGTTCCTCTGCCTCTACCGGCACCCGATGGACGTGATCGCCTCCGGGGTGGAGGCGTGCCCGTGGGGGCTGAACGGCTACGGGTTCGACCAGTACGTGGCCGAGACCCCCGGCAACACGGTGTTCGCGCTGGCCCGGTTCTGGCTGGACAACGAGGCCACCATCCACGCGGCCGAGGAGCAGTACGGCGACCGCAGCCACCGGGTGCGGTACGAGGACATGGTGTCCGACCCGGAGGGCACCGCCAACGGCATCTACGACTTCCTCGGCGTGCACCGCGTGCCGGACATCGCGGAGCGGATCTTCTCCAGCGACCGGGAGCGGCACGGCCCGGCCGACTACAAGATCTGGCACACCTCGAAGATCTCCGCCGACTCGGTGGGCCGCGGGTGGACCGTACCGGCCGGGCTGATCCCCCTGCCGGCGCGGGAGAACATGAACCGGCTCGCCGAGGCGCTCGGCTACCTCCAGATCGACGACGCCTGGGGCACCTCCGAGGCGCCCGCCGACATGCGCGTCGACACGCCCGCGGCGCCGGACGCCGCACCCCCGGCCGTCCCGGACGCGCACGCGGACGACGACCACACGGCGGACCTGCTGGCCGAGCGGCTGCGCGCCGGCCTCGCCCGCCTGGACGGCACCTTCACCCGGAGGTGGGGCGCGCCCGCGTCCGAGCCGTTCACCGTGGTCGCGACCCCGCCCGGCCGCGGCACGGGCACCCGGCTGCGGGTGGACCCGGGCGCCGCGACGCTCGCCCCCTGCGACGAGGACACCGAGACGGCGTGGGACCTGGTGGGCACGGCGGAGACCTGGCAGCGGGTGATCCGCGGCGAGGCGAACCTGTCCGTGGTGCTGCGCCGCAACGAGCTGCGCTACCTCGACACCACCGAGGGCGACGGGATCGTCGCCGACACCCGCATCGGCATGCTCTCCGACCTGCTCGGCCTGGCCGCATGGGACCGGGCCGCGCCCGGCGCCGAGGTCACGGCATGACGGGCGGGCCGGCCACCGCGGGCGCGGCCGGGCGCACGGCCGCGCGCACCGCGCGGCGGATGGCCGGCGACCCCGCGAGCGGCACGCCCACGGCGCCGGTCGTGGTGCTGACGTACGCGGGTGCGGGCGCGTCGCGGCTGCGCGCGGTGTTCGCCGACCCGGGCGAGATGGCCTGCAGCTCCGGCACCGGGCTGCTGCCGCTGTGCGAGACGGCGCTGGCCACGTGGCGGCAGGCCGAGGGCGGGCGCACGTCGTCGCTGGCGGTCGCGTCCGTACGGCGGCTGGCCACCGGGATGATCAACGCGATGCTGGTGCGCTCCGGGCGGCGGCGCTGGTGCGAGACGGCGATCGCGCAGGCGGACAACGCGCGCGCGTTCCGCAATGTGTTCCCCGAGGCGCGGTTCGTCTGCCTGCACCGATCCGCCCCGGACATGATCTACGCGATGCTGCGCGGCACCCCGTGGGGGCCGACCGGCACGGCGTTCGCCCCGTACGTCGCCGCCCATCCGGGCAGCCCGGTCGCGGCGATGGCGGCGTACTGGACCGCCCACGCCGGGCCGCTCCTGGAGTTCGAGCGCGCGTTCCCGAAGTCGTGCCTGCGCGTCCGGTACGAGGACCTGGTGGGCCGCAGGGGCGAGGTGTCCGGCGAGCTGGCGGGGTTCCTCGGCGTGCCGCTGCCGCGCGGCGGTGCCGGGGACGGGCCGCCCGCACCGTCCGGCCCGGACGCCCCCGGCTGCGGCGCCGACGTGCCGGCCTCCGATCTCACCGCGCCGCTGCGCGCCGAGGTGGACCGATTGCACGCCGCGCTCGGATATCCGCCCCTGCCCGACGACTGACCGCACCGCCGTACGGCGATTAACCGCCATTGGCTATTCAGAATTACTTCGGTATCCGGTTTCACCGATTCACAGGAGACACAGCCATGCCGAAATCTCGTTCCGAGAAAGCGAATTCCGTACGCCGGCGGCGGCGCGCGCTCGGCGTTTCCGGCGCCGTCGTGGCGGTGCTCGCCGTCGGCGCGCTGGCGTCGCCGGCGTCGGCGGCGACGCTGAAAGGCGCGTGGGCGCCGTTCGACCGCTGCCCGGTCGACGCCGCGTCCATGCTGGCCGCTGACGGGCAGAACACCGTCGCGTCCTGCAACGTCGCCGACTCCCCCAACGGATCGATCAAGCTCGGCAACGCCACGGCGACCACCGGCGACACGAACCTCCAGTTCGGCCTGCTGGTGCCGTCGTCCGGGTCGGCGACGATGGTCGCGCCGGCCGGCGGCGCGGCGGTGTCCGCGCCGGTGAGCATCCCCGGCGGGCTGCTCGGCCTGATGTGCCCGAGCAACGTGCCGGTCATCTCGCAGATCTGCGACGGGATCACCAACAGCACGCTGAACAAGGTGACGGCGACCGTGCAGCCCGCGGGCGACCCGTCCGGGTTCAGCCTGGGCGCGGGGACGAGCGTGGGCCAGCCGATCCTCACGATGCCGGTGAAGATCAAACTGTCCAACCCGTTCCTGGCCTCGACCTGCTCGATCGGCACGGACAGCGATCCGATCGTGCTGAAGCCGCAGAACGAGTCGGCGCCGGCGGTCAGCTTCCTGCGCTTCGACGCCGACGGCACGCCGGACACCGCGGGGGCCATGGGCGCCACCGTGCTGAAGGGCACGCTGCGCGACGACACGTTCGCCGTGCCCGCCGCCAAGAACTGCGGCCTGGCCGGCGTCATCGACCTGGCGGTCAACCTCAAGGAGGGCCTGCCGTCCAAGTCAGGCGACAACCACCTCGTGCTGAACAACTCGACGACGTACGCGCTCGGCGGGTTCGCCAGCCCGCACGCGCAGGCGCCGGGCGAGGGCCAGAAGCTCTCCGACGCCTGGCACGCCGCCGTCCAGTAAGGACGCCTCGCGCCGCACGTCCCGATACCGGCCGGCCGCGGGCCTCCGTGGCCGGCCGCGCTTTTATCCGCACCGCAACAAATGCGCGTCGACAATTTGTCGCCCGTTGATAAAGCCGGAAATCCGGCGTTACGGGTTGGCCTCGATTCATTGTTACGGCATCTACCGGCGAGTAATGTTCGCACGTGTCGACCACAATTCACAATTGAGCAGCCGGGGAGGCGCGCGTTGGGGATCGAAGTGGCGGTCACCGGCCTGACGAAGTCCTTTGGACCGCAGACGATCTGGCGTGACGTCTCGCTCACCTTCCCCCGCGGCGAGATCAGCGTCATGCTCGGCCCGTCCGGCACCGGCAAGACGGTGTTCCTCAAGACGCTGATGGGCCTGCTCAAGGCGGACAGCGGTAGCTGCCTGATCAACGGCGTCGACACGGTCTCCTGCTCGGAGCGCAAGCTGTACGAGACCCGCCGGCTGCTCGGCGTGATGTTCCAGGACGGCGCGCTGTTCGGCTCGATGAGCCTGTACGACAACATCGCGTTCCCGCTGCGCGAGCACACCAAGAAGCCGGAGAAGGAGATCCGCCGGATCGTGCTGGACCGGATGGCGCAGGTCGGGCTGTCCGGCTCGGAGGCGAAGCTGCCCGGCGAGGTCTCCGGCGGCATGCGCAAGCGCGGCGGCCTGGCCCGTGCGCTGGTGCTCGACCCGGAGATCATCCTGTGCGACGAGCCCGACTCCGGCCAGGACCCCGTCCGCACCAGCTACATGTCGCAGGACCTCATCGACCTGAACGCGCGGACGGACGCCACCATCCTGATCGTCACGCACAACCTGGACATCGCGCAGCGGGTGCCGGACAACCTCGGCATGCTGTTCCGCGGCGGCCTGGTCGGGTTCGGCCCCCGCGAGGTCATGCTGACCAGCGACAACCCGGCCGTACGGCAGTTCCTCAGCGCCCAGCGCGTCGGCCCGATCGGCATGTTCGAGGAGAAGGACGACGAGACGATCACCCGCGAGCGCGCCCAGCTCGGCCACGAGGACGACGTGCTGGAACCGCTCGAGGTGCCGCCGCAGCTCGAACCCTCGCCCGGCTTACCGCCCCGGCAGGCGCTCGGCCGCCGCGCGGAGCGGCTGGCCCGGATGATGCCGCGGCTGTCGGCGCGCGCCCGCGAGGCGATCGAGGCCAACTTCGGCCCGGTCGACGTGCACGGCCCCGCCCACACGCAGGACTTCCCGCCCGTGCCGGAGATCGGCCACGGCGACGAGGGGCGCCCATGACGAGCCCAGGACCCTCATCGGGCTCGGTGTTCCCGCTGGTCGGCGGCCTCCGGCAGACCGGGCGGCTGTTCGCGCTCGCCGGGTCGGTCGTCCGGATGACGTTCCGGCGGCCGTTCCAGGCGCGCGAGCTGATCGAGCAGTTCTGGTTCATCGTCAGCGTCACGGTGCTGCCGACCGCGCTGGTCACGATCCCGTTCGGCGCGGTCATCGCGCTCCAGGTCGGCTCGCTGACCCGGCAGCTCGGCGCGGAGTCGTTCACCGGCGCGGCCAGCGTGCTGGCGATCATCCAGCAGGCCAGCCCGATCATCGTGGCGCTGCTGATCTCCGGCGCCGGCGGCTCCGCGATCTGCGCGGACCTCGGCTCGCGCACCATCCGCGAGGAGATCCAGGCCATGGAGGTCATGGGCATCTCCCCGGTGCAGCGGCTCGTGGTGCCGCGCGTGATCGCCGCGATGTCCGTCTCCGTCCTGCTGAACGGCATGGTCTCGGTCGTCGGCGTGCTCGGCGGCTACTTCTTCAACGTGATCCTCCAGGGCGGCACCCCCGGCGCGTACCTCGCCAGCTTCTCCTTCCTCGCCCACCTGCCCGACCTGTGGATCAGCGAGATCAAGGCGCTGATCTTCGGGTTCATGGCCGGCGTGGTGGCGTCGTACCGGGGCCTCAACCCGCGCGGCGGCCCGAAGGGCGTGGGCGACGCGGTGAACCAGTCCGTGGTGATCACGTTCCTGCTGCTGTTCCTCGTCAACGTCATCCTCACGACGATCTACCTGCAGATCGTTCCGGCGAAGGGGTCCTAGCCATGGCCGTCTCGGACGCCGACCCCGGCCCCGCCCCCCGTCCCGGACCGGGCCGGTTCGGCGCGGCGCTTGACCGGCGGCTCGCCTGGCTCGACCGCCTCGGCGACCAGCTCTCCTTCTACGTCCGCAGCATCGCGTGGGCGCCCCGCGCCGTACGCCGCTACTTCAAGGAGGTCGTCCGGCTGCTGTCGGAGGTCAGCTTCGGCAGCGGCGGCCTCGGCGTCATCGGCGGCACGATCGGCGTGATGGTCGCCATGACCCTCTTCACGGGCGCGGTCGTGGGCCTCCAGGGCTACGCCGCGCTGAACCAGATCGGCACGTCGTCGCTGACCGGGTTCGTGTCCGCGTACTTCAACACCCGCGAGATCGCGCCGCTGGTCGCCGGGCTCGCGCTGTCCGCGACCGTGGGCGCCGGGTTCACCGCGCAGCTCGGCGCGATGCGGGTCAACGAGGAGATCGACGCGCTGGAGTCGATGGCCATCCCCGGGCTGCCGTACCTGGTCAGCACGCGGATCGTGGCGGGCGTCGTGGCGATCATCCCGCTGTTCGGCATGGGCCTGCTGTCGTCGTACGTCGCGTCGCGGGAGATCACGGTGCTGTTCCACGGCCAGGCGGCCGGGACGTACGACCACTACTTCGGCCTGTTCCTGGCCCCCCAGGACGTGCTGCTGGCGTTCCTGAAGGTGCTGGTGTTCAGCATCATGGCGATCATCTCGCACTGCTACTACGGCTACACCGCCACCGGCGGCCCGGCCGGCATCGGCGTCGCCGTAGGCCGCGCCGTACGGACCTCCATCGTGCTGATCAGCGTCTCCGACTTCTTCCTCAGCCTGGCCATCTGGGGCACCACCACGACCGTCAAGGTGGCCGGATGAGCCGCGCCGACACGACGCTCGCCAAGATCAGGCGCCGGACGTACGGGCTGGTGTTCCTGCTGATCGCGGCGTTCCTGGTGTGGCTGTCGATCGCGTTCTACGAGAAGAAGTTCTCCGGCGACGCGATCGTGACGCTCTACGCGAGCAGCGTCGGCAACGAGATGCACCCGCAGGCCGACGTCAAGATGCTCGGCGTCGTCGTCGGCGAGGTGCGGAAGGTCGCCTCCGACGGGCGGGCCGCGCGGCTGACGCTGGCGATGAAGCCGGGCATGCTGCACGAGATCCCGTCCAACGTGGCCGCGCTGATGATGCCGACGACGCTGTTCGGCGAGCGGTACGTCAGCCTCATCGCGCCGCCGTTCCCGTCCGCGGACCGGCTGGGCAACGGCAGCGTCATCCGGCAGGACTCCTCGCGCGACGCGATCGAGCTCCAGGAGGCCTGGGACAACCTGCTGCCCACGCTTCAGGCGGTGCAGCCGGAGAAGCTGTCGACCACGCTCAGCTCGATCCGGCTCGCGCTCCAGGGCCGCGGCACGAAGATCGGCACGACCCTCCGCGACGTCAACTCCTACCTGGGCCAGTTCAACCCGCACCTGCCCGACGTCGACGCGGACATCGCCGCGCTGGTCCGCGTCACCCGCGCGTACCAGCAGGCGGCACCCGGGCTCCTGGACACCCTGAACAACTTCTCCGTGACCGGGCAGACGCTCCAGGACCGCAGCACCGCGCTGAACCGCCTGTACTCCACGGTGACCGGCACCGCAGGCGACCTCACCACGTTCCTGCGCGAGAACCAGGGCAACATGATCCAGCTCGCCGCGCACAGCCGCCCAACGCTGCGACTGCTGGCGAAGTACTCCCCCGAGTTCCCGTGCACGCTGCGGATGCTGACGGACTTCGAGCCGAACATGGACCGCACGCTCGGCAAGGGCACCGACGAGCCCGGCCTGCACGTCACCCTGCACGTACGCCCGTCGCGCGGCCGCTACCTCCCCGGGACGGACACGCCCCGGTACGACTCGCGCGGCGGCCCGCGCTGCTACTCCGTGCCGTTCCAGGGCGCGCCGCTGAACAACGGCACCACGCCGGCGCACCCGTCCGCGGCCAAGACGACGGCCCTGGTCGCCACCGGGCTCGGCCCGCCGAACTCCCCACAGGAGAACGAACTGGTGAACGAGCTGATGGCACCGGCCCTCGGGGTGTCGCGCACGGCCCTGCCGGACTGGAGCACGGTGCTGACCGGGCCGCTGTACCGGGGGACGGAGGTGCGGCTGAAGTGAGCGAGAAGCCGGACATCGTCCCGTTCGACCCGCCGCCGGAGGAGCCGGACGAGCGCGACGTCGACAAGGTGGTGCGCGCGGCCACCCGCCGCAAGAGCATCGTGCCGCCGCTGATCTACTCGATCATCTTCATCGTGGTGACGGTGCTGGCCACGGCGGTGCTGGGCGTCAGCATCGCGAACGTCGGCCTCGGCACCACCGCGTCGTACAACGCCCGCTTCAGCGACGTGACCGGGCTGAACGAGGGCGACGACGTACGGATCGCCGGCGTACGCGTCGGCCAGGTGGAGTCGATCAAGGTCGTGGACCGCCGGGTCGCGCAGGTCGGGTTCTCCGTCGAGGCCGGGCGGGTGCTGCCGCGCTCGGTGACCGCGGCGATCCGCTACCGCAACATGGTCGGCCAGCGGTACGTCCAGCTCGCGCGCGGCGTCGGGCCGGTCGGGGCGGTGCTGCCGCGCGGCGGGACGATCCCGCTGGCGCAGACCACGCCGCCGCTCGACCTCACCGACCTGTTCAACGGGTTCCAGCCGCTGTTCAAGGCGCTGTCGCCGAACGAGGTCAACAGCCTCGCCAACGAGATCGTGCAGGTCTTCCAGGGCGAGGGCGCCACGATGGGCAGCCTGCTGTCCAACACCGCGTCGCTGACGAACACGCTGGCCGACAAGGACCGCGTCATCGGGCGGCTGATCACCAACCTGAACTCGGTGCTGCGCACGATCAACTCCCGTGGCGGCAAGCTCGCGAGCATGGTGACCACGCTCCAGCGGCTGGTCACCGGGCTGGCCGGCGACCGCAAGCCGATCGGATCCGCGATCACCGCGATCTCCGGCCTGACGAACAGCACCGCCGGGCTGCTCCACGACGCGCGCCCGCCGCTGAAGAGCGACATCTCCGGGCTGAGCCGGCTTGCCGGCAACCTGGACGACAACTCCGGCACGGTCGAGACGTTCCTCCAGCGGCTGCCCACCAAGATGACCCGCATCGCGACGACCGCGTCGTACGGGTCCTGGCTGAACTTCTACCTCTGCTCCGCGTCGGTCACCGGGCTGACGTACCAGCACGTGGAGCCGCCGCCGAGCCCGGCGCCGCCGACGCCGGGCATCTCGCTGACCGAGAACAGGTGCCGGTCGTGAAGGGCCGCGGGGTGAGCCCGCGCGGCCACCTGCTGATCGGCCTGGCCGGCATCCTCGCCCTGGTCCTCCTCTGCTCGGTCGCGTTCTACTCCGACGACCTGCCGATCATCGGCGGCGGCACGGCGTACACCGCCGACTTCTCCGAGGCGTCCGGGCTGAAGCCGGGCAACGAGGTGCGCGTGGCGGGCGTGAAGGTCGGCAAGGTCACCGGCGTGGCGCTGGCCGGCGCGCACGTCAAGGTCACGTTCAAGGTCAAGGACGCGTGGATCGGCGACGCCACCACCGCCGCCATCAAGATCAAGACCCTGCTGGGCGACAAGTACGTCGCGCTCGACCCGCTCGGCCTGGACCGGCAGCGCACCGACCGGCCGATCCCGCTGTCCCGTACGACCTCGCCGTACGACGTGGAGCAGGCGTTCAACGACCTGTCCACCACGGTCGCGAAGATCGACACCGGGCGGCTCGCGCGCAGCCTCACCACGCTGTCGTCGGCGTTCCGCAACACCCCGCCGGACGTACGGGCCGCGCTGACCGGCATGTCCCGGCTGTCGATCACGATCTCCTCGCGGGACACCGAGCTGGCCCGGCTGCTGCGCGGCACCCGGCAGATCACCGGCACGCTCGCCGGGCAGAACGGCCACTTCACGACGCTGCTGAAGGACGGGACCATCCTGCTCGGCATGCTGCGGCAGCGGCGCAACGCCATCCACGGCATGCTCGTCGGCACGACCCGGATGTCCATCGAGATCTCCGGCCTGGTGACCGACAACAACAAGCAGATCGGGCCGATGCTGCGCCGGCTGGACAGGGTCACCAAGATCCTTTCCGACAACCAGCGCAGCCTCGACCGCGCGCTCGCGCTCGCCGGGCCGTACTACCGGATGGTCGGCAACACCCTCGGGAACGGCCGCTGGATCGACGCCTACCTGTGCGGGCTGGTCCCGAAGAACTACGCGCCCGCGACGGTGCCCGATCACGGCTGCCAGCCGCCGAAGGGGAAGAACTGATGGGCCGGTCAGGCGCGGTGAACCGCGCGATCGTGTTCGTGGTCGTCATCGCGGTGCTGCTCGCCGGCTCGGTGTGGTGGCTCGTCCGCGGCATCGGCGACCGGCGGATCACCGCGATCTACCCGGAGGCCATCGGGCTGTACTCCGGCGCCACCGTCGACGTGCTCGGCGTGGAGGTCGGCTCCGTCGACTCGGTGCGGCCGATCGGCCGAAATGTCGAGGTCGTCATGCGGGTCGACCGGTCGGTGAAGGTGCCCGAGGGCGTGCACGCGGTGGTCGTGGAGCCGAGCGTCGTCGCCGGCCGGTTCGTCCAGCTCACCCCGGCCTACACCAAGGGGCCGCAGATCGAGGAGGACGCGACGATCCCGGTCACCCGTACGGCCACGCCCGTCGAGGTCGACCAGTTGTACGACAGCCTCACCACGCTGTCGAACTCCCTCGGGCCGAACGGCGCCAACAAGAAGGGCGCGTTCAGCGACCTGATCAGCACCGGCGCGGCGAACCTGCGCAACAACGGCAAGCCGCTCGGCACGATGATCCGCGAGTTCGGCAAGGCCACGCGGACGCTGACGCACTCGCAGTCCGACCTGTTCGGCACGGTCGACAACCTGCAGAGCTTCACCAGCATGCTGAAGACCAACGACAGGAACGTGCGCAGCGCCGAGGGGCAGCTCGCGAAGGTGTCCCGGTTCCTGTCCGCGGACCGCCGCGACCTGGCGTCCGCGCTGCGCGAGCTGGCGTCCGCGCTCGGCCAGGTGCAGCGGTTCATCAGGAACAACCGCGGCCACATCAGGACCAACGTCAAGAAGCTCGCCTCGATCACGCGGCTGCTCGTCAACGAGCGGCGTTCGCTGGCCGAGGCGCTGGACGACGTGCCGCTGGCGGTGGACAACGTGCTGAACACGTACGACCCGACGACCGGATCGCTGGTCGGCCGCGGCGACCTCAACGAGATCGAGCCCCCGGCGGGAGGCAACTGATGGCGGTGTACGGCGCCGCGCGCGCCCATCCGGTGGCCGCCGCCGCGTGCGCGGCCGTGCTGGCCATGGGCCTGGCCGGGTGCGGGGTGAAGGGCTTCCAGGGCATCGACTCGGTGCCGCTGCCCGGCGGCGCGCCGCTCGGCAGCCACCCGTACACCGTGTCGGCGGACTTCTCCGACGTCGAGGAGCTCGTCCCGCACTCCTCGGTGCAGGTCAACAAGGTCGCGGTCGGCCGCGTCACGGCGATCACGCTGCCGGTCAACAGTTGGACGGCGCGGGTCACGATGCAGCTCAACGGCGACGTGAAGCTGCCCGCCAACGCGACCGCCCGGCTGGAGCAGTCCAGCCTCCTGGGCGAGGAGTACATCGCGCTCGCGCCGGCCGACGGCGAGGCCGCGGTGGGCCGCCTCGCCGACCACGCGACGATCCCGATCGGCCGTACGGGCAACGCCGTCCAGGTCGAGCAGGTGCTCGGCGCGCTGTCGCTGCTGCTCAACAACGGCGGCATCAGCCAGCTCCACGACATCAACGTGCAGCTCAACGACGCGCTCGGCGGCAACGAGCCGCAGATACGCGCGTTCTTCAACCGGGTGAACACGTTCGTACGGAACCTCAACCGGCACCGGCGCGACATCACCCGCGCGCTCGACGGCCTCAACGGCCTGTCCGGCACGCTGGCCACCAGGAACCGGCAGATCGGCCACGCGCTGGACACCCTGCCCGGCGGGCTGCGCGAGCTCGAGCGGCAGCGCGGCGCCCTGGTGACCATGCTGAACGGGCTGAACCGGTTGTCCGGCGTGGCCGTCAAGACGATCAACAAGAGCAAGAAGAACACGGTCGCGGACCTCAAGGCGCTGTCGCCGACGCTGAACAAGCTCGCCGACGCCGGCGACAAGCTGCCCAAGGCGCTCCAGGTGCTGTTCACGTACCCGTTCACCGACCAGGTGCTGAACGACATCCGCGGCGACTACCTGAACACGTACCTCTCGGTGTCCACGCCGTCCCCGATGCAGATCGTGCCGCCGATCACGCCGCCCTCGCCGTCGGGCACCACCAGCTCGGCCAAGTCGGCCAAGTCGTCGTCGCGGTCCACGGAGGACGCCACGCCGCTGCCGCTGCCCGCCGTCACCGGCACGAAGCGGGTCACACCGCCCGTACGGACCCCAGGAGGCGGCGGCTGATGCTCACGCTCGCGACCAAGCTGAAGACGATCTCGTTCGTCGTGCTCGCCGTCGTGGTGCTGGCCTACATCGGCATCAAGTACGCCGACATCGGCCGGTACTTCGGCGCCCCCGGCTACTACACGGTGAAGCTGGAGCTCGTCCGCGCCGGCGGCATCTACACCAACGCGGAGATCGACTACCGGGGCGTCCCGGTGGGCCGTGTCGGGCCGCTCGACCTCACCGATGACGGCGTGGTGGCCGAGCTGCACATCAACAACTCGGCGCCGCGCATCCCCGGCGACGTCCAGGCAGTGGTCGCGGACCGGTCGGTGGTGGGCGAGCAGTTCGTCGACCTGCGGCCGCGCCGCGACACCGGCCCGTACCTCGCCGCCGGGTCGCGGATCGCGCGGACCGACAGCCAGGTGCCGCAGCCCGTGACGGCGCTGCTGACCAGCGTCAACGGATTCGCCGCGTCCGTGCCGAAGGAGCCGCTGCGGACGGTCGTGAACGAGCTGAACAGCGCGTTCTCCGGCCAGGGCCAGAACCTCCAGTCGCTGATCGACAACACGAGCAGCTTCACGAACGCCGCGTACAACGACCTGCCGCACACGGTGAAGCTGATCAACGACGGCGCGACCGTACTGCGCACCCAGGAGCTGGAGAGCTCCGACCTGACGTCGTTCAGCCGCGACCTGCGGAAGTTCTCCCGGCAGCTCGCGTCCTCCGACCCCGACCTGCGCCGCCTCATCACCGCCGCGCCCACGGCCGCGAGCCAGGTGTCCGCGCTGCTCCGCGACAACGACCCCAGCCTCAGCGTCGTGTTCGCGAACCTGCTGACCCTGTCCAACCTGACGGTGACCCGCCAGAACGGCCTCCAGGAGACCCTGGTCGGGCTGCCCGCCGTGACGGCCGCGGGCGCCACCGCGGTCAACTCCGGCGGCGCCAACTTCGGCATGGCCCTGACGTTCTTCAACCCCCAGCCGTGCATGTCCGGCTACGAGGCCACCCCGTACCGCAACGGCCTCAAGACCACCCCCAGCCCGCCCCTGAACACGTCGGCCCGCTGCACCCTCCCGTCAAGCAGCGGCGTCGAGGTCCGCGGCTCCGCCCACGCCCCGAAGGGCGGCGTCCCGAACCCCGCCCAGGCGTACTCGATGGGCCTGACCGGCACCCCGGGCGCGACGGCCCTCCCCGCCGCCTTGGGCATCCCGCCGCTGGCCGACACCCCGACGACCACGAGCGAACTCCTCGGACTTGGAGCCCGCTGATGCCCGCCGAACCGAAGAAGAAGACCAAGCGCCCGGCCCCCGAGGCGAAAGCCGAGCTGGCCGTGTCCGAGCGGCTGCGGCCGGCGGCGTTGCGCGTACGGGCCGAGCGGCGGCGGGTGCGGCTGCTCTGGGGGGCGGGCTGGGTCGTGCTGGTCGTGGCGGTGGCGTTCGCGGGCTGGTCGGGCTGGTCGTGGTGGACCACCGGGCACAACGAGGACGTGGCGCTCGCGAAGGACCGCGACCAGGTGCTGCGCGCCGGACGCCAGGAGGTCGCGGCGCTGCACACCATCGACTACCGCACCGTGAACACCGGCCTGAACACCTGGCTGAACGCGACAACGGGCCAGCTCAACACCGAGCTGCACCGCAACCTCGCGGCCAGCCGCACCCAGCTCACCAAGCAGCAGGCCACCACGACGGGCACGGTGACGGCCGCCGCGGTGACCGCCGTCGACCGCCACGCGGGCACCGCCCAGCTCATCGCCACGGTGACGATCCAGGTCACCCGCGCGGGCGCCAAGCCGAGCACGGACCGCAACCGCTACCAGGCCACCCTCGCCCGCACCCCGTCCGGCTGGAAGCTCAGCACGCTGATCTCGCTGCCGGCCACCTGACCAAGGAGCCCCATGCCCGACCCCGACGGGACGGCCCCGGAACCCGAGGACGCCGCACCACCCGAGACTCCGCGCCCCGAGGCACAGGAGGCGGATGGGGACGACCCCCACCCCGGCCCCGGGACCGCGGACGGGGGTGGCGACCCCCGCAGCGAGACCGCCACCCCCGACACGGACACCAAGGAAACGGACGCCGCCCCCGCGGACCCGGCGGAGACGGAGGCCGCCCCCGGGCCTCCCCGGAAGCCGGTGCCGCGCGGGGTGCGGGTGCTGGCCGGGGCCGCGGTGGCCGTCGCGCTCGTCGGCGGCGGCTTCCAGGTCGCCGCCGCGCACCTCCGCGGCGGCGAGGCGCTGCGGAACCGGGCGCTGGTGGACACGACGGACTCCACCCAGGTCGTCGGCGACGTGACCTCGGGGCTGAACGCGGTCCTCTCGTACTCCTACGGCGACACCTCGTCGCCCCAGGCGGCGGCGCGCCGGATTCTCACCGGATCGGCCGCCCGGCAGTACACGCGGCTCATTTCCGTGGTGCGAAAGCAGGCGCCCAAGGAGCACATCGTGCTGCGGTCGAATGTCATCACGGCGGCGCCGGTAACGCTGACGGAGGACCGCGCGGAACTGCTCGTGTTCCTCGACCAGAGTGCGCGCCGCGGGCGTACGGGAAAGGTCAGCAACGTGGCGGCGCAATTGCTGATCACCGCGCAGCGCCAGGGCGATCAGTGGATCATCTCGAATATCGCGCTGCGCTGATTCCCGCAGAGGCCGGGCGGGTCCCACCGCGGCCTGGTGGACCGGTTCCGGGCCGCGGTGGGTGCCTCCCGGTCGCTCAGGCGCCGCCGCCGGAGGCGCCCGAGGAACCGTCTGTGGTGGTCGGGGTGTCGGTGGGGGTGGGCGTTTCGGTATCGGTGGGCGTGGGCGACTCGGTGGTCTCGGTCGGGGTCGGCGACTCCGTGTGCGTGGCCGGCGGCGTCGTCGACCCGGTGCCGCCTCCGCCGGGCACGGTCGGGCGCCCGCCGTGCGTGGGCTGCGGCCCCACCTTGATGGGCCCGGGCTTCTTGTGCCCCGGCTTCTTGCCGCCGCCGTGGCCGCTGCCGGTGCCGCCGGGGCCGCCGGGGTTGTGGGCCAGCCCGCCCTGCGACGGCGGCGGTGGCGTGTCGCGTACGGGGATCGGCACGACGCCGCCGCCGGCGTAGCTGTGCGCCCAGCTCAGCACGAGTTTCACGTAGCTGTCGGAGTGGTTGTACGCGAATACCGCGTCGGCCTGCTGGCCCGGCACGCTGAGGTCGCGGCCGCCCGCGCACAGGTAGCGCCCCGCCGCGACGGCCGAGTCGTACACGTTGTCGGGGTCGCCGCCCGCCGCGGCCCAGCGCCGCCAGGACGCGGGGATGAACTGCATCGGCCCGACGGCGCGGTCCCACGTACGGTCGCCGTCCCACTTGCCGCCGTCGGTGTCGCGGATGGCCGCGAAGCCGTGCGAGCCGTTGAGCACCGGCCCGAGGATGGGCCGCCGTGTACGGCCGGCGCCGTCCACGTAGCCGTCGTCGGCGTGGTTGGACTCGACCTTGCCGACCCCGGCGAGCAGCGACCAGGGCAGGTGGCAGCCGGGCTGGTCGGTGCCGAGCCTCTGCTCCGCGCGCTGGTACGCCTGGAGCACGATGCCGGGGATGCCGAACTTGCCGTGCGGCATGTCGCGCGGGCTCTGGCCGATGGTCGGGGGCGGCGGCGGGTCGCCGGCCTGCGCCCGGGTGCCGGGCGCGAGCTGCGGGTCGCCGGGGTACGTCCCGGTCGGGCCGAGCAGTTTCAGCAGGCCGGGCGAGGGTTTCCCGTGCTGCGCGGTAGCCGCGCTGAGCTGTAGCGGCGCGCCCGCGACCAGGGCGTACGGGGAGAGGGCGAGCGTGCCCGCACCGGCGATGACGGTCGCGCGCCGGCGCGACGCCCAGCCCGCGATCCTGCCAAGGAATTGCCGCCCGGCCGGAATCATCGTCAATGTCCCTCCCGCGGGTTCTACCGGGCGCCGCACTGCCGCGGATAATATCCGCGCAAAGTGCCGCGCCGACCGCTTCCGAATGCGCTGCGACCGCTATGTTTACTGCCGGGTAGCTTACGTCCCCAAGACGGCGCGAACAAGCGCCGTACACATTCCCGAAAGGCATTCGTCATCGAATTCGCGATTTTTGTCATCGCGCCACAAAAAGCGTTCCGTGAAT
Source organism: Streptosporangiaceae bacterium (assembly GCA_036502625.1). Lineage (GTDB taxonomy): Bacteria > Actinomycetota > Actinomycetes > Streptosporangiales > Streptosporangiaceae > DASXYG01. The sequence goes on from DASXYG010000069.1 coordinate 73,990, forward strand.
TATCGCGAATGGCGGACGGGGCGCCGCGCGGGTAGCGTCGGCGGGTGATCGATGACGTGCAGGCGATCGTCGACGCCCTCGCCGAGCGGCTCGGGCGGTCGGTCGCCGTCGACGACCCCCGCATCCGGCTGATCGCGGCCAGCCGCCACTTCGGCGACGAGGACACCGTGCGCATCGGCTCGGTGCTGAACCGCGCGATACCCGCCGACCTGGCCGCCGAGGTCCTCGGCCACGGCATCGCCACCTGGACCCGGCCGGGCAGGCTGTCCGGCCACCCCGTCGAGGGCCGCCACGAGCGGATCGTCGTCCCCGTACGCCACGACGGGCGGCTGCTCGGCTTCCTCTGGCTGATCGACGCCGCCCGCGACGTCACCGACGCGGAGATCGGCGCGGCCTCCGACGCCGCCGCGCGCATCGCGGCCCTGCTCAGCGACCACGCCGAGCGCCACGACGACCGCGCGCGGCTGCTGCGCGACCTCCTCTCCGACGCCCCCGCCACCCGGACGTCCGCGGCCGCCCGCGTCGCCGCCGACCACCCGGACGCCCGCGCCTACCTCCTCGTCCGGGTCGCGGCGCGCCCGCCCGGCGCGTCCTGGCGCCCGGCCGGCGGCCGCCCGGACACCTGCCTGGTCCTCGCCGAGTCCGACCACGGCGCGACGCGCGTCCTGCTCGGCTTCCCCCGCGACGCCGACGTCGACCCCGCCGAGGTCGTCCGCCGCTCGCTGGCCCCGTGGCACGACGCCCACCTGCACCCCCGCGCCGCGGCCAGCGGCCTCGGCGCCTCCCCCGCCGACGCCCCCGAGCTCGACCGGCAGGCAAAGCTGACCCTCGACCTCACCGCCGCGCTGCCCGGCATCGCCGACGTCGTCTCGTGGCCGGGCCTGAAGGCGCTCACCCTCGTCCCCGCCCTGGCGGACGCGCCCGGCTGGCCGGGCCGCGACGCCGCCGCGCGGCTGCGCGCGTACGGACCGGGCGGCGACCTGGCCCGTACGGCGGCCGTCTACCTCGGCGCGGGCGGCGACACCGCGGCGACCGCGCGCCTCCTCGGCGTGCACCGCACCACGCTCTACTACCGCCTGCGCCGCGTCGCCGACCTCACCGGCCTCGACCTCGCCAACGGCCTCGACCGCCTGACCCTGCACCTCTCCCTCGCCGTAGCCGCCTATCACGAGACGGCATCGGCTTCGACGGATGACGGAACGCCCGCCGCCGTTCCTCCACCGCCTGCCCGATGACACGCCGATCATCGCGGCGTCATTCTGGGGGCCGGTGACTCCGAGGAGGCGGTCGTGAGCGCTCGGCATATCGACGACGCGGCGATGAACCGGTTCCATGTCCGGGTCGCGGCGTACACCACAGGCGGCTACTTCTGCGACGGCTTCATCCTCGGCTCGATCGGCCTGGTGCTGCCGATGATCAGCGGCCCGATGGGGCTCGGCCCGATCTGGCAGGGCCTCATCGCGGCGTCCGCCCTGGTGGGCATCACGCTCGGCGCGGTGGTCTTCGGCCCGATCACCGACCGCGTGGGCCGCCAGAAGATCCTCGTCTTCGACCTGGTCGTCTTCGTGGTGGCGTCGGTGGCCCAGATCTTCGTGCAGGGCCCGGTCGAGCTGCTGATCCTGCGGCTGGTCCTGGGCCTGGCGATGGGCGCCGACTACGCGATCGGCCCGGCGCTGCTGGCCGAGTTCGTCCCGGCGCGCCGCCGCGGCTCGCTGCTGTCGAGCCTCAACACGGTGTGGACGATCGGGTTCGTCGCGTCGTACGGCGTGGGCCTGGCGCTGCAGGCGTACGGCGGCGACGGCGCGTGGCGGTGGATGCTGGCCAGCGGCGCCGTCCCGGCGTTCGTCACGCTGCTGCTGCGGCTCGGCACCCCGGAGTCGCCGCGCTGGCTGGTCGGCAAGGGCCGCGTCGCCGAGGCGCGGGAGATCGTCAAGACCCACATCGGGCCCGAGTACGACATCGACACGTCCGAGGCCAGCGCCGAGCCGGCCCGCTACCGGGAGCTGTTCTCCGCGAAATACCGCAAGCGGCTGATCTTCGCGGGCGTGTTCTGGCTGTGCCAGGTCTTCCCGTACTTCGGCATCGGCACGTTCCTGCCCGGCGTGCTCAGCGGCCTGGGCATGGGCGAGGGCCTCGGCGGCGAGATCGCGTACAACGTGATCCTCGCGGTCGGCGCGATCGTGGGCTTCTTCGTCATGGACATGGTGTCCCGCCGGAAGTTCGTGATCTGGACGTTCGCGATCGTCGCGGTGACGCTGCTGATGCTGGCCGTCCGCCCGCACGGGCCCGTCGCGTTCGTCCTGCCCACGCTGCTCGTCATGGCGCTGGTGATCTCCGCGGCGGCCGACCTCGAGAGCGTCTACCCGGCGGAGGTGTTCCCCACCGAGGTGCGCGCGTCCGGGGTGGGGCTCGCCGCCGCGATCAGCAGGGTGGGCGCGGCGCTGAGCACGTTCGTGATGCCCACGATCCTGGCCGGCGCGGGCATCGGGGTGACGATGTTCGTGCTGCTCGTGGTGGTGCTGGCCGGGCTCGTCGTGTCGGTGCTGTACGCGCCGGAGACCCGCGGGGTACGGCTGACCGAGGCGGCGCGGCCCGAGGGCGGCGCCGCGAAGGAGGGGATCGGGGCATGACGTACGACGTGGCGGTGGTCGGGCTCGGCGGCATGGGGAGCGCGGCCGCGTACCACCTGGCCGCGCGCGGCCACCGGGTGGTCGGCCTGGAGCGCTTCGGCCCCGCCCACGACCAGGGGTCCAGCCACGGCGACTCCCGGATCATCCGGCTCGCCTACTTCGAGCACCCGTCGTACGTGCCGCTGCTGCGCCGCGCGTACGAGCTGTGGCGCGACACCGAGCGGGCGAGCGGGCGGCGCCTGCTGACGGTCACCGGGGGCGTGTTCATCGGCGAGCCGGACGCCGTGACGGTGACCGGCGCGCTGCGCTCCGCGCGGATGTGGGACCTCGACCACGAGTACCTCGACGGCGCCGGGCTCGCGCGCCGCTTTCCGACGCTGCGCCCCGGCCCGGACGACGTCGCGGTGTACGAGCCGCACGCCGGATACGTCGAGCCGGAGGCCACCGTACGCGCCCACCTCGACCTGGCCGGGCGGCACGGCGCCGACCTGCGCTTCGGCGAACGCGTCACCGGCTGGCAGGCCGGCGGCCACGGCGTACGCGTGACCACCGACCAGGGCACGTACGACGCCGACCGCCTGGTCGTGGCCGCGGGCGCCTGGGCGGGATCCATGCTGTCCGACCTGTCCCTGCCGCTCGCGGTGGAACGCCAGGTCATGCACTGGTTCGAGCCCGACGACCGGTCGGCCTTCGCCGCCCCCGACCACCCCATCTACGTCTGGGACATCGCCGGCGACCAGGTCTACGGCTTCCCCATCCGCCCCGGCGACCAGTCCGCCAAGGTCGCCTTCTTCCGCCGCCCCAACCCCACCAACCCCGACCACGTCGACCGCGAGGTCCACGAGTCAGAGACAGCCGAGATCAAGGCCGCCCTGTCCTCGCGAATCCCCGCCCTCCGCGCCCACGTAGCCGCCAAGACCTGCCTGTACACCCTCACCCCGGACCACAACTTCATCATCGGCCCCCACCCCGCCCACCCCAACGTGGTCGTAGCCGCCGGCTTCTCCGGCCACGGTTTCAAATTCGTCCCGGTAGTAGGAGAAATCCTCACCGACCTAACAGAGACCGGCACAACCCCCCACAACATCACCCTCTTCACCCCCACCCGCCCGTTCA
>DASXYG010000070.1:0-153220 GCA_036502625.1 Streptosporangiaceae bacterium
TGTCCGCCACATCACGCGCCTGCCGGTCGTTGACGACGAGCGGCGGCTGATCGGCATCGTCACCCGGTCGGACCTGCTGCGCGGGTTCCTGCGGCCGGACGAGCGCATCCGGGAGCAGGTGGCCGCCGAGGTCGTCCGCAATGCCCTGTGGGCCGGCCCCGAGCAGGTGGCCGTCGACGTCGCCGACGGCGTCGTCACCCTCAGCGGCCAGGTCGAGCTGAAGAGCCTGACCGGCTTCGCCGTGCGCCTGGCGCGCGCGCTCGACGGCGTCGTGGACGTCGTCGACAAGCTCACCTACGCCCGCGACGACACCACCTTCCAGGCGCGCCACGACTGGCGGCCCCCGCACCGCCGGACCTGACCCCGCCACCCGGAACCCACGAACCGTCCAGAGGAGAGGCCGCCTCCGAGGAGGACCTGGACCAGGTGGAGCTCCGGCTCGTCGATCTGCCCGGCGCGGTTCAGTGCCCGGTCCAGGTCGCGCTCTGCTTGTTGGCGAATGCCGCCACCGCGTTGTGGAAATCGTCCGAGCCGTACACGCGGTCGACGATGTCGGCGGAGTCGAACGTCGTGGCGCGGCGCAAGCGGCGGATGGACTCCTTGGTGGCCCACATGCTCAGCGGGGCGTGGCCGGCCAGGCGCTCGGTCAGCGCGGCGGTCGCGGCATCCAGGTCATCGGTGACCTCGGTGACGAAGCCACAGGCCAGCGCCTCGTCGGCGAGCATCATGCGGGCCGTGAGCAGGAGAGACGTGGCGCGCGGCTGGCCGAGCTGGTGGGTCAGGAGGGTGAGCGTGCCGCCGGCCAGGCAGTTGCCGAGCGTACGGGCGATGGGCACGCCGAACTTCGCGGCGGGTGTGGCGATGCGAATGTCGGCGCAGGAGGCGATGCCGAGGCCGCCGCCGACGCAATAGCCGTCGATGGCCGCGATCGTGGGCACGTCAACGTTCTGCAGGCGGGTCAGCACCGCCCCGATGCGCTGCTCGTACGCGATCCCGTCCGCGCCGGTGCGGAAGGACGCGAACTGCCGGATGTCCGTGCCGGCCACGAACGCCTTGTCGCCGGCGCCGCGCAGCACCATGACGCGGATCGCGTCGTCGGTGTCGGCGCGCTCGCACGCCCGCTCGAGCTCCTCGTACATCGCCCAGGTCATGGCGTTGCGCTGCTGGGGCCGGTTGAACGTGACGGTCAGCACGGGGCCGTCGGTCTCGACCAGGATGTCGTCGGTCACTGGGGCACCATCCTCTTCACGGGCACCGGTCATCGGTTGTCCTCGGCCGCGATCTCGGCCAGTACGACGTCGGTGGCGTCGCCCAGCGTCGGGCCGGCATGGTCGCGCACGGTGGGCGTACGGGAGAAGCGCATCGGCGAGCCGAGCTGGCGTACGGGCCCGGTGGTGGGGTGGTCGGCGTCCCAGAAGAAGCCGCGCTCGTTCAGTACGGGGTCGGCGAACACCTGCGTGTAGTCGTTGATCGGCGCGCAGGGCACGCCGACGGCGTCGAGCGCGGCGATGATGTCCGCGGTGGTGCGCTGCGTGGTGGCGCGCTCGATGAGCTCGATGAGCACCTCGCGGTTCTGCACGCGGTGGTAGCCGTCGGCGAAGCGGTCGTCGTCGAGCAGGTCGTCCAGGCCGAACACCTCGCAGAACGCGGCCCAGTTCTTCGGCGTGGTGGCGCCGACGGTGACGAAGCCGTCGATGGTGCGCACGGCCTGGTACGGCGCGCTGGTCTGGTGGGCGGAACCGTGCGGGCCGGGCACGGTTCCGTCGCCGAAGTACATGCCGGCCTCCCACACCGCGTACGAGACGCCGGCCTCCATCAGCGACACGTCGATGTGCTGGCCCTCGCCGGACGCCGCGCACTCACGCAGCGCGGCGGTGACCGCGAGGGCGACGTACAAGCCGCAGGTCAGGTCGCACATCGGCACGCCCACCTTGGCCGGCTCGCCCCCGGGATGGCCGGTGATGCTCATCAGGCCGCTGCGCGCCTGGGCCATGATGTCGAGACCGGCGTAGCCGGCGAGCGGACCGTCCTGGCCCCAGCCGGACACCGACGCGTACACCAGCCGCGGGTTGATCTCCCTGAGCGCCTCGTAGCCGAGCCCGAGGCGGCCCATCGCGCCGGGCCGCAGGTTCTGCACGACGACGTCGGCGGTGCGGGCCAGCCGGCGGAACGCGGCGTTGCCCTGTTCGGTCTTCAGGTCGAGCGTCACCGACTCCTTGTTGCGGTTCAGCCGGATGAACGGGGAGCTCTCGCCGTTGACGAACGGCCCGGTGGAGCGGACGGGATCGCCGCCCTCCGGGTTCTCGATCTTGATGACACGCGCGCCGAGGTCGGCCATCTGCATCGTCGCGAAGGGCGCCGCCATGTGCGCCCCGATCTCCAGGACGGTCACTCCGGCCAGCGGCGGACGCGGGGATTGGGTCTGGGTCATCGGCCTCTCCCGTACCACGACGTCGACTTCACGCTCTATTGTAGACAGTAGTCAGATGGGGATCGGGTTGGGGACCCGGCGTACGGACCGAGCGGGAGGCGGAACATGGACGGGGCAACGAACGCAGGGGTGGCGCGCATCGTGGGGCCGCCCAGCATGTCCAAGCTCGCGTCCGACGCGCTGCGCACCATGATCCTCAGCGGTGAGCTGCGCCCCGGCGACCGCGTCGTGGAGAACCGGCTCACCGTGCAGCTCGGCGTGTCCCGGCCGCCGCTGCGCGAGGCGCTGAAGGAGCTGGAGTACGAGGGCCTGGTGGTCCAGCACCCGCGGCGCGGCGCCGTCGTCACCCCGATCACGCAGCACGACGTGTACGAGATCGTCACCATGCGCGAGGAGCTGGAGACCATGGCCGTGCGCCTGGGCGTTCCGGTCCGCTCGCCGGAGCTGCTCCGCCCCGTCGCGGACGCCCTGCGCGCCCTCGAACGCGCCGCCGAGGGTGGCGACGAGGCGGCGGTCACCGCGCACGGCTTCGCCTTCCACCTGGCCGTGGTCGGGCTGGGCGGGCATCGCCGGTTGGCCGACGCCTATCGTGCGCTCGCCCTGCAGATGCAGTTGTGCATGGGGCTGAACCGCCGCGCCCGCAAGGACCGGGAGGACCTGGCCGGCAACGCCGCGCGCCACCGCGAGCTGCTGCGGGTGATCGAGGCCGGCGACCAGGACGCCACACTCGCCGCGCTCGCCGCGCACGGGCACCGTACGTTCCTGGCCGAGATCGTCGACGGCCTCGGCGGGGCGACGCCCCGGTCCCGTGAGTGGCTGCGCGAGCTGCGCGAAAACGGCTGAGCCGCCCGCCCGACCTGTGGAGGATCCCTGGTGACCAGTGACGCTCTCGTCCTTGCGATCGGTGACCGCGTGCCGCGCATCGACCCCACCGCGTTCCTCGCGCCCGGTGCCAAGGTGCTCGGCGACGTCACGCTCGGCGCCGGCTCAAGCATCTGGTACACCGCCGTACTGCGCGCGGACACCGAGTCGATCACCATCGGTGCCGGGACGAACCTGCAGGACGGCTGCGTCATGCACGCCGACCCGGGCTTTCCCGCGGTCCTCGGCGATGGCGTGTGCGTCGGCCACCGCGCCGTCCTGCACGGCTGTGTGATCGCCGACGCCGTGCTGGTCGGCATGGGGGCGGTCGTGCTCAACGGTGCGCGCGTCGGCACCGGCAGCCTGATCGCCGCCGGCGCCGTGGTGCCCGAGGGCGCGATGATTCCCGAAGGGTCGCTGGTCGCCGGGGTGCCGGGCAAGGTACGCCGCGAGCTGTCCGCGGACGAGCGGGCGCACATCGTCGACTCGGCGGCCCGCTATCGGGACCGGGCCGCCGAGCACCGTGCCGCGCTCGCCCGCTGACGGCGCGACGGCGTTACTCGGCCTTGTGCGCCGGTACGGTGTCGCTCGGCTCGGCCGCCGGCTCGGGCGTACGGGGGCGGCCCATGAGCCTGCGAGCCGCCTTCAGGAGGGTCGAACCGAACAGCACGGCGAGCGCCAGGACGAACAGGACCAAGGCGATCGGCCGGTTCAGGAAGATGCCGAGATCGCCGCCGCCCATGTCCGACGTCTGCACCAGTGACTTCTCCAGCAGATTGCCGAGGATCAGCCCGAGGATCAGCGGCGGCGCGGGGAACCCGTATTCCGCATCAGGTATCCGACGGCGCCGAACACCAGTGCCAGGCCGACGCCCCACATGCGGTTCTCGATCGCGAACGCGCCGACGAACGACAGCAGGAGGATCAGCGGGTACAGCAGGCCGTACCGCAACCGGAGGACCGACGCGAACATCGGCGCCAACGGCAGGTTCAGCAGCACCAGGAACACGTTCCCGATGTAGAACGACGCGAGCAGGCCCCACGCCAGCTTCGGTTGCTGGCTCAAGAACAGCGGCCCCGGCTGCAACCCGAAGATCAAGAACGCGCCCAGCAGCACCGCCGTCGTCCCCGACCCGGGAATGCCCAGCGTCAGCGTCGGGACGAACGACGCGTTCGCCGCCGCGTTGTTCGCCGCCTCCGGGCCCGCGACCCCCTGGAGCATCCCCGTGCCGAACCGTTCCGGGTGCTTGGACGCGCGGCGCTCGATGTCGTAGGCGAAGAACGACGCCAACGTCGCGCCCGCGCCCGGCAGGATGCCGAGCAGGAATCCGGCGACGCCGCCGCGGCCGATGGACCCGCCGATCTGGCGGAGCTCGGCGCGCGATATCACCATGTCGCGGACCCGGGTGCGGATCGGCGCGGCACCGCCCTTGCCGACCTGCCCCATCACCTCCGCGATGGCGAACACGCCGATCACGACGGCGAGGAACCCGATCCCGCCGGTCAGCGAGACCTGGCCGAACGTGAACCGTGCGACGCCGGACTGCGCGTCGATCCCGATCGTCGCCAGCGCCAGCCCGAACGCCGCCATCGTCAGGCCCTTGGCCCGGGACTTCGCGTCGAACCCGACGACGCTCGCCATCCCGAGCAGCATGAGCGCGAACATCTCCGGCGGCCCGAAGTGCAACGCCATGGACGCGAACAGCGGCGCGAGCGTCATCAGCGGGATGATCGTCAAGGTTCCGGAGACGAATGAGGCGATCGCCGACGTCGCGAGCGCTTGACCGGCCCGGCCCGCCCGCGCCAACGGGTAGCCGTCGAACGTCACGACGGCGCTGGCCGAGTCGCCCGGTGTCGCGATCAGTATCGAGCTGATCGACGAGCCGTACTGGCATCCGTAGTAGATCCCGGCCAGCATGATCAGCGCCGTCACCGGTTCCAGCGTCAGCGTCAACGGCAGGAGCAGCGCCACGCCCGTCGCCGAACCCAGCCCCGGCAGCATGCCGATGACCGTGCCGATGAACACGCCGATGAGGCAGTACAGCAGGTTGTGCGGGGTGAACGCGGTCGAGAAGCCGAGCCCCACCTGATCGAAGATGTGCACGTCACGCACCCCCGAGCAGGCCGAGCATGCCGCCGGGAAGCGGCACCTGGAGCACCAGGACGAACACCGCCCAGGAGCCGAGCGTGGCGACCGCGCCGATGCCGACGGCGAGCCATGGCTTCTCCCGCTCGACGAACCACAGCAGGGCGCAGATCAGCAGCCCGAAGGCCACCAGGAACCCGGTCACGAAGCTGAGGGCGAACGACGCGGCGGTCAGGACGAACACGAGCACGACACGCCGCTCGCTGCCGCTCGACGCGGGCCGCTCGCCGGCGGGAGCCGCGCCGGCGGATGTATCAGCGGCGTCGGACGGTGTCCCGGCCGCCTTCTCCCGGGCGCTGCGGACGAACGATTCGGCAAGCGTCCACACGGCGAAGCACGCGAGCGCGAGGCCGGCGCAGAAGGGCATGAAGCCCGGCCCGATCCGTCCGCCCGCACCGAACAGGTGGTATCCGAAGGAGGCGATGGTCATCGCGAGTCCGCCGGCGGCGAGCACCCCGCAGAGGATCCGTTCGCCGCGCAGTCGTCCCATGCCTCACGACCCGTTCTTTCCGTACGCGGCCTTGAGCTGGTTCTCGGTGTCCTTCAGGTAGGTGACGAACGCGTCGTGGCCGCGCTGCACCGGGTTGAGGAAGGCCGAGTCGACGTAGCGCTTGTACCCGGGCGTCTTGGTCCACTTGCCGACCGTGTCCTCCCAGTACTTCTGTTGCGCCTTGGTGATGCCACCGGCCGCGAACACGCCGCGGTACTGGGTGAAGGCGACGTTGACGCCCTGCTCCTTGGCGGTGGGCACGCTGTCGAGCGGCGCCTTGGTGTAGCGCTTCTTGGCGAACACCGCGATGGCGCGCAGCTTGCCCGCCTGGACCTGGCCGATGACCTCGCTGGGGTTGAGCATGCCCATGTCGATGTCGCCGCCCAGCAGGCTCGTGACCATCTCGCCGCCCGACTCGACCACGACCTGGTTGAACTTGATGCCCTTCTGGCGCTGCATCAGCATCTCGTCCACGGCGTCCGGGCCCGTCGTGCCGCTGACGCCCATCCGGAGCGCCTTGCCGGACTTCGCCGCCGCCACCACCGACTTGAGGTCCTTGTACGGCGAGCTCGCCGGCACGACGAGCATGACCACGTCCTCGCCGATCTGCATGATGGGGGTGAAGTCGGTCCACTTCCACGGCGTCTTCGTCGTCAGCGGCAACGCGACGCTCGTGCTCTCGGACGGCACCAGGGTGTAGGGGCTTCCCTGCTGCTCGAAGAGGTACGAGTAGCCGATCGAACCGCTTCCGCCCGGCTTGTTCACGACGTTCACGTTCACGTTCGGCTGTACCGCCTTGATGCCCGCCTGCAGCGCGCGGCCGAAGATGTCGCTTCCGCCGCCGGGCGCGAACGGCACGTCGAGCGTGACGGGCCGGGTCGGCCGCCATGCGCCCCCGCCGGCCCCGCCGCTCCCCGTGCCGTTGCACCCTGCCGCGGCGCCCGCCGCGACGACCACGCACACGGCCGCTGCCATCCCCCGATGGATTCGTCTGCCGTCAGTACGGTGCATCTCTTCCTCCACGTTGACGTCGTTGCCTGTCAGGGAGTCGGATCGGTCCGGCCGAGCGCCGCGCCGGGGGAGGGGTAACCCCCATCACACTCGTAACGGTCTTCTGTATACAGGAGTGCTTGGACTATTGTCTACAGAATTTTGACGGCGATACGAGGAGGCATTCGGGTCCATGCCGTGGGGCCGCCGCTTGTGCTCGCCGGGATGGAGGGCGTATGTTCAGGTCGATCGTACAGGTCGGTCGTACAGTACAAGTGTTCGTGAGCGGGAGGTTCGGTGGCGACGGCGGAGCAGGGGCAGGAGGTGCGCCGGCGGCTGCTGGCCGCGGCGGCCGAACTGATCCCCGAACGCGGCTGGACGGCGGTGAGCACCCGGGTGCTGGCGCAGCGGGCGGGGGTGACACCGAGCGTGGTGCACTATCACTTCCCGTCGGTGGCGGCGTTGCTGAACGAGGCCGTGATCGCCGTGATGCAGGGCACGGTGGCCGAGCTGGACGGTCTGCTCGGCCAGGTCCGTACGCCGGCCGATGCGGTGGACGCGCTGTGCGCGTCATTGGACCGGTACCGCGGTGACGACGCGTTGTCGCTGCTGTTCTTCGAGGGCTACCTGGCCGGCACCCGCGATCCGGAGCTGCGCGAGCGGATCGCCGGTGTGCTCGACGGGTTCGGCCGGACGTTCGGCGACTGGCTGGGCACGCACGGGGTGGCCGCGCCGCAGGAGGTCGCCGCGGTGCTGATGGCCGCGATCGACGGCCTGGTGCTGCGCCGCGGCCTGGGCGGCGACCTGGACGTCACGGTCACCGCGACCGTCCTGCGCCGGCTCCTCAGCGCGTCAAGAGACGAAGGAGACGTCCGATGAAGGTGGTGGTCTGCGGGGCCGGGCTCACCGGTCTGGCCCTGGCGAACCGGCTGGCCGCGCACGGTGCCGAGGTGGTCGTGCTGGAACGATCTCCCGGCCCCCGCTCCCAGGGCTACATGATCGACTTCTTCGGTGCCGGGTACGAGGCGCTCGAGGCGATGGGCCTGCTGCCCGCGGTCGAGGAGGTCGCCTACCACTTCGGCGAGGCCAACCTGATCGACGCCCGCGGCCGCGTCCGGGCCCGGGCCCGTCCCGAGCAGTTCACCGGCGGGCGGCCGCTGCTCGACCTCATGCGCCCCGACCTGGAACGTGTCCTGCGCGAGCATCTGCCGCCGGAGGTCGACCTCCGGTTCGGCGCCGGCGTGGTCGCCGTCACCGACCATGGCACCGGGGTCCGGGTCGGCCTCGGCGACGGGACCGAGATCGAGGCCGACCTGCTCGCCGGCGCCGACGGCGTCCACTCCACCGTCCGGCGGCTGGTGTTCGGCCCGGAGGACCGGTACCTGCGTTACCTCGGCTTCCACACCGCCGCGTTCGCCTTCGACGCGCCCGAGATCCACGCCGCGATCCGCGGCCGGGCCGTTCTCACCGACACGATCGACCGGCAGATGGGCTTCTACGGCCTGCGCGACGGCCGCGTCGCCACCTTCGCCGTGCACCGCGCCCCCGACCCGGCTCTGCCGCCGGACACCCGGGCCGCGGTACGCGACGTCTACGGCGGCCTCGGCTGGATGGTGCCCACCGTCCTGGACCGGTGCCCGCCGCCGGCGGAGATCTACTACGACCAGGTGGCGCAGATCCGCATGCCCGGCTGGCACTCCGGACGTACGGTGCTGGTCGGCGACGCCGCCTACGCCGTGTCCCTGCTCGCCGGCCAGGGCGCCTCCCTCGGCATCGCCGGCGCCTACGTCCTCGCCGACCATCTCGCCCGCGAGCCCACCATCGACGACGCCCTCGCCGGCTACGAGCGGCAGTGGCGCCCGGTCGCCGAGGAGAAACAACAGGTCGGCCAGGCCGCCGTCCGCTGGTTCCTCCCCGCCTCCCGCCTCCAACTGCGGGCACGCCACGCAATGCTGCGCATCGCCCGGCTCCCCCTCATCGACCGCCTCATCGCCACCGGCCTCGCGGGCAAGCCGACCGCCCCGCTCGTCCGCACCCCCACGGCGCACACGTGACGCCCCCCGCCGCGCCTCAGCCGCGCCCGGCGGTGCGTTCGGCCTTCCAGCGGTCGATGAGGTCGGGGAGCTCGCGGAAGACGAAGGCGTAGAAGTCGCGCATCTCGGTGAGGCGGCGATGGGCGGGGCTGTCGTCGCCGGTGGCGGCGATACCGTCTTCGGCGGCGTCGAGCATGGCCTGTACGACGGCGTTCTGGCCGGACATGAGCGTGGCCCAGGCGTGTTCGCGCAGCCGGTAGTGCTCGCGGCGGCTGCCGGGCGCGGGGGCGCGTTCGATCAGGGCGACCGTGCGGAGCATGGTGATCGCCGTGGACACCGACCCGGAGTTCATGCCGAGCCGTTCCCCGAGGTCCGTAGCGGTCACGGACTCCTCCTCGGCGAACAGGAACGCGGCCAGCACCCGGGCCGGCGCCTTCTGCAGCCCGTTGCGCATCAGCACGAGCGCCAGGTTCTCCGCCGCGTCGTCGGCGGCCATGTCCCACCTCCTGTGATCCTGACGGCATCTTAACGAATAAGAGTATTCAAAGATCTGTGAAACCTCGGTACGCTCGCAGGCATGCGGATATTGATCCTTACGCACGGGACCAGGGGAGACGTTCAGCCGTACGCGGGGCTGGCGTGGGCGCTGCGCGCGGCCGGGCACGACGCGCTGCTGGCCGGGCCGGCCGGGCTCGCGTCGGTCGCCGAGCCGTACGGCATCCCGTACGCGCCGCTGGACGACGGGCCGAACACGCTGATGGACGCCCCGGAGATCCGGGCGGCGGTCGAGACGAACTACCGCGGCCTGCGCGGCAAGGCGATCGCGATGACGGTCGTGCGCCGGACGCGACCACTGCTCGCACGGGTCCTGGAGGACATGGCGGCGGCCGCTGACGGGGGATTCGGCGGCAGCGGGCCGGACCTCGTGGTGCACCATGCCGGCATGCCGGGCCAGCACATCGCGGAGAAGTTCGGCGTGCCCGCCGTACCCGCGTGCCTCCAGCCGGTGTGGGTGCCGACCGGCTCGTTCCCCAACCCGATGCTGCCCGTCCGGCTGCCGAGGGCGCTCAACCGGGCGAGCTACCTGTCCATCCGGCTGACCGTGCGGACCATGGCCGGGGTCACCGACCGCTGGCGCACCGGCACGCTCGGCCTGCCCCGCCGCCGCGGCCGCCACGACATCCTGCACGCCCCCGACGGCGCCGCGACCACCGTGCTGCAGGCGTTCAGCCGGCACGTCCTGCCGGCCCCGCTGGACTACCCGCCGACCGTCCACACCACCGGCTTCTGGCACCTGCCCGCCCCGCCCGGCTGGACACCGCCGCCCGATCTCGCCGCCTTCCTCGCGGCCGGCCCGCCCCCGATCTATCTCGGCTTCGGGAGCATGGCGGGCACCGATCCCGGGCGGATCGGCCGGATCGCCGCCGAAGCCGTACGACGGGCCGGGGTACGCGCCGTCGTCGCCACCGGATGGGGCGGCATCGACGCCGCCGCCTTCCCCGACGGAGTCCACGTCCTCGACCAGGCGCCGCACGCCTGGCTGTTCCCCCGCATGGCCGCGATCGTCCACCACGGCGGCAGCGGAACAACCGCCGCCGCGCTGGCCTCGGGCCGTCCGCAGGTCGTCTGCCCGTTCGTCGCCGACCAGCCGTTCTGGGCCCGCCGCACGCACGCCGCCGGGGTGGCCCCCGAGCCCCGCCCGCAGTGTCACCTCACCCCGGACGGCCTCGCCGGCGCCATCCGCCAGGTGCGGACCGACGACGTGATGCGCCGCCGCGCCACCGAACTCGGCGAACGGATCCGCGCCGAAGACGGCGCGGCCACCGCCGTCCGCGTCCTGGAACAGATCCTGGACGGCGCCGGGCGTACTCCCAGTCGCTGATCCGCACGGCGGCCCGGCTCAGATCGGCGCCCGGCTGGTCGACGGCTCGCTCTAGCATGTCGGCGGGAGGCCCGGATGCCATTGCCACGCGTCATCACCTTCGACGTCTTCAGTGCCCTCATCGATTCGCGGTCGGGTGGCGGGGCCGCGTTGGAGGAGTTGGCGGCGCGCCGGTCCTGGCCGGTGAGCGGCACGGACGTCTACTCGCGCTGGGATGCGATCAACAAGGAGTCGCAGCGCACCTGCCGATCGTGGGTCACGTTCCGCGAGTTGTCCCGCCTGGCCCTTGCGGAAACCTATCGGCAGTTGGCTCTGCCCGGCGACGCCGTGGCCGATGCCGAATGGCTGCTCGCCTCGGTCGCCGACTGGCCGCTGTGGCCGGATGCCGCATCCGGCCTGGCCCGGCTCGCCGGGCACGTGACCGTCGGCGTGCTGTCCAACATCGACGACGACATCTTCGCCCGGACGCGGGTCGCGAATCTCGTCAACGCCGACCACGCCTACACCTCCGAGCGGCTGCGCGCGTACAAGCCGGCCCCGCCGATCTACCGGGAGGCGGCGCGCCGGGCCGGCGACGGGTTCGTCCACGTCGCCTCCTCGGCGCGTGACGTGCGGGGTGCGCTCGAAGCCGGGATCCCCACCATCCGGATGCGGCGTCCTGGGCACCGGCTGGACCCGGCCGGGCCGGTCCCGGAGCACACCGCCTCCGGCATGAGCCAGATCCTCGACCTGTTGAGCCCGGCCTCGCCGGCCTCATAAGTCATTGACCGGGGCGCTCTTACGGGGCGGTGACGCGGGTGCGGGCCTCCGTGGTGGCGGCGCCGTTGAGGAGGCTGCGGCGGAGGAAGGTGTGGCGGCGGGGCACGGGAGAGGCGGCGGACTCGGTGAGGGGGACCCAGAGGGTGGCGCGCAGGGCCACCGCGAGCCGGGCCGGGTCGCGGGGGCGGGTGAACTCGCCGGACGCGATGCCGTCGGAGATCACGCCTTCGAGCAGCCGGAGGCGGGTGGAGTTGTCTTCGGGGGGCGCCTCAGTGGGGTTGTCGAGTACGCGCCACCAGTCCTTGACGATGACGAACTCCGGGCGGAACCGGGACGCGGCCGAGGCCATCAGCCAGCACAGGGCGTCGAGGCGCTGGGACGCTGAGCCGGGGGCGGCGGCGACGGCCTCGTAGCCGGCGAGCAGGAATCGGGAGAAGCGCGCCACGATCCCGTTGAGGATCTCCTGCTTGGAGCGGAAGTGGCGGTAGATGCTGCTCGGGCGGATCCCGGAGGCGGTGGAGATGTCGCGGATCGTCGTGGCCTCGTAGCCGCGGCGGGCGAACTCCTGGCGGGCGGTGGCCAGGATCTGGCCGCGGCGGCCCTCTCCGCTGTCCTCCGCGAGCGTGGTCCACGCCTCGGCGTGGTCGCGCGCGATCTGGGAGGCGGCCGACGCGTCGAGCTCCTCCGCCGGCTGAGACGCGGTGGCCAGGCCGTGGAGCACCAGCGAGGTCAGCGTTCCCACCAGTTCGGACGGCGGCTCGGCACCGACACCGAGCACGAGGTCGAAGACGGCGCTGGACAGGACGGCCTGCAGGGTCGCGAGATCGATGTCGGCGCGGAGCGCGCCCGACCCCCGGGCGAGGCGCAGCAGCTCGGCCCAGCGGCGGTCGAGGCCGGCCTGTTTACGGCCGACCAGGGCGCTCAGTGCCTCCGTGGCGCTGGACGGGGCGTCGAGCCGGCACATCTGGGCGGCCCCGCGGTGGCGCTGGACGATCCGCCCGATCTGGTCGGCGAACTCCGCGATGCCCGCCAGCGGACGGTCCGGGTCCGGTTCGAACCGCCGCACCAGGTCGTCGATCTCCGCGTGGTAGCCGGAGATCAGTTCGATCGCCAGCGACTCCTTGGACGGGAAGTGGTGGTACAGGCTTCCGGCCAGGATGCCGGCGGCGTCGGCGATGTCGCGCAGAGACGTCCCGGAGTAGTCGGTGCGGGCGAAGACGTCCGCCGCGATGCGGAGTATTTCGTCGCGCCGGGTGCGATCGGCGGAGGCGGGGACGTCTCCGGAGCGTGTCGGTGCCACCGTCCCAGTATGCCCGCGGGTACGGGGCGGGGCGGCGTCACGCGTACCGGATGCGGACCCGGCAATTGAGCGCCGCCTCGAGGGCCGTGTGCAACCGGCTCTCCGGAACGCGTCTTCTCTCCGCCTCGGGGAATGTGAACGCGGCGACCTCTTCGCCGTCCTCCCAGAACCGTTCGACGTCAGCGTGCACGCCGAACGCCTCGATGACGCCGAGGGCGTCCTCGTCGGTTCCCCGGCTGGCGAAGGTGACGGCGCCGACCGCGGGCACGGTCCCGAACGCCTTCTCGCACGCGGAAACGGCCCGCGCCCGTGCGTCGTCGCGGCTCGCGGCGTCGAAGCCGAGCGACAGCTCCCCGTCGCCGTGCCGCCGTCGGACGGACAGCCCCTGCGCCTGGAGCTCCCGTACTCCGTCGGCGATCTCCGCGGCGGACAGCGCCCGGTCCGGATCGGCGCCGACGCGGACGCGGACGACCGCCTCTCTCACGGCCGCCCGCTGATCGTCCTGGTCATCCTCAGCACCTCTCGTCACGAACCAAACTTTCGTTCGCATGACCGTAGACGCCGGCCGCCGTCCCGGCAAGGCCCGGACGCCGCGCCATGGCGAGGGTCGTGACGTTGGGTCTTGTCACCGGCGGCACCCGTCTGTACGTTGCGAACAGATGTTAGGTCGCATCGAGGGAGCAGGTCCAGTGAGCGATCAAGACCACGGCCCGGCGGCGCCGGTGATCGACGCGAGCGTGCACGTCTTCTTCCGGTCCAACGCCGACTTCCGGGACCACCTGCGCGAGCCGTTCCGCAGCCGCGGGATCCCGGACTACGAGATGAGCTACTACGGCGCGCCGGACGGGGAGTACTCGCCGCTGGCCGGGTCGCGCGACGGCGAGTACCCCGGCTCCGATCCGGAGCTCGTCGGCCGTGAGCTGTTCGAGGAGCGCGGCGCCGACGTCGCCGTCCTGCACCCGATGACCCGCGGTAACCTGCCGGACCGGCACCTGAACAGCGCGGTGTACGCGGCGCACAACCGGATGCTCGCGGAGCGGTGGCTGGACTCCGGGACCTACGCCGCGCGCTATCGCGGCACCATCCGCGTCAACGTCGAGGACGTCGACGGGGCCCTGCGCGAGATCGAGCGCTGGCACGACCACCCCCGGATGGTCCAGCTCGGCGTGCCGCTGCAGACCCGCGACCTGTACGGGCATCCCCGCTACGACCCGATCTGGCGCGCCGCGGCCGAGACCGGCCTTCCGGTGGCGGTGCACATCGAGACCGGCTGCGGCGTGGACTCCGCGCCCACGCCGTCGGGCCACACCCGCACGTACCCGCACTACGTCGGCTTCATGGGGCTGAACTACCTGTACCACCTGATGAACATGATCGCCGAGGGCGTGTTCGAGAAGCACGACGGCCTGCGAATGATCTGGGCCGACGGGGGAGCGGACATGCTGACCCCGTTCATCTGGCGGATGGACACCTTCGGCCGCCCGCACCTGGAACAGACCCCGTGGGCGCCGCGCATCCCGAGCGCGTACCTGCCGGGCCGCGTCCACTTCGTCCACAACGCCACCGACGGCGCCCCCGACCCGGAGTACGCCGCCGAATGGTTCGCCATGACCGGCAAGGACGACATGGTCATGTACGGATCCAGCTACCCGCACTGGCACATGGGCGACGTCGCCTCCCTGCCCGCGGGGCTGACCGCGGACCAGCGCGACAAGGTGCTCTGGCGCAACGCCGCCCGGCTCTACGGAATCGACATCGCGGCCCCGGTCGCCTGAGGAGAGGAAGAGCCATGACCGTGACGGAGACGCGGACGGGCGTGCCGTCGGACCGGCTCGTGCCGGTCCGCGTGGTCGACAGCGACGTGCACCCGGTGCCGAAGCCGGGCGCGTTCCTGGAGTACGTCCCCGAGCCGTACCGCAGCGAGCTGCTCCGCAAGCGGGCCGGGGAGACGATCGTCTACGACGCCCCGGACTACAACGAGGCGAAGGCCATGCGGATGGACGCCTTCCCTGAGGACGGCGGCTTCCCCGGCAGCGACCCGGACATGGCGTTCCGGCACGTGTTCAAGGAGGCCGGCTGCGACGTCGCCATCCTCGAGCCCGGCATGGCGGAGAACCTGATCGCCGAGAACGCCACCGCGCAGGCCGTCGCCACCAACGACTGGCTGGACGCGAACTGGCTCAGCGGCCAGGTCAACCGGCACGGCCGCTGGCGCGGCTCGATCTGTGTGGCCGTCGAGGACCCCGCGGGCGGCGCGCGCGAGATCGAGCGCTGGGCCGGGCATCCGCACATGTCGCAGGTGCTGATCCACGCCGAGCGCAAGCCGTCGTGGGGCCACCCGAAGTACGACCCGGTGTGGGCGGCGGCCACCCGCAACGACATCACGGTGGCCTGCCACCTCGGCCGCGGCGCGTACGAGAACCACCCGCGGCCGCCGGTCGGCTGGCCCAGCTTCAACCACGACTTCATGGTCACGTACTCGCTGCTGGCCGCGAACCAGGTGATGAGCCTGATCTTCGACGGCGTCTTCGAGCGGTTCCCCACGCTGCGGATCGTCCTGGTGGAGCACGCCTTCACCTGGATCCTGCCGCTGATGTGGCGGATGGACGCGATCTACGAGGCCCGCAAGGGCGACGTGCCGCACGTGAGGCGCAAGCCGTCGCAGTACGTGTACGACCACATCTTCTTCTCCACCCAGCCGCTGGACTACCCGGACGACAAGCTCGAACTGACCCGGGCCATGGAGATGATGCGGGCGGACGAGCTGCTGCTGTTCTCCTCCGACTACCCGCACTGGACCTACGACGACCCGACGTGGGTGATCAAGCACATCCCCGAGCCGATGCGCGACGCGATCATGTTCGGCAACGGGATCGAGCTGTACAAGCTGCCCCGGTACCTGCCCGCCATCGAGGGGCAGCGGCGGGTCTTCTGATGACGGCCGAACCACAGGCGCCGGCGTCCCGGCTGCCCGGCGGGCGCGAGCACGTCGTCGCCAAGGCCGGGGAGATCCCGCCGGGCGGGCACAAGCTGGTGCCGATCGGGCGGCACGGCGTCGGCGTCTTCAACGTCGGCGGCACCTACCACGCCATCGCGAACTACTGCCCGCACGAGGGCGGCCCGCTGTGCTCCGGGCGCCTCGGCGGCCGCTCGGTCACCGACGAGACGGCGCCGGGCGGCGCGTCGGTGGTCGAGGAGGGCGCGTACATCTACTGCCCCTGGCACCAGTGGGGCTTCGAGCTGGCCTCCGGCACCACCGCCGTGAAGCCCGAATGGACCATCCGCACGTACCCGGTCCGCGTCGAGGACGACGAGGTGATCGTCACCGCCTGAGCGCGGGGCGACAGGAAGGACGGCAATGCCATCCATCGAGATCAACGGCGGGCTCGTCGCGTACGAACTGCTGGGCCCGGAGGACGGGAAGCCGCTGGTGCTGACCCCGGGCGGGCGGTTCCCCAAGGACCACGCGGGTTCGCGTCCGCTGGCCGAGGCGCTGGCCGAGGGCGGACTGCGGGTGCTGATCTGGGACCGGCCCAACACCGGGCACTCCGACGTGCAGTTCTTCGGGCCGTCGGAGTCGTACATGCGGGCCGAGACGCTCGCCGGGCTGATCACGGCCCTGGACCTCGGCCCGATGGTGGTCGCCGGCGGCTCCGGCGGGGCCCGCGACTCGGTGATGACCACGGTGCTGCACCCGGAGCTGGTGGAGAGGCTGGTCGTCTGGCAGCCGGTGGGCGGCGTGTTCAGCACGATGAACATGGCCGCGTACTACGTGCTGCCGAGCATGGGCGTGGCCCGTACGGGCGGCATCCACGCCGTGATGGAGATGCCCGAATGGGCCGGCCTGATCGACGCCAACCCGCGGAACAAGCAGCGGTTCCTCGACCTGGGCACCGAGGGCTTCATGACGGCCATGTCGCGGTGGCTGACCGCCTGGATCCCGCGGGCCGAGCAGGCCATCCCGGGCGTGGAGGACTGGCTGATCGAGCGGATCGACGTCCCGGCGCTGGTCGTCCGGTCCGGCAAGGGCGACCAGGACCATCCGACCCGTACGTCGTATGAGCTGCACTCGCTCATCAAGGGCTCCCGGTTCGCCGAGCCGCCGTGGGCCGAGGACGCCTGGGAGAGGGCGAGCGAGCGCCAGCGGCAGGGCCTGGGCACGTGCCTGGACCACTGGGTCGAGGCCGCGCCCCTGATCCTCGATTTCGCCGCATGACCGCGGTCGGGGTGCTCCCCGGCGGCCCGGCCCGGCTGGTCAGGCCGGACGGGCGGGTGGAGACGCTCGGCGCGTACCGGGCCGGCGGCGGGTACCGCGACCTGCCCGCGGCCGCCGAGCTGCTCGACCTGGTCGAGGCCGCCGGGCTGCGCGGCCGCGGGGGAGCGGCGTTCCCGGCCGCGCGCAAGATGCGCGCCGTCCGGGCCGCCGGCGGGCGGCCGGTCGTCCTCGCCAACGGCGAGGAGGGCGAGCCCGCGTCGGTCAAGGATCGCTGGCTGCTGCGCACCCGTCCGCACCTCGTCCTGGACGGTGTCCGGCACGCGGCGGCCGCGGTCGGCGCCGACCTGGCCTACGTGTACGTCTCCGACCCGGCGGCCGAGCGCGCGGTCGCCGGCGCGGCCGCCGAGCTCACGGGACTGCCGTTCGAGCCGCGCGTCGTCAGGGTCGGACCGGCCTACGTCGCGGGGGAGGAGACCGCGGCCGTGCGGTACGTCAACGGCGGCCCGGCCCTGCCGTCGGACAAGCCGCCGCGGCCGTACGAGTCGGGCGTGGCCGGGCGGCCGACGCTCGTGTCGAACGTCGAGACGCTCGCCAACCTGCCGCTGCTCACCGGGGGTCCCCCCGGCACGTTCCTGCTGACGCTCGGCGGCCGGGTCGCGAACCCCGGCCTGTACGAGCTGCCGTTCGGGACGCCGATGCGGACGGCGATCGAGGCCCTCGGCGGCACGACGGTCAGGCCGGCCGGATACCTCATGGGCGGCTACTTCGGCGGCCTGCTCAACGCGCGGGGAGGGGACCTGCCGCTCGACTACGACGCGCTCGCCGCCGAGGGGAGCGGCCTCGGGTGCGGCGCGGTGACCGTCCTGGGCGCGCGCGACTGCCCGGTCCACGTCGCGGCCGAGGTCATGGCGTACTTCGACCGGAGCAACGCCGGCCAGTGCGGCTCCTGCTTCAACGGCACCGCCGCGATGAGTGCCACCTTGTCCGCGCTGGTGGCCCAGACCGCGGCGGACGCGGACCTCGACCGGCTCCGCCGCTGGTCGGCGACGCTGAGGGGCCGCGGCGCCTGCGCCACCCTCGACGGCGCGGCCGCGCTCGCGGCGTCGCTGCTGCGCGAGTTCCCCGGTGCGGTGCGCGCCCACCTCGACGGCTCCTGCCCGCCGTGCCGTACCGACAGCCGGATCGGCCGGGCGGCGCCGTTCGCCGTGCAGGTGCCCGGCATCCCGGCCGAGCTGCGGAGGGGCTGAGACATGAGGATCAAACTGGACCGCACCGTGTGCGACGGCTTCTCCCGGTGCGCCGACCACGCCCCGGCGACCTTCTCCCTCGACGACTGGGGCTACGCCTCCCTCAACGGCGACGGCGCCGTCGCGCCGGACGACGAGGGCGACGTACGGCGGGCCCTGCTCGACTGCCCGGTGCACGCGATCACCGAGTACCGGCCCCCGGCAGCAGGGCACTGACGGGGGCGAACCCGCGGCGCACGAGGGTTCGGGGGAACCGGCACCACCCATCCATGTCCGATGACCGTACGCAGGTCTGACTCCACCCCTTTCCCACCCCCGCAGCGAGGTTCCGTCATGCCCGTCGTCGTAGAGACCCCCAAGTTCCATCCACGTGACCTGATCAGATACCGCGGCTACCAGCAGGCGTCGCTCGCGTTCCTCCAGTACGGCACGGCAACCGGCGCCGTCTACTTCGTCGTCGGCCCGCTGCTCGAAGGGATGGCCCACGACGCGGCGTGGGGCGTCGGGGTGGCCTCGGTCGCGCTGCTGATCCGCGGCGTGCTCGGCATTGTCGTCGGCCCGGCCACGGGCTGGCTGGTGTCCCGGTTCGGCGTGCGGCCGGTCGTGATGACGGGCGGGCTGTGCACCGCCGCGTTCACCGCGCTCACCGGAGTCGTGCAGAACGGCATCCAGTTCGCGCTCGTCTTCGGTGTGGCGCTGACCGTCGCCGACGGATTCATGGGGCACATCCCGTCGGCGACCGTCGTGCAGAACTGGTTCATCAGCCGGCGCGCGGTCGTCATGGGGCTCGTCAACTCCGGAGCCGGGTTCGGCGGGCTGGTGTTCGCGCCGCTCATGGCCGTCCTCGTCCGCGACCTGGGCTGGCGGCAGGCGCTGTTCGCGCTGGGCGCCATCATCCTCGTGCTCGCGATCCCCTCGGTGTTCCTGCGTTCCCGGCCCCGGGACGTGGGCCAGTGGGTGGACGGCGTGCCCGGCCGGGTCATCCCGGAGCGCGGCGGAGAGGACGTGATCGGCACGGAGCAGAAGGGCATGGGCGGCATCCTGCGCAGCCCGGTGTACTGGCTGGTCTTCATGGTGTTCGGCATCGAGGCGTGGGCGCTGGGCACGTACGCCGCCTACCAGGTCCTGTACCTGAAGACGGTGGGGGTCGGCGCCGTCGCGTCCGCCGGCGCGCTGGGCCTCGCCGCCGGCGTGGCCGCGGTGTCCGGCATCGCGTTCTCGCGGCTCAACGACCGGATCAGCCCGTACTACACGCTGCTCGCCTCGACGATCAGCATGACGATCGGGTCGGTCATCTTCCTCAACGCGACGTCCAGCCTGCCGATCTACTTCTACTCGATCTTCTTCGGCGCCGGTTACGGCCTGCTGGTCCCGACGATCCCGGTCGCGCTCAGCCGGTACTTCGGCGCGCTGAACTTCGCCAAGGCGTTCGGCGCCGGGCAGGTCATCACCGCGCTGTTCGGCGGCCTCGGCCCGTACGTCACCGGCCAGGTCGTCGCGGCGACCGGCAGCTACCAGATCCCGATCTACCTGATCACCGGGCTGCTCGTGTTGTCGGTGGTGTTCGCCGCGCTGGCCCGGCCGCGGGGCAACGCGCTGCGGTTCGTGGTGCGGGTCGATCCGGTCACGGCCGCGCCCAGCGCGCCGTCCGTCCCCAGCCCCGAACCCGCGGGCGACTAGGAGGACGGCCGCCACCGGCTCCCGGGCCGCGGCCGTACGGATCAGCTCTTGTCGGGGGGTGGGGGCCGGGCTACGGTGTGAGCAAATATTAGGTCCGCCGGTTGATGTCGGCCGGGGGCGGCGCCGGTGTGGGGCGAGAGGAGCGCAGAAACGATGACCGTGAGCGAGAACTACCGCGGCGCGTTGTCCGCAGATCCCGATACCGCACGCGGACCGCTGCCCGAGGCCGAACGCGCCGGGGTGCCGTACGCGATGGCCGACTCCGACTTCGTGCCGAAGGAGCGGTACTACGCCCGGGACTTCTACGAGGCGGAGAAGAAGCACCTGTGGCCGAAGATCTGGCAGATGGCGGCGCGGCTGGAGGAGATACCGAACGCCGGTGACTACGTCGAGTACGTCATCGCCGGGAACTCCATCTTGATCGTGCGGCAGCGCGACGGCGGCGTGAAGGCGCTGCACAACGCGTGCCGGCACCGCGCCACGGAGATCGCCAAGGGCTGCGGGCGGCTCCCGGGCGGGCAGCTCGTGTGCCCGTTCCACGGCTGGCGCTGGAACCTGGACGGCTCACCGAACTACGTCTTCATGGAGGAGACGTTCGAGCCGGCCACCCTGGACCGCGATGACCTGCGGCTTCAGGAGTGCAAGGTGGAGATCTGGGCGAACATGGTCTGGATCAACATGGACCGCGGCGCCCGCCCGCTCGCGGACCACCTCGCGCCCGTACAGGCCATGCTCGACGGCGCCGGCGTGGGCAACATGCGGGTGAAGTGGTGGAAGCAGGTCGTGCTGAACAGCAACTGGAAGATGGCCGAGGAGGCCTTCTTCGAGGGCTACCACGTCATGCAGACCCACCCGCAACTGCTCATGGGCGGTGGCGAGCAGGCCGGTGAGGCGATGAGCCGCGGGGTCGAGTACACGGCCTTCGCGAACGGGCACGCCCGCTTCCAGAGCCCGGAGCGGGAGAACTTCGAGTACCTCGAGGCCGACGAGGCCGTCATGAACGGCGAGGTCTTCATCGAGTCCGGGCGCCTGCTGGTCACCGGGCAGGACGCGATGACACTCGACCGCGACGTCCAGATCTTCGAGGGGCTGCGCAACAAGATCGGCATCGACGCGCCGGACTTCGCCGCGCAGGCGATCAAGGGCCTGTACGAGTACGCCGCGAACGCCGGGATCCCGATGCCCGAGCCGACGAAGGAGACCATGCGGCTCTGGGGCGGCGACATCGTGCTGTTCCCGAACTTCCTCATGCTGCCGATGTACGGCAACTGCCTGGCCTACCGCTCCCGCCCGTACAACGACGACCCGGAGTGGGTGCTGTTCGACGTGTGGTCGCTGACCTCGTACCCGGAGGGCCAGGAGCCGGAGCGCGCGGAGCTCGCCGGCGTGTTCGACAAGGACGACATCGAGCACTGGGGCCTGATCCCGCGACAGGACTTCGGCAACATCGAGCGCCAGCAGCGCGGCCTGCACTCCGAGTCGTACCGGGCCAGCCGCCTGTCCGCGATCTATGAGAAGTCGATCGCCAACCTCCACCAGGAGATCGACCGCTACATCGCGCGCGGCGTCGCGGGGTCGCGATGACCACCTGGGACGCGTCGTACGACCTGGTCGTCGTCGGAAGCGGCGGCGGGGGACTGGTGGCCGCGCTGATGGCCGCCGACGCGGGCCTGAACCCCGTCGTACTGGAGAAACAGCAGTACGTCGGCGGCTCGACGGCCATGTCAGGCGGCGTCATCTGGATGCCGGGCAACCCGTTGATGGCCGAGGACGGCGTGCCCGACTCGCTGGAGCGAGGCATGACGTATCTCCAGTCGGTCATCGGCGAACCCGACAAGGCCTCGTCGCTGGAGCGGCGGCGGGCGTTCCTGACCAGCGGGCCCGAGATGCTCGCGTTCATCCGCGAGGCGGGCGTACGGCTCGAACGCTGTGAGGGCTACGCCGACTACTACGACGACCTCCCGGGCGGCAACGCGCGCGGACGGTCCGTCGAGGGCGTTCCCTGGGACGGCAGGCGGCTGGGGGAGTGGCGCACCCGCGTCAACCCCGGCATGGCGCGCGGCATCGGCCTGGTCGTGAAGACCAACGAGGTGCGCGACATCGCAGTGGCGTACCGCTCGGCCGCGACGTTCGCCTCGACCGTACGGGTGGTGCTGCGCACGTACGCCTCGCGCCTGCTCGGCAAGGACCTGTTCACCAACGGCATGTCCCTGATGGGACAACTGACCCGGATCTGCCTCGACCGCGGCATCCCGATCCGCCTCGGCACCGCCGTGGAGGGGCTGGTCGTCGAGGACGGCACGGTCGCCGGCGTACGGGCGGCCGGCGACGGCGGCCCGACGCTGATCCGCGGTACGGCCGGGGTGCTGCTCGCGGCCGGCGGCTTCGAGCACAACGCCGGGTTCCGCCGCGCGCACACCGAGGCGACGCAGCCCAACGACGGCACGTGGAGCGTCGGCAATCCGGGCAACACCGGCGAGATGCTGGCGGCCGCGATGGAGCTCGGCGCGGCGACCGACTACATGGACGAGGCGGTGTGGCTGCTCGTCCCGCGCGCGGAGCTCGGCGGTTCGACGCTGAACGTGGCGCGGCAGTTCGCCCGTACGATCCTGGTCAACCGGCACGGCAAGCGGTTCTCCAACGAGTCGAACTCCTACGTGGAGCTCGGCCGGGCCATGTACGCCAACGACGCGGTCCCCGCGTGGCTCGTCTTCGACGACGCGTACCGGCGGAAGGTGCCCTGGAGCAGCGGCATGCCGAAGCTGCGCGACCTGTGGTCCGCGCGCCCCGGCAACCTGCCGGAAGAGTGGGTCAAGGACGACTGGATCCACCGGGCCGGCTCGATCGAGGAACTGGCCGGCGGGATCGGCCTCGATCCCTCGGCGCTGGGCGACACGGTGCGCCGGTTCAACGTCGGCGCCGTACGCGGCGAGGACCCGGAGTTCCACCGCGGCGAGTCGCAGTACAACCGGGCCCTCGGCGACCCGGGCCGTGCGCCGAACCCGGCGGTCGGCCCGATCGACACGCCGCCGTACTACGCGACGCGGATCTTCCCGGGCGACGTCGGCACGTCCGGCGGCGTCATCTGCGACGAGCACGCCCGGGTGCTCGACCACGACGGCGGGCCGATTCCCGGCCTGTACGCGACGGGGAACATGGCGGCGACCGTGATGGGCCGCACCTATCCGGGCGCGGGGGCGAGCATCGCCGCGACGATGGTCTTCGGCTACATCGCGGCCCGGCACGCCGCGGAGTCCGTACGGGACACCGCACCGATCACCAGTAGCTGAGCAGGCGCGCGAAGGAGTGAGATGGCAGTGACGGCACCGCCGACGGTGGGCTCGGACGTGGCCCGCACGCTGTACACGAAGATGGCGCTCGCGTACGCCGTCGACGAGCGTTTGCGCAAGGGGATCGGCACCGGCGAGTTCCAGACGGTGATCTGGCCGTCGCGCGGGCAGGAGGCGGTCGCGGCCGGCATCGGTGCCGCGCTGCGCCGCGACGACCGGCTCGTCACCACGTACCGCGGCCTGCATGACATCGTCGCCAAGGGCGTGCCGCTGGTCGAGGTGATCGGCGAGGTCATCGGCCGTACGGCGGGCGCGTGCGGCGGCAAGGGCGGCTCGATGCACATCGCCGCCCCCGACTACGGCGTCATGCTGGACACCGGCATCGTCGGCGCGGGCGTGCCGGTGGCCGTCGGCCTGGCGCTGGCCGCCCGGCAGGAGGGCAGCGACCGCGTCACGGTCTGCACGTTCGGCGACGGGGCGACCAACACCGGCTCGTTCCACGAGGGCGTCAACCTCGCCGCCGTCTGGCGTCTGCCGGTCGTCTTCGTCTGCCAGAACAACCGGTACGCCGAGATGACCCCGATCGCCGACACCATGAACATCGACGGCGTCTGGAAGCGGGCGCTGGCGTTCGACATCCCGGGCGTCCGGGTCGACGGCAACGACCCCGAGGCCGTGTACGCGGCGGTGTCCGAGGCCGCCGAGCGCGGCCGTGGCGGCGGCGGGCCGACGCTCGTCGAAGCGGTCACGTACCGGTTCAAGGGCCACTTCGCCGGCGACCCCATGAAGTACATGCCGAAGGACGAACGCGCCGAGGCCGAGGCGAACGACCCGATGCCGGCGTACCGCGCCCGGATCTCCGACCTGCTGGGCACGGCCGAGACCGACGCCATCGACCAGCGCGCGGCCACCGCCGTCGAGTCCGCCGTCAAGGAGGCAGCCGCCACCGACCTCCCCGATCCGACCGTCCTCGACCGGGACTTCTACGCCGACATGAAGGGAATCCCGGCATGACCCCCGAGGAGCCGCAGACCCGGACGATCGCGGTCGCGCAGGCGATCAACGAGGCGCTGGACGAGGCACTGGCCGAGGACCCGCGGGTCTTCCTGCTCGGTGAGGACCTGGCCGACCCGGCTGGGGGTGTCTCCGGAGCGCTCACCGGACTGTCGACCAAGCACGGCAAGGACCGCGTGCTGGACACCCCGATCTCCGAGGCGGCGATCCTGGGCGCCGCGGTCGGCGCCGCCATCGAGGGCCGGATCCCGGTGCCCGAGATCATGATCATGGACTTCATCGGGATCGCGATCGACCAGATCGCCAACCACGCCGCCAAGGTCCGCTTCATGACCGGCGGCCGTACGTCCGCGCCGCTCACGGTGCGTACGGCGACGTTCGGGGGCCTGGGCACCGGCGCCACCCACACGCAGTCCCTCGAAGCGTGGTTCATGCACATCCCCGGGCTCAAGGTGGTCATGCCGAGCACCCCGGCCGACGTCAAGGGCCTGCTCAAGGCCGCGATCTTCGACCCCGACCCGGTCGTGTTCGTCGAGTCGGCGGTCTGTTACGGCATCCGCGGCGAGGTGCCGGCCGGCCCGTACACGACCCCCATCGGTGTCGCCGACATCAAGCGGCCGGGCGCGGACGCGTCGATCATCACGTACGGGCGGGGCGTGTTCGACGCGCTCACCGCCGCCGAGACGCTGGCCGGCGAGGGCATCGACGCCGAGGTCGTCGACCTGCGCACGCTCGTGCCGCTGGACCTCGACACGGTGCTGGGCTCGGTACGCCGTACCGGCCGCGCGGTGATCGCCCACTACGCGGTCGAGTTCGCCGGCCCCGGCGCGGAGATCGCCGCGCGGATCGGCACCGACCTGTTCGGCGCGCTGAAGGCCCCGGTGACCCGGGTCGGCACGCGCTTTCGGCCCATCCCGGCAGGCGGCCTGGAGCCGCACATCTACCCGAGCGCCGACAAGATCGCCGCCGCCGTACGGGACAGCGTGCGGTACGGCGCGGGGACCACGGCATGAGCGACACGGTTCCGGTCCGCGTGCCCAAGGTGACGATGGCCGCCGTGGACGCGACGTTCCTCGGCTGGCTCGTCGGCGACGGCACGCGCGTACGGGAGCTGCAGCCCATCTACGCGATCGCGACCGACAAGGTCGAGGTCGAGGTGGAGTCGCCCGCCGCCGGGGTCCTCCGGCACGGCGAGGTCGAGACCGACGCCGACTATCCCGTGGGCACCCAGGTCGGCGTCATCGAGGCGGGGTGAGGCACGTGGAGGCGAAGCTGCCGGAGTCGATCCAGGAGGTCGACGCCCGTTCCGGCGCGCCGCTGATCGCCGCCGTCCTCGAACGGCTCAAGGACATCGACGAGCAGCGGATCTCCAAGGACGACGCCATCGTCATCCGTAAAGGCGTGTACGCGCTGTTCTCCGTGGTCGCCGAGCTCGAGGGCCGGATCGGTGTCCTGGAGCAGGCGCTCGCGGCGCGGACACCGTGACGGGGGCGGCGGTGACGATCGTGCGGATCGAGGGGTCGGACGTCGAGATCGACGTGGCCGCCGACGAGTCGGTTGCCGAGTCCGCGTGGCGCCAGGGCTTCTTCTGGCCGACCCGGTGCTGGGGCCAGATGGACTGCGTGCAGTGCCACGTCCGGATCTCAGACGGCGAGCGGAACATCGTGCCGGCGACCGACGACGAGCTGTTCGTCCTGCGGACGCGGTTCCCCCGGCGGCTGCGCACCTCGCTGACCCGGCTGGGCTGCCAGGTCCGGGTGACCGGCCCCGGCGTGGTGCTGGAGAAGAAGGGCGTACGACCGCCCCCGTACGAGGCCGCCGGGAGGGAGGCGCGGTGAGGCGGCTGTGGACGAAGAACGGCCGGCCGCTGCTGAACGACGGCAACGACGTGTACGTCCCGTCCGGTGCGATGGTCGGCCGGATCCGCGGCGACCGGGTGTTCCGCGATGAGCGGTACGTCGGCACGCTGGTGGGCGACCGCCTGGTGTTCCGCAGCTACGACCGGGACGGCCCGTACCGGCCGTACCCCCGGCCGGTCAGTCCGGCCGCCCCCGACTCGGTGCCGCCCGCCCGCATGTGGGGCGACGAGCCCGCCCTGCCCGGATGACCGCGGGGGAGCCGTGAATCGGAGCAAATATTTGGCCCAGAATTGTTTCTTGTGAGCGGCGTCACACGTAATATGGCGCTCGACCGCGCCGCCGGTGCAAGGGAGACCGAGTGATGGCAGGCAGCGACTCCGTCCGTGCACGCAACGCCGGTGACGTGGGCGCATGGGACCTGGAGGCCGACGTGGTGATCGTCGGCTACGGCGGCGCGGGCGCGGCGGCCGCGTACGAGGCGGCGTCCGCGGGGGCGGACACGCTCGTCCTGGAACGCGCCGGCGCGGGCGGCGGGGCATCGGCCCTGTCGGGTGGATACGTCTACACCGGCGGCGGAACGGCCCTGCAGAAGGCGTGCGGGTTCACCGACACCCCGGACAACATGTACGACTTCCTGATGGCGGCGACGGGACCGAACCCGAACGC
This sequence comes from Streptosporangiaceae bacterium, assembly GCA_036502625.1. Classification (GTDB taxonomy): domain Bacteria; phylum Actinomycetota; class Actinomycetes; order Streptosporangiales; family Streptosporangiaceae; genus DASXYG01. The sequence continues at coordinate 26,864 of DASXYG010000070.1, forward strand.
CGAGAAGGTGCGCGTCTACAGCGACGAGGGTGTCGCGTACTACGACTGGCTGGTCTCGCTCGGCATCCCGTTCAAGGACGCCTTCTACGACCAGCCGACCTGGCAGATCGCCGGCGAGTACGGGCTCGGCTACTCCGGTGGCGAGAACGCCCACCCGTGGAACACGATCGCCGACGCCGCGCCGCGCGCGCACGTCGCGTACAAACCCGGCTTCGCGGACTCCACGGGCGGCGAGGCCGGTCCCGGATCGGTCGTCATGGGGCATCTGATGACCGCGGCCGAGGAGGCCGGCGCCCGCCGCGAGCACGACGTGAAGGCGCTGCGGCTGATCGAGGAGGCCGACGGCCGGGTCGTCGGCGTGCAGGCCCGCCGCTACGGCACCGACCTCACCGTCCGCGCGCGCAAGGGCGTCATCCTGGCCGCCGGCGGCTTCATGGCCAACGACGAGATGCTGACCCGCTACGCGCCGAGCCTGCTCGGCACCCACGTGGTCGGCACGGACGGCGACGACGGCCGCGCCATCCAGATGGCCCAGGCCGTCGGCGCCGGCGTCCAGCTCATGGACCGCGGCGAATGCGCGTTCATGATCGACGCCCAGCTCCTGGTGCGCTGCATGATCGTGAACCGCTACGGCCAGCGGTTCATCAACGAGGACACCTATCCCGGCCGGGTCGGCCAGGCCATCCTCACCCGGCAGGACCGCGAGGCGTACGCGATCTTCGACGCGGAGACCGAGGAGACCGTCAACGCCCTGAAGCTGATGCACCCGGTGCAGGCGACGTGGGTCTGCGACTCGCTCGCCGAGCTCGAGGAGGCGTCCGGCATCGCCGAGGGCGGCCTGCAATCGTCGGTCGCGTACTACAGCACGTACGCCGAGCAGGGCCGGGACCCGATGTTCCACAAGAACCCCAAGTGGCTCAAGCCGTTCCACGGCCCGTACGGCGCGACGAGGATCGGGCCGGAGACGTGCGCCTCGTTCACGCTCGGCGGGCTGGTCACGCTGCCGTCCGGCGAGGTGCTCGACCTCGACGGCGGCCCGATCCCCGGCCTGTACGCGGCGGGGCGGACGGCCTCGGGGATCCCGGCGTCCGGCTACCTCAGCGGATCGTCGCTGGGCGACGCGATCTTCTTCGGCCGTAAGGCGGGCGCGTCCGCCGCGCGGAATGCCTGAACGCACGACGCGAAACGGATCGGACTCGTAGGGAGACGACCTCATGACCGATGTGCAGAACCCGCCCGCGGCGGCGGAGGCCGCCGGCGTCGACACCTCCCGGGTCCCGTTCCGGGTGGAGGACGAGGAGCTGGTACCGGCCGCGCGGTACTACGCCCCGGAGTTCTTCGAGGCCGAGAAGAAGCTGTGGATGCACTGGTGGCAGCACGCGTGCCACGAGACGGAGATCCCGAAGCCCGGCGACTTCACCGAGTACACGATCTTCGACCAGTCGATCCTGCTCATCCGGCAGCGTGACGGCGGCGTCAAGGGCTTCCAGAACGCCTGCCGGCACCGCGGTACGGCGCTCGGGTGCGGCACCGGCACGTTCCGGGGCGGCCAGATCGTCTGCCCGTTCCACGGGTGGCGGTGGAGCCTGGAGGGCGAGAACACCTACGTCTACGCCAGGGACGCCTTCCGCGACGACAAGGTCGAGGAGTCCGACATCAGGCTGCGCGAGGTGCGCGTGGCCCTGCGGTGGGGCTTCGTCTGGGTGAACTTCGACCCGGACGCGCCCGCGTTCGAGGACTCCATCCACGGCGTCGACGCCCCGCTCGACGGCAACGGATTCGACCGGATGCACGTCAAGTGGTGGCACCAGATCGACTTCGAGGCCAACTGGAAGGTCGCGCAGGAGGCGTTCTTCGAGGCGTACCACGTCATGCAGACCCACCCGGAGATGGCGGGGTTCCTGCGCGACGACAAGTACAACGCCCTCGCCTACGCCCACTACTACACCGACCCCCAGGGCCACGGCTGGGCCAACCCCGGCGCGCCGCGGATCCTGCAACTGCCCGGCCAGGACGACGCGCTGATGGCCGACCCCGAGCTGCTGACCCCGGCCCGCTCGTTCTACGCGACGCAGAAGGTGATGTGGGAGGGCTCGCAGTCGCAGACCAACGCGCACTACCTCGCGATCATCGAGGAGCTGGTCGACTCCGTGAGCTCGGAGGAGTTCTTCACCGAGTTCTTCACCCGCGCCTACACCGACGCCGCCCGGCGCGGTGTGGCGCTGCCGCCGCCGAGCCCGGACACCACCGGCCACTGGACGATGTTCCCCAACTTCACCGGCGTCGCCATGCTCGGCTGCGCGCTGGTCTACCGCGCCCGCCCGCACCCGACCGACCCGAACAAGTGCACGTACGACTTCTGGGCCCTGGAGATCCCGCCCGAGGGCACGCCCGCCAAGCGCCCGCAGATCGCCGCCGACGACGCTCCGACCTGGGACGACCTGTGGTTCGTCCAGCAGGACGCGAGCAACATCGAGCGGATCCAGACCGGCCTGCGCACGCGTGGCCTCACCCACGTACGGCTCGGCACCGACGTGGAGCGGATGATCATCAACTGGCACCAGGCGCTGGATCGCGAGCTGGCGAAGCATCTGTGACCTCCCACGTCGCGCGGGTCGAGCCGGCGGGACTGCGGATCGAGGTCCTGGAGGGCGAGACGCTGTTCGACGCGGCGTACCGGGAGGGGTACGACTGGCCCACCATCTGCGGCGGCCAGGCCAGGTGTACGCACTGCCACGTACGCCTCGTCGAGGGCGCGGACGCCGTCGCGCCGGTCGCGACCGAGACCGAGCGGCGCCTGATCACGCGGCTCGCCCGGCGCCTGTACGGCGGCGAGCCGGCCGGCCTGCGGCTCGCCTGCCGGCTCGAACTGCGCGCGGACGTGACCGTCGAGCAGGCGACGTTCCGGGGCGAGCGGCTTCCCGAGTGATCAGCGGAACCGTACGGTGGCGGCCGCCGGGGCCAGGACCGCGTCGTCGGCGTCCGTGACCCACAGGTCGAGGCGGGCCTCCAGACCGGTGTCCGTACGGGTCAGGGAGGTGAGGGTGCCGCCGGCGCGTACGGTGCCCTTGAGGTTGGGCCTGCGGAACTGGGCGGACAGCTCGACGAGCTCGCCGGACTCGCCCATCCACTCCCGCACGACCGCGTGCAGGTAGGAGACCAGCAGGTTGCCCTGGCCGAAGGCGCCGGGCATGCCGGCGGCGCGGCCGGCCTCGTCGTCCATGTGGATCGGGACGAACTCGTCGTTGACCGCGGCGAACCGGTTCCAGGTGGCGAAGCCGGTCTCGCGGGTCCATACGCCGATGTCGGCACCCTCGGTGAGGTCGGGGAGGCGGGCGGCGTCGGTCATGGCGGGCCTTCCTCAGTAGCGGATGAGCGTGAGCGCGGTGCGCTTGACGAGCTCGCCGCGCTGGTTGGTCCAGGTGTCGGCGGTGGTGGTGAACAGCATGCGGCCGAGGCGGCCGTCGCGTTCGCGGTAGCCGTCCAGCGTGCGGACCGAGGTGATCGTGTCGCCGACGTGCATGGGGGTTCCGTACGTGATGGTCAGCCCGCCGTTGAGCTGGTTGGCAAGCCCGGGGCCGGCGATGCCCAGGATCTTCTCGGTGTGGTCGGGGTCGTTGCCGGTCAGCCGGGTGGCCGACGCGGCGCCGGACTTCTCGGCTACCGCCCAGGCGAACGGGTTCAGGTCCTCCGGTGCGGGCGGTTCGGCGGACAGGTAGCGCGCGGGCGGTGGTTCCGGCCAGTAGACCGCGGTGGCCCAGCGGCGGATGTCGGAGGCGGACACCGGATGGCTCACCGTACGGCTCAGCTCCGTGCCCAGGGCCGCGCGCATCGCGTCGGTGACGAGAGAGCTCACGGCGGAAGCGTACATCGCGGCCATCGTGCGGAGCGAATATTTGCTTTATGCTCGTGCCCGGTACCGGGAAGGGAGCCAGCGCCATGGCCATCGGCCGGATCTTCCACATCATCCACATGACCGCCGACCTGCCGGCCCTCGAAGCCTGGTACGACGACGTGTTCAGCGTGCGGAGGGGATTCCTCGACCACAACTACATGCCGGGCGAGGTGCGCGACGCCTCCCTGGTGGTGCTCGGCGACGCGGTCATCGAGCCGCTGGCGCCGGCGTTCCGGGTGGAGGGCTGGGACGCGATGCCGCTGGGCCGGTTCTTCAAGCGCTTCGGCAGCCACTGGCACTCCATCGCCTGGTACACCGACGACGGCGGGGAGATGTGGCAGCGCTGCACCGACGCCGGCATCCGCGTGTTCGTGGAGGGCGGGAGGCGGACCGAGAGCCGCCCGGACCCGAGCGCGGCGATCATGACGCACCCCAAGGACACGATCACCCAGCTCGAGTTCTTCAACCCGGCGGGCAGCCCGATCTCCCGGCTCGATCCGCGGATCAACGGCGGCGACTACGACCCGGCGTGGTGGGTGCACAACCATCCGGTCGCCACCCCCGGCCTGGCGTACACGACCATCCTGGCCAAGGACCTCGACCGCGCGGTCGCCGTGTTCGCCGGGCTCGGCGGCGAACCGCTGCACCGGGCGTCATCGGCGCTCACCGGCACCGACGACGCGTACGTACGCATGGGCGACACCGTCGTCCAGTTGTCCACGCCCACGCGGGACGGGACGATCGCCGCGGCGGACATGGCGTCCAGCGGGCAGATCCACCACGCCGCCGCGTTCCGCGTGCGAGACCTCGACACCGTGCAGGCGTACTTCGAATCCAAGGGCATCGCGACCGCGGACCGCGACGCGACCACGCTCATCACCGACCCGGCCACCACGCACGGCGCCGCGTTCCGCTGGACCACCTGGGACGTTCCCGGCGGCCCGCGGGACGGGGCGCGATGAGCCGCCATCGTCCGGACGCGATCCGCCGGACCCTGGCTCCCCGTACGATCGCCGTGGTCGGGCTGCGCGACGGGGCGGCCTTCGTGCCGTACTTCCTGCCGACGCTGGACAGCGGCGCCGAGGTGCACTTCGTCAATCCGAAGTACGACACCGTGCTGGGCCGGCCCGCGGTGGCGAGCCTGCGGGACCTGGCCGGGCCGATCGACGCCGTGTACTGCGTGACCGGCGCCTCGGTCGCGGTCGGCGTCGTCGAGGAGGCCGCGGAGCTTGACGTCGGCGGCGTGGTGCTGGTCTCCAGCGGCTACGCCGAGGTCGGGCCGGACGGCGTCGACCTGCAGCGGCGGCTGGCGAAGGCGGCGCACGCGTCGGGCATGGCGGTCGTGGGCCCGAACGGGCTCGGCTACGTCAACGTCCCGCGCCGGGTCAGCCTCACCATCGCCAGCGACCACAAGCGGCGGCCGGGCGGCGTCTCGGTCGTCTCGCAAAGCGGCGCCGTGCTCAGCGGCGTCGCGATGGCCGCCTGGCAGCGTCCGCAGATCGGGCTCAACGTGATCGTCTCCTCGGGCAACGAGGCCGTCACCGATCTCGCGGACTTCGTCGACCACCTGGCCGGCGATCCAGGCACCACGGCGATCGGCCTGGTCATCGAGAAGATCCGCCGCCCCGGGGCGTTCTTCGCCGCGGCCCGGCGCGCGATGGCCGCCGGGAAGCCGATCGTCGCGCTGAAGCTGGCGCGCAGCCCCCGTACGCAGGAGATGGCCGCGTCGCACACCGGCGCGCTGACCGGCGACGCCTGGGTGTACGACGTCGCGTTCCGCCGGCTCGGCATCGGCATCGCCGCCGACCCGGACGAGCTGGTGGACCGGCTTGCCCTCATCGACCAGCTCGGCCCGGCGTACCGTACGGCCGTCTCGAACCTCGCGGTCATCACGTCCACCGGCGGATACGCCTCCCTCGCCGCGGACCTGGCCGCGTCCGAGCGGATCGAGGTGCCGGCGCTGGACGTGCTGCGCCCGTGGATCGAGGGCCTGATCCGCGGGATCCACGTGCCGAACCCGCTCGACGCCACGCCGGCCGGCCTGGCGCACTGGACGGAGATCCTCCAGCGGTACGCGGGCCGGCCCGAGGTGGACGCGCTGCTGTACGTCCACCCGCTGGCCGACGAGGACGGCGGCGAGCACACGAAGGTGTTCCTGCGGCAGTACGCCGAGGCGGCCGAGCGGGCCGGCAAGCCGTTCGTGATATCCAACTGCGCCGGGCCGCTGGGCGCCTGGGCGCAGGCGATCGTGGCGGGGTCGCCGGCCGTCGCGGCGGCCAACGGGCCGCTCGCGAGCCTGCGCGGGCTGCGTACGCTGGGCGACTTCGCGCGCCGCCCGGACGCGGTGGAGCCCGCCGCGCCGGAGGTGCCGCGCCCGTCGTCGCCGGCCGTCGCCCGGCCAGGGGGCGCGATGCTGCCGTTCGCCGCCGGCATGGAGCTGCTGGCCGCGCACGGCATCCCGGTCGCCGCGTACCACCTGGTCCCCGGCGGCGCCGAGGTGACGGCGCCCGCGTTCGGCGGCCCGTACGTCGTGAAGCTGGCCGACGTCGCGCACCGTACGGAGCACGGCGCGGTGGAGCTCGATGTGCCCGCCGGGTCGCTCGGTGACGCGGTGGCCCGGATGCGCGCGATCGCCGTACGGGACGGGCTCGCGCCGCTGGTCGCCGTGCAGCCGATGCTGGAGGCGCGCGGCGAGGCGCTGCTCGGCCTGCAGAGCACGGAGCTCGGGCCGATGGTGGTGTTCGGTCTCGGCGGGATCCTGGTCGAGGTGCTGAACAGGGTCGGCGGCCGGATGGCGCCGTTCGCGCGCGCCGAGGCCGAGGAGCTCATCGCGGAGTTCACGGACGCCAAGGTCATGCACGGCTTCCGCGGGCAACCGGCGTGGAACCTGGAGGCCCTCGCCGAGATCCTGGTCGCCGCGGGCCGGCTGGCCGCCGGGGCGTCGGGCTGGCTCGACTCGCTCGACGTGAACCCCCTCCTGGCCACCGACGACGGCTTCGTCGCCGTCGACGCCCTGTGCCTCGTCAAGGATCCGGGACGAGACGCCGGCCGAGCCGCTGACTGAGATGCCGACACCGAGAAGGGCCGGGGACTGATGGGACGAGAGCCGACCAGCACCATCCTGATCGACGGAGAATGGCGTACGGCCGCCGGCGGCGCGTCCTTCGCCGTCACCGATCCGGCGACCGGTGCGGTGATCGGGCAGGCGGCGGACGGCGGCCGTGCCGACACCGAGGCCGCGATCGCCGCCGCCGGCCGCGCCCTGCCGGCATGGGCGGCGGCCACGGCGTACCAGCGCGCCGCGGTGCTCGCCAAGGCCGACGCGATCATGCGCGAGCGGCGGCGGGAGCTGGCCGCGCTGATGACCCGCGAGCAGGGCAAACCGCTCAAGATGGCGTTCAACGAGGTCGGTTACGCGGCGGACTTCCTGGCCTGGTTCGCCGAGGAGGCCAAGCGGATCGGCGGCGTCACGATCCCGTCCGCGCGCGCCGACCAGCGTTTCCTCACGATGCGCCAGCCCGTCGGCGTCGTCGCGGCGATCACGCCGTGGAACTATCCGATCTCGATGCTCACCCGCAAGCTCGGCCCGGCGCTCGCGGCCGGGTGCACCGCGGTGCTCAAGCCGGCCGAGCAGACGCCGCTGTGCGCGGTGGCCACGCTGGAGGTGCTGCTCGACGCGGGCGTGCCGGCGGGCGTCGTCAACCTGGTTACGACGTCGCGGCCGGCCGAGGTCGGCGACGTCCTGCTCGACTCGCCGGCCGTACGGAAGCTGACCTTCACCGGCTCCACGGCCGTCGGCAAGCGGCTCACCGCCCGCGCGGGCGCGACGCTGAAGCGGGTGTCGGTGGAGCTCGGCGGCCACGCGCCGTTCCTGGTGTTCGCCGACGCCGATCCCGTACACGCCGCCAAGGGCGCCGCGCTGGTGAAGTTCCTGAACACCGGCCAGGCGTGCATCAGCCCGAACCGGATCTACGTGCACCGGTCGGTCTACGACGCGTTCGTCGATGCCTTCGACCAGCGCGTACGCAGGCTCACCGTCGGAGCGGGCGACACCGACGGCGTCTCGGTCGGCCCGCTGATCGACGAGCGCGCCGTCGCGAAGATGGCGGCCCAGGTCGCCGACGCCCGGGAGAAGGGCGCCCGGGTGGTCGCCGGCGGCGCGCGGCTGACGGTCGACGGCCTCGGCGGCACGACGTTCTTCGCGCCGACGCTGCTCGCCGACGTCACCGCCGACATGCTGGTCTCCCGCGAGGAGACGTTCGGGCCGATCGCCGCGGTCGCGCCGTTCGACACCGAGGACGAGGTCGTCGCGCGGGCGAACGACACCGAGTACGGGCTGGCGGCGTACGTCTACACCGGGGACCTGTCCACGGCCATCCGGGTGACGGAGAGGCTGCGGTTCGGGATCGTCGGCGTCAACGACATCAACCCCACGTCCGCGGCCGCGCCGTTCGGCGGCGTGAAGGCGAGCGGGCTCGGCCGCGAGGGCGGATACGCGGGCATCGACGAGTACCTGGACACCAAGCTCGTCGGCATCTCGGTCTGAGGCCGGTGCGATCCCACCGCGGAGGTCGGCCCGGAGGTGCTGCGCGGGATCTCCACACTCGCCGCGAAGATCGAGATGTACGAGGCGGCCCGCCGGGCGGTCGAGGTGAGCATCCCGCGGCTCGGGGTGGCCATGCGGGAGGGCGCGGCCATCGAAGTGCGGCCGGTCAGGGCGGGGTCAGGGCGCCGCGTAGTACGTGCTCGCGCAGGAAGGAGTGCACCCGCCGCAGGCTCGCGCGCTGATGGGCCTGGTACGGCACCCACACGATGACGCGCAGCAGGCCGGCGAGGTCCTTGGGCGGGCAGATCTGCCGGACCCCGCCGGTGCGCTGCCCCCGCTCCAGGACGGCGGCGAGGACGGCGAGCCGGTCGGCGGTCTGGGAGAGGTACTTCTGCGTCGGCAGGTGGTTCTCCTGATGCCGTTTCCAGGTCACGGCCATCATCCGGAACTCGTCGTGGAACCGGCGGTTGGCGTGCGCGGTGACGTACGCCACGGCGTCGATCGTCTCGGCCTCGCTGCCGGCCGGGCTGGTGAGCGCGGCCCGCAGCGCCGCGTCGAGCTGGCCGGCGTAGCTCTCGACGATCTCGGTGAAGATCGATTCCTTGGAGTCGATCCGGCGGTACAGGGTGCCCATCCGCACGCCGGACGCGGCGGCGATGTCGCGGATCGTGGTGGCGTCGTAGCCGCGGCGGGCGAACTCCCGGCGCGCCGCGGCCACGATCTGCGACCGGGTGTCCGTACCGTCAACGCCGGGGGTCCAGTTCGCGATCTCGGCCTTGGCCGCGGCCAGCGGGACCGAGGCGTCGAGCGTGGCGTCGTCGGGGCAGTCGACGACGACGCCGTGCAGCAGGGTGTCGCAGGCCAGCTCGGCCAGGTGCGCGGCCTCCAGATCCGACGGTTCGCCGGTCGACGTGTTGACGGAAAGGGCCTCGAAGGCCCACGTCAGCATGCCGGGGTCGAAGCCCGGGTTGACCGGCAGGCCGGCCAGGCCGTTGACCGCGGAGCGCCACACGCGGTGCAGGGCCGCCGGATGGTGGTTCATCGCCGTGCGGAGCCGGTCGCTTGCCACCGTCGGCGCGTCGTACACGCGGAGCTGGACGGCGGCCGCGTGGCGCCGGCCGGCCTCGGCGACGGCCGCGATGAGGTCCCTGACGCGTTCCTCGGGCGGGAGCCCGGCGCGGTCCGGCGCCCGCATCCGCACCGCCAGCGCGGCGAGCTCATCGTTGAAGGCCTGCGCCAGCTCGACGGCGATGGACTCCTTGGCGTCGAAATGGTGGTAAAGGCTGCCGGGCAGAATGCCCACAGCCTGCGCGATGTCGCTCATCGTCGTGGCGGCGTAGCCCTTCGCGAGGAAGAGTGCGCTCGCCGCCCGGCGGATCTCGTCGGTGCGGGCGCTACCGCCGGACGGAGCCTCGGTTGACTCCATGTTCCCCGTCGCCCGGTCGGATCTATTCTTTGATCTCATCCGGATTCTACCGCCCGCGCTGGGCGTTCGCCGGTCAGTTCGGGCCGCGCTTGACGTCCCGGTACGGCACACCGCGGTCGGCGGCGTACTCGCGGGGCATCCCCAGGACCCGCTCGCTGATGATGTTGCGCGCCATTTCCGTACTGCCGCCGCCCAGGCTCGCGCCCTGCCGGGACAGGTACCGCAGGCCGGCCTGGCCGAGGCCGGCGTCGTCGGCCGACGACCCGGTGACGGCGGCCGCGCCGGCGATCCGCATCGCCGCGTCGTACTGCGCCCACATCCGCTCCGCCGCGAACAGCCGCGGGATCGAACCGGCCGAAGGCTCCATCGCCCCGGACGCGATCGCCGCGCCGATCCGGCCGGCCACCTGCTCCGCGACCACGTCCATGATCCGTACGCGGGCGAGCTCGTCGCGCACCACCGGATCGTCCGGCCGGCCGGTGCGCCGCGCGATGTCGAGCAGCCGGGGACCCTGCGTGCCAGGCCGCATGCGCGTGCCGCTGATGTACGGCGAGCCGCCGCCCATCGAGTCGCGCTCGTGGAAGAGCTGCCGGGACGCGGTCGTCCAGCCGTCGTCCACGGCGCCCACGACGCTGTCGGCGGGCAGGCGCACGTCGTCGAAGTACACCTGGCAGAACTCGGCGGAGCCGTCGACCATCTGGATCCGGCGGATGGTCACGCCGGGCACCCGGGTCGGCATGGCGAACATCGTCAGGCCCGCGTGCTTGGTCAGGTCCCAGTTGGTCCGGGTCAGGCACAGGCCATAGTCGGCCGCGTACGCCGCGCTGCTCCAGATCTTCGCGCCGTTGACCACCCAGTCCCCGCCGTCGCGTTCGGCCCGGGTGATCACGCCGGCCAGGTCAGAGCCGCCACCGGGCTCGGACAGGAACTGGCACCAGACGTCCTCGCCGCTGATGATCCGGGGGATGTACCGCCGCTTCAGCTCCTCCGAGCCCTGGTCGAGCAGCGTGGCCGCGCAGATCGAGAAGTCCGGGATGTTGAGCACGACCGGCATCTCGTACGCGGCGGCCTCCTCGTTGAACGCCCGCTGGTGCTCGCGCGTGAGGCCGAGCCCGCCGTACGCGGACGGGAAGCAGATGCCGGCGAACCCGCCGGCGTGCAGCAGCGCCTGTAGCTCGCGGGCGCGCCGCCACACCGCCTCGTCCGTCAGGCCCGCCGATGCCGCGCCGGCCGGCGGCAGGTTCTCCTTCAGCCACCGGCGGGCGCGCAGGCGGAAGCCCTCGACGGGTTCGGTGTCGGCGCTGCTCATGCGGCCCTCCCTGCCATGATCGCGGCGATCCTGCGCCGGTGCTCCTCCGGTGTGCCGTACAGGGCCCGGTCGCAGAGCACCCGGCGCAGGAACAGGTGCAGGTCGTGCTCCCAGGTGACGCCGAGGCCGCCGTGGAGCTGGACGAAGTCCTGGAGCATCTCCGGCGCCTTGTCGCCGACGTACGCCTTGGCCACGCCGACCAGTTCCGCGGCGTCGTCCGCCGCCGAGTCCAGCGCGCGTGCGGCCCCCCAGGTGGTCGCCTGGCAGGCCTCGTACCAGGTCTTGTCGTCGGCCATCCGGTGCTTCAGCGCCTGGTACGACGCGAGCGGCCGGCCGAACGTGTAGCGGTCGGACATCCAGGTGAGCGTGGTCGCGAACATGGCCGCGACGGCGCCGCACATCTCCGCGCAGGCCAGCGTCGCCGCGGTCAGCAGTTGCGCCTCGACGGCCGCCTCGGCGTCGGGGCCTTCGTGCACGACCGCCGCGGGCGTGACCGCGACGTCGACAAGGCCGACGCGGGCGAACGTGCGCGTCGCGTCGAGCGACCAGGTGGGGGCGACCGTCACGCCGGGGGCCGCGCGCGGCACGAGGACCTGGACGGGCCCGTCGGGCGAGCGGGCCGTGACCAGGAGGACGTCGGCCAGGTCGCCGTACTCGACCCGGTCCGCGGCCCCCGACACGACGTATCCGCCGCCGGGCGCGGGCCGCGCCGTGGTGGCGTCCGGCAGCGGCGCCCAGCCCTGGTCGGGCCGGTAGACGGCCCAGGTGGCCAGATGCTCGCCGGTGAGGATCTTGTCGATCTCCTCGGCGTGCGCGTCACCGGAGCGTACGAGGCCGGTGAGCACCGCGCTGGTGGACAGCAGCGGACCCGGCGCCCGATGCCGGCCGAGCTCCTCGGCGACCAGGCAGAGGTCGGCGACCGGCTCCCCGGAGACGGTGCCGCCGCCCAGCGACTCCGGGACGGCCATGGCGGTCCAGCCCAGCTCGGCCGCCTGCGACCACCACGCCCGGTCGAACCCGCCGGCTTCCGCCTGCTCGCGCAGGCGCTCACCGGAGGCCGTCCGGTCGAGGAAGTCGCGCGTCGCGGCCAGGAAGGTCCGCTGATCGGGAGTGAGGCCGATGTCCATGAACCCGCCTTGCTCGATCGTGCCGGTGGGGTGGCGGCGTGTGCGGCGCCGCTTTTGAATCAAAGCATGGAACAAAAATTAGGTCCAATGCCCCTTGTGACCTTGATCGCGCCGGACTAGCGTCACCGTCAGCCGCCTGGCGGGGAGACCGTAAAGGGAGACGACTCGTGGCATCGAAGGCGCCGTACTTCGACCGGTACCCGACCATCGCGTTCGAGCGTGACGACGACGGTGTGCTCGTGATGCGCCTGCACAGCGACGGCGGCCCGGTCGACTACGCGCCGCAGCACCACGAGGACTGGGTCGGCGCCTTCTCCGACGTCGGCCGCGACCCGGACAACCGGGTCGTCATCATCACCGGCACCGGCGACGCGTTCATCAACCGGATGTCGATGGAAGCCTGGGGCGCGAATCCGATGCGCTCGCCGGGGGACTGGGAGTACATCCACCGCGAGGGCAAGCGCCTCATGCGCAACCTCATCGACATCGAGGCGCCGATGATCGGCGCGATCAACGGCCCCGCGACGATCCACGCCGAGCTCGCCGTCCTGTCCGACCTCACCGTCGCGTCCAGCACGGCGACGTTCGCCGACCTGCCGCACTTCCCGAACCACACGGTGCCCGGCGACGGCGCGCACATCGTGTGGACGGAGCTGCTGGGCAGCAACCGCGGCCGTTACTTCCTGATCACCGGCCAGATCCTGTCCGCCGAGGAGGCGCAGAGCCTCGGCGTCATCAACGAGATCGTGCCGCCGGACCAGGTCCTGCCGCGCGCGCGTGAGCTGGCCCAGTTGTTCATCGGCAAGCCGCCGCTCATCGGCCGGTACACCCGCGCGGCCACCACGATGAAGTGGAAGCGCCTGTTCGACGAGGCCCTGGCGTACGGGCTGGCCCTCGAGGGCCTCGGCTCGCTGGAGTCGATCGCACTTTCGCAGCGGCAGAACGGCTGACATTTCCGTCCGAGGAGGGCCAGGCGCATGGGTCGAGTCGAGGGCAAGGTCGCGTTCGTCACCGGCGCGGCCCGCGGGCAGGGGCGCAGCCACGCCGTACGGCTGGCCGAGGAGGGCGCCGACATCATCGCGGTCGACATGTGCCGGTCGCTGCCCACCGTGAAGTATCCGCTGGCCACCCCGGAGGATCTGCGGGAGACGGCGGAGCAGGTGGAGAAGCTGGACCGGCGGATCGTGACGGCCGAGGCGGACGTACGGGACCGCGCCGCGCTGGCCGCGGCCCTCGACCAGGGCGTCGCCGAGCTGGGCCGGCTTGACGTGGTGGTCGCGCAGGCGGGGATCGCCCCGATGACCGGCGAGCCGCCGACGCAGGCGTGGATCGACGTGGTCGACACGAACCTGCTCGGCGTGATCAACGCGGTCCACGCGGCCCTGCCGCACCTGGACGACGGCGCGTCGATCATCGCGACGGGCTCGGTCGCGGCGTTCATGACGGGCATGGGCGTGGCCGAGCCCGGCAAGGACCCGGGCGGCGCCGGCTACTCCTACGCCAAGAGGTCGGTGGCGGCGTACGTCCACGAGCTGGCCACCAACCTGGGCCCGCGGATGATCCGCGTGAACGCGGTCCACCCGACCAACTGCGACACCGACATGCTGCAGAGCGCGCCGATGTACAAGGCGTTCCGGCCGGATCTGGAGAACCCGACGAAGGACGACGCGAAGCTCGCGTTCCCGGCGCAGCAGGCGATGCCGATCCCGTGGATCGACCCGGTCGACGTCAGCAACGCGGTCGTCTACCTGGCCTCGGAGGAGTCGCGGTACGTCACCGGCATGCAGATGCGGATCGACGCCGGCTCGTACCTGAAGTTCCACGACTACCACGCCTGAAGGAGCGCGCCCGTGACGAAGGTACTGATGCTCGTGTGGACCAGCCCGGTGGACGGCCGCGACGAGGAGTTCCTGCACTGGTACGACACGGTGCACATCTCCGACATCCGGGCGGCGGTGGCGGGCGTGGGCGACGTCACGCGGTACCGGATGACCCGTGCCGGCGACGATCCGTCGCGCTACCTCACCGTGTACGAGCTGGCGGACGCGGACCCGGCGGCCGTCACGAAGGCGCTCGGGGAGGCGGCGGGCTCGGGGCGCATGGAGATGTCGCCGGCGATGGACATGACCGGCCACCCGCCGGTCGTCGAGTTCTACGTACCGGCCGAGGACGGGATGTGAAGGTGAGTCGCCGATGAAGGTGCGCGTCAATCCGGAGATCTGCCAGGGGCACACGCTGTGCGCGATGACCGCCCCGGACCTGTTCGACCTCCGCGACGAGGACGGCCATTCGTACGCGATCAGTGAGGACGTGCCGCCGGAGAAGGAGGAGCTGGCCGCCGAGGCCGTCCGTTCCTGTCCGGAGCAGGCGATCGAACGGTTCTGACCGGCCATACCGACCGATGCTTTGGGGCTGCGAAACATGACCACCGACGAGATGCCCGGCGCCGGCGAGCGGCGCGGGCGGCCCGCCATCGATCTGGACCGGCATTCGGATCGGTACCGGCTGGAGTTCGAGGACCTGGCGGACGACTACCACGCGCGCTGCCCGGTCGCCTGGAACGAGACGCACGGCGGCTACTGGTTCGCCAACGGCGGCCCGGAGCTGTTCGACATCGCCCGCCGCGCCGACGTGCTGTCCAATGACCACGACGTCGACGGGAGCAGCGGGACCGGCTACCACGGCATCAGCATCCCGTACCAGACGAACCCGATGACCCGGGCGCGCGGCGGCTTCCTGGAGATGGATCCGCCGGCCCAGCGGTACTACCGCCAGGCGCTGAACCCCTGCCTGTCACCGGCGGCCGTCGCGCGCTGGAGGCCGATCACCGAGGAGCTGACGCGGGCCTGCCTGGACGAGGCGATCGAGACCGGCCGCATCGACTTCGTCGACGACCTGGCCAACATCGTGCCCGCGGTGCTGACCATGGCCCTCCTCGGCCTGCCGATGCGCGACTACGAGGGCTACATCTATCCGGTCCACGCCTCCGTCTACACCTCACCGGACTCACCGGACCACGCGCGCGTACGGGATCTGACGCTGCGGATGGCCATGGAGACGTACGCGAAGGTCCAGGCGCTCCGGGCCGCTCCGCGGCCGGGCCTGATCAACGAGCTGATCAACGCCGACATCGACGGTCACCGTCCGGACGACGTGGAGGTCGTCGGCCACGTCATGCTGCTCATGGGCGGCGGCTTCGACACCACGACCGCGCTGACCGCGCACGCGCTCGAGTGGCTGTCGGAGCATCCCGGCGAGCGGGAGCGGCTGAGCCGGGAGCGGGCCGCGCTGCTGGACAGCGCGACCGAGGAGTTCGTCCGCTTCTACACTCCGGCGGTGGGCGACGGCCGCACGATCTCCCAGGACTGCCGGATCGACGGCGTGGACTTCAGGGAGGGCGAACGGCTGTGGCTGTCGTGGGCCATGGCCAACCGTGACGAGCGGGTCTTCGACGATCCGCACAGCGTGGTCCTGGACCGTAAGGGCAACCGGCATTCCGGTTTCGGCCTGGGCATCCACCGCTGCATCGGCTCGAACGTCGCGCGCGCCACCTTCAAGGTGATGCTCACCGCCGTACTCGACAGGATGCCCGGCTTCGCCTGCGACCCGGGCGGCGCCGTGCACTACGACTCGATCGGCGTCATCAACGGCATGAAGCACCTGCCCGCTACGTTCACCCCGGGCCCGCGCCTCGGCCCAGGCCTGCCCGAAACGATCGCCCGCCTCCAGCAGACCGTCGACGACGAACGCCTAGCCGAACCGGTAACCCGCACCAAACCGTCCTGACCCGCCGCCCGGACCGCACGAGATGATCTCGTACACGAGCGACAGCTCACGACACGCTAACTTGGGGCGCCCCAATGCAGAGGAGTGCCCCGTGGGCAACGTGGTCATGTACAGCTCGGTGTCGGTGGACGGCTTCGTCGCGGACGAGAATGACCAGCCTGGACCGCTGTTCGACTGGTTGACCAGCGGTGACGTCCCGTTGGACGAGAGCGGCGTGTTGAAGGTGTCGCAGACGTCCTACGACTACACCCGGCCGCACTGGGACGAGATCGGGGCGACGATCGTCGGCCGCCACGTCTTCGACATCACGGACGGCTTCGACGGGAAGCCGCCGGCCGGGGTCGACCACTTGGTCGTCGTGACGCACCGGCCAGAGCCCGAGGGCTGGGATCCCGAGGCGCCGTTCCACTTCGTCGACGGCGTCGAGGCGGCCGTGGCCAAGGCGCGGGGGCTTGCGGGTGACCGCGTGGTCGAGGTCGCCGCCGGCGACGTCGGTGGCCAGGTGCTCGCGGCGGGCCTGGTCGACGAGGTGCGCATGGACGTCGTACCCGTCGTGTTCGGGTCCGGCAAGCGCTACTTCGGGTCGGTCCACGCGCAGCACCTGTTGGAGGATCCTGACGTGGTGATCCAGAGCAACCGGGTGCTTCACGTGCGCTATCGGGTACGCCGTTGACCGATCTCTTGGCCGATCCCCGATGGGTTTTGTGCGGCTCCGTGGTCGATACGGCTGGACACCAACAGCGGCGGGGCCGTGCGGGGAACGTTCCGGCGCGGGAGGAAGCACACGGAGGCAGTGATGAGCGTTGACGACTCCGAGCGGGAGCGCACCATCCGTACCGGCGGGGCGCGGGTGAGCGGTCCCCGGGTGTTGGTGGCGGGGGCGAGCATCGCGGGACCCGCGCTGGCCCACTGGCTGCGTCGGCGGGGGGCCGAGGTGACCGTGGTGGAGCGGGCCCCCGAGCTGCGTCCGGGTGGGCAGGCGGTGGACGCGCGCGGGGTGGCCAAGGAGGTCATCGGGCGCATGGGGCTGGACGCGGCGGTGCGCGCGGCGTGCACCGACACCGCCGGCGCGCACACCGTGGACGCGGACGGGCACGTACTGGAGACCTTCCGTGCCGACGACGACGGTGGCGACGGGTTCATCGCGGACATCGAGATCCTACGCGGGGACCTGTCCCGGGTGCTCTACGACGACACCCGCGACGGCGTCGAGTACGTCTTCGGCGACCGGATCGCCGAACTCGCCCAGGACGCGGACGGGGTCGACGTCGCCTTCGCGGGCGGCGACCGGCGGCGCTTCGATCTGGTGGTCGGGGCCGACGGGCTGCACTCGGCGTTGCGGGCGATGGTCTTCGGGCCGCATGAGCGGTTCCTCCACCACCTCGGCCACGTGCTGGCCTTCTACAGCGTGCCCAACGAGTTCGGGCTGGACCGCTGGCTGCTGGAGTACCAGGACCAGGGGTCCGGGCGCGCGGCCCTCCTGCGGCCCATCCAGGACGCCACCCGGGCGATGGCGATGTTCTACTTCGCCTCGGCCGACTTCGACGTCGACTACCGTGACGTCGCGGCCCAGAAGGTCCTGCTGCGCGAGCGGATGGCCGGCCTGGGCTGGTTGACCCCGGACGTCCTCGCGCACCTGGACGACACCCCGGACTTCTACCTCGACCAGGTCGCCCAGGTGGTGATGGACCGCTGGTCGAGCGGACGGGTGGTGCTGCTCGGCGACGCGGCGTTCAGCTCGTCGCCGATGTCCGGGCAGGGCACCGGGCTGGCCTTGGTCGGCGCCTACCTGCTGGCCGGAGAGCTCGCCGCCGCCGGCTGGGACCCCGCCGCCGGGTTCGCCCGCTACGAGGCGCGGATGCGCTCGTTCGTCGAGGCCAACCAGGAGATCGGCCGGCTGAACGCCCGCAGCCGCGACATCCCCGTGCCCGACGCCGAGCCGGGCCCCGATTTCGCCGGCGAATGGTTCACCGAACTGGTCGACCGCGCCATCAACGGCACCGAACTGCCCGACTACGCGGGCGTGCCGGACTCCGCGGCCCCGTCCGGATCGTACTCACCAAGATCTTCAGCGATCCGGTGACGCAGGTGCTGAGCCGCCTGACTCCGGCTGGGCGCGAAGCCCCGGAGTTGTCCGCCGAATTCGGGGACTGGACCGATGTCGCGCAGGGTCCGGGCGAGATGACGAAAGACCAGCGGGAAGCCGCGAAGCGGCGACCGCGCTGGTCTCAGGTCTTGCGTGGGCGATACAGGACTTGAACCTGTGACCTCTTCCGTGTCAGGGAATTGTCCTGTGGAAATCCAATTCGGCGTGTGCGTTCCTTCCGGGCTAATGTTGCAGGTGACGGGCGGGTTTCCCGTTCGATCCGTATCAGTCGTCATCGGAAATCAGCGAACGGTGTTGATGACAAGGTGATGACAAGAATCCTCGGAGGGGCGCGTGGGGTGGGTACGCATACGGAAGGGCCGGAACGGCAGGGTCCGGTACATGGCCGTGTACCGCGACCTGAAGGGCGTCGTCTGCTCGGCAGGGTCGTTCACCAAGGAAGACCAGGCAGAGAAGGCGTGGCAGCGGGCCGAGGCGCTGCAGGAGTCCGGCATCCTCCAGAACTCCCGGCGCGGCCGGAAACGCCTCAATAAATATGTCGAGGAAACCTGGTTTCCGAACCATCGCGTGGAATTGACGACACGGCAGCGTTACCGGACTCATCTCGACCTTTACATCATTCCCGAGTTCGGGAAGATGCGGATGCGCGACATCTTTCCCGAGCACGTCCGTGAATTGGTGAAGCGGCTCGAGGACGACGGCGTTGGACCGACAGTGATCGCGAGCGTGAAGTCGGTCCTGTCCGCCATCTTCACGACGGCGCTGAACGATCAGGTGATCTTCCTGCACCCGTGCAAGGGCGTGACGGCCCCGGTCGTCCTGCCGCGGGAGTACACGATCATCACGCCCGAGCAGTTCGACCTCGCATACCACGAGCTGCCCACCGCCGATGCCAAGCTGCTGGCCGAGACCGCGATCGAAAGCGGCATGCGCTGGGGCGAACTCGCCGAGCTCCGAGTCAAGGACGTCGACCGCGCCAGCCGGATCGTCAAGGTCCGCCGCGTCGTCGTCGAGGTCGCCAAGGAGTTCCGCGTCGATTGCCAGCGGTTCGTGGTCAAGGACTACCCGAAGGGCCAGAAGGCGCGCCGTTTCAAGCTCGGCGCGGACCTGATCGCCAAGCTCAACGCCCACATCGCGGAGAACAAGCTCGGCCAGAACGATCTGATGTTCGCGCTGCGGCAGGACGTCGAGCAGCCGATCCCGGACGTCCCCGACCCCGACACGCTGGGGCGTACGGACCCCAACGCCAAGGGCAAGACTTACAAGCACGGCACCCTGACCGGCTACACCCTCGGCACATGCAAGTGCGACCACTGCCGCGGCGCCTACGCCCGCTACCGCGCCGAACGCCGCGCCGCCGGCAAAGACGACCCGCGCTCCAAGCGGCTGCGCGACACCGACGGCCACATCCCCAACGACTGGTGGCGCAAGCAGATCTGGAAACCCGCCCTGGAAGCCGCCGGCATCCCCACCAGCATCCGCTTCCACGACCTCCGCCACTCCCACGCCTCCTGGCTCCTCGCCGGCGGCGCCGACCTCCAGGTCGTCAAGGAACGCCTCGGCCACGGCTCCCTACGCACCACCGAGAAGTACCTCCACACCCTCCCCGAAGCCGACGAAACCGCCCTCGACGCCTTCACCAAGATCCGCAACCGCACCAAGCCGGGCGGCGACCGGGGGAGGGCAGCATGAACCCCCGAACCCGCCGCGCCGCCCTCCACGCCATCGCCGTGATAGCGATCCTGGCGAGCATCAACGCCCTCGCCCACTCCTACGCCGGCCTCTACCAATGGGCCATCCACCACCGCATGACCGGCTGGCAAGCCCTCACCTGGCCCGCCGAGATCGACGTCTTCCTCATCATCGGCGAACTCGCCCTGTACGTCGCCTACCTCGACGCCTGGACAGCCCGCCACAAACTCTGGCCCTGGGCAACAGCCCTCCTCGGCCTGACCGTCAGCGTCGCCGGCAACATCGGCCACATCCCCACCCCGCCCGGCGGCCCCATCCCAGCAGCCGACCGCCTCACCGCCGCCACCAGCCCACTTGCTGCCTTCGCCGGCCTCGCCATCGCCCTACTCGTCCTTAAACAGACCCGATCGACCCCGGACCAACGGCCGCAGCAATCTCTGGCCGTCCAGCCTCAAGCGCCGGAGTCCGGGCTGAGTGACGACCGGATCCCCGCGGTCACGTCGACGATTCCCATGCGGCTTCACACGAAGATGTCCAACACGATCACGCACACCCACAGGCACCTCGCGGCCCCCGCTGGCATGGCAGCACCCAGCAACAGCGAGCCGCCCATCGTCCAAGACGCTCGCGACCTCCGCACCGAATACGAACAACGCGGCGCCCGCCTCACCCGCCGCCAGCTCGCCTCTCAGCTCCGAGCCCGCGGCCACACCCTCGCCAACAACCGCCTGCGCGAACTCGCCAAAGCGATCGACCTGCCGTAAGGCCGACGCAACCATGCCCGGCGTGACCCTGGAACTCAAGCGCCACAGGCCCGCCGGGCTCATAACCCGGAGGTCGCAGGTTCAGATCCTGCCCCCGCTACCAAGTTTTAGCAGGTGAGAGGCCCGGTTCTCCGAGATGGAGAGCCGGGCCTTGATCATTTGTCCGTGATTTGTCCGCGGTATTGAGCGCACCCACAGCGCCCCGCGGGGCCCCACGTGTGACTCAGATCACGAATCTGTCGGCGTGTGGGCAGCACAGATGAACAGTCACCGAGCCGGCCGCGGGAGCGGCAGGTCCCAGGCGTCGGCGCCCTGATCAGTGAAAGCGCTAGCCCACTCGCTCGGCGCATCGTAATTTCTCTGCTGTGACCACCATTAGCAAGGAGCAGTTGATCGAGTCGGCGCAGGGCTTTAGCTCCCGTGCGCTCGCGGCCTATCGGGATGGGGACGAGCCCGTCGTCTTGCACAACGCGGCGATCGCGTTGGAGCACCTCTCAAAGGCATATCTGTACTCGCTCCACCCCACGCTGCTGATGGATGTTAGGAACGGGAAGCTTGAGTCGCTTCTGTTCCTGGCGGGCATCACCACGACTGTGCCGCGCGGGATGTACCCGCGCACCATCAGCGCCCGCGAGGCCCTCGCCCGTGTCCAGGCCGTGTTGCCCGGTCTCCAGACTCCAAAGGCACCGTTGAATCAGCTGATCGACATTCGCGACGGCCAGCTCCATGTCGGCTTCCTGGCGTCAGCACCGACTTACGAGGTGCTCGCGGCCTTCCTGCGGTATTCCAATGAGCTTTACGATGCGATGGGAGTCGCCTTGGAGGACCGGTGGGGTGAACACGATGAGATGATCACCCACCTCATCTCGGAGTCCACGACCGAGATCGAGCGCGCCGTCCAGGTGCGCCTGTCGGCCGCGTGGAACCGCCTCCAGTCCTGGATCGAGCGTGTGCCCGACGAGGGGCGTGCCAGCGTCTGTGCAGCCCGTCAAGCTGCTGCCTCCCCCGCCAATCTGGCACCCGACGAAGAGTACGAAATCAGTGAATGTCCTGGGTGCGGCGATCAAGACGCGTACCGGCTCGGCAAGATTCAGCTCGAATGGGATGTAGACGTGGAGCCCGGAGATCTCCCTGGCGAGGTGGACGTAACTCCGTTTCTGGTCCGTCGCTTTTGGCCTCGGCAGTTCCGCTGCGGAGTATGCGAGCTGCGGCTCAACGGCCCGGAGGAAATGGGGGCCGCTGGCCTTCCGGTTGACGAGGAGGTTACGAGTACGGATCCGCGCGACTATCCAGATGAGGCCGACGAGATCATGGGCGAGTACCGCTGATGTGATCACAGCATCCCGAGCCGGCACACGTAGACCCTGAGCTCACGGGGATCGTCGCGGTTCGAGGTTGGAGCTATGAGAGGCCGCTGTCACACGCCGAAGCCGATCCCAGCCAGTCGTCTTCTACGGAGTTTGCTTGTGTCGAGCATGCCATCATTGACTGCGGCCGTCCTGCCCGTGATGGCAGACCATCATCATTCCAGAGACGGAACGCTCACCTCGTAGGCGTCGAAGACTTCGGCGAAGAATGCCTGCAATGCGGGCCGCGCACGGTGCATGTCGCTCAGCTCCGTCGAGCCGAAACGGAAAACGTCATAGCCTGAGAGCTTCAGGTCACGGTCGCCGCGCACGGTTGCCGCATAGGCGCTGCTGTTCTCGTAGTGGTGAGCGCCGTCAACCTCCAGCACCACGCGCCGGCCGTGGGGCAGGAGCAGGAGAAAATCCATTCGGAAGTGCGTGAGCGCATCTCGGCCACGCTGACGTACGGTCTTGTGGTCCCAGTGGAGCCACACTTCCGGCAGCAGCGCGGGCAGCATCTGAACACGCGGACCGTGGATTTCATGGTAGAGGGCAAATAAATTCCTCTGAGGAGAAGTCTCCTCGGACGGCAAACACGCCTTTAGGCGGTTGTAGAGCGAGCGTTTAGCCGCGGATTCGTCGCTGATGTCCTGAGTATCTTGCCACCATCGCTGAAGATCTTTCCAGCAGATGCCCTCCGGCCCGATTGGCCGGTCGTAGACCAAGACCTCATCAGCACCGCCCAGGACCTCGATAGCGTTGTCGACCGCATCCAAGAAGCGGATGTCAGGCTTTTGGAAGGAGGCGAAGATCAGGTTCTTCGGACGGCGTCCCATCCCGAGGCGGGTCGCCACGAGGTGGAAGGCCGGATACCCATCGCGCAGCTCCGTCTCTTCCAGACGGGCGCCTGCCTCGCCGAGCGCAGTATTGATATACTCTGCAATTCGACGTTGTGTTGGAGGATCAGGCATTGCTTCTGGGGAGACGATGCCCTCCAGGAACCGGCTGAACCGTGCGTGGCGGCCGGTCTCGAAGGCTCCGAGCTGCTCGAACAACTCCTCTACGGACCAGTCCTTGTTACGCAACACGTGTCGGTCGATTTGAGCCCGCAGGCTATTCTGCGATCCGGTGAAGAAGGTCGTTAGCGGATCGGTGTCTAGTACCCATAGCTGCTCTAGAAGCCGCTCGAAGCGGCCCGCCTGGAAGACCAAATCGTCAAGGTTCAGCTCCCGGGCGACGGCGCGTCGCACCCGGCCCGGGATTTCCACCATCGGCTGGCTCGTCCACAACGCGTCTTCGAGCGCGAACCAATCCGCCAGACTGATCCCAGCAAGGCAGGAGTCCAGGATCTGCTGCGCCACCGAGACCAGGTCTCTGTCCCGCAAAGCCGCTAGGCATGCCTCCAGGCGGTCCGCCTTCGATCCCTCCTCGGGCAAGGGCGGCAGATTTAGCTGTGGGCACAGCTCGTCCAGCTCCCGGTGAGTGTGAGTGCGCAGACCTCGTACAACCCGTTCCACCGCTTGCCGTAGCCCACCCTGATCCTCCGCCACGATCCGAGTATGGCCGACACCACTGACAACCCGCGAGTCGTGTTGCGGTCGGTGTCACAAGACCCTCGATCGGCACATCCAAGATCATCGTGATGATTGACTGTTCCACATGTTCCTGCGCGGAACAGAGTCCGGAACAATCGTTCCGACGTTCATCGGAACGGAACAGGCTGGGAACGAGCATCGGAGTAGCCGTTCCAAACGGTTCTGCCGTTCCCGGGACGGAACGCGGCGGGGTCTGAGATGTAAGACGGTTTGCTTCTTATTGAGCACCCCATCCGCGCGAGGTGTCTCCATGACCAATATTCGACGGCCTATTCCTCGCGATTGAAGGGCCCACTCAAGCATCTATATTCACGTCCAGGCTCGGCCTGTATCCCGCAGTACCAGGCAGTCCCATTCCCTGCTGGCCGTTCCTCCTGCATGGAGGAGGCGACCGCCTTGGGCGGGAGCAAGATGGGGCCGGACGCTGAAGCATCGGGAGCCCATAGACAGCGAACTGGTAACGACGGAAGATCGCGTGATCGAGGTACGGAACATTGATCTAGTCCAACGCGCGGAAGCACGCCGGACGGCCGCGCTCTCCCGGCTGGACTCGGCCGAGCAATCGGCTCGCGGTCAGTACTTCACGCCGTACCTCGCGGCCCGGATCATCACGGCGCTCCCGCGTGTGCCGCAGCGCCAGAGCATCAAGGTCCTCGACCCGGCGCTGGGAGCGGGATTCTGACCGCCGCGCTCGTCGAGCGGTTGCACACTGCTCGTCCCGATCTGCGCGTGCATGTCACGGTCATCGAGAACGCCGTGGTGCTCCACCAGTCACTTGCGTGAGACGCTCGCCGACATTGAGGCCGTGACGGGAGCCACGGCCGAGGTCATTAATGCCGATTTCCTGCCCTGGGCGTTGACCATGGCGGGACGGTTCGACATCGTGATCCAGAACCCGCCATACGCAAAGCTCCGGACGGGCAGCGACCCCCAGAATCTTCTACGCGCCGCCGGAATCAGCGTGCCGAATACTTACGCGGCATTCCTCGCCCTCGGTCTGCGTGTTCTCGACGAGGGGGCCAGCAGGTGGCTATCACCCCGCGGTCGTGGATGAACGGAACGTACTACTCGGCGTTCCGCCACGAGTTCGTGCGGACCGTCGGCATCGAAGCCATACACACCTTCGAGAGCCGGTCCAAAGTCTTCGGCGACACCGGGGTGCTCCAGGAGTCGATCGTCGTGTCGGCGACCGCCGGCCAGACGCCAGACGAGGTCATCGTCCACACCTCCCACGACCACAGCACCGCCCCGCCCACCCGGACCGTCGCGTACAGGGAAATCGTCACCCCCCGACTTCATCCACGTGCGGCGGACGGAACGTGCCAGGCTCCAGAGTTTGGAGATGGGGCGAGGCGGGAGTCAGCGGGTGTCTGGTTGTCGTGCGGCCGCTGGCTACTCGTGCTTCCTGTCGGCCTGCGGCTGGGAGGTACACGGGTGCGGCGGACTGCTAGCACGTACCCCCCCGCGGACGACCGCGAGGGGTTACACGAAGCTGAGATGGCCCGCCGCTGCGCGGGTGATTGTCACAGTGGTGCCTTGGAGGGTGAAGTCGAGTAGGAGGCCACTGTCGAGCACCGCTGCGACGCCGGAGTGATCACGTGCCACGATCACTCCAACGACCGAGCGATCATCGACCAAGATCCTCAGCTCATCACCGTCGTCTGACGCGACCACAGTCACCGGCACCGGGTCAGCTCGCTCGTCGACCTCGAGCCGAGACTGAGCAGTGACAGTGCCGGTTGCCATTATTTCGGCGAGCTTGTGCCGGTCTCTGCCCTGGACGTACTGGAGCAGGTCGAGAACGTCTGTCGGGGTCGCTCCGAGGTTGGCCCGCCAACCCTGGATGTGCTGCTCGCTCAAGTACTCGCGCAAGCCCTCCTCATCCAGTCCGGAATGGTCAGCAATACGCCCCAGGTGCTGCGCCAACGTCCGGGATTTCACGTCTCGGACGAGGAGGCCAATGGCGAGGGGCGTATCAACGCCGTATCGAAGGTGGACAGCAGTGCTGGCGAACAGCTGCACGGGGCTCAGGCGTGACAGAAGGATGTCGTTGGCCTGGGCGATGACGAGACCGACGGTCCAGGAGAGGTAGTGCTGTACCCCCTCACTGATCCCGTCGACCATCTGTTCCAATCGAAACGCCGAGTCCGACACTGAAGCGAGGTGGGCGTTGGCGAGTTCGGTAAGGGTGCGACCCGCGATCCAGTCGCGAATCACGGCGTCGGTGTCGACCTCGATGTCTTCACCTTTGGGTGATTTTCTGAAGCGCCAGTACTTCTTTGCCTCTGGTAGCTCCAGGAGCTGGGCGTACACGGCCTGGTCGGTGAGAACGTCGAGGGTTTCCTCGAGAGTTTGTTCGTCGAGGCCGCCCATCTGCTGCACCTGGTCGGCGAGTTGCTCGGCGAGTGACTCGATCACAGCAGCTGAGGCAAGGCTGGTTCCGGCCTGGGCCCAGCGGCGACGTGAAGCCGGACGTGTCTGCTCGTACCGAGTCGCGACGAGCTCGGCGAGTTCCAGCCACCGCTCCTTCAGGTCCGCGGGAAGCTGAGTGAAAGCGAACAGGCGCGTCACGACGTCGCGCCATGTCCGGGTGCTCGCGAGGTCGGGCACGAGTTCCAGAACGTGGAGGATGAACCAGACATAGTTGACGAATCCTCCGGTCTCCTGGTCAGGGGTCAGGTGCAGGATTGCGTCCTGCGTGTGTGCCACGAGAGCCTCGGCTGCGGCGAGAGCTTCGAGAGCGGACGGCGTGGCTACGGTCGAACGGACCTCCAGTTCATCAGGGCCAGGGGTGAGCCGATCGAAGTCACTGTTGGTCAGCGCCTTCTGAAGAGCCAGCACGATCCAGCCCTCAGACTCCTTTCCAGCCCGGCCGGCGCGGCCGACCGCGTTGAGAAGCTGAGCTGCAGTCATCCGGTAGGCGGGGTCCTGACCGTCGTATTCGGTCGTCGCGATGACGACGGTGCGTACAGGCAGGTTTACGCCTTCGGTCAGGGTGCTGGTTGCGACAACGGCCTTGATCGTCTCGCTGCGAATCGCATCTTCGACGGCTTCCTGCACCTCGACGGGCAACCCGGCGTGGTGGTAGGCCACGCCCTTGCGGACTGTCCCGACGAGGGGATGGTCGTCACCGAGGCGTGCGGCGAGTGCGTCAGCGAGGCCCTGGGAGCGCGGGTCGTCTTCGAGTTCGCCGGCCATGACCTTCGCGGCGTCCCGTGCGGTGGCCCGCTGGGAGACGACCATGAGGAGGCTGCCGGCGCGCAGCAGTAGCGTGGCTGTCTTGGCAGTGGTCGCGTAGGCCGGGGAGGTGTTGTCGGCACCGGAAATGCGCTTGTTGTCAGGGCCGAGGACTAGCTGACCGATGGGTGTGTCTTCGCTGGTGACCAGGTGCTGCTCCGTCGCGCTGGTTGGGCGGACCGCCAGGCGGGCACGCAAGTCGTACCGGGTCTTGTCTCTTGCGCCTCGGCGCCGGGCTGGGATGTCCGTCCGGCTGCCGTCGATCTTCTCGGTGCTGAGGAGAACGTGCAGCCGACGCGGTGCTCTCCACTCGTCGGTGAACAAGACCTCCGCCTGCCCGGTTGAGGTCCACGCGGCGAGGGATGCGGCGTTGCCCATCACGCCGGAGAGCAGCATGAGTCTCGCGCCGCTGGCGTCCAACAGGGACAGGAGTCCTTCGAGCAGCAGCCCGCGGCCGCCGGACTCGGCGATGAGATGGACCTCATCGATGATGAACAGGCTGAACCGGCTCAGGACCTCTTGTGGCGACTGCCGCAGAGCGTTCATGAGTCGCTCGGGTGTCATGACCTCCACCTGCGGCAGCTGGCCGGTGCCCTCCACACCGTCGGTGGTGTTGTGGTTGAAGAGGTCCTGGGTCCCGAAGCCGTCGGGGAGGTCTGCGCCGAGACGCCGGTCGAGGTAGCGCAGTCTGGGCCGGAGTCCCTGGCGCATCTCCCGGCCAAGGCTGCGAAGCGGCGTGACGTAGCAGACGTCACGGTCGTCCTGCGCGGTGTGCGCACAGATGATGAGCTGTGCGAGCAGGGTCTTGCCTGCGCTGGTCGGGACGGAGACGAGCAGCCTGGAGGTCGCCGAGTCGAGGGGACTAATAGTTGGGTCGGTGACGAGGCTGCGCTGTGGCGGCCACAGCGTCAAGATGGGCTGCTGGTCGAGGGTGAAGGCCTGCTTGACGGCTGCGGGAATCTTGGGTGGCAGGACTGCCCAAATGCTGCTGCCGCTGAGCCCGTCGGCGATGGCCAGGAGGTGCCCGGCTACCCAGCGGGTGTCGAGGTCGCTGAGACCGACTTCGGCGTTCACCACCAGGCGCAGGTGGCCGCGGGCGGTTTCGAGCGCATCGGGACTGCCTTCACGCAGGTACTGGACAAGGTCGGCAACGCCGCGCAGTAGCCGCTGCGTAGAGCCGAACATGGTGCCGTCGAGGCTGTCGAGCCCTGTCCCGCGGGTTAGCGCAGCCGTGGTGAGCGCCCATGTGCGCAACCGCCGGTTGAGCGCGGCCATGTCGAGGCCGAGAAGCAGGATGCCGGCTTGAAGTGCGACATCTGCGCTGTCGGTGAACTCGGCCGGTTCGCTCACCCTGTCGCGCATCTTGCGGTGGATGGCGCTGGCGTTGGGGCTCTCGTCCGCGCGGTGGTAGCCCACCTGTGCGGCGAACGCGGTGGCCAGTCGATCTCGGCCCGTTTCGGCAGGATCTTCGAGGAGGAGGTCGAGGACGTGGGCGCTGACGGCGAATGCGCGGCGGCGCTGCTCAAGCGGGTACCGGGACGTCTCAGCGGTCGAGGCGATCCCGTGCAGGTACCAGGCGGTGCGCCGCAGCGGTGAGAGATCGGCACGGAATCCGGTCTCGGTGAGGCCGCGGACGAGTTCGATCTCGAGTCCTGCGATGAGGTCGGTTAGCTCGGCGACGGTCGGGAGCTCGGTGACCCGGTCGTCGCCGAACGCGGCGTTGAGGTGCTCGGCGGCTAGAGCGCGGTCCACGCGTACCTCCGGACCGTCTTGGTGAGTTCGTCGTAGCAGCTGATGCTGGTAGCCAGGCCGCGTAGCTGACCGGGCTTGTTCAGCAGCGGCAGCTTGTTGCTCATTTTCTTGAATGGGGCCTTGGGGAGTTCCTGATGGGTCGCGAGCGTCACCCCAGCGCCGACGAGCTCGTCTCCTTGGGTCCACGCGGCGGGCACCTCGGCGATGAAGGTGAGCATCTCGCCGGATATGTCGTTCGAGACCTGTGAGAACGTGCCGACGATCTTGGCGACGTAGCGCTGGCCAGAGGCGGCAATCTGGTTGTACGCCTCGTTGAGGCTGGCGGACAGCGATCCGGAGCCGGTGTTCTTCTTGCTCTCCCACAGCCGGAACCGCAGCGCGCCCGTGCTGTTCTCGTAGATAGAGAACCCGTCGGCGCCGGCATCGGTGACGTCGCCCTTAGGATCAGGCTGGACACGGACGGCCGCATTGTCCTTGGTGAGCAGGTGCCAAAGCCACTCGCCGACGTGCCCGTGCAGGTGGTCCTCACTCTTCGACGCGTCCGGCAGCCCGAACACCGGCTCGATGAACGAGGCGATGGTCTCCTTGTACGGTGACGGGATCTTGGTTCCTGCGAGGGTGTGCTGTCGCCACGTGTCGTACAGGCCGGCGGCGGGGCCGAATCGGACCTGCATCATCGTGTCGATGAGCACCCAGGCGAGCGCGCCGGCCTCCTCGGGAGTGAGGCTGACGGCGACGTGCGCGCTCCACTCGCACTTGTTTGCTTGTGCGGCACCGTCATGGAAGGTCTGGGGTAGGTAGTCGTGGACGGTCGACCGCTGGTTGGTTCGAGCGAACTCCTCAGACTCCGCAGCAGACAGATGCGCCAGCGCGGAGGCCGTCTGGTGTTCGACGGGCGCCTGGGCTCTCGTCACTGCCGCTCCTGGAGTGCCTGCGCGAGGCCGGCAGGACGAAGGCGCCCACCGGCCGAGACTGATCAATCACACGACGATCCCATCATCGCGCAACCGAGGTGGTAGACCGCCGCAGCGTGGCTCACCACTGTCTGTTGCCTGTTGCTCACAGGCTATGCACGGAGACGTATGGATCGCCTTGAATAGACCGCCCGCACCTTGGCTCTCAGTAGCGTTCTCCGGGGGCGAGACGCAAGCGGCTACTCAACGTAACTGCCTACTGAGAAGAACAGCAGCGGACATCCGTCCCCGATTCAGGGGACCTTGTGAGTCGTGGATCTTGATCGTTCAGCGTTGGTGATCGACCGTCCCGGACGTTCCTGAGCGGAACAAAGCTCGGAACAACCGTTCCGACTTCCCTGAGAACGGTACAGAGAACGGGAACGAGTTCCGGAACGATATTCCGAGTTGTTCCGGCATTCCCGAATGAGCTCGGTCAGGGAGTCAAGACGGAACACAACCTGCGTCTTGACTCGGAACAGATCCGCATGAGGCATCTCCCTCGTCGATATCCGCGTGCCTCATCGCGGTAATTCGCAAACATCCTTGATGCCGTCGTCGGGCGTTCAGGATCAGTCTGTATCCTGCAGTACCAACCAATCCATTTCGGTCCCGTGCACAGTTCCTCTTGGATGGGTACGACCGGCTGGGCGGGAGCAAGATAGGGGTAACGTGAAGTTATCTGTGGACCGGGCGCGGTCCGCAGGTGCATAATCGATTTCATCCCTTCCTTTCGCGTTCGCGTGTGGGGTGGAATCGTGACCGGGCGCGGTCGTATGTGTTTTCGGGGGTTGTTGTGCGTGAGGTGGCGAATGGTCGGCGGCGGCGGGAGGTTCGGCCGCGTGGGCGGTCGGTGCGGTTCGATCTCAATGAGGGCGAGTTCGCTGAGTTGTCAGCGGCGGCTGGAAATGCGGGGTTGGCGAGGGGGGCGTTTGCTGCGAAGGCGGCGCTGGGGGCTGCGCGTGGGACCACGGGGCCGGCGCGGGCGGGGGAGTTGCGTGGGGTGTTGGCGGAGTTGATGCGGGCTGCGACGTTGGTGCAGCGGATCGGGGTGAACCTGAACCAGGCCGTGGCGGCGTTGAACGCCACTGGCGAAGCGCCGGGGTCGCTTGTTCCGATCGCGGAGCACTGTTCCCGGACGGTTGACCGTCTGGATCAAACCGTGGAGCAGGTGCGGGGCAGGTTGCGGTGATTGGGAAGGTGCAGCGGGGGAAGCGGATCAACGGGTTGGTCCGTTATCTGTTCGGGCCGGGTGAGTGCAACGAGCACGTCCATCCGCATGTCGTCGCGGGGTTCCGGCCGGCGGCCGCTCTTGAGCCCGGGATCGGGGCGGACGGGTCGCGGGACGTGGCCGGGCTGAACCGGTTGCTGAACCAGCCCCTTGCCCTGATCCCGGAGGAGGAACAGCCCGAGCGGCCGGTGCGGCATGTTGTGTTGCGGGCGGCGCCGGAGGATCCGGTGTTGTCCGATGATGACTGGGCCGATATAGCGCATGAGGTGATGGACGCGACCGGCCGCGCCGCGTACGGGGACGACGGCGGCGTGCGGTGGGTGGCGGTGCGGCACGCCGCGGATCACATCCATATCGCGTTCAACCTGGCCCGCCAGGACGGTGCCCGGGTTCTGGCGTGGGATGACTACCGGGCGCTGCGGGCCGCGTGCCAGTGGATCGAGGCGCGATACGGGCTGCGGGCGACCGCTCCGGCCGATGGAGCGGCGGCGAAGCGGGCGAGCCGGGCGGAGACGGAGCGGGCGGAGCGTTCCGGCCGGAACGAGCCGGTGCGGATCACGCTCCGCCGCGTGGTGCAGCACGCGGCTGCTGCGGCCTGGTCCGAGCCGGACTTCTTCGCGCGGCTGCGCGCGGATGGGGTGGATGTTCGTCTCCGGCACAGTGCGGCGGTTCCGGGATCAGTGACCGGGTACGCGGTCGCCCTGCCGTCGTACAGGAACGCGGCCGGCGAGCCGGTGTGGTTCGGCGGTGGGAGGCTCGCCGCTGACCTGACGCTGCCGCGCCTGCGTCATCGCTGGGCCGGGCAACCTCAGGGCACTCGGCTGCCGGGACGTGCGTCGCTTCGCGGCACGGTACGGCATGCCGCCGCGGCAGCGCGTGATGAGGGGGAGTTCTTCGGTCTGCTCGCCGAGTACGGGCTGCGCGTCCGGCTCCGGCACAGCCACCTCGGCCCCCGGGACGTAACCGGCTATGCCGTCGCCTACCCGGATCCCGTGAACGCGGCGGGCACGGCAGCCTGGACTTCAGGCGGCGCCCTGGCGGCCGACCTCACACTGCCGCACTTGCGTCGGCGGTGGGGTGGCCAGTCGGCACCGGCGTTCGAACAGCGTGACCGGGCTTGGCGGCGCGCATCCGATGCCGTCGCACATGCAGCGCGGGAGATCAGGGCGCTCGCCGGCTCCGATCCCGGTGCCGCCGCAGACGCGGCCTGGGCCGCCGCCGACGTCCTGAACATCACGGCCCGGCTGCTCGGCCATAACCGGCAGCTCAGGGAGGCGGCGGAGGTCTACGACCGCGCCGCGCGCGACCTACGTGGGCGGATACCGCGGCCCACGCGTTCAGGGACCGAGCTGCGCGCGGCCGCGCGGATGCTCGCGAACAGCGCTGGCGAGGACCGTGAGCAGACCCGGGCGATCCTCACCATGATCGAGCAGCTCGGCGGTCTCGCCGACGCGGTCGCGCACCTTCGTACCGTCCAGCAGCGGCACGCCCAGGCCGCGGCCGCTGTGCGGGCGCATGCCGCCTTGCGCGCTGTGGGTCGGCCCACACGGCCGGCCGGGTTCGTCGACGCTCGGCGAACCGAGTTCCCGTACGACGCCCGCACGGTCGTGCGGGAGCCGGCGACTTCGGCGCCGGGCGCGCCCCGCCGGCAGCGGACGCCCGCGCATGGACCGCGACGCTGACGCCGGGGGCGATGGGGCCAGCCCGGCGCTTCCCCACGCCAGGCTGACCCCGACACACAATAAGAACGCGCGTTCGATCCGGCAAGTGCGTTCGCCAAGGCGTCGTCATCGCTGAGCCGCCCGGGGAGAGCGCAGGCGAATGGGCGAAGCCGTGTGAAGCGCGGTTGAATGCCGGACCTGCGGTCGCGCACGTCGTAGGGTCGTGGCCCGTGACGGTTGGCGCGGATGTGGAGTATCGGTGGCACGCGGACGACGTGCCTGGGGAGTTGCGGGTCCGTCAGGTCTACGGGTGGCTGCTGGACCAGCACGGCCGCTGCCTGGTGCAGGTGCACGCCGACGGGGTGACGAACCTGCCGGGTGGGACGCCGGAGCCGGAGGACGCGGACCAGGTCGCGACGCTGGTCCGGGAGGCGATGGAGGAGAACCAGGTGGCGGTGGGGGAGACCGCGTACCTGGGCTATCAGGAGGTTCGGCGTCCGAGAGCCGAGCCGTACGCGCAGGTGCGGATGGTCGGGCTGATCACCGCGTTCCACCCTCGCCGCCCGGACCCCGACGGCGGCGACCTGTACGCACGATACATGGCCCCCCTCGCCGAGGCGGCTCGGATGCTGGCCTGGGGCGACTCAGGGGAGGCGCAGGCCGCAGCCGTGCTGCGGGTCGCTACGACACGTTGGGGTTTGCCGGTTCACGCCCCGCTCGCCGCACCGGGGTTCATGGACTGAGCACCTGGGGCCAGGTCGCGGCCGGAAGGTCGCAGCGCCCAGGGCGCGGCTCGGCGGAGGAAGCGCTGGACCGTTTCGGTGTGGTCATGGCGAGCGGCCTCGGCGCGGGCAGCGGTGCGCATGCGGATCTTCTCCGTCGGGGTCGCGGTGAGGGCGCGGTCCATGGCCTCCGCTAGGGCGGCGGGTTGCTGGGGTGGGCAGGTGAAGGCGGTGTAGCCGTCACGGGCGAGGTCGGCCAGGCCGCCGGCGGTGGTGGTGACGACGGGGGCGCCGCCAACGTAGGCCTCCAGCATGATCCGGCCGAACGGTTCGGCGCGGGACGGGACGATCGCGGCGGCCAGCCCGGGATGGGCGAGCAGGCCGCGGAGCTGGGTGTCGAAGCGGGTGAGCAACGTCGCGTCGATGTGGTCGGCGTTGAGGCGCGCGGCGAGGTGGCGTTGGTACGGGGTCGGCTGCGGGGATTCGGTGACGGCGGCGAGGACGAGGTGGGGGACCGGCTGGCGTGTCCGGACTAGTACGAGCGCGTCGATGAGGTCGTCGAAGCCCTTGTACGGCTGGGCGCGGCCCATGGCGAAGATGAAGCCGTCGCGGGCGGCTGGTGGTGGCGGGAACGCGCTTGTAGTGAGGGTCCAGTCGTCGGGGGACAGGCCGTTTGGCAGGTCGACCAGGTGCCGGTCCGGGACTTCGTACGCGTCGCGGAGGTGGGTGCGCATATAGCCGGAGATCGCGGCGATCTGCCCGTCCGCCTGGATGAGCGTACGGATCCCTGTGCGCTCGAACGCGATCCGCGCGGCGTCTGCCGGGGAGTGCGCGATGCCGGTCGAACGCGGGACGTAGACGAGGCGGGATCGCAGAGGCCCCGGGAGGAGAGAGGCGAGTCCGGCGAACGGCGCGTCGAACGCAGCGATGAAGATCTGTTCCGATCGACCGGCCAGCTCACGCATGACTCTCGCCGCGCTGCGGCAAGCCTCGCGGAAGTGCGAGACGTCGCCGAAGCGGACGAGGCCATCGGTGCCGTTGTCGACCGGAACCACCTCGTCGCCCGGTCGCAGGAGCGCCCCGCTCCCTGCATGCCAGGACGCGTCGTACTCGGCGCTGGAGGGGACGAGTCGGATCGGCAGGATCCGCAGGCGTACGGACGGGGCGAGCATCGGGATCAGTGCCCGGAGGAAGGTGCGGTTGGAGCGGCCCGCGCCGGTGCCGCAGCCGTACCAGCCGTCGTGCAGGGCGACGGCCACCATGTCCGTCATCGGTCGTCCATGAGGTCGCGCACGATCCGGGCATTGCTCGCCAGGAGGCCGGCGCCGGAGACACGCCGCACGTCGGCGGCGCCGAGTCGCGCGGCGACGGTTGGTACGTACGGCCGGAGGGCGGCGAGCGGATCGGAGTAGAAGGCGGCGAGCCGTTCCAGGCCGTCCGGCCGGGACCAGGGGTGGGCTGGGCGAAGCCGTCCCGCACGGCGGCGGAGACTGGTGGCGACGTCGAGATCGAAGAGCACGTAGGCATGGCCGGTTACCAGCGATCCGTCGTCGAGGCCGTGACGGGCCCAGGCCAGGCGCCGTTCGAAGAGCTGCCCGCCATCGAGGGGCGCGATGGTGAATGCGTACGCGAGGGCGGTGAGCCAGTCACGGTCGCAGGCGACCGGCCGGTTCGCCGTGAGCGCGCGCCGCGCCTGATCCGCCTTGAGGTTCCAGTTCCGCTGGTGCGCGGCATCGTCGGCGACGTCAGGGTGGTGAACGTCGGGGACGGTACTGCCCGGCGGGGTGACGTACTCGCCGAGTACTGTCCGGCCCTCGCATTCCATGAGGCGCGTGATGACGGTCTTGCCCGAGCCGGGCATGCCCTCCAGCACGATGATCCGTGCCGTACGGGAGCGGTCAGAAAAGCGCGTCCTGGTTGCCATGCGGGTCCTCCGCGATCCGGGACCGCCGGGTCGTCGTGATGCCGGCGATGGTGTTCCGCCCCGGTGGTGTGGTGGGCCATCCGGCGACGATCCGCATGTCGACGAGCAGCGGCGGTCCCTCGCCAGGGTCGAGCAGCAGGTGCCTGCCGGGGACCGCCAGCACCCGCCCACCCAGGACGGACCTGTCGCCTACCCCGGTCACCTCCCCGTAGGTGTCGGGCCAGCCGCCATCGAGCCCGAGCTCGACCGCCTGATCCTCTACCTCGGGCGCCGCGACCACCGTCACCCCCTGCGGAAAGAACTCGGTGGCCTGGACCGCCGCGTCCCACAGGTGCGCCGCTCGGTCCGTACGGGGTGGCAGGTTCCACCAGGCCACCGACTTGGCCTTGTGCCCGATGCGTTCGCGGGCAATGCCGGCCGACGCCACCGTGCGCTCCGCGGCGCGGATCGGTGCCAGTCCGCCGCGCGCCAGGAAGGTGAACGCGGGCGCGGCCTGTTCGAGCAGCCGGTCGCGACCGCGTTCTGCAGCGGTGATGCCGACCTTCACCAGCCCCGGCCCGAACCACGCGAGGTAGAGGACGAACTCCCGGTCATCGACGGCTTGATCACGGGCGATGCGGCGGCCGCGATCGACGATCCCGCATCCGTCGCACTGCGCCACCCGGCCGGGCCCGATGGCCATGCCACCCGGGCAGGGATGCCGTTCGCGCATCTCGGACGACCAGAAACCCACGCACCGTCGCGAGCCGGACAGCCGCAGCCACAAGTACGTTCCCTGCGTGAGGTGCCGCCGATGCTCCGGCCTATCCGGGGCGGCGGCCGTCAGGACGGGACGCGCCTGCTCCCAGTACAGCCCGGTAGAACGCCAGCCGGGGTTCGGCTCGTCCACGTTCGTGCTCCTCGTACAGATTGGTCAGTACCTCTGGGCCGGCGAGGTGGGCGATGTCGCACAGCGCCTCGGCGGGGTTGTCCGGCATGTGCAGATGGTTGCGCAACCGTCCGGTGCCGACCTGGGTCCGGATCGCCGTCTTCACCTGCTTGGGGGCAATCGCCATGTTAGGCCGTTGCCGCAGGATGAGGACCTCGCTCGGCCCCGAGCCCAGGTACGCGTCGCGGTCCGCGATGAATGCCGCGCCGTACGCGTCCGGGTACATCCGCCGCGTGTCCGCGACCGTCAGCGTGCGGGTCACATGGTCGAGGATGACGTGCGTGCGGGCCAGCTCGCTGGCGATCCGTGCGGTCGGCGCGCCGGGCTTGCAGACCGCCACGGCGAGTCTGAACGGCGGCCACTGAGGCTCGGCTTCAGGAGCACGCATGGCCCGAGCCCATTCGTACGGGCAGCCGCAGCGCGCCAGGTCCGGATGGCCGATCGGTCGACGCCCCGAGAGCAGCGCGGCGTCCTGGCGGCAGGTGGCGCACGTGCGGCGTTGACGCACGAGGCCAAGGCCCAGCTCACTGAACGTGGCGTCCGCGCGGACGCAGATGCGCCAGACGTCCCATGGACTATCGACGGTGAACAGCATGTCGACGGTGCGATGCAGGAGGCGGTTCTCCACCGCGTATCCGAGCAGAGCCGTTGCCCGGATCCGATCAGACGCGGGTACCTGTACCGCCGCCGCGTTCACGGCAGCGCGGCCATCAAGTCGGCGGCGGCGATCACAGAGGTTCCGGGCGACTCGGCCAGTTCGATTTCCACCTCGTACAGTCCAGGCCGGCCTTCGAGCGCTGGAATGAGACCGTTCAGGAGGTGATCGGCGATGGCCTCGGTCGTGGTGTTCGCGACCGGCAGCAGCGCCACGTCCTCAGCCGGGAGCACGTACCGCTTCGCCCCATCCGTCAGGTGCAGCTCGTTCCCGGCCATCCGTACCGTCCCCGCCACTGGCTCACGGGCGATCAGCACGCGGTGGTGCAGTGACTGGAGGAGCTCCCGCATCGCTTGCTTGACCAGCGTGAAGTCGACGATCACGCCGTGCCGGTCGGGCTCGCCGTGCACCCACACCGTCACCGTGTACGTGTGGCCGTGCATCCGCTCGTACACTCCATCGTGCAGGCCGGAGTGCGCGGCGCTGAACGTGAAACCCTTGATCTCACATGTCGCGGTCATCGGCCACCCCCGATCCCGGCGAGGCTGAAGAACTCGGCGCGGGCGCGGGCGTCACGGCGCAGCAGACCGTGGAGCGCGGATGTGCGCGTCGTCGATCCGGCGGCCCGCACGCCACGGAGTGTCATGCAGAAGTGCTCCGCGTCCACGACCACACCGACGCCCTTCGGCCGTAACTGATCGTTCAGCCAGTTCGCGATCTGCTGCGTCATCCGCTCCTGTACCTGCGGACGGTGCGCGAACAGCTCGACCACCCGGGCCAGCTTCGAGATGCCGACGACGCGCTCACCGGGCAGGTAGCCGACATACGCCACGCCGACGAACGGCAGGAAGTGGTGCTCGCACAGCGACCGGAACGGGATGGTCCGCTCGATGACGAGCTGCTCGTACTTCTCGTCGTTCGCGAACGTCGTCACGTCGAACTCGTGGGGCGTCAGCATCTCGACGAACGCACGCGCCATTCGCCCCGGCGTACCGGCGAGGCACTCCGCACTCAGGTCGACGCCGAGCGCCTCCAACATCGCCCGTGCGGCCGACTCCGCCGCGGCCAGGTTCCGGGCCGGCGGCGGGTGCGCGACCGCGGATCGGGCGTTCATGCCCACGCGCCGGGCCATGACCGGTCGACCAACAGGCTGCGGCTGGCGAATATCACCAGTCCGCCTGAAGGGACGGTGCGGATGCGATCGGACATTCTGTCCTCCCTGATTGCGAGGAAGCCGCTCCTCGGACGAGTCGAGGTCGAGACGCCGTCGTGTGCCGAGGCGCCACCGGTTACACCGAAGCCGACCGCACGCCCGCTGGGGAGCGTGCAGACCCGGTTCAATCCGCCGCGGCCGGTTCACTTCCGGTGCATTCGATGTGAGGCGCTCCTCGTACAACTCGGCTGCGAGGCATCCGCGCGATTACGCTCAACGGGAAGCCACGCCACATGAAGCGAGGCGAACATGGATCCCGCTCCGAACGAGGAACTGGCCGGGCTCATTGCGGAGGCCGGCGTGACCCACCGTGGCCTGGCGAAGGAGATCCGCGACCTCGCCGTCGCACAGGACCTGGATGTCCGCTGCACACACGTCGACATCGGCCGATGGCTCGCTGGCCGCACGCCGCGCGGCGCGAAGCCCGATCTGATCGCCCAGGTACTGGGCAAGCACCTTGGGCGTCCGCTCACACACGCCGACATCGGTCTGACGACCCGACCGGGCCCGCCGCTCGACCTCGGGCTCCGATTTGAGCCGTCACCAGCCGCCGTACTCCGAACGGGCCGTGCCTTGTGGAAGGAAGACCTCAGCCGAGCCGGGTTCATCCGCCGCGGCGCGGTCACCGCAGCGATGCTGACGGTGCCGATGGCGCGATGGCTGCTCGCCAGCCCGGCCGACTCGCCGGAGCGGACCGGCCGAGCCCTCCACGTCGGGCCTTCCGACGTCGAGGCGATCCTCGCGACCGTTCGCATGTTCGAGGACCTCGACCATCGGTTCGGCGGTGGCCACGCTCGTACCGCCGCCGTCCAGTACCTGCACAGCGCAGTCGCGCCGATGCTGAACGGCAGCTACACCGCGCGGGTCGGACGCGATCTGTTCGCCGCCGCCGCACAGTCCACGTACAAGGCCGGCGCCATGGCGTACGACGTTGGTCGGCATGGGCTCGCGCGTCGCTATTTCGTCCAGGCGCTCAATCTCGCGCACGGCTCGGGCGACCGGGCACTCGGCGGCAAGGTTCTCGCGCTGATGAGCCACCAGGCCAACTTCCTCGGCGAGTACCTCGAAGCCGTGGATCTCGCCAGAGCAGCGAAACTCGGCGCCCGTGGCCACGCGACGCCGACGGTCCACGCCATGTACTGCGCCATGGAAGCTCGAGCGCTGGCGAGCCAAGGTAACCACCGCGAATGCGTCAAGGCCATGCGCGAAGCCGAGATCGAGTTCGACAGGCGCAACCCATCGGATGACCCCGAGTGGATCGCATACTTCGACGAAGCCGAACTCCATGATGAATTCGCTCATTGCTTTCGTGGGCTCTGCGAAACCCAGGAGGCCGACCGGCATGCCACGATGTCGCTCCGTGCGTCCGGCGACGCCTATCCCCGGAGCAGGACGTTCTGTCGGCTCACTCTCGCCGGCGCCTATATCGATGTACGCCGGCCTCGTGACCGAGATATCGAACGCGCTTGCGCGATCGCCGGAGAAGCCGTCGCGACCGCCGGACGGCTGAAGTCAGGACGAGTTCGCGCTTACCTCAAGGACCTTGATCGGCGCCTCGCTGAATTCGGCACCGCGAAACCGGTCCGCGAACTCCGGCGACAGATGGCTGGCGCGCATGAAGCCACCAATTAGATTCCGCGGAAG
Source organism: Streptosporangiaceae bacterium (assembly GCA_036502625.1). GTDB lineage: Bacteria > Actinomycetota > Actinomycetes > Streptosporangiales > Streptosporangiaceae > DASXYG01. Next base: position 66,377 of record DASXYG010000070.1, read on the forward strand.
CCGTGGGTTCCCCTCAGGCCTAGGTACCGGGTGTCCAACGTCTTTCCGCGGACGGATCCTTGAGCGATGTGATCCTCTTCCGTGCCTCTGGGATGAGCCGGGGCTCGCGGCCCGTACGTGCGGCGAGCCAGGACGTCATACGGAGCTCACGCAGTTCGGCGAGTACGGGATATCCGTCCCATTCGCGGATGTCATATCCGTACGCGTCGGCGAACGCCCGGTACGTGTCCTCGTCGTACCAGCCGACGCGCAGGTAGACAGCGGGGACGATGAGATCCCATTCGGGTTGACCGATTCCGAAGCGTTCCAGGTCCAGCAGGAGGACGCGGCCGGCGGCGTCGCGCACGACGTTCTTCCTGTGCGCGTCGCCATGAACGACCCCCATAGGCATCGTGAACACCAGTTTCGCGTGCGCGTCCATGAGCACTGTGAGCCGTTCGGCGAGGAAGGCGCGTTCGTCCTCGGATATCCCGGTGGCTTCTTCGATGTGCTCGGCGAGGCGTACGAACGGATCGAGACGTCCGATCAGGCCATCCGGCGGAACGGGCAGAGCGTGCAGGTGGCGCAAGAGCACGCCCATCTGGCTGGTCGACGCCTGAACTGGATCGGGGATCTCTCGCCAGAAGGTCACTATGTGGCCGTTGTTGCGTACGGGTTGCCGAATGCCAGCGACGGCGTGGACCGCTGGGAACTCCTGTTCGGCGAGCCAGGCCGCTACTCGAAGCTCGCGTTCCACCCGATCGGAGGCGAGCTCCTGGGCGATACGCGCGACCGTGTGCTCACGGGGGAGGAGGTAGACGGCGTTGTCGCCGACGGGACCGAGAAGTCGCGCGCCGGAGACGTCCAGGCTGAGCCGACCGGCCACGTCGTAGAGGATCCGTTCGGCGACGTCGGCCGTGAGCGCGGACTTCACAGTCAGTGGGACTCCTTCGGTGGGCGTCTCCTCAGGACAGGATGCCGCGCACGAACGCGGTCCAGGCCATGCGCGTGGCGGTCAGCGCGCCTGCGGATCGGTTCTTCGAGTCGCGTACACCGATTATCCGACCGGCGGCACCGACCTCGACGCAGTTGTTGTGGCCGCCGGAGTAGGTGGATTTGCGGTAAGTGATCTCCTCGGAGTCCTGCCGTCCCGTCGTCATCGGTACTCCTTCAGGTGCCTGGCGAGCCAGGTCGAGGTCCGCTTCGGAGTCAGCGCGGCGTCCGCTATGCGGCTGAATGTCAGATTACAGCGGTTGACTTCCTCGGCGCTCTCGACGTATTGCTCGCCGGCGGCACCCGCGATGTACGCGATGTCGGGGTCGGTCCATTGGCCGTCGTCGTCCTCACTCTCGGGGAACGACATGATCACGAAGGCGCCCTCGATGCCTCCGTGCAGGCCGCGGTCGAACGGAAGGACCTGGAGCGTGACGTTCGCATGGTGGTCGGTGAGCGCGCGGACCTGGCCGGCCATCACGTCCGAGTGCGCGGCGGCGCGACGGAACACGGCTTCGTCGAGGATCGCGTGGAGATGGGGCGCGTTCTCGCGGTCCAAGAGCGCTTTGCGTGCCATGCGGGCGCGAACGCGCTGATCGATCGCGTCTTCGTCCTCGTCCGGCCAGATCGCGTTGAAGACGGTACGCGCGTAGGCGGGCGTCTGGAGCAGGCCGGGAACCAGTTGGTTCTCCCATTCGCGGATCTCGACCGCGGCATCCTCGGCGTCCATGTAGCTGCCCGTGAAGATGTCGCCGTACGACGCCCACCAGCCGCGCTTCTTGACCTGCCGGGCGAGCTCGATGAGGGCCGCGCGTGTGGCAGTGGACGTTCCGTACAGCTCAAGGAGCGCCGTGACCTCCGCGATGGTCGGGTATGAGCGGCCGTTCTCCAGTCGGCTGATCTTGGACGAGTTCCAGCCGAGCCGGGCGGTCACGTCGGCCTGGGCGAGCTTCGCCTTCCGGCGGGCGGCGCCCAACTCGCGGGCAAGGCGGCGCAGGCGCATCGGTGGGCTCTGTATCGGCGGCACGGCGACAGTCTTCCCTTCGCGCACGGCAACGGCAAAGAGCCAGTTGCGCACCAGAGGTAAAAGTTGCACTCTTGTGTCTGCGAATTCACTCTACCGAGTGCGTGTGCTCCGTACGGTGACAACGGATCGGCCTCTGCCCGCGCGGGAGGAGCAGCGATGGCAACGACATCGGCCCAACGCCGGCCCACACGGCGTGTACGTCCAGACCACCGGCGACCGGTCACGATCGGCTTCGCTGTTCCGGTGAATGCGCGCCAGGTCGCCGTCGTGCGCCGGGTCGTCGCATTCGCCCTGGCCGGGCATCCGCGTCTGGACGACGTGACATTGGCCGTGAGCGAACTGGTCACGAACGCCTTCATGCACGGCTCGACGAACGAGAACGCGATCGTGCGCGTACGAATCACCCGTTTGCCGTTCGGCGGCGTGCACATCTGCGTAACTGATCACGGCCGGATCGATGGCGCTCAGACTCCCGTGGGACGTCCGGGGCTGGACCAGGACGCGGGCCTGGGCTCGGTGATCGTTGAGCAGCTCGCTTGGCGCTGGTGTCGGCATCGAACGCGTCTCGGCGGCCGGCGGGTACATGCGATCTTCACGCGTCGGAGCTCGCTGTGATGGGCGCGTCCGGAGCGAGTGGGGTTCGCACGGCAAAGCGATTCAGGGCACGGCAGCCGGATGCGCGGCGGCCGTATGGAGGGGGAGTGACGCGGCGGCCGGGTCTTGCTGGGACCGGCCGCCGCGCTGCTTGCCAGGCGGAAGCGGGCGATCGGATGCCGCAGGCGCGCGAGGTCACGGACTATCTGCACAAGCGGTTCGGCGAATTGGGTGTCCAGGGCATGACGCGTGCGCACGCCGAGCGCTTGGCGGTGCTCTTCGTGTGCGACGACCTCGTGGTGTGGTCGGACGGTCGGGCGGTGTGGTGGATGTCCGACGGCGCGCTGGCGACCTATTCGGTTCCTGAGCCTGACGAGCTGTGGCGCCTGGCGTACGACCGCTATCGGGTGATCTCTGGTGGGTCCTCATGACACCGGTTGCTTGGCTGCTGGTCGGCGGTTGGTTGGCGCTGCTGATCACGATGACGCGGTGGCCGTGGTTGATCGCGGTGGGTGTGCTGCTCGCCGTCCGCCATCGCCTCGACGCTGGCGATCTCGGTGGGCGGAACTTCGAGGTGGCCTGGTACGAGGCGGCGCAGGCGTCCGGGATGCCGAACTGGGTCGCTCGGGGGCTCTTCTCCCCTCGTCGGAGCGAGCACCGTGGGGCCGGTCGCCACCGGCATGGTCACTGAGGTGCGGCCTGTGGAGCTCGCGTACGCCTTCAACGGCCGCTACTACCAGCTTGCCGCGACCCAGGACGGCTGGCTGATCAGCACGGGATGCCCCGGCGAGACGCTGATCGACCGGTGGTTCGGTGATCACGCGGTAGCCGAGGCGGCCTGGCGGCGAATGCTGGCGTGCACGATCGCGTGCCGCCCCGACCGACTGTGTAGTGCCGAGATCAACGGCACGCTCCTCGTCCTGGTCGCTGACGCGGACGGGCGTGCTCACCTCGGAGAACTGGCTGGACCCGACGGCGACTCGGCAGTGGTCTTCACGGATCCCGTGACAGCGGTTGCCGCGTGGCGTGACCGCTGCTGCGAACTCGCTCGTGCCACGAGAGCGGCACGGGCTGAACCCATATGCACGACAGGAAAGAGGTAGTGGAATGTTCGAGCTGGACATCAAGATCATCCACGATGACTGGTCAAATACCGACCGCGTTCCTATGCCGCAGCCGTTCGTGCTGGTCGGCTATCAGGGCCCGTACGTGATCCCGACCGAGTCCGGACGCGGGCCGCTGCTGATCGACGCCGAAGGAGTTGCCCTGGCCGGCGGTGCAGTCTACGTCTGGTGCCGCAGCACCTGCTGCCCTCGGCAGCCACAGCGATGGTCGAGCATAGAAGCGGCAGCGGACTACCACGGCTCGTTCATCATCGAAGCTGACGGAACCGTACGGGAACCGGGCGAGACCTACATCTAGATCGCGGCGCCGACCACGCACTTCATCGTTTCCGCCGCAATGCGCGGCGGAAACGATGTGTTTTGTCCCGATGGCTGCTCGCGATCTGCGCCCCGTGCGGACGATGGGAACGGCGATGACCGGATCATCCGGCGCGTCTCGGTCAGTTGTGAGGGCCTGTAAAGCGAGACGGGGCCCCTTCGTCTCATGGTCACGCGCAGCGCACCGACCCGGTTATCCACAGCCGTGAAATCGCCCCCGTTAACGCCTGCCGATCGTGTTATCACGGATGGACAGGACGTTAGCGCGACATCGGCGGTGGAATGCGGGGGTTGAGATGCTGGACCAGATCACGAGCAGCGGCGGGTTCTTCGCTGCGGCGATCATCTTGGTCGTCATCTTGTACGTCACGCCGACGGTCATCGCGTTGGTTCGTGGTGCGCCGGTCGAGCCGTTGTTGCAGGTCATGCTCTTCAACGTGATACCGCTAGGGTGGCCGGCTGCGCTGATCATGGCCTTGGTCATCTCGGGCCGGGGGCGTGCGCTGCCGGTGGAGCTGCCGCGGGAGTCTGGGTTTCCGCGGGATGCTCGGTATCCGGCTGATGATCCCCGAGCCCGATTCCCGCTGCCGTAACTTCCGCGGGCGATATCTGCGACGAGGCGGCTTCGGCCGGTTCCGTAGTTGTGCCGGCCCACGCCTCGCTGATGGCATCGGCGACGGCGATGAGTACTTCGCAGTGTGTGATTCCGATGTCGGTGGCGGTTTGGTGGATCAGGTGATTGGTGGTGCCGGGGAGCAATGATGCGGTCGTGGCGGGGTCGAGTGGGGCGGCGTTCTCCGGCGCCGTACGCGGGCCGGGAAGGTTCGCCTGGGCGATTCGACGCGCGGCGTTGTCGGGGACCAGACGGGCGATGACGTGCGCGGCGTGTTCGCGTCGTTCCCATTCCGGCCTGTCTCGGCTGATGGCGAGTTGCTCGGCGAGGACGGCGGCGGCGAGGGGTGCCCGCTCTCTGAGTGCGGCCAGGAGGTGCTCGGGGCCATGTGTCTCGAGTAGCCCGGCCGGATCGTCGCCCGGGGCGAGGCGGGCGTGGAGCAGGTGGTCGGTGTGCCCGCGGAGGAGTTCGTGGGCGCGTACGGCGGCACGTTGGCCAGCGTCGTCTCCGTCGAAGGCGACGAGGGCGCCGCGTTCACTGAGGTCGACCGTGCGGGTGAGCGCTGCGACCTGTTCGCGGGTGAGGGCGGTGCCGCTGGGGGCCACCGGCGCGTAGCGGCCGTCGGCGTCGGCGAGGTGGATGGCGATGGCGTCGAGGGTGCCTTCGACGATGATCGGTGTCGCGCCGCTAGTCAGGCGGGGCAGGGCCGTGTCGAGGCCGAACAGGACGGTGCCCTTCGTGTACAGGTTGGTCTGCGGGCTGTTCAGGTACTTCGGTATGGGGTGGCCGTCGGAGGCAGGTGCGTCGGGGTTGGCGCGGGCGATGAATGCGATGGTCGTGCCGTCGGGTGTGCGTACGGGGATGGTGGCGCGGTCGCGGAAGCGGTCGATGAGGCCGCCGGTGCGGGAGCGTTTGCCGAGGCCGGAGGCGATGATCTCGTCGTCGGTGAAGCCGGCCGTGCGGAGGTGGTCGACCAGCGCGGTCCAGGTGGCGGGGGCATAGCCGATGTGCCAGGGCGTGCCGTCGTCGAGGGCGGCGCCGAGTCCGCGGGCTGCGAGGTTGCCGGGGACCCACGACCCGGGGAGTTGGTTGACGAAGAAGCCCTCGGCCTGCCGATGGATCTCGATGAGGCGGTCCCGGGTGGCCTGCTCGGCCTGCGCTGCGGGCGAGACGTCGGGGGGCGCCTCATCTGGCTGACTCGATGATGCCGATGTGGCCATCTCTGCTTGCGTTGCCGGTACGGGGATCGGATGGAGAGCAGGGGAGCGACCGCGGCTGATGGCATCGGCTTGGCGGGTGATCGCGTTCGCCGCATGTGTGATGCGCTCGATGGCGTCGGTGGTCGTCTGCCCGCGATTGTTGCGCGGATCGCGGCCCGCCCAGGTCGGTGGGGCGGGGAAGGTGAACGGCGTGACGTCGATTCCGGCGTGCCGGCAGATCAGGTACGCGACGGATTCGGCCGCGACCAGGCGTGCGCCGTGGCAGGCGCCGTCCGGGATGTCGTCGAGCTGAACGTGCGCGAGTTCGTGGGCAAGGGCGTAGCAGGCCGCCTCGTCCGTCAGCGCCGGGTGGAGGTAGATGCTCCGCTCGATTCGAGATGTTCGGGCGGACTCCTGCGACCGCTGCCGGACGATGTCGAAGCCTTTGCGCATGGCGATCGACGTCAGCGCTGTGAAGAGGTCTGCTGGCGTGAGCCGCGCCGGGCGGAGGTGCGCGAGCGGACCATCCACGGGTGGGCGGCCCGTCTGGGTGATGTCGAAGGACCGGATGGCCTGGCGTGGGTCGGACGGGTCGAGCAGGGTGATGCCGTGCGCCTTGCGGCGTACCGGATGGCCGTCGCGTTTCCACTGCTCGTACGTGGCCAGGCGGGTGGCGTGCGGGCGGTCGCGGAGGATCAGCAGGATGTTGGTGCCGCCGTACTCGTCGAAGTGCTCGGCGTAGCGCAGCAGGCGTAGCCAGTCGTCGCCGCTGCTGAGCGTCTCGGCCTGATCGGCGGCCTGCCGCCGCAGGTCCGCGATGCGGCTCGGTGATGGGCCGCGGCGGCGTGGCCCCTGGTTCGCGGGCATGGCGGGTGGTCAACGGCGTCCGTGATGGACGCGATGAATGGGTGGCGTCGTGGTCGAGGCAGTGCCGCTCGACCGCGCGTGATCGGCAGCTATGACGACATGCCGTGCGGTGAACGGAAAATCGCGCGCGGCGATGTCGACGGCGCTGTCAACGCGTATGGTCCGATACGCGGCCGCGGCGGCGCCTTGGCGGGCGGTGTCGCGCAGTTCGTCTGTGCGTTCGTCGACGACGCCCGTGGTGGGGTCGTCGATGGCGGCGTTGAGGTCGGCGGCGCGGGTGCGTTCAGCGCCGGTCGCACGCTGCGCCATGCTGCGCGCGAGCCCAACGTCGCCCGCGCGGGGCGTTTCCGGCACGGAACCCGTGACCTGGTCGATGGTCTCCGGCGACAGGTTGGTCATTGCTTCCAGCACGGTACGGATCTCGCCACGGCCGAGTGGTGTATGGCCATCGCCGTGCGTTGATGCGGTGAGCCTCTCGGTGATGCGCTGCGCCCGGCGGACGGCGAGGAACTCGGCCTTGCTGGGACCGTGCGGGAACAGATCGAACGTCGCACCTCGCTCCGGGATCGTCCGGGGTGCAGCCTGCCGGAGCGCGCCGAGTGGCCGGGATGCCGGGCCCGCCTCGTGAACGTTCGGCGGGCGGTCGAACAGCGGCACCGCTTCCCGCATCGCGGACTCCGGTGTCCAGCCGTCCCGTCGGAGGCGGTCGTATCGGGCCATCGCGTGCGGATGCAGCGTCCGCAGCCGGTCCTCGCAGTTGCGCATGGCGGATTCCGCGGTGGAGTCGTACTGCCTGGTCTCTCGTTCTGCATACGGCATCGCGACACCCCAGATCCGCGCGACTTGGAGGAGGTCGGCATGAGCGAGCCACTCGCGATCCAGCGCTGGCGCCCACGTCAGGCGGGTGCGCTGGCGTTCGAGTTCAAGCTCACGGAGGCGCTGCGCACGGCGGCCGGCCTGTCTTTCGCGGAGAGCGGTATTCCAACGGGCGCCGAGCTGCGCTCCGTACAAGAGCAGAGATGTGAGCTGGATGCCGCGTTCGCCGGTGCGGGCGAGGGCTTCGTTGAGGGGGTCGGGGAATTGCTGCTCGGTCATGAGGCGCGCCTCCCGCGTGACGAACTGTTTCGTTCGTTTGTTCGATTCTCTGTGATGGTTTCGGGATTGTCGATGGGGCGTTCAGCGTCACGGGGGTGGTCGTGGTCGGCGATGGTCGGCGGGTGTGCGGGGTCGGTGGGTTGGCCGCGGTTGCGCCAGGTGGTGTAGGCGGTGGCGGGGTGGGGGCCGTTTTCGCAGGTTTCGTAGGTGTCGGCGTACCAGTGGGCGTAGGTGATGGCGTCGCCGTGGCCTGCTGCGCGGGCCCATTCGAGGACGGTGATGATCGTGTCGCGGCGGGTCGTCTCGAAGGCGGGGTTGAGGGAGTCGATGAGGGCGTACGCGCTGGCGAGGGTCGGGGAGTGGGTCGCGGAGAGCAGGGAGTAGCGACCGATGGCGTCGGCGGCGTTGATCCAGGTGCGGGAGATGAGGTCGTCAACGCGGTGCTCGGCTGCGCGTACGCGTTTCAGCAAGGCGGTGAGGTCGGGGTCGTGGGGGAGCCGGTCGGGGTTGTATGGGGCGTGCGGGCCGGTGGTGGCGGTGACGTGTTCCTTGAGCTGGGTGCGGAGTTGGGCTGCGGCTTGGTATTGGGGGTCGTCGAGGTCGGACAGGTCGCTGATGGTCGTGTACGTGTTGATGGCGTGGGCGACGTTGATCGGCAGGGTCTCGGCGAGTTGGTGGGCGGTGGCGGTGAGCGCGTCGAGGCGGCGGGTGAGGGCGTCGTGGCTCCAGCCGTCGACGCGGATCCAGCGTTGGAGTGGGGGCTGATGGCCGGGGTCCGGTGACGGGTCGACGTGGTAGCCGACGCGGCGCAGGGTGTGGGTGGCGGCGAGGTGCTGTTCGTCGGTGCCCATCGCGGTGTAGACGGCGTTCTGTACGGCGTGGAGGCGGATGTGCGCGGCGCCGGGACTGGCTTGGTGTGCGGCGTCGTCGCAGACGGCGGTGATGTGTTCGATGTCGAGTTCGGATGCGGAGCGGTCGTAGGCGAGCATGGTTGATCACCGCGGTTACCGGTTGGCGCGCTTGATGTCGGATGTGCTGGGCGTCGGCGGTGTAGCCCTGTCGGCGATGCCGCTGTCGGCCGTGGTGGCGTCGTGTGGGGTAGTGGGGAAGGCGCGTGCGGCTACCGATGCCGCGGCCTCCGCCCGGGGCGTCGCATCCGTGCCCGGGGTATGGGGGGCCGGGTTGCTCGTTGGGGATTTGGGGCGGGCGGTGAGGTGCGCGTCGTGAATGGCGGCGGCGCGGGCCAGGTCGTGTGTGGTGTGGGGGCGGTATCGCGCGTACCGGTGGACGGCGACGTCAGCGGTGATGGCGTGGCGGTGGATCCGTTCGGTGATGTGCTGTTCCAGCCGCCGGGCCGTGCGGAGCAGCCGGACCGTGTCCGGATCGCTGGGCCGGGTGCGCGGGTTCGTCGGCGCGATGAGGCCGGTGTGGTGCTCGACGCGGTCGCGGAGTTCGCGGATGACGTCGGAGAGGGCGTCGTCAGGTGTGGTTCGTCCGGTTGTCAGGCGGTCGATGGCGGTGGCGGCGGTTTCCCGGCGGGTGGCGTCCAGGCGGTTGATCTCGTCGCGCAGCGCGGTGATGCGGGTGGTGAGGCCGCGGTTGTTCCAGCCGCGAATGGTGAGTTCGTCGCGCCGGCCGAAGTACAGCGGCCGGTCGACGGTGTAGCCGACGCGGCTGAGCGCGGCCCGGAATATGCCGGCGGCCTCGGTGGAGGGCGCGCGGACGTGGACGACCGCGGGTCTGTCGGTGATGGTGAAGCCGGTGATGCCCGTACGGTCCGCGGTGCGGTCGCAGATGGTGGTGATGTGCTGGACGTCGAGTTCGGTGCTGGCCATGGTCCCGTACCCCCTGTTCGGTTCCGGCCATTGGGTTGGTCAGGCGCCGCGGCCCGGGTGTGGCGCGGCCGGGTCGCCTGGCTGGGTGGTTCGTGTGGTGAGCGGCACCACGTCCGCGGCCGGCCGGTCACCGGACTCGGCGGTCTCGGCGGAGGGGCCGGTCGGGACGTCCTGGTTGGCGACGTGGACGGCCTGTTCCGTGCGGGCGCGGGCGACGCGGTATTCGGCGATGGCCTGGGTGGCGAGGGCGCGATGGCGGCTGAGCAGCCCGTCGGCCTCGTCCTCCAGACCCCAGGACCGGTGGAGCAGCGACCTGGTGCTGGCGTCGTCGGGGCGGACGTCCGGGTGGTGCGAAAGCAGTGGGCCGGTGCGGTGTTGGACGCGTTCGCGGAGATCGGTGACGATCGCGCGGCGCGCGAGGTTGCGGGCGGCCTGGTCGGCGCGGCCTGTATCGGCCCGGTCGCCATCGGTCCGGATTCCGTCGCCGGTGGCTCTGCGGTAGAGGTCGGTGGCCCGGCGGGCGGTGAACGCGAGCTGGTCGGCCAGCCATTGCGCGGCCTTGTCCAGCCGTACGACGCGGTCGGCGAGCATTGTGTGGGACCAGCCGCGCACGATGATCATGGTGGCTTCGGCGTTGGCGTCGTAGCCGGCGGCTTGCACTGCTTGCAGCGCGGCGGCCTGCTGTGCCTGGTCGGTGAACCGGATACGTATGGCGTCGGTGCCGGTGGTGATCTCGATCTGCGCCGTGTCCGGGCCGTCGGTGCTCGTACGGGCGGCGTACGCGCACACGGCCAGGACGTGGGCGGTGTCGAGACTGCGGACAGGTTTCATCGTGGGCCTCCAGGCGTACGGCCGGTGCGGCGCGGTTGGGTTGTGTTGGGCGCGGCGGCCGGTGCCGCGTCGCTGCCGGGTGCGGGTGGGTTCGGGAAGTCGGTGGCGGCGACGTCCGCGGGGCGGGGTGTCGGCGGGGACGGTGTGGCGGTTCGCCAATCGGCGTAGGCGAGCTCGGGTGGTGGGCGATCGGCGATCGGCGAGGCCATGTGCGTCTGGGCGTAGTGTTCGGCGAATGCTGCCGCGTCGGGCTGGTTGTGCTGGTGCGCCCAGGTGAGGGCGGTGATGAAGGCGTCCGGGTCGATGCGGTTGGTGAGGAATAGCTCGCCTTCGGTCCGGGCCAGGTCTCGGGCAGCCTGTTCGGCATGGTCGTGGCGCGCTTCGGCGTAGCGGCGGGCGACGGCGCAGGCGATGTTGAAGTGGTCGCCGATGATCGAGACGACCCGCTCGGTTTCGCGCTGGACATTGCGCATTGGCTCGGCGCACTCGCCATCAGGCGGTAGCGCAGGGCGAGCCAGGGGGCCCGTACGGTCGATGACCTCGGCGACCGCGGATTCGCTGACGTCGATGGCGACGCCGTACGTCCGCTCGTCGTGGGTGGCCTGGGTCGGCTGGGTGATGGCGGCTTGGAGCGCGCGGTCGGCCGCGTCGGCGAGTCCGTGATCGAGTTCGGTCGCCACGTCGCGGAGGGCCGTGGCGCGGTCGGCGAGCCCTGTTGAGGACCAGCCGGTGACCTGGAGTGCGGTCGGGCCTGTCTCCTTCCGGGTGGCGTAGCCGACGCGGGCGAGTGTCTGGGTGGCCAGGTCACGCTGCCGCTCGTCGGGGAACAGCAGCGTGACCTCGTCGCCGCTCGCCCGGAGGGTGGACGGGCGAGTGGCGACGGCTGCGCAGACGCTGGCGATATGGTCGGCGTCCAGGTCGGTGGTCATCAGGCCCTCCTTGCGTGCCGAGCTGGCGCGGCGGTCCGTGCGTCCGGGGGCTGGTCGGTGGCGTCCGGATCCGTATGGGCCAGTGGCGGGGTCGGGAAGTCGGCGGACGCGAGAGCGGGCGCGTCGAGACGACTCCGTCCGGGTGCGGAAGCGCTGCGGAGCCAGTGCTCGGCGGTGACCGTCCGCTCGATGACGTCCGCGTACGCGCCGTGCAGCGCGGCGACCCGCTCGTCCGGGGCCGCGCTGGTGCGGCCGTCGGCGCGCGTGTGGTGGATCGCGCGGTCGTTGTGGAGTTCGCTGATGGCACGCTGGATGCTGCGCGCCGTTCCGGCGTACGTGGCCACAAGGTCGTGGATGTGGGTCGTGGCGGCCCGCAGGGTGTCGGTGTCGGTGGCGAACTCGGCGGCGGGGCGGACGGGTGCGTTGCGGGACGCGGGTGTCCAGTCCGGGTCGGCGAACGCGGCGCGGCCGAGCTTCATGACCGCGCCGGTGCTGTGTACGGCCGGGTCGGCGAGGTGCGTGGCGGTGGTGATGAGGCCGTCCCAGGCGCGGCCTGCCGAATACCAGGCGTGGGCCGTGTCGATCAGTGCCTCGGCGCCGCGTTCGAGTGCTCGCCGGGTGTCCGGCGGTCCGGACAGCTCGGTGGCGCGGGCGGCGAGCTGCCGTACGACGATCGCGGCGTTGGCGTGGGCGCTTCCGGCCGAGGTCGCGGTGTACCGCATGGCCGGAGCGGACCGGTGCGGCGGCGTGGTTTTCTTCGGCCGCCACGGCTTCGGCTGGAGCGCCGCGCGGACGGCCTTCGCGTTCTCCGCGCCGTGGCGGAGCAGCTCGTTCACATCCGATACGGCGAAGATGAGCGGCCGTTGTTCCCCGGTTCGGGAGCGGGGGAGCAGGGCCAGGCGCTCGCTGGCCTGTGCGCGCTGGCCGGTGGTCGCGGTGAGGACGGTGTGCACGTGCCGGGCGGAGTCGGCTACCTGCTGGAACAGCCGGATAGTGGGTTCCACATCGACGCGGAAGGACCGGCGCGGGATTTGGATCTGGCTCGCCAGGCCGCCGGTGACTTCGCCGACCAGGCCGATCCACCGGCCGGTCAGGTCGACGAGTTCCCGTGCGGTGTCCGGATCACCGAGTCCGTACGGCCCGGCTGCCTTGGGCGCGCGGGTGCCGTTCGCGCCGACGCTCAGGTCGGCCTGGAGAAGCTCCTCGGCCAGGCCGAGGTGGCGTACGGCCGCGCGCAGCGGCGCCGCCGGGCCGGGTGCGCGCCTGCTCAGCATGGTTTCGTCGGGCGCGTATGCGGTGGCCGCGCGGACGAGCTGGCGTTCGCACGACCCGACGCGGTCCCGCGTGTCCTGGGCGGCGCGGATCCACGGTGCGCCGTCGGTGGTGTGATCAGGTCGCCCGTCCACGACATCGTCGAGGATCCGTCCGCAGGTGCGCGCGAGCATGGCGAGCTCCCGCGCGACTTGTGCGGCCTCGGCTTGGGAGAGTGTGCCGATCCGTTTCGTGGCGGTGACGAGGTGCCGGTCGGCCTCGGTGGCGAGGTCACGGAAGGTCGCCATCGTCGACCTCCTGGGCGAGCATGCGCTGGAGCCGGTCAGCGGCGTCCAGGGCCTGGGAGAACGCGACGAGTTCGGCCGCGTCCAGGGGTTCGTCGAGGGCCGCGCCGAAGCGGTCGTTCAGAGCGTCGGCGAGTCGGCTGAGTGCGGCCTCGGTGCGCTCGATGTCGGTGGCGGTGATGGTGATCGGCGCGCCGAGCGGTCCGTACGCGTTCATGCATCCGGGTGCGGCGCGCAGCGTGTCGCGGCCGTCGGTGGCGGCGCGCTCGGCCTCGGCGAACCGGGCCAGGGATTCCACCGAGCCGGCGTCCACGAGTGCCCGGGACGTGCGGGTCGCCAGTTCGAAGCCGCTGTACGCGGAGGCCACGAAGTCCGGCCACCGCCGGGCGTCGGTGATCCGCTGGGCGGTGTCGCGCAGATCCTGCTGAAGGTTCATGTCGTCTCCTTCGGTGATGCGTTGTCGTGGTGCTGCTGAGCGTGGCGGTTGATGGGTGTGCGTGACCGGGTGACTTTTCTGGCCTGTGGATTACGCGATGTGTGGCTGCCACCAGTCGGCGGGTGGCGGGTCGGTGCGCAGTCGGCGGGGTTCGATGTGTTCGTCTTCGCTGCATTGGAAGAAGGGGCCGCGGGCGCCGAGGAGTTGGGGGATCTGGTGGTCGAGGTGGTCGCGGTACCACAGGCCGATGCCGGTGCCGGGTTGGCGGCGCAGCGCTTCCCAGGCGTGCCAGACGGCGGTCAGCCGGGAGATGGCTTCGGCGTGGCGCCACCATTGGGCGCACCAGCGGAACTCTCCGCCGAGCGGGCGGTGGATGAGTGGGATGAAGTGACCGGTGACGAAGTCCTCCAGGCGTTCGTAGACCGGCTCGGCTTCTTCCGCGTGCTCGGCAGCCGTTCGCCCGCCCGGTGCGGACTCGGTGTCGCTGTGCGTCGTCATGGTGGCCCCCATGGGCTTGTCGCCGTGGTCAGCTCGCACGTCGGTGCGGGGTGCGGTCAGGTGCCGGACTTCGTACGGGCGGCGCGGCGTCACCTGCGACGGTTTGTGATGCGCCCGTGGCGGGCTGCGGGACGTCGGTGGCGGCGAGCCGGGCCGCGTCGTTGCCGCTGGGTGAGGCGGCCGGCGGCGGGCGGTCCGCGCCGGGGTCGGCATACGCGCGGTGGCGGGAGTCGCTGGAGATGCGCGCCATGGTGCGGGCGATCGCGCCGCGGCGCGCGGCGGACGGGCCGGCGCAGTCGTGGAGGCGGAGTTGTATATACGTCTCGATGGCGTAGGCGGCCACCGTCTGCGCGAGGTCAAGTCCCCGGCCGATGGCGTCTTCCAGCCTGCGGGTCTGGTCGAACAGTCCGGCGGTACGGCAGTCTGCGGGTCGGATTTGCGGGTCGTGGTTCGCGTGCGGCCCGGCGACTGTGTCGATCTCGTGGTGCAGCATGTCGCGTACGGCGGCGAGGGCGCTGTTGCGGGCGGTTTCCACGGTGCCCTGCTTGTCCTCATGCGGGAATCGCGTCGCGCAAGCATCGACAGCGCGCGCGGCGGCGTCGGGGAGGTTCTGGTGCAGCCGCTCCAGAGTGCCGATCATGCTGGTTCTCCGGGCGCGCAGCCCGGGCTCCGACCAGCCGCGGACCCGAAGTTCCCCGTTGGGGAGGTCGGTGTCGTAGCCGACTTGGCGCAGGGCCTGCGCGGCGCGGTGCTTGTCGTCGACGTCCAGGTACGCGGCGGACGGATAGTCGACGTGGGTGACGTTGACGGTCGCGTCGGGCATCACGGCGCGGCAGACATCGCGGATGTGTTCCGTGTCGAGCCGGAACTCGAGGCCGTCGGAGATGGTCATGGTGTGCCTCCTCCTGCGGCTTGGATTCGTCGGGCGGCGTTGGTGATGGCGGTTTCGGCGTCGCGGGCGCAGGCGGCGATGCGGGCTGCGTCCGGCCCGTTCAGCCAGGGCTTGAGGTCGATGAGCGCGGGCTTGACGCCGGTGGCGAGGAGGACGGCCGTGCCGGGTGCCAGCGCGCGGATCTGGGCGGGGTCGAGGATCTCCTGGCGGCGCAGGGAGATGTTCTCTCCAGGGCGTCCGTCTTGGTACGTGACGCCACGGACGGGGACGTCGTGCTGGCCGATGAGTGAGGAGAGGTCGCGGGCGAGGCGGGGGGAGTCGCAGCCGGCGCCGATGAGCTTCTTGGTGGCGGCGCCCCATAGGGCGGCCATTCCGGCTTCGCCCCATACGGTGGTGCCTTGCTCGTAGGACTGGAGGATCGTGACGGGCACGATGCCGCGCGAGCCGAGGTGGGAGTAGAGGTCGGGCAGGTCGGCGATGCGGCAGATGTTCGCGGCCTCGTCCAAGATCACCGGGAGTGGCGGGTCGAGGCGCCCGCCGGCCTGTTCGGCGCGGCGTTCGGCGGCGCGCATGGTGGCGTCGGTGAGCGCGGCGATCAGTGGGGCGGCGGCCGAGCGGGATTTGGACAGCAGGTAGAGGGTGTCGACGCTGTCGGCGAATGCGCCGGGGTCGAATTCGGGCAGGTCGCCGGGGGTGACCCAGGCCATGATCGCTTCGTCGTTGAGGCATTTCGCCGCGGTGCGCGCGGTCTGGTAGATGCCGTCGCGGGTTTCGACGGCGCCGTTCTGCGCGCCGCGCAGGGAGGCGGCCATGGCGCGGAAACCGGCGCTGTCGAGGAGTTCGCAGGGGGTGGGGACGCCGGGTTCGGTCAGCCACTGCGTGACGTCGCGGAGGCTGCGGCCGGTGTGCGCGGCGGCGAGCAGCAGCGCGGCGAGGAGGTCTTGGGCGGCCGGGCCCCACAGGTCGCGTTGGCGCTCGTCGGCGACGGTGAGGACGAAGTGCCCGGCCAGCCGGTCGGCGTCCTCCACGGTGGTGAGGTGGAGGAGGGGGTTCCACCACCAGCGCTGCGGCTGGTAGGTGACGGCCTGGGGGTCGAAGAGCCAGATCTCGCCGCCTGTCTCGTCCTCGCGGATCGCGGCGGTCGCGGCCCACAGGTCGGCTTTGTTGCTGGTGGCGATGACCGGCCCGGGTGCGGACAGGACGGCGGGGACGGTGAATGTGGTGGTCTTGCCGGTCCGGGGTCCCATGAACGCGAGGACGGTGTCTTCCCAGGACGCGTAGACGGTACGGCCGGTGCGGCGGTGACCGGGTTCGGGGAGGTGACCGAGCACCAGGCCGAGATCGTGCGGGCCGACGTCCCGGGGTTGGCTACCGCGCAGGGTGCGGCGGAGTCGGACCGCGTCGGCCGGTGCCCGGTCGGCCAGGGCGTGCAGACGGGGGTTGTGCGCGAGCGCAGCCGCTGGGTCGTCGACCGGCCGCCGGTACCGTACGGCCCTCGCCCATGCGAGGGCACCGGCCGTGGCGACGGCGGCGAGGAATACGGCGGTGATCGTGAGCACCCAGGCGGTCGGCACACCGGTCCAGGCGTGCTGCTGCAATAGTGCGCGTACGAAGGCGGACCCGAACGGCCGTACTTTCCCGCCGGTGAACGCAGCGGCCAGCCGCGCGGCGCACCACAGGAGTCCGAGGGCGCCGACGGCGCTCCAGCAGGCGGCGATGGCGAGCCAGCCGGTGAACGCCGATCCGGCGGTCATCGAGGGGCGCGGTCCGATCGCGCGGGTCATGATCGGTCACCTGGCCGGTCGCTGCTGCTGGTGGCGCGGATCGCTTGGTCGGTGTCGTAGAGGTGGTGTTCGGCGCCGACGAGGTGGAGCTGGACAGGGATGCCGAGGCGTTCGCCGGTCTTGATGAGGTAACGGCCGCGTCCGGGGTGCAGGGCGCCGGGCTGGTAGGACTCCGGGGCGGACCAGGAGGCGACGAGTTCGCGTTCGGGCCAGGTGAGCGGGGTGATCTCGTGGACGCGGTCGAGCTCGCGGGGCGGGAGGCCGGCGAGGATGGTGATCGCGGAGCGGTCCATGAACCCGCGGGCCTTCGCGCGGTCCTCCTCGGTGGCCAGTGCGTCGAGGTCGGCGAGGGAGTGGGTGATCATGATCGAGGCCATGCCTTTGGCACGGTTCAAGCGGGTCAACGAGTCGGCGTATTCGACGAGGCCGGGTGCGCCGCGCAGAGCGCGCCAGAGTTCGTCCATGACGCCGAGGAACGCGCGTCTTGGGGCATGGCCGAGGTCGGCGAGTGCGGCCGCGGCGTCGGCGATGCCGAAGCCGTAGGACCAGACGCAGAGCATGGCGGCGGTGAGGAGTTTGTCCCCGGCGGCTTTGACGGCGGAGATGTCGACGGAGACGGCGGGGGCGTCGAGGTCGATCGGCGCTGTGGTGGGGCCGTCGAAGACCCCGGCGAGGGAGCCGGTGCAGAGCAGGTCGAGGGTGAAGACGAGTTCGGCGATGCGGGCGAAGTAGGCGTCGGTGGTGGTCGTGCGGGCGGCGGAGCGGATGGTGTCGGGGCCTTCTTCGATGACCTGGAGAACGTCGGGCACGGTGGGCTGGCGTGTGCCGGTGAGGCGGTCGTCGAGGAGGTCGATGGCGTGGCCGAGGATGACCTCTTCGGCGTTGGTGATGCGGCCGTCGCGGATGAGGGTGCACAGGGCCATGAGGAGGTTCAGGCGCCGCGACCGGACCTCCCAGCGCAGCGTTTCGGCCTCGCGGCGGGGGAGGTGGCGCATGGCCGTGCCCAGCGGGCCGGCGTCGAGGGGGTTGAGGCGGTCGAGGCCGCGGCCGATGCGGATGACCTGCCCGCCGAGGTGTGTGATCAGCGGCGTGTAGTCGGGTTTGGTGTCGCCGAGGATGAGGGCTTGTTGGCCGCACGCGACGCCGCCGGTGACGAGGCGTTTGGTGATGGCGGATTTGCCGCAGCCGGGTTGGCCGAGGACGAACACGCCGGGGTTGGTCACCAGTCCGGCGCGCAGCCAGGCCAGCGGGTCGAGGCAGACGACCTCGCCCCAGAGCTGGTGCCGTCCTATCGGGGTGCCGAGCGTGGGGGAGCCGGACCCGGCCAGGAACGGGAACAGCCCGCATACCTGCACCGTCGTTCCTTGATACTCGGCACCCGGGGCGACGTGCGGTACGCGTCCGGCGTCCGGGAGCTTCCAGCCCCAGGCGGGCGCCAGCGCATCGTGGGGGTTCGCCGTTCGTGGCTCGCGCCGTGTCGCGGCCGTGCCGGGACTTGTCGTGAGGCCGTTCACGGCAGCCGTCCGAGGGCTTGGATCGCGCGGGCGATCGCTTCGTCGCGGGGATAGGTGGGGTCGGTGCCGGGGGTGGCGTCCCAGAAGCAGCCGTCGGGGTGCAGTGCGAACTCGCCGAGCCAGACCGCCCACCGGTCGCCGCGGCGGATCACCCGGACCGGTCGGGCCGTACGGTCGACCGGGCGTACGGGGCAGGGCCGGACCTGCACCTGCTGATGGCCTGGTGCGGGTGTGTCCGGGGTGCTGAGGGTGAACTCGGTCGCCTGCTTCAGCAGCCAGCGCGCGTGACTGGCGGCGAGCAGGAGCTCGTCCAGCACACCGATCAATTCGGCGGCCTCCAGTCCGGTACCGCCGTCGGCAGTCGTCTCGCTCAGGCGTCGCCGTACTGCGCGAGCGCGCAGCGCCACGTCGGCCATCCGGGGTGGCGACCACCAGTCGTGCGGTCGTTCAGTCCGGTTCGGCCGCTGGGCGGCTTCCGAAAGGGCCTCGGTGGATCCGGGGCCGCTGCGGGGCGCGAGGTCGATGGTCATTGCTGGTCGCCTCCCTAATGCTTGGTGCGGTTGGCCAGTTCCGATGGGCAGATGCCGCAGGGGAGGGTGGCGGCGAAGCCGGCGGCCTGGGAGCGCCACATGCGGCGCAGCCGGATCTTGGACTGCTCGGCGGATGCCTCGGTGTCGGCGACCGCGCGGGCAAGGTCGGACTCGTCGGCGACAGTGGCGGTGACGAACAGGTTGATCAGGCAGACGCCGGCGCCTTGGGCCTCCTCCGCGGCGGCCTGCTGGGCGCGGGCGTGGTCGGCGGAGTCGCGGGCGGTCTCGTCCCGGCGGGTGCGGCGCCGGTATTCGCGGCGGAACTCCGCGGCGCGGACCTCGTTCTCCAGCACCCGGGTCGCCGTGACGGCGGGCAGCGGCCGGTACTGCAATGCCACCCTCTTGGGGTGCGGTCCGGGGGAGAGCAGACGGGCGAGGACGTCGGCGTGCACGTTCTGCCGGGGCGCATCATGCCAGGCCCACGACACGGACACGCCGGAGTCGTGCCGGTACCGGTCCCACAGCTCCTCGGCGCCGACCGGCCCGGCGTCCTGCCACGACGGCACGTCGCCCGTTTCGCGGACCTCGGCGAGGTGGTTGATATGGCCGCGCGCGGCAGGGTCATACGCGGTGCGGACGATTCCGGCCAGGTCGGCGGCCGAGGCCCGGCCGGTGATGGTGACGCCGCAGGTGCCGAGCGCGGTCTGGAGCGTGTGCAGGGTACGGCCGACTTCAGCGATCGCCGCCTCAAGCGATTTGGGCGGGGACGGGGCGGCGGCCGGGTTGAAGGTGATCGACACGCGCGTGTCCACGTCTGCGGCGGCGCCGGGTGCGGCGGCGACGAGTTCGCCGAGGATGGTCCGGGCGGCCTCCGGAGCACGGGGGTCAACGGAGGCCGCCACGGAGTCGGCGAGGGTGGTGCCGGGTTCGGGCGCGGTGTCCACGGTGACGGTGACCCAGCGCAGCATGGGCACGTAGCCGAGGGAGGCGAGCCAGCCGCCCCAGTTCGCCACCCACGCATCCGCGTCCGCCCGGTCGGCGAGATGTGTCGAGGCGGGGATCACCCGCAGGGTGGCGGTCAGGTATCCGGCGCGGCGGTCCCAGACGAGCCCGTACCGGCCACCCGCGCCGTCCTCGGCGTCGAGCAACCGCATCGGCGCGAGCACGCCCGGGAGCTGGAACGCGCGCGGATGCTCGACCACGACCCCGGCCCGGTACTTCGTGTGACGCCGGGCGGTGCCGCGCCACCAGCGCGCCCGCCGCACGACTAGTTGCGCGACCGGCGTCCCATCGACGCGGAGGAGCCCGAGCCCGGCGGCGACGGCGATCGGCGGCGCCACGTACATCAGCAGGGTCAGTGACACCGCGCCGAGCAGGAGAAGGACGAGGACGCCGCCGAGTACCCCCAAGGTCGCCGTCGTGCCCAATCCGAGGAGCCCGATGGAGCGGCGGCGCCGCCAGCCCCCGTACGTGCGGGCTCGATCGGTGGCCGAGGTGCTGCTCATGGCTGGTCGCTCCCGTCCGGTGTCATCGATGTTCCGGCCGCGTTCTTCGCTCCGTCGGCGACCTTCTGGCCGGCGGCCACGGCTGCCCCAACGGCGGCACCGGCCGGGCCGGCCGCCGCGGTGCCCGCAGCGGTCGCGCCGGCCGCGCTTGCGCCGGCCGCGGTCGATCCTGCGGCCGCGCCGCCGGCCCCGCTCGCCGTCGAGGCGGCTGTCGCACCGCCGGATGCTGTCGCCCCGGCACTGGCGGTACCGGCGCCTGTTTCGGTCGCGGCTCCCGCCGCGCCCGGCGCTGTCGAGGAGGAGGGGCTGGGCGTAGCCGATGCTGTGCCACCACTGATCCCGCCGCTGGGCGGAACCGGTTGTCCGGCGTCCGTACGGTCGCCGTTCGACGGGGGAGGGATGCGGCTTGAGGTGTAGTCGGCTTGCGCGACGGCGGATCCGCCACCTCCACCGGCCGTACGGAGCGAACCGACCGCGACCATTGCGCCGACCGCGGTGCCGAGGATGCCGCCGCCAGAGTGCTGCGCCACGGAGCCGGTGGCGAAGGTGAAGAACTTGATCAGCACCGGCAGCGCAATCAGCGAGAGCGCGAGCGCGCACAGCCCCATCAGGTACTCGCGCTCACCGTGTCCCTTGCCGATCATGGTGAACGCCGTCGCGTAAACGGCCGCGGCGGCAGGCTTGTAGAAGATCAGCGCGAGCAGCCACGCCGCGACCCGCTTGATCCAGCCGCGCATTCCCGGCGACATCGCCCCAGCGGCGGCCAGCGGGAGCATCCCGACCAAGATGACGATCGCGGTCTCGCGCAGCAGCATCAGTACGGCCTGGATCACCGTGAGGACAAGCACGATTACGCCGATGACCAGGACAAAACCGGGGCTTGCGGCGCCGAGGGACAGGATGTCGGTCATCCGGTGGGCGAACTGGTCGCCGGTGCCGGCGTTCAGGACCCAGGTCGACCAGGCGTCACCGGCCTTCAACAGCAGGTTCGGGACGAGCGTGCCCACTGCGGCCGTGACCGCGATGATCAGCAGGCCGCCCGTCACGTCGATCAGCGGGTTCGCCTTCCGCGCCGCCGCCATCCGCGCGCCTGCGGCGATGAGCCCGGCGATCGTGACGGCGATCGCGATCGGCAGGAACCAGCGGCGCAGCTCCCCGATGACCGGCTGCGATCCCACGTCGACGGAGGGGATCTTGACCCACCAGGTGATCGTCGTACGCACCACCGAGGCGATCGCGTCGGAGATCTGCTTGGTGAACAACTCCAGGGTGGTGTGCACCACGCTGCGCTGCGCGGCGCCACCGAGCCCAGCGCCCGTCTCCACGACCTTGCATACGGGCGAGATCAACGTCGGGCACGTCATCACGAACCGCCTCCCTGCTCGTCGCCGAAGGACCGGTAGCCGTCGAGCGTCGCGACGGTGTGCGCCGAGGCGCCCCAGTCGCCGCCGGGCGGGGCCAGCACCCGCCAATCCCGGTCGCGGCGGATGAGCTGGATGCGGGTCGCGACCCGTACAGTCGTGCCGTCCTGGCCCGGCCCGGCGGTCACGACGTCGACCGTCGCCGCGTCCGGGGTGAACGACTCGACGCGGAACCCTTCCTCGACCGCGTACGCGCGCCCCACCGGCGCGCCCGGCGCCACGCCCGCCTTGCTGGCAAGGTCCTCATACGAGGAGGCGACCGCGTCCAGGAACGCGGGCTTGTCGGTGCCGTCGACCTGATCCTTGATCGTCGGCCCGAACACGCCCGGCCCCCACTGCGCGTTCGCCCGCACACCGACATGCACGGCCGCGAACACCGCACCGCCCGCCGTATCCGCGAACCCCCACGCCCGGTCACCGCGCACAGCGGACGGGCCATTCGCGTGCGAGTACGGAAGACGGATGCCATGGAAATCGCGCCAGGCCACACCGGACAGATCCACACGGCCCGCCGGCACGGCGTGTCCCGGGGTTGCCGTTGTGCGAGCCGCCGGCCGATCAGGGCGATGGGGCGCCGGATGCGTCCGGTCGAACCAGTACGCGACGCCCGCGACCAGCAGCACGGCCACGACCACCACGGCGATCGTGGCCCGTGGCGGGCGCCGCCGGGGCCCCTGCGGGGTCAGCGACCAGGAGAAAGTGGGAAACATGGCTCATCACCGGCTCAGCCGTAGAAGACCCCGGCGATGCCGGAGGAGAGAACGATCAACGTGAGCCCACCCAGCACCCACGGAATCCCGGTCGCACCGTCAGCGGCGAGGTTGTGCCGGTTCCGCTGCCCGGCGATCATCAGCGCCCCGCAGCCGACCAACCCGAACACGCCCAGCGCCAGCGCGATCCACTTCCACCAGCCCAGCAACGTGTTCACCCGCCCCGACAACCCAGGCGGCGCCTGCGGCTTCGGATTCGGCGCGCCCGCAGCGAGTACGAGCTCATGCACGGCATGGATCATCGACATCACGAACCCCCTTTGACCGCCCCGGGCACAGGCACGGCAGGCGCCCTACCGCCAGGGCACGAAGCTGATCAACGGCCTGCTCCGCGCGTCGCGGCAGGTCGACCGATGTCGGGTCGTCCACCAGCCGCAGCGCCGCCACGAACGGCACGCGTACGACCAGTCCGACCCGTGACTCCAGAAGCCGGAACCGGGCCACCGCCTCGCGCGGCTCCCGCCCCGCCCCGTCCGCGATCACCGCGAGCGCAGCGACCTGGCCGCCCGGCTGTGCCACCGCCATCACGGCGGCCGTGGCACGTTCGGCCGCGGCCACGGTGTTCCGGCACACGATGATCAACGGCCGCCCGTACGTGTGCACCGCAGGGAACCGTGGATCCGTACGTCGCCGCAGCGTGCCCATGTCCCAGCACGGGCGAAGCAGCGCGGCCAGCGTGGAGGTTCCGGCGCCGCCGTGTGCACCCCACGCCACCAGTTCGCGGCGCGGTGCGAGCGGCGATCGTGCCGGCGGCGGGGGAGTGGCGATGGGTGGAGCGAGCTGTTGCTCAAGCATGGTGACCACCGTTCTTGGCCGTGCTCTGGCCGTCCGTGCGTGCGGCGGCGCGGAGCGAGGCGATGTCGATCCCGAGCAGCGCGAGGAGCTCGGCGGTCGGCACCCGGTAGACCTCGCCGACGCGGATGACCCGGCACGGGAACGTGCCGTTACGTGCCAGCGCGTACGCCTTGGTGCGGCCGAAGCCGAGTGCGTGGGCGGCTGTGGTGAGGTCGACCGAGGCCGGCAGGCGCAGGACCTGCGCGAACGTCAGGTTCGGTGAGCCGTTGATCGGGGGCGGGAACGCCGGCTGCGACATCACGACCGCCCCCGTTCGACCGGTCGGGTCGCGGCGGTGATCGAGCCGAGGTCCAGCGGCGAGATCTTCACGACGTCGCCGGTGTGCGGTGCCTGGATGACCCGACCGCCGCCGAGGTACATCACCACATGGCCGGGGCGCGTCCGTGTGCCGTCGGAGCCGGCGCTGTAGAGGAGGTCGCCGGGCCGGATCCGGTCGAGCGCGACCACCGGCCCGGTCTGGCGCCAGGCGTACGTGGTGCGCGGCAGATGAATCCCGGCGTGCGCGTACGCCTGCTGCACCAGCGAGGAGCAGTCGCAGTTGTGCGGCGTCGGATCGCGTCGCGCGTCCGTGCAGTCGCCGCCGTACACGTACGGAGTGCCGAGCTGCCGCCTCGCCCACGCGATCGCCTTCCCGACCGCCCCCGCCACACCCTGGGTGGCGTAACGGGTCGCCCAGGACAGGACCAGGTCGACGTACCAGCCCGCGTGGTTGTAGGCGAACAGCGCCCGCCGGACGCCCCGCTCCGAACCTCCACGGGCCCCGGACGCGCACAGGTAACGGGCGGCCGTGAAGACCGCGTCGGCGGGCCCGTAGATATCGGCCCTGCCATCGCGGTCACCGTCGACCGCGTAGCGCGCGAACGTGCCCGGGAGGAACTGCATCGGCCCCCGCGCGCCCGCACCGTTCGGATGCCGCGCCGCCGGGTTCCGGCCGTGGTCCGACTCGACCTTGCCGATCCCCGCCAACACCGCCCACGGCAGACCCGGACACGTCTGCGCGGCGTCCATATACCAGGCCAGGAACTGCGCCGGAACGTCCCGCCGCGCCAGCGCCGTCGGCCGCCCGGCCAGACCGGAGTCACCGGCCGCGCCGCTCCCACCGCCGGCCACCACCACGAGCACGACGACCAGCACGGGAAACAAGCAGCCGATCGAGACACCGGCGGCGAGCACCTTCACCATGATCATCACCGCATCCGGTCGGCCGGGAGGTGTGAGCCGGTCGTCAAGGACGTCGGCGGGTGGACAGCGGGCAGGGCGCGCTGCGGTGCGGCGTAACGGCTGGCCGGCGTCTCACCGGGCAGGGCGACGGCAGGTGGAAGCGGCATGTTCGTGGATTGGACGACCGTGATGTTGCCGCGCCGTTTCGTCGACCAGAGCGCCATTCCAAGCGCGATCCACCACGGCACGACCAGCCCGCCCAGTACCAGATTCACGGTGGCGATCAGCGCGAGATTCGGGGACTTGCGAACAATCGCGACGATGGTTGGCAGCCCGTATACGCCAAGCCCAAGTGCGACACCGAGCGAGCCGAGGACCACCCAAAAGCCAGTGAGAATCACGCCGCCCATTACCGGCTCCTTCCGATCGATCATCCTTTCTGATTACCGATTGGAATTGGCGCGGCATGTCACCGCAAGTACGACTTCCTGACAGTGGCGGTGATTCCGTCAGCGGCTAAACGACTCCTTGAACACTGAACGGTCAGCGGAATCGGCGTGAACCGCGAGACGGCAGCGCGATCAAGGGCGTGATCGGGGCTGACGCTGACGGGATGGGAGGTTTCATCGACTGCGCACTATCGGCCATGTCGGTTTTGTCCGAGAATCGTCGCGAGGACGAAAGGTCGCGCGGTCGATTCCGGCGAATTCTGACATGCGCGTGCCGATGCTCACGGCGCAGGCGGCGGCCGCGTGGTAGATCTCTGCCAGGTGATAAGAACCCGCCATCGTCGGCTGGGGGTCCGGTATCGGTGGCGCTTGCGTCCGATTACGCCGGAATCGGCTTCGTTATTGCGATGGAGGCGTGCGGGCTTTCCATCAATGGCGGGAAATCGCCCTTGGCCGAAGCGTATTTCATGGCAGCATGGACTTTAGGTCAAGCAGGCGCCGGCCATCGCCTTCCATCCGACGGAACTGCTGACCTCCTCGCCGGGAGTCTCCCTCTCGCCGGCGAGTACACCGGCCACGCCGGCGGTGGGTGGCTGATCATCGCTCGGCACGTGCGCCGCCGACGTGGCCGGTCCTTCCTGAAGGGCGCCCGAGAGTACGAAAGCGGGCGGCCGAATCCTCATTCGATTCGGCGGCCCGCTGTCCCGGGATCAGTGGCGAGCGTGTGCTACGCCCACTGCCACCCGGCCGCGTAATCGGTCGACATGAGCCCTCCGCCTCCCAACGAGGTCCCGCGCGCCCTGAACGTCTCCAGCATGCCACAGCCAAGAATGGGCGGACAGAGCTGGGATCAGCGCCCGCGTCAGGATTCCGTTCCCCGTTACACAGACATGTTGCGGCGGGTGTATGGCCTTGCTCGTATAACTTCTCTAGCCGAAGTACCCAAGCCGCTGGCATTCGGCTCCCAGGGCGACACGCCCCTCGACCCCGAGTCGTGCGGCGATCCTGTCGATGGTCCGGGAGACCGTCTGTTCAGAGATCTTGAGCTCACGCGCGATCTCGCCCAACGTCTTATTGTTCTTCATGGACATGACGATGCGCTGCTCACGCACGCTGAGACCGTCGGCGCGGGGGATCACGCGCTCGACGACCGCTCCATTGCTGTTGATCTCCAAGGGCGTCGCCTCGTCCCACAAGTAATCGAAGTAGCCCTGAAGCGCTTCGCCAAGGAATGAATTCCGCACGAGGAGAGCGCGGTTCACACCGGTCGATGTGAGCGCCACGAGGACGGTGTGACCGTCGACGATCTTCATCTTCACCGCTGCCGGGCGGGTGAGGACCCGAGCCTGCTCGCCTCCCCTGATACAGGTGGCGACACCCTTGCGGAGGGATTCGTGTTCGAGGAATGGGTGTTCGTACAACGTCCGTGACACCACGCCGGCCTCTTGCATCACGGGTGTCGGCTCGCGGGCGCAGATCTCCGTGTAGCGCACTTCCATGGACGCGGTCTCCAGCGCGCAGAACTCGTTCCTCGCCTCGCTGCCCAAGCCGCCGTGCCCGGTGAGCTCCAGGATTCGGTGGCGTTCGGTGACGAGCTCGACGCTGGAGTTCTCGGGGAGGGCGGCCACCGGCGGGCTCGCCCGATGGCCGTTGCCTGCGGCCTGCGGGCCGCCGCCGTACATGCGCAGCGCGGCCGCGTGGATGCTGCCAAGGCCCCGCATTGCGTCCGTCAGTGCGTCGAGCGCCCCGGCCGCTGTGCGCCCCGACAGCGCCATCATGGTCAACAAGCCGAGGTCCGGACCGACCGCGAAGTACAGCCCCTCGTGGCTGGCCTCGACCAGCTTGGCGTCGACCAACTGGCGCAGCACGTCCGGCGACATGATCTTCTTCGCGTCCGGCTCCGTCACCTGGCCGGCGCTGACCATCTGCTCATACGCATCAAGCGCTTCCGCGGTGATCACGCCACTGCGCGCGGCCAGGCGCTTCATCTCGATGATCTGCCGTGCCGGAGACTCCACCTGGCCCTGGCGATCCACCGACACCACCCCCGGGGTCTGCGTTCAACACGGATCGACTCATGCAGCCGGCTCCGGGACTCAGGGGCCTCTCGTATGGCGTTTGACGCTATCGTCCGGCCGGTCCTGGATCACATGCTGTGACCGAACGGTAACTTTTTGACAGGGATTGCGTCAAGATCCGTCAGGTTCCGGATAGGCCAGGGTGCCGTGTCGCTTCAGGGCCGTGTTCAACCCGGCCGCGGAAATCCTTCGGACGGGTGTCGATCGGGACAAGTCCCCGTCACTCATGATCGATTCGAGCTGACGGTCAACCCGGTGGTGGGTTTGCGTGTCCTGTTGTGGCCACGGAGGGTCACGGGCCTGGGCGTGCTTGGTTGCCATCAACCTGCTGTTTTGGACGGCTTTGCTTGCGCTTGGTGTTTGTGCGTTCGCTGTGTGACTGCATCGGTTGAGGGTGCGCATCTGGCGATTGTTGGTATTTGCGGCTTATGTTCCGTGCTGCACGGGACGGGCGAGCGGCACCGGTCTCACCTGTGGAGGCAGCGATCGCCCGGCACGAGCGAAGTTGTGTCGGGGATTTCGGTGTCGTTCTCGGAGGACTGGTATGCCTCGGTCACGTGGGCTCGTGGGTCTGACTCGGTCGTCATGGTTACGGCCGGTTGCTGGGGTGGTCGCCCTGTCTCTGGTGGCTTCGCTTCTCTCGAACGGGCCTTCGCCGTCGTTGTCGGCACGGGCGAATGTGGCGACGCCGAAACAGCGGGCGGGCTCGGCGGCTGGACGGGCTCATGCCGTCCCGGCGAAGGCCACGGCCGCCGGGACGTCGGCGCGGGCGCGGCGCTTGACGCAGGCGAAGCGACCGAAGGGCGCGGCCGGGGCGGACCGGCCGTGGAAACCGCGTTCGTCTAGGAACACGGGGCTGTCGGTTCCGAAACCGCCAGCGTCGACGCCGGTGCGGACGATGGCGGCGCATCAGCCACCGACGGTCGTCGGTTTTGACAAGGCTACGAGCCGGGAGGCGACAGGGCAGCGCGACCGGTTCAGTTATCGCTATCGGAACGGCGATGGGTCGTGGACCGGGAAGTTCTTCACGCATCCGGTGAACTTCCGGGACGCGAAGGGCGCGTGGCAGCCGATCGACTCCTCGCTCGCGGACAGCGGCAAGGGTCGATGGACGAATCGCGCCGACTCCCTGGATGTGAGTTTCGCGCCGAAGGCCGGGCCGTCGGATCTGGCCGTGATGGATGTTGGCGGCGGTCGGCGCTTCGGCTTCGGGGTGGATGCCGCGCAGGACACGACCGGTGAGGTCACTGGATCAACGGTGACGTACAAGGGGATCCGGCCGGACGCGGACGTGGTGCTGTCGTCGCTGAACGGCGGCAGCATCAAGGAGAAGATCATTCTCCATTCGCCGACAGCCCCGACCGATTGGGACTTCCCGCTCCGGACCGACGGTGTGACGCCGCGCATGGCGGCCGATGGAAGCGTCGAGCTGGTCGATGCGGCCGGCGCGGTGGTCGGTCGGCTCCCGCACGGCTTCATGGTGGACTCGAGGGTCGATCCGCATTCAGGCGACGGTGAGCGGTCGGAGGCGGTGAGCTACTCCCTCGAGCGGCGCGGCGCGGGGTGGGCGCTGCACGTGTCCGCGGACAAGGGGTGGCTTGCCGATCCCGCGCGGAAGTTCCCGGTGACGGTGGACCCGACCACGGTGTGGAACTACGGCGACACCTCTGACACGTACGTCCAGACCGGGTACAGCTCGCCGCCGAACGGCGACATCGACCTGAAGGCGGGCACGTACGACGGTGGTGCGAACAAGGCGGCCACGTACTTGGGTTTCTCTCAGGTCGACAATGACCTGAAGCACGCGACGATCTACGACGTTGACCTGCACGTCTACAACTACTGGTCGTACTCGTGCAGCGCGCGTGCGGTAACCGTCCACCCGGTGACGCACAGCTGGTCTTCGGACTCGATCGCGAACTATCCGGGCCCGTCGTACGGGTCGGCGCTCGCGTCGCGAAGCTTCGCGCACGGCTACATCCCACCCGGCGCGTCATCCAGTTCGTGCCCGGCGAAATGGGAGGGCATTGACCTGGGCAGTTCCGGTAACAAGCTGGTCCAGGGATGGGTGAACGGCACCAAGCCGGACTATGGGCTGACGGTGCGGGCATCGGTGTCGAGCTCGACAGCGTGGAAGAAGTTCGCGTCCCGGGAGACCCCGAACGGTCCGTATCTGACCATCACGTACAGCCCGTATAACGCGAAGTACGCGTTCGCGGAGTCGCCGCCGGTCGTGAACCCTGCGGTGCTGAACGACCAGGCCGGCTATGTGCACGTGAAGGTGACGAACAAGGGCCACACTGCGTGGACGACGTCGAACGGCTACAAGCTGCAGTACGAGGTCTTCGACAAGAACGGCAAGCAGCTCTACCACAAGCCCGCGCAGACCCCGATGCCGCAGACGGTGTCGTACGGGGAGACCGTCACCCTCAACGCGAAGATCAATCCGCTTCCACCGGGCACCTGGTACGTCAAGTTCGACATGATCAACGTGGACAGCTCCAGCTACGAGCTGTTCTCCGACTGGGGTGTGCCACGGACGGCCGTGTTGAAGCTGACCGTGCCGGATGTGCCGTCGGTGCTGAAGGAGATGTACCCACACAACAACTACCAGGTCGGGACGCTGACGCCGCAGTTGTTCGCGGAGGCCAAGAACGGTGACGCGTGGCCGTCGTCGAAGGTGACGTACTGGTTCACGATCTGCGGCGGGGCGTTCGGCGACTGGGATTGGTGCGAGAGCTCACCGTGGCAGCAGACACCGAAGTGGACGGTGCCGACGGGCAAGCTGCAATGGGGGCAGGACTACTACTGGACCGTGTGGGTGTCGGACTCCGGCGGCACCCAGACCCCTGGCCCGTGGTATCGGCTGAGCACGGCGGTGGAGCAGCCCGCGATCACCTCACATCTGGCGTCGGGGGCGTCGGCGGACCAAGAGTTCGATCCGCAGGCGGGCAACTACACCACCACGGCGACCGACGCGCAGATCGCGACCGCCGGTCCACCGGTGTCGGTGGTGCGGACCTACAACAGCCTCGACCCACGCAGCGGCGAGGCGTTCGGCGCCGGCTGGTCGTCGCGCTACGACATGTCGGTCATGGCCGACGCCGACGGCTCCGGCAACGTGGTGGTCACCTATCCCGACGGGCAGCAGGTCCGATTCGGGAAGAACAGCGACGGCACGTTCACACCCCCGCAGGGACGCCAGGCCAGCTTCGCCGCACTCGACGGCGGCGGCTGGAAACTGATGGACAAGTCGGCGACCACGTACGCGTTCGACGCCACGGGCCGGCTGACCAGCGTGACAGACCATCGCGGCCGGGCCGAGACGCTGGCATATGACACCGGCGGGAAGCTCGCGACGGTGACCGCCGCCGGCGGCCGGCATCTGCACTTCACCTGGTCCGGGTCACACGTGGCGACGGTGAGCACCGACCCGGTCGACGGATCGGCGCTGACGTGGACGTACGCCTATTCCGGTGACGAGCTGACCTCGGTATGTCCGCCGGGCACCACGACAGAATGCACGACCTACGGGTACGGCACGGGCTCGCATTACGCGACCGCGGTGCAGGACAGCGGCCCGGCCGGCTACTGGCGCCTGGGAGACGCCAGCGGCAGCACGGCCACGAACGCGCTCGGCTACGTGCTGGGCACCGCGAACGGCACCTACACGTCCGCGACCTTGGGGGCGGCGGGAGCACCGGCCGGGACGAGCGACACCGCTGCGCACTTCGCCGGCTCGGGGTACGTCCGGCTTCCGGACCGGACGATCAGCCGGGAGAGCGCCTACCTGGCCGTGGAGGCCTGGTTCAAGACCACCGGCCACGGCGTGATCTTCGCCTATCAGGACGCGGCCTTGCCGAACGCCTCCGGCAAGCACACACCCGCCATCTACGTGGGCACCGACGGGAAGCTACGCGGCCAGTTCTGGCGCGGCTCGGGCGACTCCGCGCAACCGATCACCACGCCGTCGGCGGTCAACAACGGCGCGTGGCACCACGTCGTACTCTCCGGCGCGGGATCCAGCCAGACCCTGTTCGTGGACGGGCAGAAGATCGGCAGCCTGTCCGGCACCATCGACCACCTCAACCAGCCGATCGCCTACGTGGGTTCCGGGTGGGTCACCTCGGGCTGGCCGTCCACGCTGAGCAGCGGCGGCGCTTTCGGTTTCACCGGCGACATCGACGACGTCGCCGTCTACGACAAGCCGCTGGGCCAGCCGGCGGTCACGGAGCACTACGCCGCGCGGGTCGAGGCACAGCAGCTCACCGGTGTGACGACCCCGGCCGGGCGGACCCACGCGAGCAACACCTACGACAGCGTGACCGACCGGCTCACCCGCCAGGTCGACGAACACGGCGGCACCTGGCAGATCTCCACACCGGCGTATGCCGGCACGGTCGATGACGTCACCAAGACCGTCACCGTCACCGACCCACGATCAAGCACGCTCAGCTACGCCTACGAGCCGCTGCGCGGAAACCGGCTGATCGGGGAGACCGACGAGCTCGGCAATACGACCAACTACGGCTACGACGACGCCGGCGGCCTCGCGTCGGTCACCGACCGCAACGGAAACGTCACCGCAATGTGGCGCGACGCCCGCGGCAACCTGATCGGCCAGACCCGGTGCGCCGACGAGGAAACCTGCCACACCCGCTACTACCACTACTACCTCAACCCCGACGATGCGTTCGACCCCCGCAACGACCAGCTGGACGCCAGCTCGGACGGCCGGTCGAACGACTTCACGGACCCGACGTACGTCACCACCTACTACTACGACGACTACGGCGAACAGACCGCCGAGATCTGGCCGAAGACCGACCAGAACCCCGACGACCTCCGGGGAATCACCTACACCTACACCGACGGCACCGAGGCCGCCACCGACGGCGGCACCATGCCACCGGGACTGCTGCGCACCACGACCGCCCCCGGCGGCCGGGTGACCCGGTACGCCTACACCGCCGCCGGCGACCTGGCCCAAGAGATCGACCCCGTCGGGAAGGTCACCAGCTACACCTATGACGCACTCGGTCGCCGCCTCAGCACCACCGAGACCAGCGATTCAGTCCCGTCCGGCGCCACCACCACCTACGCCTACGACGGCCAGAACCGGCTGACCACCGAGACCGACCCAGCCGCGCGGAACGAAACCACCGGCATCACGCACACGCCGACCACCACCTACACCTACGACGCCGACGGCAACCAGCTGACCGGCACCCTCAGCGACACCTCAGGCGGCGACGAACCGCGGACGACCACGTCGACGTACGACGACCACGGCCAGCTCGCATCCCTCACCAACCCCGAAGGCGGCGCCGAAACCTACGACTACGACGCCACCGGAGCACGAACCGGCCTGACCGACACCCGCGGCGCCCACTACCTCTTCGGCTACACCGCGCGTGGTCAACTGGCCAGCCGTACGCTCACCGGCTGGACCGGTAACCCCGACGATCCGTCCGCGGCCCGCGACGTGGTGCTGGACGCCTACGCCTACGACCCCGGCGGGCGCCTGGCCGCCCACACCGACGCGATGGGCCGCACCAACCTCTACGCCTACTACGGCGACGACCAGCTCGCGACCATCACCGCGCTGGACGCGAAACTCAACGGCGATTCGACCGGCGCGAATGTCGTCGTGGAATCCCGCGAGTACGACGGCGCCGGCAACATCACCGCGCGGGTGACCGGCGGTGGCAGCGTACGCACCGAATACAACTACGACCAGGCCGGCTACCTGATCGGTACCGAACTCGACCCCGACGGGCTCGGACGCCGCGTGGACTACGGCCTGGACGCGAACAACGAGATCACCACGGTCACCCGCACCGGCGCCGACGGCGACCGCACCGAGATCAGCGACTACACCTACGACCCGGCCGGTCGCGTCGTCTCCCAAGCGGTCCACAACGGCGACACCCAGAGCCTCACCACCACCTACACGAGGGACCAGCGCGGCCTGGTCACCGCCACAGTCGACCCGCGCGGCAACACCGACGGCGGTGACCCGGCCGCCTACACGACCACCCGGCGCTACGACACGGCCGGCCAGCTGGTGGAATCCGACCAGCCCAGCGTCGGCATCGAACACGCAACCTCCAGCACGCTCGGGCAGCCCGTCACCCGATACGGCTACGACACCGCCGGGGAACAGACACAGACCACCGACCCCGAAGGCCGCACCACCACCACCGCCTACGACCGCGACGGGCGCACCGTCTCTGTCCAGGACCCGTCGTACACGCCGCCCGGCAGCTCGACGCTCACCCCCACCAGCACATTCACCTACGACGACGCCGGCCAGGTCACCGACAGCACCGACCCGCGCGGCAACACCACCTCCTACGCCTACGACATCCTCGGCAACCCGGTACACACCGATGACCCGCAAGCGTCCGGCGAAAGTGGCCACGGCCGGTGGAGCTACGACTACGACCTGGACGGCGAAGCCCTCGCCGTCACCGACCCGACCGGAGCCCGGACCGAAGCGACCTACGACGACCTCGGCCGGCAGATCACCGCCACCGCCGTCGAGCGCTACCCGGCGGCCGCGGCCTACACCACGACGATGGCCTACGACGCGGCCGGTAACCGGACCTCGGTGACCCGCCCCGCCGGCGACGAAACCCGCGACGACGTCAACGCCGCCGGTGAGATCACCGCACAGACCGACCCGCTGGGCAACGTCACCCACGCCGACTACGACCTGGCCGGCCGTCTGACCAAGGTCACCGACCCGCTCGGCAACGCCACCACCGCCGAGTTCGACCTGGCCGGCCGGATGACCGGCGTCACCGACTACGACGCCGACGGCACCACGCTGCGCAACGCCCAGATCGGCTACGACGCGGCCGGCAACGTCACCTCGAAGACGTCCGCCGAAGGCCACACCACCACCTACGCCTACGACGCGGCGAACCGGCAGACCTCGCAGACCGAACCGGTCACCGACACCACGTCGATCACCACCGGCTTCGGCTACGACGCCGTCGGTGAACGCACCCGCCTCACCGACGGCCGCGGCAACGCGACGACCACCAGCTACAACAGCCTCGGCAAGCCCGAGCAGGTCATCGAACCCGCCACCGCCGCGTACACGAACGCCGCCGACCGCACCTGGACCACCGAATACGACGCGGCCGGCAACCCAGTACACGAGGCCCAGCCCGGCGGCGTGACCATCGACCGCAGTTACGACGAACTCGGCCGCCTCACCGCAGAAACCGGCAGCGGCGCCGAGGCCACCACCACCGACAAGACCTACGGCTACGACCTCGCCGGCCGGCGCACTCACTACTCCGCGCCCGACGGCGACACCACCTACACCTATAACGACCGCGGCCTGCCCCTGACCATGACCGCCGCCAAGGACAACACCGCCAGCTACGGATACGACGACGACGGCCGGCTCACCTCACGCACCGACGCCACCGGCCCGGCCACCTTCGCCTACAACGGCAACGACCAGCTGACGTCTTCAACCGACGCGGTCTCCGGGGTCGGCGTCACCTACGAATACGACAACGCCGGCCGGCCCACCCACACCAACCTCGGCTACGGCGGCGCCCGCCGCGACTACACCTACGACGCCGAAAACCGCCTCACCGGCGACCAGCTCATCTCCTCCAGCGGCGCAAGCCTGGCCACCACGGCCTACGAATACGACCGCGACGACAACCTCACCGCCAAGACCACCACCGGCACCGCCGGCGCGGGCCGCAACACCTACGGCTACGACGACGCCGGCCGCCTCACCAACTGGACCGACCCCGCCGGCGCCACCGCCGCCTACACCTGGGACGACTCAGGCAACCGCACCCAAGCCGGCACCAAGACCTTCACCTACGACGCGCAGAACCGCCTCACCAACAGCACCGACGCCGGCACCACCACCACCTACGCCTACACCCCGCGCGGCACCCAAACCACCCGCACCACCGGCGGCACCACCACGTCGTCCGCGTACGACGCGTTCGACCACCTCATCACCGACGGCGCCGTGACCAACGGCTACGACGCCCTCGACCGCGTCACCACCCGCGCAAGCGCCGGCACCACCCAGCGATTCGCCTACTCCACCGACGACAACGACCCCGCCGCCATCACCGACGACGCCGGCACCGTCCAATCCGCCTACGCCCGCGACCCCGCCGGCAACCTCATCGCACTAAGCGAAGGCGGCTGGTCCATGTGGGCCATCACCAACAACCACGACGACGACTCCACCGTCGCCTGGACCAACGGCACCACCCTGCTCGGCTCCACCGACTACAGCCCCTTCGGCGTCCCCGATGCCCGATCCGGCGCCCAACCCACCATCGGATACCAAGGCGAATACACCGACCCCGACACCGGCCGCGTCGACATGCACGCCCGCTGGTACACCCCCGGCACCGCCACCTTCACCAGCCGCGACACCACTACGGTCGACCCCGACCCCTCTATCCAAGCCAACCGCTACACCTACGCCAACGCCAACCCCCTGACCAACACCGACCCCACCGGCCACTGGGCGATTCCGCCAGTGGTTGGCGTCGGCCTCGGAACAGGAACGAGCCTCGGAATCGGCGCCGCGGCTGCCGCCGCGCTCGGTCTCGGTGCATTGGCAGGCTACTGGTGGCGAAGCAACTGGTACCGCGGATCCTCAAGCTGGACCCGCTATCACTCCTGGACCGCCCCAACCAACTGCTGGGGCCTGCAGATGTTCTGCCACAACTGGTCCGCCGACCCCAGATTCCGGTCATCAGGAAGCAGGTACGGCGGCTACCCCTACTACGGCGGCGCACCAGGAGGATGGGGCAGCCCCGCCCGAGCACGCCCACCCATGCCCAGCCTCGCGCAAATCCAAGGCGCCCTCGCCCGCGCAGCCGCCCTCAAACCCGCCCCACGCCCCGTCGCCAAACCCGGCATTACGCAGAAACAACTCAACAAGATCCGCGACAACGTCGAGAAACACGTCACCCCCATCACCGGCGACCAAAACCTCGACCCCATCCTGAACAACCCCGCCAACACGTTCCAGCCGCAAGACGCCGACCCTCGCCCAAGTCCTCTCGCCGTCAGTTCCGGCAAGGGAGGTGGCGACCCGCCATCCGTCCCCGACACCGGGCAGCCTCCTACCCAGGCGCATCTCGACGACGCCCAATGTAGCGGTCATTACCAACGATATGATGGCCAAGACACATACACGACGGCGTACCAGTGCAGCACGTCCGAAGAAAGTCCTGTGCTGCTGGGGCGCCTGGCGGATATGAAACAATACATAGCAAACAAGCCGGAGGGGTCGTTTGATGCGGATTTCCTGAATATTCGCGGTACCATGGCGAATGGAAAGAAGGGTGTGGGCGGCTGGAATTGGACTCGAAACAAGCAGTTCATCGATAATGCCATATCGAGCGGCCGCGAGGTTCGTCTGGTGACGAATCCAGATGCTCCGATCTATAGTGGAGGAAACGTTTACCAACGTGAATTGAAATATCTAACTTCCAATGGCTTTGGATGGGAACGAGTCGATGATCATTGGCGGCTTGTGCGAACGCGACCAAGCTCATGGCGATTCTAGATCAGCGGCATCTCAATGAGCGCAAAATCGTATGCCCTGGTGCGAAAAAAGTTTGCCCCAAGCGCAGAAATGGCATTCGCGTTCCTGGTCGACGATTTTGGATTCATGGGACCAGAACGAAGCGACCATATAATCCAGGACCTCTCATACTCAAAAAATGGCTTGCGCTGTCGCATCTACCTTGACCATACGGAGATGTCGATACTTGCGGAGGTGGAGCTCGAGAATGGAGACGTGCTTCTCGTTGCGACGCTTCAACAACTGCTCGCTGCTCTCAATATGTCGCGACGCGTCCGTGTCAGCGCCCACTCGCTGAATAGCATGAAAAACACCCTGAACGACAATGCCGATTTCCTGAGGAACGTTCTACCGCATCTGACAGTAGGTAGCGCGATAAGCATCATGAAACTCGCTGGAGCACGAGAGTGGTACAAGCGTTCGAATGGTGACTAGTGCTTAGGCGCGGCCAGGCCGGTGACCGCGTGTGCCGCTCCCAGCACGCTGACGCCCAGTCCGCGTCTGCGGTATCGGGTCGAGAGCGTCCATCTCGTACGCGATCAGCTACGGCGCTCGCGGCCGCCTATGAGGTGTCATCTCATGTCGGGCTCTATCCTGCCATCGGATCAACGACGAACGGGAATGAGCAGGGCCGTAGTTGACGCGTGGCCGATCGACAGCCCACTGGGAGTCCACCGGTTGCCGTTGATGGCGTTAGGCGGGGCGCTGAGTGGGCAGACGCCGTTCGAGAATCGCTGATTAGGAACCGGCATTGCCCCGGTGGTGTTCGGCATGATGCAGGCCGTCGGCCACGGGGTCGTCTTCCCGGTCAAGGCCGGTGACAGGTACAGTCCCGGCTTCCTGGCGTCGATCTTCCTGCATGTCCCGCTCGGTATCGTCTACTTCCGTGCCATGAACGAGGAGGGCGGCGTGACCCGCTCCGACATGGCCAAGGCCATCGCCTACACGATCGCCTTCGCCGCCGTCGGCGTCGCCGGGCCCAACCTCGTCATGAAGGACAAGGACACCCCGTACGCCTTCACCCGCAAGCAGCTCGGCCGGTACGCCGAGGGCTCCTGACCTACGGCCGCGGGACCGGCGGGAAGGCCGGGACGCCAATGCAGCCGACCGTGAGGTGTCCGGCGACCTGGCCCGCGTCGCTGCGCACGCCATCCGTACGGTGGTCACGTTCTGGCGGGATCCGTCGTAGCGCAACCGGCGAACGATGGCGTCGTTCAGCTAGCAGCGGCGGTTCAACTCGCGCGTGTGGATGGCCCGCAGGGTGCCGATCCGGTCAGATCCGTGTCACCTGCGATCGATGTGTGACGAGATTTTCCACGGTCAGATCGCGGTCGGATGATCATGAAGGCCGGTTCGCGTACTCGCGAACCGGCCTCTGACCTGCAAGAACGTGGTGGGCGATACAGGACTTGAACCTGTGACCTCTTCCGTGTCAGGGAAGCGCTCTCCCGCTGAGCTAATCGCCCGGTGAGGTGGAGACGGGATTTGAACCCGTGTACACGGCTTTGCAGGCCGTTGCCTCGCCTCTCGGCCACTCCACCGAAGGGGGCCGCTGGGGGCCTCTCCGAGCGGACGACGGGATTCGAACCCGCGACCCTCACCTTGGCAAGGTGATGCTCTACCAACTGAGCCACGTCCGCACTGCTCGCCTTCGGCCTCGGGATCGGCGCCGGGGGCGGTGTTGCGAGTAAGACTCTAGCTCATGTTGGGAGTGGGGCTGAACACGGAGGCACGGGCGCGCGTCGCGGATCTGGCGCTTGCGGGGCGTTGCTGGTAACAACGGGGCACGGTGGGCGCGGTGTGCGGCCACGGGTCGAAGGAGATGCCATGTCGGTGCTGGGTGAGCTGGTCGGGGCGCTGGGGGACGGGCGGGTCGAGGTGGTGGACCTGACGGCGCCGCTGCGCGACAGCACGCCGATCCTGCAACTGCCCGAGCCGTTCGCGAACACGATCCCGTTCCGGCTCGAGGAGATCAGCCGCTACGACGACCGTGGGCCCGCGTGGTACTGGAACGACATCCACACCGGTGAGCACGCCGGTACGCACTTCGACGCCCCGGTGCACTGGGTCAGCGGGCGGGACGGTGAGGACGTCTCGCAGGTGGCGGTGGGGCGGCTGATCGCGCCCGCCGTGGTGCTGGACTTCGCCGGGCGTGCGGCCGAGGATCCCGACTTCCTGCTCGAGATCGCGCACGTCAAGGAGTGGGAGGCGGCGCACGGTGCGCTGCCGGACGGCGGATGGCTGCTGTTCCGTACGGGATGGGACGCGCGCAGCGCCGACCAGGACGCGTTCCTCAACGCCGACGCCACCGGCTCGCACACCCCGGGCATGTCGCCGGAGTGCGCGCGGTGGCTGGCGGAGGAGACCACGCTGCGCGGTGTCGGGGTGGAGACCGTGGGCACGGACGCGGGCGGCGCGCCCGGTTTCGACCCGCCGTTCCCGTGCCACAGCTTCCTGCTCGGCGCCGGGAAGTACGGCATCACGCAGCTCCAGAACCTGGCGCTGCTGCCGGCGACCGGCGCGGTCGTGGTCGCGGCGCCGCTGCCCATCGTGGGCGGCTCGGGCAGCCCGGCGCGGATCATCGCCCTCGTCGAGCGCTGACGGCGCGGCCCGCGGCTACCCGGCGAGGCGGTACAGCCGGGCGTGCAGCGCGTCGCGCTCGGCGCGCACGGTCGGCGACTCCGAGGCGGGGAGCAGCGGCCCGAGGTAGGCGGCGGTCGCGGCCGGGGTGTCGCCGGTGCGCAGCAGGTGGCGTACGTGCGTGAAGTCGGCCTCGACCGTGGCGGCCAGGCGGTACGGGCGGCGGCCGATGATCTCCGGGCCGAGCTGCGCGCGCAGCCGGTGGACCTCGGCGCGTACGGTCACCGGCGACGCGGCGTGACCGTACAGGTGGGCGGTGAGCTGCTCGGCGGTCAGCCCGGCGGGGTGCAGCGCGAGCAGCGTGAGGATCTCCGCGCGGCGCAGGCTGATCGGGATCTCCCGCCCGTTCAGCCGGATGATCGGGGTCGTACGGCCCAGGAACGCCAGCGTCAGGGACGGCACGGGCGCCGTTGCGGGGCCGCCGGTGACGCGCAGGAGGTAGCCGTCGCCGAGCGGCTCCAGGACGGCGATCGTGCCGTCGGCGAGTTGGACGTCGCCGTGGGTGCGGGTGACGTCGACCGGGCCGGTCAGCCAGCCGCTCGGGGTCGCCGCGACGACCCGGCCGCTGGGTGCGAGCAGCGCCACCCGGGCGTCGTCGGAGCGCGTCAGGTGGGCGGCGTTGCGGATCAGGAGGTGCTCGTCGCGGTGGGCCATGCGGGTGCGCAGGTGCGCCTCCATGAGCCGCGCGCTGACGGCGATCAGCGAGACGGCGGCCGGGTGCAGGGCGCGCAGCGAGCCGCTGAGGTCGAGGCAGCCGAGGACGCCGCCGGTGTCGGGATCGCGCACCGGGGCGCCCGCGCACGACCAGCGGTGCAGCCGGCGCACCAGGTGCTCGGCGGCGAAGATGCTGGTCGGGCGGCCGACGGCCAGGGCCGTGCCGATGCCGTTGGTGCCGATGGCCTCCTCGGCCCACCGGGTGCCCTCGCTGAGGTTGATGGAGTCGGCCATGGCGCGCGCCTTGGCCGAGCCCTCGCGCCACAGCACGAGGCCGTGGGCGTCGGTGAGGACCGCGACGTACGGCGCGGTGGCCAGGACGGGGTCGAGCTGGTCGCGCAGCGCCGGGATCAGCGCGGCGAGCGGGTGGGTCTCGCGGATGGCGCGTACGTCGGACGCGGCGTACGGCGCGGGCGCCTCGGCGGTGTCGGGGTCGACGCACGCGCGCAGCGACCGGCGCCAGGAGTCGGCCACGAGGCCGCGCGGCTCGTGCCCGTCGGCCGGCCCGCCGGACAGCGCGGCGTCGTGGGCGCGGGCGAGCTCGGCCGTCAGGAGGTCGGTGGCGTCCATATGGGCCTCCAACAGGGCGAGTCCGGTCGCGATCAGGGTGTCTGTACGGGGAGATCACGACACTACCTATTGCAAGGTATGTGTAACAGCGGGTTCGGCGTATCGATCTGACCCGGTGTTTTCACGCGATGTTGCAACGTGATCGCAACGTGCGCGCCTTTACTGTTTCTCCTGCCGGGGGGAACCCAGGTGGTGCGGGTGCCTGTCGCTCTTTTGGAGGGGGGAGACGGCGGGTGCCCGCGTTCCCGGCCGTCCGGGCCCGGTCAGCCGCGCAGCAGCGGCCGCAGGGCGTCCAGGACCGTTTCGTCCTCGATCGTCGACGGCACCGGTTCGTCGCGGCCGTCGGCCAGGCCGCGCATCGTCTTCCTGAGGATCTTGCCCGAGCGCGTCTTCGGGAGCGCCGCCACGATGTCGACCCGTCCGGGCGTCGCGATCGGGCCGACCTCCTGGCGTACGCGGGCGGCGAGCTCGGTGGCCAGCGCCGCGTGCTCGATCTCCGCGCCGGCCTTCACCACGACGAACGCGCGCGGGAGCTGGCCCTTCAGCGCGTCCTCGACGCCCACCACCGCGCACTCCGCGACCGCCGGATGGGCCGCGATGACCTCTTCCAGGGCGCCCGTGGACAGCCGGTGGCCGGCCACGTTGATGACGTCGTCCGTACGGCCCATGACGTAGAGGTAGCGGTCGTCGTCGAGGTGGCCGCCGTCGCCGGTGAGGTAGTAGCCGTCGTGGCGGGCGAGGTAGGAGGAGACGTAGCGGTCGTCGTCGTTCCACAGGGTGGGCAGCGTGCCCGGCGGGAGCGGCAGCCTGACCACGATGTCGCCGTCGGTGCCGGCCGGGACCTCGGCGCCGTCCGGGCCGAGGACGCGGATGTCGTAGCCGGGCATGGCGACGCTCGGCGAGCCCGGCTTCAGCGGCAGCGGCTCCAGGCCCACCGGGTTCGCCGCGACCGGCCAGCCCGTCTCCGTCTGCCACCAGTGGTCGATGACCGGCACGCCGAGGAGGTCGCCGGCCCAGCGGTACGTCTCGGGGTCGAGGCGCTCGCCCGCGAGGAACAGGTGGGTCAGCGTGGAGAGGTCGCGGCCGGCGAGGCGGGCGCCGTCCGGGTCCTCCTTCTTCACGGCGCGGATCGCGGTGGGCGCGGTGAACATGACCTTCACGCCGTGTTCCTCGACGACCCGCCAGAACGCGCCGGCGTCCGGGGTGCCGACGGGCTTGCCCTCGTACATCACGGTCGTGGCGCCGGCCAGCAGCGGCGCGTAGACGATGTAGGAGTGGCCGACGACCCAGCCGATGTCGGACGCGGTGAACATGACCTCGCCGGGGCCGACGCCGTAGACGTTCGCCATCGACCAGGCCAGGGCCACCGCGTGGCCGCCGTTGTCGCGGACGACGCCCTTCGGACGGCCGGTGGTGCCCGAGGTGTAGAGGATGTACAGCGGGTCGGTGGCCTCGACCGGCACGCACGGGCGCGGCTCGGCGGCGGCCATCGCGTCGTCCCAGTCGAGCCATTGGGGGCCGGCCGGCGCCGTGGCCAGGTCAAAGGGGTGCCGCTCGCGCTGGAGGACGACGCACGCGGACGGGCGGTGCTCCGCCTGGGCGAGCGCGCGGTCGAGCATCGGCTGGTACGGCACGACGCGCGTCGGCTCGATGCCGCAGGACGCGGAGACGATCACCTTCGGCTTGGCGTCGTCCACGCGGGCGGCGAGCTCGGCGCCGGAGAAGCCGCCGAACACCACGGAGTGGACCGCGCCGAGGCGGGCGCAGGCCAGCATCGCCATGACCGCCTCGGGGACCATCGGCATGTAGATGACGACGCGGTCGCCCGCGGTCACGCCGAGGCCGGCGAGGACGCCGGCGAACCGGGCCGTGGCGTCGCGCAGCTCGGCGTACGTGAACACGCGCTTGGTGCCGGTCACCGGGCTGTCGTGGATCAGCGCGCGGCGGTCGCCGTGGCCGGCGTCGACGTGGCGGTCCAGCGCGTTGTGGCAGGTGTTC
Source organism: Streptosporangiaceae bacterium (assembly GCA_036502625.1). Classification (GTDB taxonomy): domain Bacteria; phylum Actinomycetota; class Actinomycetes; order Streptosporangiales; family Streptosporangiaceae; genus DASXYG01. The sequence goes on from DASXYG010000070.1 coordinate 108,744, forward strand.
AGGCGGCCGCCGGCGTACCAGCGGTAGAAGGGCGCGCGGCCGGCGTCAAGGACGCGCTCCGGCGGGTGGTCCCAGTCGATGGCCCGCGCGGCGTCGCCCCAGAAACCGTCCGGGTCCTCGGTGCCGCGCTCGAACGCCTCGGCGTACTCGCCCATCGTGCCTCCGCTCAAACCTGCACTGCCGTTCCGCACGCGGGTGTCGTAGCGTGCGGGGCATGGCCTACGAGTGCATCCTCGTCGATCGCGACGGTCCGTACACCACCATCACGATGAACCGTCCCACCCGGCGCAACGCCCTGTCGCTGCGCCACCTCGAAGAGTTGACCGAGGCGTTCGACGCCGCGGGCGACAGCGACGCGCGCGGCATCGTGCTGGCGGGCAACGGCCCGGTGTTCTCCGCCGGGCACGACTTCGCCGATGTCGCGGAGGCCGACTACGCCGATGTCCGCGACCTGCTCATCACGTGCACGGCGCTGATGGAGACGATCCAGTCGGTGCCGCAGGTCGTGATCGCGAAGGTGCACGCGCTGGCCACGGCGGCCGGGTGCCAGCTCGTGGCGACGTGCGACCTGGCCGTGGCGTCCAGCGAGGCGGGCTTCGCGACGCCCGGCGGCAAGGGCGGCTGGTTCTGCCACACCCCGATGGTCGCCGTCGCCAGGAACGTGGGCAGGAAGCGCGCCATGGAGCTGGCGCTGACCGGCGACGCCATAGACGCCGAGACCGCGTACGAATGGGGCTTGGTGAACCGCGTCGTGCCGCCGGCGGACCTCGACAAGGCCACGCTCGACCTCTTGGACCGCTCCACCCGGGGCAGTGCCCGCGCCAAGGGCCTCGGCAAGCAGACCCTGTACGCCCAGTTCGACCGCCCCGAACGCGACGCCTACACCCAGGCCGTCGAGGTAATGGCCGCGGCAAGCCAGACCCCGGAGGCCAAGGAGGGCATGCGGGCGTTCCTGGAGAAGCGGCATCCGGAATTCCCCGCCTGAGGACCGGCGGCTCGTACGACGGGTGAACGGGGGGCGGGGAGGTTGCCAGCCTGCACGCGCTGCCGGGGCGCACCGGCCCCCCGCGGTGCCACCGCGCGACGGGGGTCCGGGGAGGCTCGGCCCCCCGGGCCAACACTGGGCATGCGGGCGTTCCTGGAGAAGCGGCGTCCGGAATTTCCCGGCTGAGGGGGTCACGCGGGTTCGGTGACCGGGGTGAGCCAGGCGGTGGTGACCGTTCTGGTGTCCGTCACCGTGCCGTACGCGAGGGTGATGGTGGCCAGGGCGGCGTCGTTGGAGGGCTGGTCGACGGAGCCGCAGGCGTCGGCTACGGCGAAGACGCGGAAGTCGTCCTGCATGGCGTCCTGGGCGGTGCCGGTGACGCAGACGTTGCCGAGCACACCGCCGACGACGAGCGTGGTGACGCCGCGGCCGCGGAGGTGCTGGGTGAGGCCGGTGCCGTGGAAGGCGCTGTAGCGGTTCTTGTGGACGACCTGGTCGTTGGCCTCGACGCGGACCTCGTCGAGGAGCTCGGCGTCCCACTCGCCGTTGCGCAGCGCGCCCGCGGCCACGGCGGGCGGCATGATCTCGCTCATGATGCCGAGGTCGGCGTAGTCGGCGCGGTAGGCGTACCTGACGAAGATCACCGGGACGTTCCGGCGGCGCGCGGCGGCGGCCAGGTCGTTGCATGGGCCGACGACCCGGCGCATGGACGCCACGTCGAATCCGAAGCGGCCGAACGTGCCCTGGTCGTGCAGGAAGGCGTTCTGCAGGTCGATGAGCAGCAGCGCGGTGTGCCCGGCCTCGGCGGCCAGTGTGGGGGGCACGGACGCGGCGTCGATCGGCATCGTTCACTCCTGTAGTCCGGCGCCGTGCGGGTGCCGGCGCGGCCAACGGGGGCGACGATAACGGACAAGTCCGGCCGACTCCAGGGTCGGCGGGGGAGCGCGGGACGGGAGGGCCTGGGGTGGTTCCGGGGCTCGGCTCGGCCCCGGAACCGTCGCGGGGTCAGGTGTCCATGTAGCCGATGCGGAGTTCGTCCAGGGCCATTTCGTAGCCGAGGGAGAGCAGGCGGGCTACGGCGGGGTGGGCGCCTATGGGGGCCGCGCATTCGGCGCCGGCGTTCCGTGCCTCGGCGTTCATTCTCCCGAGGTCGGCCTCGGGGCCGATGACGTACGGGGCGACGGCGATGCGGGCGGCGCCCGTTTCGCGCATGCGGTCGGCTACGGCGCTCACCTGCAGCGAGCCGTTGAGGGACGCGGGCACGACCGGCACGGCAAGGCGGGACGCCAGCAGGACGGCGGTCATGTCGGCGGCGCGGACCGCCTCGCCGCCGCCGGCCGTCGCGACGATCACGCCGTCGGCGGCGGTGACCAGGCCGAGCATGCGCACCCGGTCGGGGCGGGCCAGCCCGGACGCGGCCAGCCGCTCGTGCAGCGCCTGCGCGAGCAGCGGGTGCGGGCCCAGCGGCCCGGTGACGACGCCGCGGTCGCCGGTGACGGCGCGTACGGCGTCGGTGAACTCGGGGTACGGGCCGGTGATCAGCGGGGCGACCACGGCGGCCGCCGGGGCGCCGGGGCGCGCGGCGCTCACGGCGGCGAGGATCTCGTCGAGGTCGCCCGGGTCGCCGGGCCCGCCGAGGCGGGCGACATGGATGTCGAGGCCGGGGTAGGCGTCGGCCATCACGCCCGGGAGCTCGTCGGCGATGGTGTCGGCCATCGTCTTCGCGAGGTCGTCGCCGGCGGCCGGGCCGGCCGGCATGACGGGCACCAGGGCGGGCGCCTCGGGCGGCAGGTCGGAGGTCTGACCCCGGCGGTGGCGCCCGGATGGCCGCGCGGTGCGGTTGCGGGTGGGAAGGCGCGGGGGGCTCTCGTCGGTCACGCAGCAGGATTCTAAATGGATCGCGGCCGTTCGGCAGGCCGAGGCGCCGGTTTGTGGTGTTCCGCAGCCGAATCGACACCAAGATCGCGTACGACCGTCGAATCGGGCAGACTTCGCGCGATGAGTGTGCGGATGCGGGACATTATGGGCAACCGCCCCGTAGTAGGCTCGCCGCGTTACGCATCGCACCGCGTGTGCGCGGTGACGGTGCGTACCGGGGGCGCAGTGAACAAAGCAGGCGTCGAGCACGAGGTGTGATGAGGTCCCGAAGCCGCTCCATCCGTTCCAAACTTGTTCTGCTGCTGCTCGTCCCCCTCATCTCGCTGACCGCGCTGTGGGGGTTCAGCGCCAGCATCACGCTCGGCCCCGGGCTGAGCCTGTTGCACGTCACCACCCTGGTCGACTTCGCGAAGATGTCGGACTCCCTGACCTCCGCGCTGCAGGACGAGCGCCGCGCCGCCGCGGTGCAGGCCGCCCGACCGACCGCGGCGAACCTGCACGACTTCGCGGCCAAGCGCCGCGCGACCGACGACGCGAAGGTCTCGTACTTCAGGACCGCGGACAGCGCGGAGATCCGTTCGGCGATCAAGCCGCAGGCTGTGGACGACATCGCCGCCTACCGGCTCGACATCGAGAAGCTGGACAACATCCGCGGCCTGCTCGCCCGCGGCGGCGCCTCGGTGCCCGGCGTGATGAGCGCGTACACCACGGCCCTCTCCGCGTCGTACCAGGTCACCGCGTCGACGATCATCACGTTCGGCGACGCGGACTTCGCCAGGAAGTCCAACGACGTGCTCGACTTCGCCCGCGCGCGCGACGCCCTCTCCCAGGAGGACGCCGTCATGGCGGCGATGCTGGCGCACGGCGGCATGATGACCGCGCAGGAGCACGCCAGGTTCGCCGAGGCGCTCGGCGTGCAGCGGTACGAGTACGCCCAGGTGATCCCCAAGCTGAGCCCGGAGCTGCGCAGCCGCTACGCCGGGGTCGTGGCCTCGCCCGCGTTCGTCCGGATGCGCGGCGTGGAGAACCGCATCGCCAACCAGACCCACCACGGCGCGGCCATGCACGTCATGCCGGAGCAGTGGCAGGCGGCGACGTCCCAGGTGCTGAAGCAGCAGCAGGCCATCCTGCTGTCCGGCGCGGACGAACTGAGCACGGACGGGCAGCCCATCGCGATCCGCATCCTCGGGCAGCTCGCCGCGACCGCGCTGTTCGGCCTGATCGCGGTGGTCGCGTCGCTGGTCATCTCGGTACGGATCAGCCGGTCGCTGATCCGCGAGCTGACCGCGCTGCGGCACAGCGCGCGCGACGTCGCGGACCAGCGGCTGCCCGCGGTCGTCCGGCGGCTGCGGCAGGGCGAGCAGATCGACGTCGATGCCGAGATCGTGTCGTCCACGTACAAGACGCGGGAGATCGCGCAGCTCGGCGCGGCGTTCGGCTCGGTGCAGCGCACCGCCATGGAGGAGGCCGTCGGCGAGGCGCGCATGCGCACCGGCATCCGCGACGTGTTCGTGAACCTCGCGCGGCGCAGCCAGGCGCTGCTGCACCGCCAGCTCAAGCTCCTCGACGGCATGGAGCGGCGCGCGGACGACCCGGACGAGCTCGAGCGGCTGTTCCAGCTCGACCACCTGGCCACCCGCATGCGCCGCCACGCCGAGGGCCTGATCATCCTGTCCGGCAGCACCCCGGGGCGTAACTGGCGGCGGCCGGTGCCGATGGTCGACGTCATGCGCGCGGCGATCGCCGAGGTCGAGGACTACCCGCGGGTCACCGTGCTGCCCATGCCGGACGCCGCGCTGTCCGGGCCCGCGGTGGCCGACGTGGTGCACCTGGTCGCGGAGCTGGTGGAGAACGCCACGCTGTACTCCCCGCCGCACACCGAGGTGCGCATCAGCGCCGAGCACGTCGGCAACGGCTACGTCGTGGAGATCGACGACCGGGGCCTCAGCATGAGCGCGGAGGACCTCCAGGCGGCGAACCAGCGGCTGTCCGACCCGCCGGAGTTCGACCTGTCCGACAGCGCGCGGCTCGGGCTGTTCGTCGTGGGGCGGCTGGCCAGGCGGCACGGCATCCGGGTGTCGCTGCGCGTCTCGCCGTACGGCGGCACCACCGGCATCGTGCTGCTCCCCGGCGACCTGGTGATCACCGACGAGACCACGGTGGTGGACACCGGGCCGTTCGGCGAGCGCGTGCGCCCGGCGGGCGTGGGCTACGGCGCGGACGATCCCGATGCGCTGGACGCCGACGACCCGCCGTCGGGCGGCCACCTGCACGCCGCCCCCGACCTGGACGACCGTCCGGCGGTCGCGTCGGTGCCCGACGCCCCCGGCGGCCCGGACGTGTGGCCCGCGAACGACTGGGAGAACGGCGCCCTCGCCGAGGAGGCCCAGACCGAGGCGCCCGCGGCGCCGGAGGCCGAGCCGCGCTACTCGGCCGAGCCGCCCGCCGCCCCGTACCCGACCACGGCCAACGGCCTGCCGCGCCGCGTCCGCGCCCAGCGCCGCGACGCCCAGGAGCGGTCCGGTCCGCCCGCCGAGGCGCCCGACGTGCCGGGGCGGCGCGGCCAGGACACCGGTGCGCACGGCGTGGGCGCCGCGGTCCCGTTCGCCGCGGGACCGCCCGAGCCACGGCAGGCCCCCGACGTGGCGTGGCCGTCCGAGGACGCCGGGACGCCCGTACGCGACCCGTTCGTGCCGCTGTCGGCGGTGGAGCCGGCGCCGCCCGCCAGCCCGCAGGCGCCGCCGCCCGAACCGCGGCGCGGCATGCCGCCGCGCCCGCCGCGCCGCGACGACGACGCCGTGAGCGGCGGTGATGCCACACCGGCGGAATCCGTGCGCGGCGCGCCGCCGGTAGGAGATGATGCCGTACGGGACACCGACCCGGGCGACGCCGTCCGGCCCGGTGCCGGGGATTCGGGGGAGGAGGCGCCGCCGCCGCTGCCGAAGCGCGTGCGGCAGTCGCATCTGGCGCCGCAGCTTCGGACGGACGTACGCGCCGGTGACCTGGAGCTCGACCTGACCGAGAGCGACCCCGCGGGCGGGCGCAGCCCCGAGGAGGCGCGCGCGATGATGGCGTCCATTCAGCAGGGCTGGCTGCGCGGCCGTGCGCAGGATCCCGGGCAGCCGCAGGCGGGCGAGCCCGCAGAGGAGGAGGACATCTGATGACGCAGACGCAGAATCCGGCGCGCGAGCTGAGCTGGCTGCTCGACGGACTCGTGGACCGGGTCGCGGACGTCCGACAGGCCGTCGTGCTGTCCAGCGACGGGCTGCTCATGGGCGGGTCGCGCGGCCTCGGCCGCGACGACGCGGAGCACCTCTCCGCGGTCGCCGCCAGCTTCTCCAGCCTCGCGCGCGGCGCCGCACGGCAGTTCGAGGGCGGCGGCGTACGCCAGACGATCGTGGAGATGGACAACGCCTTCCTGTTCGTGACGGCCGCGGGCCAGGGCGCGTGCCTGGCCGTGCTCGCCGAGTCCGCCGCCGACGTCGGGCTGATCGCGTACGAGATGGCCATGCTGGTCACCCGGGTCGGCCAGCACCTCTCGGCCAACCCGCGCCGCCGGGCGTCGAGCGAGGAGTGACATAGCCGTGCCCAGCGACGAGTGGATCGACGACGACGCGGGCCCGCTCGTACGGCCGTACGCCGTGACGCGGGGACGCACCCGCCCCGGCCGCGGCGACTTCGACCTGATCGCGATCATCGTCACGACTCCGGGCGAGCCGCCGACCCTCCGCGCGGCCGGGCCCGAGCACCAGCGGATCCTGGAGCTGTGCCGCAACCCCCTGTCCGTCGCGGAGATCTGCTCGGAAATGGACCTCGCGCTCGGCGTCGTGCGCATCCTGCTCGACGACCTCGACTCCGCCGACCTCATCGTCGTCCGCCGCCCCGCTCCCGTCACCCAGTTGCCCAGCGAACGCGTACTCAAGGAAGTCATCGATGGACTCGAAGCACTCTGACCACGACTCAGAGCCCGTCGCGATGCCGCTTGCCGTGAAGATCCTGGTCGCCGGCGGCTTCGGGGTCGGCAAGACCACCATGGTGGGCGCGGTCAGCGAGATACGGCCGCTGCGCACCGAGGAGATGCTGACGTCCCAGAGCGTCGGCGTCGACGACGTCTCGGGCGTCGAGTCGAAGAAGACGACCACCGTTGCCATGGACTTCGGCCGCATCACGATCCGCGACGGCCTGGTGCTCTACCTGTTCGGCACGCCCGGCCAGGACCGTTTCTGGTACATGTGGGACGAGCTGGCGCTCGGCGCGCTGGGGGCGGTCGTGCTGGCCGACACCCGGCGCCTGGCCGACTGCTTCCCCTCCGTCGACTACTTCGAGCGGCGCCGGCTGCCGTTCATCGTCGCGGTGAACTGCTTCGAGGGCGCGCAGCAGTACCAGGGCGACGAGGTGCGCACGGCCTTGGACCTCGACCCGCACGTGCCCGTGCTGATGTGCGACGTGCGCCGCCGCGAGTCGGGCAAGCGGGCGTTGATCACCCTTGTGGAGCACGTCATCAGGGAGAAGTCCGCGGCCATCGCCTGAGGCCCTGTCGTAGGCGTCAGCGGCCGCGCAGGCGGCGCCTGAGGTGCTTGGCGCGCAGCCGCCACGGGCCGTCGCGGCCGCCGACGAAGACGCGCGGCACGGCGTACGCCTCCGCCGGGTCGCCGGTGTCGGTGGCCGCGGCGTAGGCGTAGCCGGCGTCGCGCACCGCCGCGATGACGGCGGCGCCGAGGTCGCCGTACGGGTAGCAGAACCCGGCCACCTCGTGGCCGAGGAGGTCGGCGAGCACCTCCCTGCTGTGCGCGACCTCGTGCGCCATCTCCGCGGGCGGCACGCGGGTCAGCCGTACGTGGCGCAGCCCATGGGACCCGATCTCCACGCCCGCCGCCTCGGCCTCGAGGATCTGCGCGCGCGTCATCAGCGGCTTCGCCGGGCCCGGCCGGTCCCATTCGTTGCTGCCGCCGAACCGGCCGGCCAGGACGAACGCGGTGGCCGTGCAGCCGTGGCGCGCCAGCACCGGCAGGGCGCCGGTGAGGAGGTCGGCGTAGCCGTCGTCGAAGGTCAGCGCCACCATGCGGCGCGCCGCGCGGGTGCCGCGCGCGGCGCGCAACTCGGCCATCGACACGCCCCGCAGGCCGCGGCCGGCCAGCCAGGCGAGCTGCCGGTCGAGGCGCGCGGGGGAGACGGTCACGTCGTACGGGTCGTCGTCGGTGTCGGCGACCGAGTGGTACATCCAGGCGTACGCCGGCACGCTCACCCCCCGGAGCCCCGCAGCGGCGCCAGCACCGTCCGTAAGATGATCTTGATGTCCTGCCAGAGCGACCAGTTCTCGATGTACAGGTTGTCGAACCTGGCGCGCTCCTCGATCGAGGTGTCCCCCCGTAAGCCGTTGACCTGGGCGAGGCCTGTCAGCCCCGCGGGCACCCGGTGGCGCGAGCCGTAGCCGGGGAACGCCTGGGTGAACTCGGCGACGAAGTGCGGCCGCTCGGGGCGCGGCCCGACGATGCTCATGTCGCCGCGCAGGATGTTCCACAACTGCGGCAGTTCGTCCAGGGACGTACGGCGCAGGACGCGGCCGACCGGGCCGAGCCGGTCGTCGTGCGCGATGCTCCAGCGGGTGGCCGACTCGTCGTCGTCGGCCGGGCGTAACGTGCGGAACTTCAGCACGGTGAAGCCGCGGCCGTCCAGCCCCACCCGGTTCTGCCGGAACAGCACGCCCGGCCCGCCCTCGACGCGCACCGCGAGCGCGCACGCGCCCAGCAGCGGCGCGGTGGCGACCAGCCCGGCCGCGGCGCCGACGATGTCGATCACCCGCTTGACGCGCCAGGCGGGGGAGGCGTGCGGGCGGCGCGGCAGGCGCACCAGGGGCAGCCCCCAGAGGTTCTCCGCCCAGCGGCTGCCCTGCACACCCTGGAGCTCGAAGAACCGCGGCACGCAGAAGACGTCGCAGCCGAGGCGGCGGCAGGTCTCCACGGCGGCCAGCATCTCGTGCTCGCGGAACGAGCCGAACGCGATGATCACGTCGTACGCGTGCTGCTCGACGATCACCTGGGCGAGGTCGTCCGTGCCGCCGAGCACCGGCACGCGGTGGCGCTCCGGGCCGTACAGCGGCAGGGCGTCGAGGTAGCCGACGGGTCTCAGGCCGTACTCGAGGCGGTCGGTCAGCCGCGCGGCGATGCGGTCGGCGATCTTCCCCCCGCCGACGATCACCACCGGCCGCGGGCCGTTGCGGCGGGCGCGCCGCGCCGCTTCGTACAGGAACGCGCGTGCGGCCGCGACGAACCCGATGTCGATCGCGGCGGCGGCGCCGAGGCCGGCGATCACGCCGACGAACGGCACGCCCGCCTGCAGCGACGCGGCGAGCGCCAGGGTGAGCAGTAACGCCACGATGCCGCGCGCGGCGAGCTGCAGGATGTCGTCCAGCACGGACATGGCGAGGCGGCGCCGGTAGAGCCCGGCGGCCGCGTTGAGCGCCACGACGAGCGGCACCGCGACGAGGCCGACGTCGAACTCCTGCTGGACGGTGAGGACCGCGACGGCCATGCACGCGGCGTCGGCGGCGACCAGCGCGGCGGGGAGCCGCGGCGACCGGGGCCGTACGGGGGTGCGCCGGGGCGGCGCCTGGACGGTGGCGAGGTGGATATGGGGCCAAGGTGCCGCGTCAGCGGCGTTGTCGTGCCGGTCGATGATCATCGGACGTCCCGCACCCGTGAATCCTTCGTGTCGATGTCATAACCGCGCGGGCGGGCTGCACATGAGGGGTGAGCCCACGCTTGTCGTACGGGTCGCTGGGTCCGGGCGAGCCCACGTAGCTTCTATCGACGGTGCCGGGGGCCCTGTTTCGCAGGTCGGGGATCGGCTCCGCCACGTTCGCGTAACGTTCACAAGACGCTGGGCGACGGCGGGGAGTTCACACCGTCGGGCGGGCGGTCACCGATTGTCATTGACGACCGCGGGGTGATCCGTTTCCTTTCCCCTGGTCGTGGTGGCCGTTGCCGCCTCCGTTGCACGAGGGGCCGCAGGAGTGTGGCCGAGAGTGGCCGGAGGGGCTTGCCGAGAGGGTGCTCGCGGTCGGGGGCGCGGCCGGGTCGGACGGGGTGGCCGTCGGGGTGGTGTGGCCCGGGGCGGCCTGCGAGGGCGGGGTGCCGTCCGTGTGGCCGCTGCCGTGTACGCCGTGGTGTTCGGGGTTGCCGTGATTGCCGTTGCCGGGGTGGCCGCCGTGGTGGTGGAGGCGGCCGTACGCGTGGCCGTGGCCGGGCGCGCCGCCGTGGGCCGTGCCCGTCTTGGGGTGGCCGCCGGGGCCGGGTGTGCGCGGGGTGTCCGGCGACGTGGGGGGTGGCAGCGAGGTGGGGGAGGCCGGGGGCACCGGCCGCGCGCCCGGGAGCCCGTGGCGGCCCGGCGGCGAGGCGTGTACGGGCGCCAGGTGCACGCGCCCGTTCGTGACGGTGGCCACCGGATCCACCCCGGTAGCCGCCGCCACCCCCACCGCGCACAACACGGAGGCGGCCGCCGCCCCGACCCCGGCAAGAGCCACCCGCCGCCCCGCCCAAGCCGCCCGCCGCCGCACAACGGCGACCGGGGTGAGGGCGGGGGGTGAGGCGGGGGCGCCGACGCCGGCCGGGGTGGTGGCGCCAGCGTGGATCGGGGTGGTGGCGCGGGCCGCGGCCGGAGCGGGGGCGACCGCGGGAGTTGGGGTGGTGGCGCGGGCCGCGGCGGGGGTGGGAGTGGCGGCGGGGGCCGGGAGGAGGGCGGGGGTGGCTGTTGGGGCGGAGGCGGGAGCCGGGGTGATGCGGGGGAGGGCGGGGGTGGCGAGGGGGGTGGTCCGCCATTCTGTGGGGGGCGGGGTGGTGCGGATGTCGTGGGAGAGGCGGGCGAAGAGGTGGAGGGCGGGGTCGTCCGAGGGGACGGGGTCGCCTGCGGCTATGTGGTCGAAGGCCGAGTCGGTGGCGGAGATGGCGCCGATGTCGGCGAGCGGGTCGGGTGGCACGCCCCCGGGCGCCGGGCCCGGGTGGTCGGTGGTCATCGCGACCCGCGGCCCGTGGCCATGCCGCGGACGCGGATGAGCGCGCGGTGCTGGATCAGGCGTACGGCGCTGGCCGTGAGGTCGAAGATCTGCCCGGTCTCCTTCGCCGACAGCCCCACCACGACGCGCAGCAGCACGATCTCGCGGTGCAGCTCGGGGAGCCGGTTCAGCAGGGCGTGCGCGCGTGCGGCCTCGTCGACCTGGACGGCCTGCTCCTCCGGGCCGGCGCGGTCGTCCGGGCGGTCGGTGAGGTCGTCGAGCGGTATTCCGACGGTGAACGCGCGGCGCTGCGCGTCGGCGACCTTGTTCGCGGCGATGCGGATCGCGAACGCGGCGAACGGCTTCCCCATGTCCTCATAGCGGGGGAGCGCCTTGAGCACCCCCACGCACGCCTCCTGCGCGACGTCGTCGGCGGTGTGGTAGCCGCCCACGATGCGGCCGAGCCGGGCCCGGCAGTAGCGGAGGATCAGCGGGCGGAGCAGCGCGATGAGCGTCTCGGTAGCCGCGGAGTCGCCGTCGCGGGCGGCGAACGCGAGCCGTTTCAGCTCGTCATCCGCTGGTTCGTCGGGCGCTTTGCCGGCGCGAGCCCGGGCGTCATTCCGTACGCCATCCGGTGCACGGGAATGCGGCGACGGTTCGTAGCCAATGGCCGCTTCGGCCCCGTTCATGCTTCGCTCCCGCCCCCGGCGAACTGGCGCGTCATGGGTCGCGAAACCCCCCACGGCCCCGGCACGTTTGGCGGGACCGTACGAAAACTAACACCGCGGGCCGCGCGGATTCGCCATCTTCCGTCCACAACTTTCGGCGACAATTCCACGACTATTAGTAATGACGCCACGTCATGACGGATAAATGGCCGTCACGGAAAGCGCACGACCGAATCTGGCCCGCGAGATGGGCGGCGTGGCAGGCTGGGCCCATGACAGACGTTCCGGAGACCGACCCGACGTGCGCGGTCGCGCACGGCGACGACATCGCCCACGGTTACGCTCCGGCGCCGCGCACCGACCGCGCGCTCGTCGCCGTGTTCGCGTCACCGGTCGCGGCCTACCTGCTGCGCTACGCCGCCGACCTGGAGTTCCGTACGGTCCTCGTCGACCCCGACGACGACCGCGCGGCCAAGGCCGACGTCCCCCCGGACACCCTCGTGGCGGCCGCCGTGCCGGACGACCTCGACGGCGCGGACGTCGTCGTCACCGACCACCACCGCCCCGAGCTCGGCGCGATGCTGCGCGACGCCCTGGCCGCGCCCGTGCGCTGGATCGGCGTCATGGGCAACCCCCGGCACACGCCGCCGCACATCGCCGCGCTGCGCGAGCTCGGGGTCGCCGACGCCGAGATCGACCGCGTGCACCGGCCGATCGGCTTGAACATCGGGTCGCGCACACCCCCGGAGATCGCCGTCTCCACGATCGCCGGCCTGCTCGCCGACCGAGCCGGGCGCCCGGGCGGCTTCGAGTTCTGAGCCGCCGCGCGTGAACCGGGGCGCGGCGGGAAGGACGAATCCGCCCGCCGCGACCGACCCGGAGGAGACGCGATGACCGGGACCGCCCAGGAACTGCTCGACCACGCCCGGCGCGAGCTCGCGCCGGGGGAGGGGGCCAACCGGCTCGTGCCGCTCGTCGCCGAGGGACGGGCGCCGCGTACGGTCGTCGCCGCGCTGGCCGCCGAGCAGCGGCACATCATCGCCAGCGACTGGCGCAGCTTCCTCGAGCTCGCGTCCCGCGCGGACGACCCGGTGACGCGCGGCTACTTCGCCGGGCTCGCCGCCGGCGAGGGCGTCGCGCTCGGCCACGTCGCGCGGCTGGCCGACGCAGCGGGCATGTCCGCCGAGGAGCTGGCGGCGTACGAACCGGCGCCCGGCTGCCAGGCGTACCCCGCGTTCCAGGCGTGGCTCGCGCTGAACGCCGACCCGGCCGACGTCGTGCTGGCGCTGGCCGCGAACTTCACCGCGTTCGGCGGCTACTGCTCGGTGCTGGCCGAGGCGCTGCGGCTGAACTACGACTTCGACGACGCCGCCTGCGCGTTCTTCGACCTGTTCGCCGCGCCGCCGCCGGAGGCCGAGGACGACGCGCGCGCGGCCATCCAGGCGGGGCTCGACCGCGGCCGCGACGGCGCCGCGGGGCTGGCGTACGGCCGCCGCATGCAGGCGTACGAGCTGATGTTCTGGAACACCCTCGCCGAGCGGGCCGTCTGACGCGGTGCGATCATGACGCCATGGCCGAGCCGACACCGTTCACCGCCGACGTCGTCGCCGCGATCCTGCGGCACATGAACGACGACCACGCCGCCGACTCGCTGCTGATCGTCCGGGCGAACGGCAGGCCCGAGGCCACGGCGGCGCGGATGACCGGCCTCGACGCGGCCGGCGGCGACTTCGCGGCCGTCCTGCCCGACGGCACCGAGGCGGGTGTGCGGATCGCGTGGTCGCAGACGCTGACCGAACGGGCGCAGGTGCGCGCCGAGGTGGTCAGGCTCTACGCGGAGGCGCGCGGTCGAGCGGCTCGGTGAACCAGTCCCAGCGGCGGACCAGGGTGTAGACCACCGCGGCGAGCAGCAGCCCGAACGCGCCGGCCGCGCCCGCGCGCGAGGTGCGCAGCGAGCGTACGGGGACGGCGCTGTCCTGGTCCTCGCGGGGCTGGAAGACGTACAGCGACCCGGCGCGGTCGACGAACGCGCCGGCGGAGGCGCGGGCGTAGCGCGCCACACCGCGGGCGCCGCGCTCGGTCGGGGCGTCGACGTCGATCGCGAAGATCGCGGAACCGGACTCCGGGCTGCTGGTCACCGTGGTGTTGCGCCGCTCGCCCGGTGACATGGCGATCGCGCGCTCGGCCTCCTGCCGGAACCGGGGCGCGGCCAGCAGCGCCAGGTAGGTGTTCACCAGCGCCTGCCGGGACAGGACGTCGAGCTGGTACGCCGAGGAGTACGGGCTGCCGGCGCGCGGGGTGATCTCGACGTACGCCGACGCGCGCCAGTGGGTGGCGAACAGCAGGCCGGGCGCGGTGTAGGCCCCCGCGCAGACGGCGGCGAGCGCGACGGCGGCCGCGGTGTACGCCGCCCGGACGCGCGGTGGGCGGCGCGGGCGCGGCACGATCGCGTCGGCCAGCATGACGGGCTGCCAGCGCGGCGCGCCGAGCCGGTCGGCGGCCGCCTGCCGCGCGCGGACGTCCAGGCCCACGCCGATGGCCACCACGAGCAGGAACACCCGGAACGTGGCCATGTGCAGGAACGCGCTGGCCACCGCCCACGCGCCGAGCGAGGCGACCACGCCGCCGGCGAGGTACCACTCGGCGGGCGGCGCGCGGCCGTGCCGCGGCCGCAGCAGCAGGCGGGCGCGTACGGCGGTGAACACGGCCGCGCCGAAGAACGCCAGCCACGTGGCCAGGCCGAGGATGCCGGCCTCGGCGGCCTGCTCCAGGTAGAGGTTGTGCGGCGCGAGGACCGGCGTGTTGTAGCCGTATCTGCGCTGGTAGGCGGGTTCGACGGTGGTGAAGTTGGCGGCGCCGACGCCGATGGCGGGATGGTCGCGCAGCATGAGCAGCGCCATCTGCTGCGCGGCGATGCGCCCTTCGAGCGACGGGTCGACCTGCTGCGCGCCCTCGGCGGTCGTGTCGCCGAGGGAGACCAGCCGCGAGCCGACGCCGGGCACCGCGAGCAACAGCGCGACCAGCAGCGGCGCGACGAACAGCAGCCGGATGTAGCGCCGCCCGGACAGCAGGCACCACAGCACGACGGTGGCGCCGAGCGCGAGCTGGGTGCCGCGGGAGCCGGTGAGGTAGACGCCGCCGGCGATCGCCGCGAACGCCGCGAGCCACCACCAGCGCCGCCGCCCGTGCGTACGGTCGGCGAACAGCGCGAGCGCGAGCGGCGCGGCCACGACGAGCTGGCGGCCCCAGAAGTTCGGGTCGTCGTACGGCCCGGAGTGGCGCGGGACGGCCAGCCCGATGTCGGTGGCCGGCGGGAGCCCGGCGAGGCCGAAGAAGTCGATGGAGTTGGCCAGCACGAACTGCTGCACCAGGCCGAGCGCGGCCAGCGCGGCGGTGGCGCCGGCGAGGCACATGGCCACCAGCCGCGCCCCGCGCGCCCACACGCACAGCGTGATCACCACGGCGAGGTACAGGAGGTCCTTGAGGACGTCCTCGAGGTCGGCGATCCCGGCCGCGAGGTTCGGCGCGGCCAGCAGCGACGCCGCGCGGGCCGCGGCGTACGCCAGGGCGAACCACATGACGATGGTGAGCTTCGGCCGCACCCGCTGCACTAGCCACCGCAGCGCGATGCCGAGCGCGGCCAGGCCGAGCAGCACCAGGTGGATCTTGGGCAGGCCGTAGGCGTCGAGGATGACGCTGAGGTTCATCGCCTCCATGCAGGCCATCGCGCCGAGGGCCAGCCGGTGGCGGGTGACGACCAGGGGGACCGCGGCCACCGCGGGCAGCACCACGATCGCCAGGGCCGGTTCGCCGAGGACGGTCGAGGCGGCGATGGCGGCCGTGCCGAGCACCGCGAGCAGGGCGGCGATCAGCGCGGCGTGCCAGGGCCTGTCGTACCGCGCGCCGGTCGCTCGCAGCAGCGGCGTGAACGACGCGACCACGCGTCAGCCGTCCTGGTACGGGTGGGAGTCGTCGCGCCGGGACTCCGGGACGCGGCGCGCGGTGCCGCCGGAGCCGTTGCCCACCGGGTTGGCGCGCGGGGCCGTACGGCCGGGCTTCTCGGGCCTGCGGGGTAACCGGGGGCGGCGGCGCGGCTCCGGCTCGGCGTGTTCGGGCTCGTCGGGGTCGGGGCGGGCGTCGTCGTCGGCGACGATCGGGAAGCCGGTCGTGTCGTAGCCGAAGCCCTCGCGGCGGTCGCGCTGGGCGGCGCGCAGCGACGCGTTGCCGAGCAGCCAGGTGAGCTGCTGGGTGCCGACGCCCGCGAGGACCGCGACGGCGACGACCGCGGCGAGCAGCGCGGGGATGTCGACCCCGCTCTTCTGCGCGGAACCGGCGCCGGAGTCGACCGTCAGCGCGCGGTACGGGGTGGCCAGGACGTTCAGTTCGTGCGGCGAGATGGTGGCCATCGCCTCGACGACCCGCTCGGCGATCGCGGGGTCGGTGCCCTGGGCGGTGATGCTGATGATCGAGGTGCCGGGCACGGCCGTCACGGTGACGCCGGTGCGCGCGACCTGCGCGGTGGTGAGGCCGGGGCCGGCGGTCACCACCCAGACGGGGGAGCTCTTGGCGCGTAGGACCTGGGCGAACGTCTCGACGATCTGGCCCTGGCTCAGCGTGTCGTAATAGCTGGCGGCGTCGCCGGTCTGGGAGGACTTCGCGTTCGGTAAGACGAGCAGCGTGGCCGTCGCCGTGTAGGACGGCTTGTATCTCAGCGACCAGCCGACCCCGGCGCACAGGACGAGCACCGCCGCGACGACCCCGGCGATGATGCCGCGGCGCCACAGGCGCCGGCGGGTCGTACGGTCTGCCATGAGCTCGTCCGTTCGGCCGGGGGTGACACGTCTACGGTACACACCGGGTGACGGAGCGGGACGGCGCTCGTCCACAGGTCCGATCCGGGCCGAAGGTCCCGCAACGTGACCGCCGCGCCGGGCGATAATCCGGAAGTGCGCGTCGCCCATCTCATCCACGGCCTCGAGCCAGGCGGCGCCGAGGCGCTGCTGGTCGGGCTGGCCGGCGCCGCGCCCGGGGCGGGCCTGGAGATCGCCGTGATGCCGCTGGTCCGTACGATCGACGACCGCTACGCCCGGGCGCTGCGCGACCTCGGCGTGCCCGTGCTCGGCCTCGATCTGCCCACGCGGTGGGACCCGCGCGCGTTCGGCGCGGCGGCGCGGCGGCTGCGCGGCTGGCGTCCGGACATCCTGCACACCCACCTGAAACACGCCGACCTCGTCGGGGCCGTCGCCGCGCGGCTGACCGGCGTGCCGCAGGTCTCGACGCTGCACGTCATCGAGGACGGCCGTACGCCCGTGCTGCGGGCGAAGCGGCGGCTGGCGGCGGCCGCGCGGCTGTCCACCGCGCGCGCCACCCTCACCGTCAGTGACGCCCAGCGCCGCTGGTACCTCGGCGCGTTCCCGTCCGCCGACCCGCGCCGCGTGATCACCGTGCGCAACGGCGTGCCCGACCCGGACGCGCGCCGCGACCCGGTGGCCGCCCGCGCCCGGGTCCGCGCCGAGCTGGGCTGTACGGACACCGACGTCCTGGTCGTCCAGATCGCGGTCGCCCGCCCCGGCAAGGGCCACGCCACGCTCCTCGACGCGATGCGTCTCCTGCGGGACGCCCCGGAGCGCGGCCGCGTCATGCTCGCGGTGGCCGGTGACGGGCCGTTACGTGCGGGGCTCGCGGCGGGCGCGGCCGACCTCGGCGACCGGGTCCGGTTCCTCGGCCACCGCGACGACGTGCCCGACCTCCTGGCCGCGGCGGACATCGTCGCCCATCCCAGCGCGTTCGAGGCCCTGCCGACCGCGCTGATCGAGGCGCTGGCCGCCGGACGTCCAGTGGTGGCCACCGAGGTGGGCGGCATCCCGGAGGTCGTCACCCCCGACACGGGCGTGTACGTCCCCGTAGCCGACCCGCCCGCCCTCGCCGCCGCCATCGGCGACCTGGCCGCCGACCCCGCACGCCGCGCCGCGCTCGGCGCCGCCGCCCGCCGCAGGTTCACCGCCCATTTCGCCGCCGCCCCCTGGGCGCGCCGCCTGTCCGATCTCTACACCCACGTCCTCCACGGCACGGACACCCGCGTCCCATCAGGGAACCCATGACACCCCCCGCCCCCGAGGACGTTCCCGTGGCGCCACCACCCCGCTCAGGCCGTGCGCTGGCCGTGACGCTGGTGGAGTTCTCGCCGTCCGGTGGGCTGTTCCAGTTCGCGTTCCAGGAGGGGGAGGCGTTAGCCGCGCGTGGCCACCGGGTGGAGCTGCTCACCGGGCCCGCACCCGAGCTGGCCGCGCGGGTGCCGGGGATGACCGTGACGCCCATCCTGCCCACCTGGCATCCCGCCGACGGCGCCGGCGACGCGCCGCTGCTGCGGAAGGCGCGGCGCGGATGGCGGGCGCTGCGCTACCTCGCGGCCTGGCGGGCGGTGAACCGGCACGTGCGCCGCACGCGCCCCGACGTCGTCCAGTGGTCGAACTGGCGGTTCGCGCTCGACGGGGGCATGGTGGCGCGGCTGGCCAGGGCGGGCGCCCGGTGGCCGCGCCCGCCGGTGTTCGCGTACGTCGCGCACTCGCCGCGGCCGTTCAACGAGCAGCGCCGCGACGGCGCCGTGTTCAAGGACGGCGGCGCGCTCGGACGCGGCCTGCGCCGCGCGTACGCCGCGATGGACGTGGTGTTCGCGCTCGGCCCGGACAGCGCGCGCGACCTGCGCGCGCACTTCCCCGGCGTCCGCCGCGTCGAGGTGGTGCCGCACGGCGACGAGGACGTCTTCCTCGACGGCGCGCCCGACCCCGGCGACGCGGGCCCGGTCGCGCTGTTCTTCGGCACGCTCCAGGCGTACAAGGGCGTCGGCGACCTGGTCGAGGCGTTCGCCGGCGTACGGCGGCGGGTCCCGGACGCCCGCCTGGTCATCGCCGGGGCGCCCTCGGCCGAGGTGGACACCGCGGCGCTGGCGCGGCGCGCGGCGGAGGCCGGCGGCGTGGAGCTGCGGCTCGGCTACGTCCCGGTCGCGGAGGTCGCGCCGCTGGTGCGCGCGGCGCGGCTGGTGGCGCTGCCGTACCGCGACGCCAACGCCAGCGGCGTCGCCCACCTGGCGCACAGCCTGTCCCGCCCGGTCGTCACCACGTCCGTGGGCGACCTCACCGCGGCGGTCGCGCACGGCGAGACCGGCCTGGTCGTCCCGCCCCGCGACCGGGAGGCCCTGGCCACCGCGATCGCGGACCTGCTCGCGGACCCCGAGCGCGCGGCCCGCCTCGGCGCGCGCGGCCGGGAGGCCCTCGCCGCTCGCGCCTCCTGGCCCGCCATCGCGTCCCGCATGGAGGCGGTCTTCGCGGACTGCCGTGCGCCCGGGGCGCCCGGGGATCGGGCGGCGCGATGATCCGGGTGCTGCTGGTGATCGATGGGCTGCGGTTCGGGGGCGCGGAGAACGTGCTGGTCACGCTGGCCTCGTACGCCAAGGCGGCGGGGATCGAGCCGCGGGTGGCCGTGCTGGCGCCGGCCTCCGGGGGGCGCGACCGGTGGCTGCCGGCGTTGCGGCGCGCGGGGCTCGATCCGCGGTTCCTCGGCATCGAGCGGCTCGCGCAGCCGGACGGGGTGTCCCGCGTGGCGGCGGCGATCCGGGCGTCACGCTGCGACATCGTGCACGCGCACCTGGAGGACGCCAGCACGCTGGTGCCCGTGGCCGCCGCGCTGGCCCGCCGCCCGGCGGTCTGCACCCTGCACCACGTGCCCGAGCCCGCGCTCGACCGCCGCACCGCCGTACGCGAGCGGCTCGCCGTACGGCTGGCGTCCCGCACCCGGGGGCTGATCTTCGTCTCGGCGGCGTCCCGCCGCGGCTTCGCCGACCGCTACGGCGACGACCCCCGCACCTGGACCGTCATCCCCAACGGCGTCGACCTGCGCCGCTTCACCCCCGCGCCCCCGTACGGCGCCCCCGCCGTACGCGCCGGGCTCGGCCTGCCGCCCGGCGCGCCGGTGGCCACGGTCATCGGCCACATGCGGCACGGCAAGGGCCACGACACCGCGCTCGACGCGTGGCCCGCCGTGCTGGCCGCGCACCCGGACGCCCGGCTGCTGCTGGTCGGCGACGGCCCCGGCATGCCCGCGCTGCGGCGCCGCGCGGCCGACCTCGGCGTGGCCGGGCGCGTGGTGTTCGCGGGCGCGCGCGACGACATGCCGGACGTCCTGCGCGCCTCCGACCTGGTCCTGCTGCCCAGCCGCATCGAGGCGCTGCCCACCGTGCTGGTCGAGGCCGCGGCCTGCGGCGTCCCCGCGGTGGCCACCCGGGTGGGCGGGGTGCCCGAGGTCGTGGCGGACGGCGAGACCGGCTGGCTGTTCGCCCCGCCGCCCGGCCCGGACGCCACCGCCCGCGCCGTACGCGCCGCCCTGGACCTCCGCCGTACGGACCCCGCCCGGTTCGCCGCCGTCGGCCGCGCGGCGCGCGCCCGCGCCCGCACCCGCTTCGACGCCGGCGTGTGGGCCGACCGCCTGGCCACCGCGTACCGGGCCGCCGTCGCCGGCCACCGCCTCGGCCGCCACCCGTTCCGTACGGACCCGGGGGAGGCGCCGCCGTGAGCGGCGTCGACGCACGCGACCTGTCGCGCCGCGCGGTCGGCGGGTTCCTGTGGTCGGCCGCGTCGTTCGGCGCGAGCAAGCTGGTCGTGTTCGCGATGACCGTGCTGCTCGCCCGGCTGCTCGCGCCGCGCGACTTCGGGCTGGTCGCGGCGGGGCTGTCGGTGGCCGCGTTCCTGGAGATCGCGCTGGACTTCGGCGTCGGCTCGGCGCTGATCTACGAGCAGGAGCGCGGCATCACCGAGCGCGTGCGCATCGCGTTCACGCTGAGCCTGCTCATCGCCGTCGCCATGACCGGCGTCGGTGTGGCGATCTCCCCGCTGGTCGCCGGCTACTTCCGGGTGCCGCAGGCGACCGCGATGTTCCAGGTGCTGTTCTGCTACCTGCTGTTCCGCGGCGTGGGCCTCGTCCAGGACGCCGTGCTCCAGCGCGACCTGCGCTACCGCGAGCGCACGGTCGTGGACGTGCTGCGCGCGCTGGCCCGCGGCGCCGCGTCGGTGGCGCTGGCGTTCGGCGGGCAGGGCGCGTGGGCGATCGTCGTGGGCACGGTGGTCGGCGAGGCGGTGGCCGCCGCGGCGTACTGCTGGCTCGTACGGGTCATGCCGACCTGGCGGCTGCGCGCCGGGGTCGTGCGCGCGCTGCTGAAGTTCGGCCTGCCGCTGCTCACGCTGAACATCGTGAACACGGCGAGCACCGAGGGCGACAAGATGATCGTCGGCGGGCGGCTCGACTCCACCGCGCTCGGGCAGTACACGATCGCGCAGAAGCTGCCCGAGATGCTGATCCTCAACGTCTACTGGGTGTTCCAGAAGATCGCGTACGGCATCTACGCGCGCGCCCGCACCGGCGGGCCCGCGATGTTCCGCGCGGCGATGCTGAAGGCGCTGCGGCTGGTCACGTTCTTCGGCTTCCCGATGGGCGCGGGCCTGGCGATCGTGTCGCCGGCCGTGGTGCCGCTGCTGTTCTCGCCGCGCTGGGCGCCCGCCGTGCCGACCATGGTGATCATCTCGGTCACCGCGGGGCTGTCCGCGATCGGCTACGCGTCCGGCGACATCTTCCCCGCCATCGGCCGCCCGGCCGCGCTGCTGCGCGCCACCGCCGCGACCGTCGTCGGCGAGCTGGTCGTGATGTGGATCGTGGCGCCGTACGGCATCGAGGCGATCGCGCTCGTGCACCTGGCGTTCATGGTCTTCTGGGGGCCGGTGCGGCTGCACGTCGCGAACCGGCTGGTCGGCACGGGTTGGCGCGAGTGCCTGGTGGCCATGCGGCCGGGCGCGCTCGGCGCCGCCGGGGTCACCGCGCTCGGCCTGCCCGCCGCGCTGCTCACCGGGACCGGCTGGGCCGGGCTGGCCGCGACGGTGGCCGCCGGGTCCATCGGGGGAGCGGGTGTCGTGCTGCTGTTCGACCGGGCCGCGGTCGCCGAGGTGATCGCGCTCGTCCGCACCCGGGGAGACGGGGAATGAGCGGCAGGCTGCTCGTGCTCGGCTGGCACAACATCGCGCCGACCTGGGGGTTCCCGGACTCCGGCGACGCGTACGGCGAGGCGTTCGCCCGGCAGCTCGCCACGCTGCGCCGCCACGCCACGGTGGTGCCGCTGCGCCCCGCGCTGGACGCCGTACGCGCCGGGCGCCGGCTGCCGCCCCGCGCGGTGGCGCTGACCTTCGACGACGGCTACCGCGACCACCTCGACCTCGCGGTTCCGATCCTCCGCGGCTTCCGCATGCCGGCGACGTTCTTCCTCGTCACCGGGTTCTGCGCGCAGCGGTCGCGGATCTGGTGGGAGGAGCTCGGCTGGGCGTTCGGCGCCGCCACGGCCACCACGCTGACCTGGGACGGCGTGACGTACGACCTGGCCGCGCCCGGCGTGCGCGACCGTACGCGCGCGGCGGTCGCCGAGGCGCTGAAGGCGCTGACCGCGGCCGACCGGCTCGCCGCGGTCGAGGAGCTGGCCGCGCGCCTCGCGCCGCGCGGCACGCGCCCCGGCCCCGAGGTGTTCGCCGACTGGGACGCCGCGCGTGCGCTGCGCGACGCCGGCCACGCGATCGGCTCGCACACCGCGACCCATCCCGTCCTGGCCCGCGAGACCGCCCCCGACCAGGCCAGGGAGCTGGCCGGGTCGCGGGAGGAGCTGGAGCGCGAGCTGTCCGTCGCCGCCGATGTGCTCGCCTACCCGAACGGCCGCGCCGCCGACTACGACGTCGACACGCTGGAGTCCGCCGTGCGCGCGGGCTACCGCTTCGCCCTGACGACCGAGACCGGGCTGGTCACGCCGCGGGGGTCCGACCTGGAGGTCCGCCGCTTCGTCCTCGAGCCCCGCACCCGCGCCCGCGACATCATGAGGGAGCTGAGATGGCTCGCCGCCGACACCGTACGGGCCGCGCTGCGCGCCCGGTCATGACCCGGCGGGCCCGCACCTGGAGCGCGCTCGCCGCCGCCATCGCCGTCACCGCCTGCTCTCCGACCGGGCCCGGCACCCGGCCCATGGCCGACCGCGACACGCCCACCGCGCGGACGCCCACCGCGCCGCCGACCCGGCTCCCCAGGGCGGGCGCGACCGTACGCCCCGGCGGCCCGGCGCTCACCGCGACCGGCGGCCGTCCGTTCGCCGCCCGCAGCGCCTGGAACACCCCGATCCCCGCGCATCCGAAACTCGCCGCCGGGAGCGCCGCCGAGGCCGCCCACCTGGCCGCCGGGGTGCACGCCGACCTGTACGAGTTCGGCACGCCCGTCTTCCAGGTGCCCGGCGGCTCGGGCACCCGGCAGGACGTCGGCTGCCTGGAGGACTGGGGCCCGTGCCTGCTGAAGGATGTGCCCATGCCGGACGGCGCGCGGCCGTCGCCGGGCTCGGACGGGTCCATGATCGTCGTGGACGCCGCGCGGCGGAAGGTCTTCGACTTCTGGCGGATGCGGCGTACGGGCGGCGGCTGGGCCGCGTCGTGGGGCACCGCGAACCCGCTGTACGGCAAGGGCGACGAGCACGGCGGCGCGGTCGGCGCGGGCTTCTCCGGCCTGGCCGGGCTGGTGCGCGCGTTCGAGATCCGGCAGGGCCGCATCGACCACGCCCTGCACTTCTCCACCGACAACGCCTGCGCCGGCCGGTTCGCGTACCCCGCCACCAAGACCGACGGCGCCTCCAGCGCCGCCGACTGCGTCCCCGAGGGCGCCCGCGTGCAGCTCGACCCATCCGTGGACGTGGCCGCCATCCCCGGCATCACGCCCGGTGAGAGGACCGTCGCGCGGGCCATGCAGGTGTACGGCGCGTACAACCGCGACAACGGCGGCGCGCCGATGGCGTTCGGCTTCGAGAACCCGGCCGGCCGCGCCGACCCGTACCCCGCCGCGGGCCTCACGCCCGACTACTACGCCTTCCCGCACATCCCCTGGAAGCGGCTGCGCGTCCTCGCCTCCTGGAACGGAGAGTGACGGGTTTTCGGTCATGTCGCGATCGTGTATCGGTCGACGCGATCGGCACGCGATGCCGTGAACGTCCCGATACATTCCGTCAATGGCCGACCTGCCCGAGCCAGCGCCGCCCGTCCCCGGCCCGGCCTCCGGCGCCGAACCGCTCTACGGCGAGGAGTTCACCCGCGACCCGGCCGCCGTCTACGAACGCCTGTGGCGGCGCCACGGCGCGTTCGCCCCGGTCATGCTGGAACCCGGCGTGCGCGGCTGGCTCGCGCTCACGTACGACGCGGTCGCCGCCGTCTGCCGCAACCCGTCCACCTGGTCCCACGACGCGCGCCGCTGGGCCGACTGGTCGCAGGGGCGCGTGCCGGAGGACTCCGAGCTGCTGCCGATGATGACGTACCGCGCGAACCTGCTGTTCGCCGACGGCAACGAGCACGCCCGGCTGCGCCGCGCCGTCGTCGACAGCCTCGGCAGGGTCGACCCGCAGGTGCTGGAAGCGGAGATCCACCGGCTCGCCGGGCAGCTCGTCGACGACTTCGCCGAGAGCGGCGCCGCCGACCTCGTCGGGCAGTACGCACGGCTGCTGCCGCTGCTGGTGTTCAACCGGCTGTTCGGGCTGGCCGACGCCGAGGGGTTCCGGCTGCTCGAAGTCCTGCGCCGCATCGTGTTCGGCTCCGACGCCGACCGCGCCAGCGAGGACCTCGCCCGCTACATGAGCGACCTCGTCACCGCCAAGCGCCGCGCGCCCGGCGAGGACATCACGACCTGGCTGATGGGCCACCGCGCCGAGCTGGGCGACGAGGAGCTCGTCCACCAGCTCATGCTGATCATCGCGGCGGGGAACGCGCCCACCGCCGACCTCACGGCCAACGCGCTGCGCATGGTGCTCACCGAGCGCGGCGCCGGGCCCTCCGGTATCGACCAGAGCGTCGAGGAGGCCGTCGACCGGGTGCTGTGGCGGGAGACGCCGGTGCAGAACTACCCGTTCGTCTACCCGCGCCACGACGTCCCCGTCGGGGAGCACACCACCATTCCGGCGGGCTGCCCGGTGGGGCTGGGGCTCGCGGCGGCGAACCAGTCGATCGTCCGCGAGTACGACGACCGCCTCAGGTCCGGCGGCAACCGCGGCTACCTGTCCTTCGGCGTCGGCGACCACCGCTGCCCCGCGCAGGACATGGCGCGCCAGATCGCGGTGATCGGGGTGCAGACCGCGCTGGCCCGGCTGCCCGGCCTGCGCCTGGCACCTGACGCGGGCGAGCCGGTGCGGCGTACGTCCGTGTTCGCCCGCGCGCTGACCGCGCTGCCGGTGGTCTTCCAGCCGCAGCCGCGCGCGACGCCCGCGCCGGACCGGGCGCCGGTGCCGCGCACGCGCGCGGGCCACGGCGAGGCGCCGCGTCGTACGTCCTGGTGGCGGTCGGTCGGCCGGTGGCTCAGCGGCCACTGACCGGCTACTGAACTGCTACTGAACTGCTACGGCACCCGGCCGCCGCGGCGCAGCGCCCGCAGCCGCCGCCGGGCCGCGCGCCCGGCCAGCGCCGCCTCGGTGACCAGCGCGGCCGTGCCGCCGGACGCCGGAACCAGGACGCGCGCCACCGGCCGCCGGTCGCGCAGCACCTGGTTGGACAGCGACGCGCCCGGGTCGGCGCAGGAGTCGGCGAACGCCAGCGACGGGTCGTCGGCGAAGGCGTCCAGGTTGTCGGCCATGAGGATGCGGCCGGGTGAGGCCGTACGGAACTCCTCGTCGTAGGCGATCTTGTAGAAGAACAGGCCGCCGCCGGCGACGAGGTTCACCGTGGCGGCCACCAGCCGCTCGCCGCAGCGCACCCCGACGACCTGCGCGCCGCGCCGCGCCGCCTGCGCGCGCACCACGTCGCGGAAGAACGCGGCGGTCTCCGGGCGGCTGGCCAGCGCGGTGCCCGCCGCGCCCTTCCACCCGGCGGCCTCCAGCTTCAGGAAGTCCTCGACCAGGGTGTCCGGGACCGGCTCGCCGGGGTCGACGCGGAACGTGACGGCGTCCGCACCGGCCATCCGGGCGAGCTTGCGCCGCCGGGCCTCCAGGGACTTCCGCGTCTTGGGGGACGACCGGACGCGGTCGCGGTCGGCGGGGTCGTCGGGGAAGGCGCCCGCGCGCTCCACGGTCTCCAGCACCCGCGGCGCCGCGCCGGGGCCGCCCGCGCGCAGCAGCGCGCGGATCACCGGGCCGTCGGCGGTCACCGGGTCGAGCAGCAGCCAGACGGCGCGCCCGGCCAGCGCCGACCGCACCGCGCGCCACGACTCCGGCCCGTACGCGGGGTCGAGCAGCGGCGTGGCCAGCGGCGGGAAGTAGCCCTGCCAGGCGGTCAGCGCCGCGAACGGCCGCAGCCGCGCCGCGGGCGTACGGACCACCGGCAGCGCGAACGTCATCTCGCCGCCGCGCTCCACGCTGAGCAGCCACGCCCGGCCGCCGTCCGGGAGATGCGCCGCGGCGGGCAGCACCACGCCGGGCCCGGCGAACGGGTTCGGCTCGGCGGCCCGCCCGGCCAGCGCCCACCAGCGGCCGACGGCGTCATCGTCGATCTCCCGCAGCGACCGCAGCCGCACGGCACCGGCAGCCGAGCCGGCGCGCACCCCCGCGTTGGTCGTCATGATCGCCCCGATCGTACGGCGCCGTCCGCGGGGCCGCGTAGCGCCGTGCGCACCCGCTGGTCGACGTCGATGAGGCGGGGGTGGCGGTCGCGGAGGGCGGCGGCGGTGCGGCGGGCGCGGCGGGGGAGGCGGAGCACGGGTGAGGACCAGGCGCGGAGCTCGACCAGGTCGCGCTGCCGGGTGTCGAGCGCGTTCTTGTACGCCTCCGTGCCGCGCATCAGGTCGTACTCCGTCCACTGCTCCCCGGCGAGCTGCCCGAGGATGGCGTCGCGGAGGAGGTGGCCGGGGGAGTAGCGGGCGAACCTGGGGTCGAGCCGGGTGTCCCAGCCGCGGTAGGCGGTGCCGTCGCGCAGGCACACCGCGTAGCAGGCCAGGTCGCCGTCCAGCCGCAGCTCGGTGACGTCGAGCTCGCCGCGCTCGGCCAGCAGCGGCAGGATCTCCCCCCAGAACCCCCGGTAGGCGAGGTCGGCGTGGTCGTCGAGGCCCTTCGCGGCGTTGCCCGCCCGGCGCACCCGGTGGATCTCCGGCAGCGCCGCGAGCACCTCCGTACGCCCCCGCAGTCGCCGCACCTCCAGCGCGACGCCGTCGCGGCGCACGCGGCCCGCCGCGTTGCGGGTGTTCTTGCGCGCCCGCGCCGCCAGGAAGGCCCGAAGGTCGGCGCCCGGCGGGTCGATCGGCACGATCACGCACGGGTCGGCCGGGCCGATCTCCGACCGCAGCCGCGCGCGCAGCGCCGCCACCACCGGGTCGCCGACCGGGAGCTGTTCGAGGTGGACGGTCCACGGCCGCCGCTGCCGCCGCAGCGCCCGCTCGACGGCCAGGGCGAGCGGCAGCGCGTCGGCCGGTGCGCGTACGGGCAGGGCGCAGTAGTCGCTCTCGCCGTGGCCGAGCATCGCGACCCGCGCGACGCCCCGCCGCACCTGCCGCGCCAGGACGGCCGCGCCGCGCAGCCGCCCCCCGAGCCGCACGCCGACCACCCACGGCCGCCAGTCGGTGTGGTGCCGCGCCCAGCACGCCAGCCACGGGCGGCGCGCGGTGATCGGCGCGCCCGCCGCGGCCAGGAGGTCGTCGAGGTCGGCGCCGAGCTCGTCCAGCACGGCCGCCCCCGACCCCTGGACGATCTCCGGACGGTCGCCCGCGCCGTCCCGCGTGTGCACCGGTAGCCGCTCCATGGCCGCGGTCAGCCCCGCGGCCCGGCGTGGACGCGGCGGGCCACGGCGGGACCCGTACGCAGGAACCGGGCGCCCCCGGCCAGCACGCCGGCGCCCCACGACAGGTGGACGAGCGGCGGCACGAGCGCGCCGCGCCACGCCGACGCGCCGTCGGCGCGCGCCGCCCGCGCCCCCGCCACCGCGCACCCGGCGAGGTAGGCGGCGGCGAACGCGGCCACCGGGTAGCCGGTGATCCGCGGGGCCAGCGCGCCGAGCCCGGCGAACGCGACGAGCAGCGCGGGCGGCGCCAGTTGCCGTACGCGCAGGGACCGGGGGTGCAGCCGCAGCGTCAGCGCCTTGTAGAAGCCGTAGCGGTACATCTGCCGCGCGGTCGCGCCCGGCGTGGCCCGGACGTACCAGGTGCTGCGCGCCGCGGGGTGCAGCCACAGCACGCCGCCGGCCGCGCGCAGCCGGTGGTCCATCTCGTAGTCCTCGTTGGCGAGCAGCCGCTCGTCGTAGCCGCCGGCCGCCAGCAGCGCGTCGCGGCGGTAGCAGCCGGTGAAGACGTGCACGATGGGCCCGCCGCGGCCGCCGACGCGGTGGCGCGCGCCGCCGAGCCCGATCCGGCGGGACAGCACCGCGGCGCTCGCCCGCCCCCACGCGCCGCGCCCGGCGGTCGTCATCGCGCCGCCCACGCCGGTGACGTCGGGCCGCGCGGCCAGCAGGCCGGTGACGCGCTCCAGGTAGTCGGGCGGGTAGTCGGCGTGGGCGTCCATCCGGGCGACGAGGTCGCCGGACGCCGCGGCCAGCCCGAGGTTCAGCGCGGCCGGCACGACACGCCGCGGGTTGTCCACGACCACCAGCCAGGACGGGTTCTTGGCGGCGCGCTCGGCCAGCCACGGCCGCGTTCCGTCGGTGGACGCGCCGTCGACGACGATCACCTCGTCCGGGCGCACGGACTGCGCCGCGACGTTCGCGATCACCTCGGGTAACCGCGCCGCCTCGTCCCGGACCGGGATGACCACGCTCACCGTGGGACGCGTGCCTAACTCGGTCACGGTGTGATTATCGCGCCGCCTCGTACGGTGTTGCCCGGCGTTTCCAGCCACATGTGGTCACCGGCCGGACTCTGATAGGAAGCGTGGGGAGATCAACCGACGAGGAGGCGCGCGTGCTGGACGGACACCTGCTGGTCGACGCCCACATGCACCCGGCGCGGCTGCCCACGCTGAAGCCCGCCTGGCGCGACTGGGCGCGGCGGTTCGGCGACCGCGCCGCGCTCGACCGGGTGTACGACGCCGACGGCACACCGGTGCCCGCCGGGTTCGCCGGGCTCCTGCGCGACGAGGGCGTCGACATCGCGCTCGTCCTCTGCGAATACAGCCCCAAGGCCACCGGCGTCCAGCCGATCGAGGACGTCCTCCCGCTGGCCCGCCACGACCCGGCGCGCGTCCGCCCGATCGCCAACCTCAACCCGCATCTGCACCACCCCATCCGCGAGGAGCTGGAGCGGCAGCTCGCGCTCGGCGCGGTCGCCTGCAAGATCCACCCGGTGCACGGCGGCTTCCCGGCCAACGAGCGCGCCCTGTACCCCGCGTACGAGATCTGCCGTACGCGGGGCATCCCGGTGGTCGTGCACTGCGGCACCAGCAGCTTCCCCGGGTCGTCCAACGCGCTCGCCGACCCGGCGCTGCTCGACGACGTGCTGCGCGACTTCCCCGGCATGAACGTCGTGCTCGCGCACGGCGGGCGCGGCTGGTGGTACGACGCCGCCGCGTTCCTCGCGACGGCCAACGCGAACGTCTGGATCGAGCTGTCCGGGCTGCCGCCGTCGAAGCTGACCGCGTACTACTCGCGCCACGACTTCGCGCGCCTGTCGCGCCGCTTCATCTTCGGCACCGACTGGCCCGGCGTGCCCGGCATCGCGCGCAACGCCCGCGCCGTGGCCGCGCTGTGCCCGGACGACGAGACCGCCAGGCTGGTGCTCGGCGGCAACGCCCTCGCCGTCTACAACCTCACTCCTGCGCCGTCGCCGGAGCCGGAGCCGTCTCCGCGGACGGACGACCCGCGGCCGTGACCGTCGGCCGCGGATCGTCCGCCGGTTTGCGCTCCCGTACGGTCAGCCACGGGATGAAGACGTGCGCGAGCGGCCCGATGGCCACCGCGTAGAGGAGCGTGCCAATGCCGACCGACCCGCCGAGCAGCCACCCGGCGGCCAGCACGGTCAACTCGATGGCCGTGCGCACCACCCGTACGGAGTGGCCGCGCGCGGCCAGCCCGGTCATCAGCCCGTCGCGCGGCCCCGGCCCGAGGCGGGCGCCGATGTAGCAGCCGGTGGCCGCGCCGTTGAGCACGACGCCCGCCACCAGCACCGCGCACCGCACGACGATGTTGTGCGGCGCGGGCACCAGCGCGATCGTCGCGTTGATGCCGAGGCCTACGACGATCACGTTGCTGACGGTGCCGAGCCCCGGCCGCTGCCGCAGCGGCAGCCAGGCCAGCAGCACCAGCGCGCCCACGATGATCGACCACGTGCCGATGCCGAGCCCCGTACGCCGGGCCAGCCCCTGGTGCAGCACGTCCCACGGGTCGACGCCGAGCCCGGCGATGACGATCAGGGCGTCGCTGAACCCGTACAAGGCCAATCCGACGTACAACTGGATCAGGCGGCGGGACAGTCGGCGGCCCGACGCCCTGCGCACGGCATGGTTGACGAATCCGGTCACGCGGCTCATGACACTGATCGTCCGGGAAAGTGGCTTGCCTCCAAAGGGCCAATCGGGGAAAGTGGCCCTGTGACCGATACGGCAGGGCGCACCATCGGCGGGTCCCATCTGGCCCGCCTCGTCGCCGTCCCCGCGGGCGCCAGGCCCTACTACACCGCGCTCGCCCACGCCGTACGCGACCGCATCCGCGACGGCCGGCTGCCGCTGCGCGTGCGGCTGCCCGCCGAGCGCGACCTCGCCCAGGCCCTCGGTGTGAGCAGGACCACCGTGACCGCCGCGTACGACCGCCTCCGCGACGACGGCTACATCGACAGCCGCCGCGGCGCGGGAAGCTGGACCACCCTCCCGCTGACCGGCACCCCCGAGAGCGGCACCGACGCGTTCTGGCCCGGCGCCGACCTCGCCCCCCACGTGATCGACTTCGGCGCCGCCGCGCCGCCCGCGCCGCCCGAGCTGGGCGCCGCCGTCGCCGCCGCGGCCGAGGAGCTGCCGCGCTACGCCCGCGGCCCCGGCTACCACCTCGGCGGCATCGAGGCGCTGCGCGCCGCCATAGCGCAGCGCTACGCGCGGCGCGGCCTGCCCACCCGCCCCGACCAGATCCTCGTCACCGCGGGCGCGCTGCACGGCATCGACCTCGTCATCGCGCTGCTGCTCGGCCCCGGCGACGCGATCGCCACCGAGCAGCCGACGTACGTCAACGCGCTGCGCGCCATGCGCCGCCGCAACCTGCGCATCATCCCCGTCGGCATCACCGGCGACTGCCCCGACATCGAGCTGCTCGAGGCCGGCATGCGCCAGTCGGCGGCCCGGCTGGCGTACATCATCCCCGACTTCCACAACCCGACGGGCCTGCTGATGTCCGCCGACCGCCGCCGCGAGCTGGTCGCCGCCATCCGCCGGGTCAACGGCTACCTCCTGGTCGACGAGACGTACGCCGACCTCCCCGTCGGCGACGCCGTGCCCGACGACGCGCTGCCGCCCCCGGTCGCGGCGTTCGACGGCGGCGACCGCGTCATCTCGGTCGGCTCCGCGAGCAAGCTGTTCTGGGGCGGCCTGCGCATCGGCTGGATCCGCGCCACCCCGCCGCTGATCGCCCGCCTCATCGCGCTCCGCTCCACGCAGGACATCTCCGGTCCGGTCCTCGACCAGATCGTCGCCGCCGAGCTGATGCGCGACCTCGAACCCATCCGCGCCCGCCGCCGCGCCGAGCTCGGCACCGCGCGCGACAACCTCCTGGCCGCCGTCCGCGCCGAGCTGCCCACGGTGGCCTGCGCGACTCCGCCGGGCGGCCTCAGCGTCTGGGCGGAGCTGGACGCCCCGGTCGCCGACCGCCTCGTCCGCGTCGCCGTGCGCCACGGCGTGCTCGTCACCCCCGGCCCCAGCTTCGGCGTCGACGGCACGCTCGACCGCTTCGTCCGCCTGCCGTTCTGCCTGACCCCGGACGACCTGACCGAGGGCGTCCGCCGCCTCGCCGCCGCCTACCGCGAGCTCACCCCGGGCCGCACACCCACGCCGACCATCTGAAACAGTCAGGAAACGCCCCGGAAACGCGGGCGTGGTGGACTGCGGATCATGCCTGTACGCGCCGATCTCGACCAGATCCGGCCCGCCGCCCCCGACGACCTCACGCGGCTCACCGAGATCTACAACCACTACGTCACCGAGACGCCGATCACCTTCGACATCGCGCCGTTCACCGTCGAGCAGCGGCGCGCCTGGTTCGACGCGCACACCTCCAGCGGCCCGCACCGCCTGCTGGTCGCCGACGCCGACGGGCGGCCGGCCGGATACGCGACGTCGAGCGCGTTCCGCCCCAAGGCGGCGTACGCCACGTCCGTGGAGTTCAGCGTCTACTGCGCCCCCGAGGCGACCGGCCGCGGCATCGGCACGGCGCTGTACGACGCATTGGTCGCGGCGCTGTCCGCCGAGGACGTCCACCGCGCCTACGCGGGCGTCACGCTGCCCAACGAGGCGTCGCTGCGGCTGCACCACCGCTGCGGGTTCCGCGACATCGGGACGTACGAGCAGGTCGGCAGGAAGTTCGGGCGCTACTGGGACGTCGCCTGGATGGAGCGCCCGCTGAACGGCTGACCGGGCGTCACGCCGTGTCGCGCCGCGGCCGCGGCGCGCGCCACTTGAAGTGCCGGGCCACCAGCCGCAGCGCGAACGCGAACACCGCCGCGCCCAGCGCGGTGAACACGTTGTACGCGCCCAGCTCGTACACCCCGACGGCGATCCCGGCGCCCAGCAGCGCCGGGATCGCGTACAGCTCCTTGTCGTACAGCACGTTCGGTACGTCGTTGGCCAGCACGTCGCGCAGGATGCCGCCGCCGACCGCGGTGCACAGCCCCAGCCCGGCGGCCTGCACCGGCCCGAGCCCGTACGCCAGGGCCTTGATCGCGCCGGTGACGCAGAACAGCCCGAGCCCGGCCGCGTCGAAGACCAGCACGGCGCGGCGGATCGAGCCGCGCCGGTCGAACTGCGGATGCCAGAACATCACGATGGCGGTCGCGCCCAGCGGCACCAGCGGGTAGCCGATGTCGGTGAACGCGGCGGGCGGCACCGCGCCGATCACCAGGTCGCGCAGCACGCCGCCGCCGAGCGCGGTGATCTCGGCGAGCACCGCCATGCCGATGATGTCGAAGTCCTTGCGCACCCCGAGCAGCGCGCCCGACACGGCGAACACGAAGATGCCGATGAGGTCGAGGAACTCCTGGACGTGCGCGTCAACCGGGATCACGGCAGTGACCGTAACGCAGGTGACCGGCGCCGGAGACACCTGTGGCCCCGGCGTTTCGCCGGGGCCACAGGTGTGCGTGGTTCACATGCGGATCAGACGGCCACTTCTTCCTCGACCTCGTCGTGGGGGGTGGTCGCGATGATCTCCTCGACGCGCTCCTTCGGCAGCCGCATCCGGACCGCGATCGCGAAGATGATCGCGCTCCAGATCAGGTTGACGAGGAAGCCCATCCAGATACCGCTGATGACGCCGAGCCCGTCACCCAGGTCGCCGAGGTAGCTGATCACCGCGAGGCCGACCAGCCACGGCACGATCCAGGTCGCGCCGGCCTTCCAGTCCATCTTGGACGTGTCGATCACCTTGGTGGCCATGAAGATGCCCATGACCACGAAGCCGAGCACGATGATCAGGAAGAACTTGGCGTTGGTGCTCCAGCCCGTCCAGTAGATGATCATGTCGGCGGAGAAGAACGCCAGGAACGGGATGATGTCGCCGCCGCCGAGGCGGAACGGGCGCTCCTTGTCCGGCAGGGACCGGCGCAGCGCGGCGTGCGCCAGCGGGCCGGCGCCGAACGACATGACCGTCGCGGACGTCACCAGGCCGACGAGCTGCTGCCAGCTCGGGAACGGCAGCAGCATGACCAGGCTGATCACGAACGTGATGATCGTGGACACCCACGGCACGCCGCCCTTGGTGAGCTTCGCGACGCTCTGCGGCGCGTTGCCGTTCTTGGCCATGGTGTAGCCGAGGCGCGAGGTGACGGCCGTGTAGATCAGGCCGGTGTCACCGGGGGAGATCACCGAGTCGATGTACAGCACGACCGCCAGCCAGGCCAGGCCGATGGCGCTGGCGATGGCCGCGAGCGGGCCGAAGTCGTTGGTGAACTCCAGGCCCGGCCAGCCGCCGGACTTCGAGATGTCGCCCGGGGAGACGGCCGCGATGAACGCGATCTGCAGCGCGATGTAGATGACGGTGCAGATCGCGACCGAGCCGATCACCGCGAACGGCACGTTCCGCTTCGGGTTGCTCGTCTCGCCGGCCAGCTCGATGCCCTGCCGGAAGCCGAGGAAGGAGAACGTGATGCCGGCCGTGGAAATGGCCGTGAACACCGACTGGAATCCGCCGGGGTTGTCCTTGGTCGCCGACAGGAAGAACCCGTGGCTGCTGAAGTTCACCGCGTGGAAGGCGGTGAACAGGAAGAGCACGATCACCACGACGATGACGGCGAGCTTCCACCACACCAGCACGTTGTTGATCTGGGCGAAGAACTTCACGCCCATCACGTTGATGAGGCAGTAGATCGCGAGCAGCACGATCGCGGCGCCGATGCCCGGTGCCGTGAGGGTGTGCACGGTCTCGCCGTTGATGTCGTGCGCCGTGGTGAACTTGAACCACTTGGTGGCGTACTGGAGCGTGCCGGTGACCTCGATCGAGGGCACCACCGCGGCGGCGATCCAGGTGATCCAGCCCATGGAGTAGCTGGCGAACCCGCCCCAGGTGTAGTGCGGGAACCGGATGACCCCGCCGGTGACGGGGAACATGGTGCCGAGCTCCGAGAACGACAGCCCGATCAGCATGATCATGATCCCGGCGATCAGCCAGGAGAAGATCGCGGCGGGCCCGGCTAGCTGGGCCGCGTTCATGGCCCCGAACAGCCAGCCGGATCCGATAATTGAGCCGACGCCGGTGAATAGCAGCCCGATGCGGCCGATATCGCGGCGAAGATGCCGGGTCTCCGTGGGTGGAGATCCGGCGGGCGGCGTCGTAGCGGTCATCTACGCGCACTCCTTCTCAAAACGCTGTGCATTGGGGGCTCACACAGGACGTATCGGTGGCCCGCAGGTTCTCGGGTCGCCCACCAACGTGTGGACATCGCTGAGGATGCCGCGCCAATGTAGCGGAACGGACTCAGCCTCACAATTGCGCGCCACCGGCACTTAATGGATTGGTAAAATCCTCCGGTCACCGCATTCACCAGAGGTGACATTCGGTGACCGGAGACGAATCGTCCAGACCCTATCGCCGCACCGCTGATCTTTGAAGCACCAAAGGAATGACGCGCCGCCGCGGCGGGCGTCCCGGCCGATCATCGACGTGTCGCCCGGATGAATCGGCGGTTACGGCAGCCTTGCGCGCGGCGCCGTACGATCGCCCGCGCGCCCACCCGGCGTGTGCTCTCCGTGACCGAACGCGCGTTTTACCGGCGTGGCGCCCCGAACCGGGCGCGCTCCATGAGGTCGATGACGTACTGCACGACCTCGTCGATCCGGTTGGTCGCCGCGAACACGCCGCGCGGCAGGCCGAGCCGCGGATCGAACCGCCCCGCGTGAATGATCACGGGCACCCGGATGCCCCGCTCGGCGAAGGCGCGCACCATGCCGATGCCCGCCCGGTCGTCGTCACCGCGCGCGATGTCGGAGATCACGATGTCGTACGCGCCGCGCTCCAGCCGCTCGACCGCCTGCTCCGTGGACGCCGCCGTGTCGACCGACATGCCGGCCTCGGCGAACAGCTCCATGAGGTAGCGGTTGTTCGCCGGGACGTCGTCGACCCACAGGATCCGGCCGCCGGCCAGCGACGGGAGCGCGTGTTCGAGACGGCTGACCGCGCCGCGCCGCTCGGCCGGCGTCGACGTCTCGGCGCCGGCCGCCGTGGGCGCGGTGTCGACGGCCTTGTCCATCAGATGGCCGGCGGTGAGGGTGAACTCGACGCCGAGCGCGTGCACCTGGGACAGCCGCGGCACGATCTTGTCGAACACCGGGCCGCGCAGCAGGAGGAGCGCGGCGGTCGCGAAGAGCACCCATAACAGGGTGGGGAGGGCGTCCAGGAGCTTGCCGACGACGATGGGCGTGAGCATGGCGTCTCCCCGGGGTGCGGGTCAGGTGTCGGCGCGCGCCTGTTCGGCGAGCTGCTCGCCCTTGCGGTGGGCCTCGTCCTCGTCCAGAGCGTAGACCTGGCGGGTGCGGCCGTTGGCCTGGACGACCGTCACCGCCCAGGTGCCGAGCTTGGTGGGGGTGTACGTCACCTCACCGGGCACGGCCGGTTCGCGGGGGAGGTTCGCCTCGCGGTTCCGCTGGGCCGACATCGTCGAGAAGAGCCACACCGCGCAGCCGACGATCACGAACCCGATGAGCGAGAAGATGCCCATCCACAGGTGCATCAGCGAACCCCTCACAACGACACCGCCAAGGATTCCACCAGCCTATTCCCGCCCCGCCACGCACGCGCCCCGGGGCACGTACGGCGCTGAGGGGCGGAGATGAGCGGGCCCGGCCGGTCCCCCCGGCCGGCCGGGCCTGGCATGTGGCGGGTTCAGTCCTGGCGGGAGCGGGCGATCAGCGCGACGAGCGCGACGAGCACCCAGGTGCCCAGGCCGCGGCCGACGCCCGTCCACAGGGCGCTGAACGGGCCGGACAGCCCGAAGATCATCTCCACCGGGACCGTCACGACGCCGGTGATCACGGCGGGCAGCGCGGCGAACCGCCAGGGGTGCTTGCGCGCCCAGGTGACGGCACGGTTGCCCGCGCGGCGCTTCCACAGCGCGCCGCCCGCCGCGACGGCGAGCAGCACCTGGAGCCCGAGCAGCACGGAACCGGCGATCGGGAAGCTGCCGAGGTGGAGGAGGAAGTAGCCGCCGCCGACCACGGCGCCGCCGGCCACGGCGATCCCCCAGGGCGCGTTGGTGAGCGCGGCACCGGAGACGGTGAGGCCCTCACGCCAGGTCAGGCTCTCGTCACGGGGGACCGGCGCCTGTGAGTACGACATCTGCAACTCCTGCGTTGATGACTGACGCATTCAGCCTGCCGAGCGGGGGTGGCTTGGCGCTATAGGGGAAACCCCTGGCATCTCCCGGAAGTTCCCCCGATCCGACCCTGCCTCGAACCCCCCGCCGACCGCGCGGGCGAGCGGCACGACCGCCGCGCCCATGCGTTCGCCGAAGGGCAGCGACGCGCCCCGCTCCGTGGCGATGCGCTGTGGTGCGGCCTCCGCACCCTCCATAGCCGCCACCGTAACGGGTCGGGCGGCGGCGGGTGCGAGGGCGAGGCGGCGGGTGGCCAGGGCGGACGCGGTACGGACCGGGGCCGTACGGGCGACCGTGCGGAGGCGGGGCGCGGCGAGCGCGGCCAGCCCCGCCAGGGCGGCGCCGATCGGCGGCCAGCCGCTGAACAGGTCGATGACCAGCAGGGCGGCCGCCAGCGCCGCGGCGGGGCCGGCCGCGAAACGCCACGGATGGGCGCGGGCCCATTCGCGGGCGATGCCGCCGAGCCCGTCCGTACGGCCGCGGTCGCCCGGCGCGGCGGCGCTCGCCAGCCCCGCGGCCACCGCGACCGTGGCGCCCGCCGGGACGGCCGCCGCCAGCCCGCCGCCCGCCACGAGCGCGACCGCCGCGGCCGGGACCGCGTAGCCGATCGCCCGTGGCCACCGGCCGCCGCGCAGCGCCCGGAGGGCGAAGTACGCCTGTGCGCTCATGACCGCCGCCTCCTCGCGATAGGTCGCGAGTACCAGCCTCGCGCCGCGATGGCCGGGTGGCCATCGGGACCACCCCCGAAATCGACTGAGGGATTCCTCAGGGTGACCCTGACCGGCTGTTTCCCGGCGGCGATCATCCGGACACCTGCACGCGCCAGGTTCCGCCCGCCGGCTACCGCAGCACGCGGTCCACGAACGCCGTCACCTCGGCGAGAACCTCGTCCGCGTTCGTCTCGTTGAACACCTCGTGGCGCGCGCCGGGGAACGTGCGCCCGGTGAAGTCGTCGCCGCGGATGCGCTCGATCCCGGCACGGGTCGCGGAGATCGGTACGAGCTGGTCGTCCTCGCCGTGCACCCACAGCGTGGGCAGCGCGCCGAGCCGCCCGCCGAAGTTGATCTCGTCCACGCAGCGGGCCAGCGACCGCAGCATCGTCCGGTTGAACGGCCCGTGCCACACCAGCGGGTCCGCGGTGTACGCCGCGCCCACGGCCGGGTCGCGGGACAGCGTCGAGGTGTCGAGCGGGTCGTCCGGGATGACCTCGGCGTCGGCGAGCTCCAGCGCCGCCCACGAGCCGAGCACCGGCCCGGACAGGACGAGCGCGGCCAGCCCCGGCCCGTGGACCTGCGCGTACCGCGCCGCGATCATGCCGCCCATCGAGTGGCCGATCAGCACGACGGGCAGGCCGGGGTGCGCGGCGGCGGTCCGGGTGATCACGGTGTGCAGGTCGGCGACCACGTCGGCGAAGTCGTCGACCAGCACGCGCTCGCCCGCGGACCGCCCGTGGCCGATGTGGTCCGGGCCGGTGACCGTGGCGCCGTTGGCGATCAGCGCGTCGGCCACGTGGTCGTACCGCCCGATGTGCTCGCCGTAGCCGTGCACCAGTACGGCGACGTACCGGGCGCCCGGGTTCGCCCAGTCGCGCACCGCGATCCGGCCGCGCGCGCCCTCGAACTCCCACGAGCCAGCGTCTGCCATCACACACTCCTTCGTCGCCGGCGGTACGCGCCGGGGTTGCGAGGTTCGCCCGATGTCGTAGATGGATCGTAGGGTGGAAGTCCCTGCATGGAGGTGCCTGTGCTCGTCGATACCTTTGGCCGCGTCGCGACCGACCTCCGGGTCTCGTTGACCGACCGCTGCAACCTGCGGTGTACGTACTGCATGCCGCCGGAGGGTCTCGACTGGCTGCCGAAACCCGAGCTGCTCACAGATGACGAGGTGACCCGGCTGGTCGGCATCGCCGTCACCCGCCTCGGCATCCGCGAGGTCCGGCTGACCGGCGGCGAGCCGCTGCTGCGCCGCGGCCTGCCCGGCATCGTCGCCGGCATCGCCGCGTTCGAGCCGCGCCCCGAGGTGTCGATCACCACGAACGGCATCGGCCTGGCCCGTACGGCCGAGGCGCTGCGCACCGCCGGCCTCGACCGCGTCAACGTCTCCCTCGACACCCTCGACGCGGCCACGTTCAAGCGGCTGTCCCACCGCGACCGCCTGACGGACGTCCTCGCCGGCCTGGAGGCCGCCGCGGCCGCCGGGCTGACCCCGGTGAAGGTCAACACGGTCCTGATGCGCGGCGTCAACGACCACGACGCCCCGGCGCTCCTGGAGTTCTGCCTGGCCAAGGGCTACGAACTGCGCTTCATCGAGCAGATGCCGCTCGACGCCCAACACGGCTGGACCCGCGAGGGCATGATCACCGCCGACGAGATCCTCGAGCGCCTGTCCGCCCGCTTCACGCTCACGCCCGACGACCCGCGCGAGCGCGGCAGCGCCCCGGCGGAGCGGTTCCTGGTCGACGGCGGCCCGGCCACGGTGGGCGTGATCGCCTCGGTGACCCGCCCGTTCTGCGCCGACTGCGACCGCGTGCGGCTCACCGCCGACGGCCAGATCCGCAACTGCCTGTTCGCCCGCGAGGAGTCCGACCTGCGCGCCCTGCTGCGCTCCGGCGCCGGAGACGACCAGATCGAGGAGTCCTGGCGCGCCGCGGTGGCGATCAAGCGCGCCGGTCACGGCATCGACGACCCCGCGTTCCTGCAACCCGCGCGCCCGATGTCCGCCATCGGCGGCTGACCGGCGCCGCCCGGCGTAAGATCCGGCCTGGGTGTCCAGGGAGGAGGCCCGGATGGACCCGTACGACGCGATCATCTTGGCCGGTGGCCGCGGCAGCCGCCTCGGCGGGGTCGACAAGCCCGGCCTGCTCGTCGGCGAGCGCCCGCTGATCACCCGCGTCACCACGGCCGTCGCCGACGCGCGGCTCGTGGTCGTCGCGGGCCCGTGGCGCCCCGGGCTGCCCGGCGCGGAGTTCGTCCAGGAGGACCCCCCGGGCGCGGGCCCCGTCCCGGCGCTGCGCGCGGCGCTGCCGCTGGTCGCCGCCGAATGGGTGGCGCTGCTCGCCGCCGACCTCCCGTACCTCACCGCCGGCCACGTCACGCAGGCGCGCCGCGCCGCGGCCGCGGCCGACGGCGCCGTGCCGGTCGACGCGGGCGGGCGCGCGCAGTGGCTGGCGGGCGTGTGGCGTACGACCCCGCTGCGTACGGCCCTGGCGGCCTACTCCGGGTCGTCGCTGGGCGGCCTGCTCGGCGACCTGGAGCAGGTGCGGCTGCGCCCGGCCGCGCTCGACGGCGAGCCGGTGCCGTGGCGCGACTGCGACACCCCCGCCGACCTGGCCGACGCCCGCCGCTGGGCGGCGCGCTGAACCACGCAGGTCAGGGTTCCGGGGTGAACGCGACCACCTCGCGCAGGAAGCTCCGCCGGTCGAGGAAGTCCGAGAGGTATTCGCGGTGGTCGTCGCACGCGAGCCACGTCTTGGTCCGCTCGGTGCCGTGTATGCGGGGGTTGGCCCACACGAGCGTCCAGCGTGCGTCGTTGCGGCAACCCCTGGCCGAGCACTGCGGATCTTCGGGGCCGCCTGCCGTCGTCTCACCGTCCACGACGGCAGTCTCGCACGGGGGGTCTGAGGAAATGAGCAACGCCGGGTGGCTACGGGGGCAAACCACCCGGCGTCGCATGCGACGGCGTTTCGACGGGGGCCCGAAACGCCGCGCCTGGCGCTTCGACGGGGGACCGAAGCGCCATGTCAAATGTACACCGAAGGACCCTGCCCCGAGTCAAGAGTCGATTACGAGCGGATCTCGGGGCGGTGATCCAATTCGTCTTTCCCCTCGCCAGGCTCGGGGAGGTATTCGTCGAACCGGGAGTTGTCCGGCTCGCGGCCGCCGTTGGCGAACACCACCGAGATGTACGGCAGGAAGATCGCTCCGGCCGCGGCGAACCAGCGCCACGGATTCGGCAGGAAGATCACCAGGATGACGCAGACCGTACGGATCCCCATCGAGATCAGATAGCGGCGCTGGCGGCGGTCGATGTCGTCGGACATGGGCCGCTGCGCGTCGGTGACGGTGTGGACCGCGGCCGACCGTCGGGGTAGATGGAGCGATCGCACACCCCAACCGTAAGCCCGCCGCGGCCGGGCGGCGCACCCGGGCCACCGAAGCGTGTCCGCGCGGGCAGCCCCGGGCCCGCGGCGTACGCCACACCGCCAACCCGCCGGTATGCCGATACGCTCACACCCGGCAATCCGACAACCCCTGGCGCCGAGGAGTACCTAGTCGATGAGTCGTTCCGTCCTGGTCACCGGAGGCAACCGCGGCATCGGGCTGGCGATCGCCCGCGCGCTGGCCGAAGCGGGCGACAAGGTCGCCGTGACGTACCGGAGCGGTGAGCCGCCCGAGGGCCTGCTCGGCGTGCGGTGCGACGTCACCGACGCCGAGTCCGTCGACGCGGCCTTCAAGGAGGTCGAGGCGGCGCACGGGCCGGTGGAGGTGCTGGTCGCCAACGCGGGCGTGAACCGCGACCAGCTCCTCGCGCTGCTGAAGGAGGAGGACTTCGCCGCGGTCCTCGACACCAACCTCACGGGCGTCTACCGCGTCGCCAAGCGCGCCGTGCGCCCGATGATGCGCGCCCGGTTCGGCCGCATCATCATGATCTCCTCGGTGGTGGGGCTGCTCGGCTCGGCGGGCCAGGCCAACTACGCGGCGTCCAAGGCCGGTCAGGTGGGCCTGGCGCGGTCGCTGGCGCGCGAGCTGGCGTCGCGCAAGATCACCGTGAACGTCGTCGCGCCCGGCTTCGTGAAGTCGGAGATGACCGACGCGCTCGGCGAGGACCGCCAGGCGGAGATCGTCAAGCAGGTGCCGCTCGGCCGCATCGCCGAGCCCGACGAGGTGGCCGCGATCGTGCGGTTCCTCGCCGGCGACGACGCGGCGTACATCACCGGCGCGGTCATCCCCGTCGACGGCGGCCTCGGCATGGGCCACTGACGCGGTACGACCCGGACACACGAGACGAGAACGAGGGCAGAGGCAGCATGGGTCTTCTCGACGGCAAGCGCATCCTGGTGACGGGTGTGCTCACCGAGGCGTCGATCGCGTACGCAACCGCGCGGATCGCCCAGGAGCAGGGCGCGCAGGTGGTGCTGAGCGGGTTCGGGCGCGGACTGTCGATCACGAAGCGGATCGCGAAGCGGCTTCCGGCCGAGCCGCCGGTCCTCGAGCTCGATGTCACCGACGACGAGCACATGGCCAGCCTCGCCGAGCGGATGCGCGAGCACGTCGACGGGCTCGACGGCGTCGTCCACTCGATCGGGTTCGCGCCGCAGAACGCCATGGGCGACGGGTTCACCGAGGTGCCGTGGTCGGACGCCTCGGTGGCGATGCAGGTGTCGGCGTGGTCGCTGGCCGCGCTGACCCAGGCGTGCCGCCCGCTGTTCGGCGAGCGCGCCTCGGTCGTCGGGCTCGACTTCGACGCGACCGTCGCGTGGCCGGTCTACGGCTGGATGGGCGCGGCGAAGGCCACGCTCGAGGCGGTGTGCCGCTATGTGGCCCGCGACCTCGGCAAGGAGGGCGTGCGCGTCAACCTGGTGTCGGCCGGGCCGCTGCGCACGATGGCGATGAAGTCGATCCCCGGCTCGGAGCAGTTCGAGGAGGCCTGGGGCCAGCGCGCGCCGCTGGGCTGGGACGTCAACGACACCGAGCCTGCGGGCAAGGCCATCGCGGCGCTGCTGTCCGACTGGTTCCCCGCCACCACCGGCGAGATCGTGCACGTCGACGGCGGCTACCACGCCGTGGGCGCCTGACCGCTACTCCTCGTACGCCTCCGCTTCCTCGGCCTCCGGCTCCGCCTCGGCCGCCGGGTCCACGACGTTCTCCTTGAGCAGCGGGACCAGGCGGGTCAGGCGGGGCCGCTCGCCGACGTTCTTCACCGCGCGGGCCAGCGCCGGGCCGGCCGCGTGCACCACGGAGAGGTGGTGGCGGGCGCGGGTGAGCGCGGTGTAGACCAGCGGGCGGGACAGCATTCCGCCGGCCTCGCCGGTGAACACGCCCACGACGGCGCCCCACTCCGAGCCCTGCGCGCGGTGCACCGTCAGCGCCCAGCCGTGCAGCAGGTCGCCGAGGAACTTCCGGCGTACGGTCACCGGGCCCGCGGTGAAGACGACCTGGAGGCCGCCCTCGCCGTCGGTGCCGCTGACGAGGCCGACCTCGCCGTTGGCGAACCCCTCGTCGACGTGGTTGGCGGTGGCCACGACGCGGTCGCCGACGTCGAACCCGGCATGCTCGCCCGCACCCGGGTTCAGCTTCGCCTTCAGCGCCTTGTTCAGCTCCTTCGTGCCCGCCGGGCCGCGGTGGACCGGCGTGACCACCTGGATGTCCTCCGGCTGGATGCTCAGGGCGCGGGGGATGGAGTCGGTGACGAGCTGCACGACGCGGTGGGCCGCCTCGGCGGACTCGCGCGCCGGGACGATCACCACCTCCTTCTCCGGCGACGGGACCGGGACGAGGTCGCCGCCGCGCACGGCCGTGGCGAGCTTCGCGATGTCGCCGCCCTCGCGCTGGCGGTAGAGCTTGGTCAGCTCCGTCACGGGGACGGTGCCGGACGCGATGATGTCGGCGAGGACGCGGCCCGCGCCGATGGACGGGAGCTGCGCGGGGTCGCCGACCAGCAGGAGGTGGGAGCCTTCGGCGCAGGCGTCGAGGAGCGCGGCGCACAGCTCGGCGTCGAGCATGGACGCCTCGTCGACCACGATCAGCTCGGCCTCGACCGGCCAGTCGGGGCCGCGGCTGAACGCGCCGGTGGTGCCCTGCGCGCCGAGCAGCCGGTGGAGCGTGGACGCCGGGGCGCCGGTCAGCTCCTCCAGGCGCTTCGCGGCGCGGCCGGTCGGGGCGGCGAGGGCGACGTCGAGCCCCTGGGAACGGGTGAGCTCGACGATGGCCGCGACCGTACGGCTCTTGCCTGTGCCGGGGCCGCCGGTGAGGACGCTCACGCCGAACGCCGCGGCGGCGAGGACGGCATGGCGCTGGGTGTCGTCGAGGCCCTCGGAGGCGGCGACCACGGCCTCCTCGTCCGACAGGGGCTCGGACTCCGCGACCAGGCGGGCGATGCCCTCGGCGATGGTCTCCTCGGCGTCGGCGTAGCGCGCCAGGGTGACGAGGGGGCGGTCGCCGGTGTCGTCGAGGCGGGCGGTGCCGTCTTCGAGCGCGGCCTCCACGGCGGCGCGGCCGTCGGCGAAGTTGAACTGGCCGACGCCGGAGGCGACCTGGGCGGCCGGCTGCGCGGTGTGGCCCTCGCGGGCGGCGCGGCTCAGGAGGTGGGCGACCAGCGCGCGCCCGCGCCGCGGGTCGGCGGGGTCGGCGGCGGCGCCGAGCACCTGGCGGGCGAAGTAGTCGGCCTGCTCGGGCTTGGCGGCCGGGAGCGACAGGAACAGCCACGGGTTGGCGCGCAGCCGGTCGGCCGCCCCCGCCCCGAGCTCCCGTACGGCCGCGCCCGCGAACCGGGCGGGCACCCGCGCGGGCACGAACAGCTCGACGGCCTCGTACGCCGGCATGGCGTTGGCGAACGCCTCCGCGAGCTTCTCCGCCCGCTTCTCCGCGATCGAGTCGATCTTCGCGAGCCGCTCGGCCGTGACATCGTCGGGCACGAGGATCCCCGCGTCGGCGATGCGCCCCGCCGTGGTCTCCCCGACCCCCGGCCAGAGGTTGGCCGCACAGAACTCCGCGAGCACCCGCCCAGCAGGCAACCCGGCAGCGGCCTCCTCAACCGGCGTACGCGAGGAGGTCCCGTCATCAGTATCGGTAGCTGTATCCGTCATCAAGGAAAACGCTAGTCCACCCCACCCCCACCCCCGCACGTTATCCAC
Source organism: Streptosporangiaceae bacterium (assembly GCA_036502625.1). Lineage (GTDB taxonomy): Bacteria > Actinomycetota > Actinomycetes > Streptosporangiales > Streptosporangiaceae > DASXYG01. The sequence goes on from DASXYG010000070.1 coordinate 153,134, forward strand.
AACCCAATTCCCAACCCCCACTCCCAAGACCCCCCCAAACCCCTCCCACAGACCACATCCCACCGCACCCCACCCGCCATTCACCCG